>NZ_JAJIRR010000002.1:0-608093 GCF_025717595.1 Kinneretia sp. DJ1R-11
ACCAGGCTGCCGGAGCTCAGCTCGGCCAGGCGGCCTTCGTGGTTGTAGACGGCTGTATAGGCGCTGCCGCCGTTGGCGTCGCTGAGGATGTTGCCGGCGGCGTCGTAGCTCAGCGCACGCATTGGGTTGCTGATGCTAACGAGACGATTACTGGTGTCAGCTATGGTGTAACCGCGTTGTCCGCCAGAGTTCCGTGCTTGCGTTCGATTGCCGTTGCTGTCGTAGGCATAACTCCAATTCTGAGCACCCATGTTCGCGGAAATCAGCCGTCCCAGCTCGTCGTAAGTGAAGCTCTGATTCAGTGCGGCTACAGGCGCAGCGCTGCTGAGCTCGTAGTGGGCGTAGGCACCGATACGGTCGGCCGTGTCGTAGCTGAGGTCGCGCGCCCAATTTCCCAAGGTGTAGCGCAAGGGGCGGCCGTAGATGTCGAAAAGCCGTTCATGCAAGCTGGAGTTGCCGCCCGCTTGCTGCCAACGCCAGGACTGAACTGGCCCAAAGGGGCTGTGCCGTATCTGGCTGAGAAGTGTCAGGGCGGCACTGCTGGTGTCAGCCTGGAGTTTGATACTTGCAAGTTGCCCTTGCTCATAGTGGAACGAGACGAAGCGGCCGGACGGGTAGTGGATGCCAGTTACACGGCCGACTGGGTCGTGGCCGTAAGACACAGACAAGGAAGCTGTGTCACCCTGGAGTATCGTGCGGGTTTCGAGGACTCGGCCACGTACGTCGTAGCGGTAGTCCGAGCTGACTTCCGGGCTTTGAGCTCGACCTAGTCGACCAACTCCATAACCATGCAGTTCGTCGTTGAGGTCGTAGGTCCACGAGAAGCTACGAAGGCTGTCATCGATCGGACTGCGGAGTTGCAGAACTTTAAGTCGATTCAGGGCATCGTACTCAAAGCTGCGGAAGAAACCGCGGGCATCGGCGAGTGTCTTGACATGCCCCGCGGCGTCAAACGTGGCCAGACTGATGCCTGCATCAGGACTATCAAGCATTTGCAGCTCGCCAAGACCATTTCTACGGTACTGGGTCTTGAGCTTGCGGGGGTCTTGCACTTGGATCAGCCGGTCGAGGCCGTCGTAAGTGAACTGGGTCAGCCCGTTTCTGGAATCACTGTGGGTCTTGCGCCGACCTAGCGAGTCGTAAGTCTGAGTGCTGATGAGATTCTGGCCTCGGCTGGAGTCCACTTTAGGGGCCAGCACTTGCATGGTTAGATTGCCTTCGGCGTCGTACCCAAGCTGAACCAAGGGAGCAGGTGATATGGGCGGCGTAGGCAGTTCCAATACCTGAGCCATAGAACCATTTGAGGATGCGATCAACAGGCTCGCCACCCAACTTGCGAGCGGTGGAGCCAGAGAAATCCTGACTAGGTAGTTCGCGATCATGGCTCACTCCCTTCCAGTCAGTTGCTGCACTCGACCCAGGGCGTCATGCACGCGACTGAGTTGCCTGGCCAAGTTGCCACCGGAATCTCTGACCCGCTCTGCTGTACGTTGCCCTGCCTGGTCCAGCGTGTAATCGATGCGATTGCCGAGGTTGTCACCGATGGCGACCAAGCGGTGTGCGTCGTCGTAGTCAAAGAACACATAGCTGTCATCGGGCTGCACCACACGTTGAAGCAGGCCGGTTGGCCAGTACAAGTACTGCGAGGCCTGACCGGCCACGGCAACCCGAGTCAGACGTTGGCGAAGGTCATAGCTGAAGTCCGTCGCTACGCCGTTCGGGTCGATCTGCTGCAGGACCTGCCCGTGCGCGTTGTATTGAGTGAAGCGTGTAACTCGACCCAGCGCATTGCCAATGCTTTGCAGGTCACCTCTGTTGTGGTCAACGCCGGTGTCGCTGTAGTAGGCAAAGGTCGTGGTGTTGTTCAGCGCATCCTTGGTGGAAAGCACTTGGCCGTATTCGTTGTAGGTGAATTGCTGAAGTCGGCCCGGCACCCCAGCCTGAAGCGTCGCGCCAAACCCGAGGCCACCATTCGCGTCCGTGGTTGCTTGCTCTACGCGCTTGCAGAGTACAACGATGGGCTTGCCATCGGGCAGCAGCGCCGTCGGTGGGGCACAAGAAGCCACGCCGTTACCGTTGAAAGGGTCGGGCTGGCCGTTGTAGACGTGGGTGGTCAGCTGGCCTGGCTCGGCGAGCCTCGTAACTAGTCGCCAGTCCGGATGCCATTCACTGCTGATCCTTCGGCTGCCCGCAGGAAGGTTGGCACCCATGGTCAAAACGGTGGAACAGACCATGCTCCTGGGCAATCCTTCAACGCGCGCAGTTTCCAAATTGCGGCTTAGATCGTGGGCACGGCAAGTGCGGTTGCCGTTGAAATCATCCCTGCTGGAAACGTTGCCGTTTACGTCGTATGCCATTTTCGAAGTACTGGGCGGAGCCCCTGCACCGCTTGGCTGAGACAAACTCAACACTCGGTTCATGCCTTGCACTACAGCAAACTCATACCGTGATACCGCACCGGTGGGCGCTTGCACGACTGAAGCCAGATGTTTACCAGCAGCATCGGTTTCATACGACAACTTATACCGTCCGGCAGAGTCACCATGCGCTGTTTCAATCGCCGAGCCGTCTGCTTGGTATCTAAAGGTTGCATACCTCACACCAGCTTCGTCCGATATTCCTGTCAACGCATATGGCCACTTAGCTCCGCCCGTGAAGGATGCGCCTTCGTCATAGTGAAACAGTCGCTTACTTGCGTCGCCAAATCGAATTGCAGTCAAAGTGCTGCCGGCGCCCGTTGAACTGGCGGTAGGGCCATCTAACTCAAACACAATTGGCTGACCTGATGGATCAATTACACCTACAAGATTCCCCCGCAAATCATAAGTGAACTGCAATTGGCGACCAGTACTGTCAGTGATACACCAAATCTTCTCCTTTGGCGTAACTGCAGAGTTCGGCGCCAAAGCCATACAGGTCGACATGCTGGCATTGAGCTTTTCACCTCGACCATCCCCAAGGGTGAGAAACAGAATTTCCCCATTGGGCTTCCAAACCTCAGTCAATACACCGAGCAAGCTTGCGCCAAATCCCGTGGCCAAATAGGTTTCAATGCCCGACGCTTCGTCAACGAGGCGCCAACCCGTCGTTACATCACCATTCACCAACCGGTATAGACGAGCAGTCTGATCCGCATCCGTAGAATAAATCGTCATTGCTTCATTCAGCGGGCGGAATTCAAGCAACTGTCCGCTTTCGCGCAGAGCTATGAATCCGCCATTGCTTCCAGGTAATAGGGCCGGTGTAATCTGCCGGCTAAACCGGTGCAACCAGCCATGCCCAAGGTCTGCACCTCGGCGCAAATTCGTCCCAAATGCAGTTTGAGATCGGTAGCGGAGCCAGAAATCAAGGGCCTTTCTGCCTGGTACCGAGAAGATCGGTTCCAACTGAACCTTGGCACCTGTCGCAGGTAGGCAAGGATTGCCGACACATGGCCCTGTGTCAGGGTCCTTGTCAGGATTTGCGGCGTCAACCAAAGCGCAACTACCTCCAGCAGTTTCCTTGTAGTTCGCGTTACAGGTGCACGTTGACCCGCCAAGCGTCGAATGGGGCGGACATTCATAGCGGAGAGGCTTGATATCCCAACCCCACCAGCACGTGTTGTTTAGGTGATGTCCGGGCGACGAGAGGTAGCAACAACCGCTTTTTCTGCTGAGCCACACCTGATAGAAGGAACTTCCAGAGGGCCATTGCCCAAGGTCCACGCACAGTTGGTTTGCAGTCGGGCGGCAAAAGCTGATTCGGCAGGTCTGAGTGCCAACCTCGACCGCCGGAAATGCGGCCTTTGCCTGATTCAGAAGCACTCCAGCCACAAACAGAAAACCAATTGCAACTAATTTCCGCACCTTGCATTGGTATCGCACCGCAGTGTAAAATCAGATCAAACCATACTTGTTTGATTTATAGAAATCGGCAGGATTTCGGGCCATCCCGGCTGCAGTGATAGAGCCACCGGCGTTATTTGTATCCGGTATTTTCCCCTCGACTACTCCTATTTGCCAAGATTGAATCCGCGCACTACTCATAATTAACTCTCCTAGGATTATTCTTGACCGCGTCCAAGGGCAAATAAGTGCGTAGGCGAGCATCCTTACCGAATGAAACACAAGACCAAACTTGGCATCAATGGAAGTCGCGTCGGACCCAGACGCACCAATGGATGCCTGTCGCCACCGGCGCCAACAAGGGAGGCATCACCAAATGACGAGGCACGACAAACCTCAGTCCATCCACATCCAACGCAGGATTTCAGGAATTGGGACGAAAGTGAAACGGCCACAAAATCGACTCACAAGGTCGATAGGCGCTAACAGATCCCTTGTTGCATCGACAGGCACACCCACTAAGCAATCTCCTCACCTATGCACAAACTCAAACTATCACGTCGAGCATTCAAGTTAGGTCAGTTCTGCACTCAAAACAAGAGCGGGTACCTGTAAACGTCTTCAGCTTGACGAGTGACCAAAACTGAACAGCAGAGGCCGCGGGTCGATCACGACTGGGCATGGGTCGGCGTGTAACACACACCTCGCGCCGACTCAGTCACTGGCTCGGCCTCGATCAGCTCCTCACGAGCTCAATGCGGGCCTGAATTGAGTTTCAGGGCGCGCGCGATCCAGCGGCATGGTCAGTTAACGTGCCTGAATACTGGAGGAGAGCCAGTCAAAGCCGCTGTACGGCGGCCACGAAGAGGCGAGGGAAACAGTCAGCCATAGAGCACGCAAAGATCAGCGGGGATCCACCGCTGAGTTTGGCCTATCCAATGCTCCACGGCTCCTTGTTTCCGAATGTCGCTCTCTTCAACTTGGATTCAAGACCGAAATTCGAGAGCTCAACTGGGGGCAATAGCCCTCACAGCAAATTGATCTTCCTCGCCGCCGCCCGCAATTCCTCCCGGAAGTTGGGGTGGGCGATGTTGATCAGCTCCAGCGCGCGCTGCTTGGCCGATTTGCCACGCAGCTGGGCGACGCCGAACTCGCTGACGACGTAGTTGATGTCGTTCTTGCTGGTGCTCATATGCGTGCCCGGGGTCAGCGTGGGCACGATGCGGCTGATGCTGTCGTCCTTGGCGGTGGAAGGCAAGACGATGAAGGCCTTGCCGCCGCGCGAGCGGTTGGCGGCGCGCACAAAATCGCTCTGGCCGCCGGTGCCTGAATACGGCGTGGGGCCCAGACTCTCCGAGCCGCACTGGCCCAGCAGATCGATCTGCAAGGTGGCGTTGATGGCCACCAAGTTGTCGTTCTGGCCGGCCAGATAGGGGTCGTTGGTGAAATCGACCGGGTGCATTTCCAGGCCCGGGTTGCGGTCCATGAAACGGTAGAGCTTTTGCGAACCCAGCGCGAAGGTGGCGACCATCTTGCCGGGCAGGTAGTTCTTGCGCTTGTTGGTGACGGCGCCGCTCTCGACCAGGCTCATGATGCCGTCGCCAATCATCTCGGTGTGCACGCCCAGGTCGCGCTTGGCGCTCAGCTGCATGACCACGGCATCGGGAATGCCGCCGTAGCCGATCTGCAGGGTCGAACCGTCCTCGATCATGTCGGCCACGTACTTGCCGATCGCCTCCTGCACCGGGCCGATCTTGGGCAGGCCCACCTCGGCCACCGGCTCGCTGCTCTCGATCAGGCCGCTGACCTGGGAGATGTGCACGGTGCAAGCGCCGTTGGCGAAGGGCACATTGGGGTTGACCTCGAGGATCACGGCGCGCGCTTTCTTGATGGCGGCCATGGTGTAGTCGGCCCCGAGGCTGAGCGAAAAGTAACCATGGGCATCCATGGGCGAGGCCATGGAGAGCACCACATCGGCCGGGATCTGGCCGCGCTCGATCAGGGACGGCATTTCGGAGAAATAGCTGGGGATGAAATCGACCCAGCCTTCCTTGCCGCCGGCGCGCGAGGCGGCGCCGTAGAAGAAGGCCACATGGCGCACATGCTCGACGGTCTCGGGGTCGAAGTAACCGTATTTGCGCACGGCCAGGATCTGGCCCAGCTTGATGTCGTGGAACTGCCGGCGCGCGGCGGACAGCGCATGCAAGAGCGTCGGCGGCTCGCCCACCCCGGTCGGGATGATGATGAAGTCGCCGTTGCGCAGCAGGCTCAGCGCATCTTCGGCCGTGGCCAGGCGGGTCTTGCGGTACAGATCTTGGACGGACATGGGGAGCCTGCCTTTTCTATGCTGCTGGCGGCGCGGGCCTTCCCGCGCCTGGGACAATGACGATCACCCCATCCTAGGCCGGGCAGCTTGCGGCGCGCTTGCAAAAGTGCGCGGAACTTCAACCTGACCTGACCCTCGCCCATGAGTTCCGACCCCCATGTCCGCCCCTATGTCCAGGAAACCCTGGGCACGCTGAGCCTGCAGTTTTCGCACAGCGCCATCCAGAGCCGCATGGAACTGCTGCGGCCCGACGCCCTGGACCTCAGCTACACCCAGCTGATGATGGGTTTTCTGCTGTTCCAGCCGGCCCCGGCGCGCCTGGCCATGATCGGCCTGGGTGGCGGCTCCCTGGCCAAGTTCTGCCACCGCCACCTGCCCGCGACCCAGATCCAGGTGCTGGAGATCAACCCCCATGTGATCGCCCTGCGCCAGCGCTTCGGCGTGCCGGCCGACAGCGCGCGCTTCTGGGTCAGCGAGGCCGACGGCGCCGATTTCGTGGCCGCGCCGCCGGCGCCGCTCGATGTCTTGATGGTGGACGGCTTCGACCGCGAGGGCACGCCGCCGGCCCTGTGCTCGCAGCGCTTCTACGCCGACTGCCATGCCGCCTTGGCGGAGGACGGCCTGCTGGTGCTGAATCTGCACAGCCACCATGCCGATGTGGAGCTGCATCTGGCGCGCCTTCAGGCCCTGTTCGGCGACGCGCTGCTGCAGGTGAACGACCCCGACGGCTGCAACCGCATCGTCATCGCCTGCCGGGGCGAGCTGCTGAGCCAGCCACGCGCCCATCTGCTGCGCCAGCCGGCGGGCTTGGACGGCGAGGCCTGGGCCGATCTGCGGCCAGCCATGGCGCGGGTCCATGCGGCCTGGCTTCGCTTGCAGAGCCAGGCCCAGCGCTAGGACCCAGTGCAGCGGCCGGCCGCTCACACCCGGCGCTGTCGTTTCACCCCGGCCTCTGTCCATCCGTCGCAGCCCGCTAGGGCGGGGCGGGCCTGAGCCCTAGCATGCGGGCATTGAGATTCCCCAGAGCGAGGAGCCCGCATGAAACAAGAACTGCTGCAAGCGCAGGCGCTGCACAAACGCTATGGCACACGCGAGGCGGTGCGCGGCCTCAGCCTGACCGTCGGCGCCGGCGAGGTGCTGGGCCTGCTGGGCCCCAATGGCGCGGGCAAGTCCAGCACCATCGCCATGCTGGCGGGTCTGAGCCGGCCCGATGGCGGCTCGGTCACGGTGGGCGGCGCGGCGCTGAGCCAGGACGAGTTCGCCTACAAGCGCCGCATCGGCCTGGTGCCGCAAGAGCTGGCCTTGTTCGAGGACCTGCCGGCCCTGGCCAATATCGAGCTGTTTGGCGCGCTCTACGAGCTGCCGGCGGCGCAGCTGAAGGCGCGCGCCCTGGCGGTGCTGGCCCAGGTCGGCCTGGCCGAGCGGGCGCAGGACAAGCCGAGCAGCTTCAGCGGCGGCATGAAGCGCCGCCTCAACATCGCCTGCGCCCTGGTTCACGAGCCGGATGTGCTGCTGCTGGACGAGCCAACCGCCGGCGTCGACCCGCAAAGCCGTAACGCCATCTTCGAGCAGCTCGAAGCGCTCAAGCGCGCCGGCAAGGCCTTGGTCTACACGACCCACTATATGGAAGAAGTGGAGCGCCTGGCCGACCGGGTGATCATCATGGACCATGGCCAGCAAGTCGCCCATGGCAGCTTGGCCGAGCTCTACCGCCTGCTGCCAGCGGCTGAAACACTGAAGCTGGAACTGGACCACGAGGTTGATGGCGCTTTGGAAGCCACGCTGCGCGCCCTGCCCGGCGTGCAGCAGTTGCAGGCGCGCGGCAGCCAGCTGCAGATCGGCCTGAGCGAGCTGGGCGCGGGCAGTGCGGCCGTGCTGAGCGCCTTGGCCGTGGCCGGGCTCAAGCCACGCCACATCAGCTCGGGCCGGGCAAATCTTGAAGACGTGTTCCTCGCCCTGACCGGCCGCCAGCTGCGCGACTGAGAGCTTGTGAGTTTTCTACTGCGCGACTGCCATGCGTCGTTGGTCCGGTGCTCGGAATCCTCACGTACAGGAAGTACGTTCCGGTTCCTGCGCTCCGTCCGCCTCGACCAGAGGCCGAGTCCTTCGCAAGGCAGATCAAGTCCTCAGGACTTGATCAGTCCGCGCTCAGCCTAGCCTGACAGCCACTCGCTACAAAAATTCTCAAGCTCCAAGGCCAGCGCCGCCACGACCTGACCCTCTGCCCGCCGACAAAGAGACCGCCGCCATGAACGCCTTCCTCGCCCTGGTCCGCAAAGACCTCTACCTGCATTTCTCCAACCGCCGCGCAGTGCTGATGAGCATCATCGCGCCCATCCTGATTGCCGCCTTCTTCGGCAGCCTGTTCGGCGGCAAAGGGGGCGGCAGCAGCAAAGCCAGCCCCGTGCCGATCGCCATCAGTGACCAAGACCACAGCCCCCTGACGGCCAAGATCAGCGCCGCCCTGCAGGCCGACCCCAGCCTGGCCGTGCAGAGCCTGGACGCCGACGCCGCCCTGGCCCAGGTGAAGGCCGGCAAGCTGCGGGCGGCCATCGTTCTGCCGGCCGGCTTTGGCGAGCAGGCGGGCCGCGCCCTGTTCGCCGGGCCCGAGGGCAAGCGCCCCGAGATCACCCTGCACTACGACCCCTCGCAGGCCATGGTCCTGCCCATGGTGCGCGGCCTGCTGGCCCAGCATGTGATGCAGCTGGTCAGCGCCGACACCTTCAGCGGCCAAGGCGCGCCGGTGATGAAGGACATGCGAACCCAAGTGGCCGACAACACGGCGCTGCCGACCGAGCAGCGCCAGGAGCTGACGGCCATGTTCGACAGCATCGCCCGCGTGCAGGAGCGCAGCGCCCGGGCGCCGCAAGCTGGGGCTTCGGCGGCTTCAGCAGCTGACACAGGCCGCAGCGGCTTCACCATGAGCCCGCCCTTCAGCACCCGGGAGCTGGAAGCCAGCGCCAAGGCCGATGTTCCGTACAACAGCTATGCCCATTCCTTTGCCGGCATGGGTGTGCAGTTCATCCTGATGATGGGCGTGGACATCGGCGTGGCCCTGCTGCTGATGCGCCGCCAAGGCCTCTGGCAGCGCCTGCGCGCGGCGCCCTTGTCCAAAGCGCGTCTGCTGGGCAGCCGCATCGCCAGCTGCACCCTGATCTCGCTGATCATCTTCGTGCTGATCTATGCGGTCGCCATCGCCGCTTTCGGTGTGCGCTTGCAGGGCAGCTGGCTGGGCTTTGCGGCCGTGCTGCTCGCCTTCTCCCTGCTGACGGCCAGCTTCGGCCTGCTGATCGCGGCCCTGGGCAAGTCGCCCGAGGCCACCCGCGGTCTGGCCATCCTGGCCACCTTGTTGATGGTCATGCTGGGCGGCGCCTGGGTGCCGTCCTTCGTCTTCCCCGAATGGCTGCAAGCGGCCTCGCTCTTCATCCCGACCCGCTGGGCCGTAGACGGCCTCGACGCCATGACCTGGCGCGGCCTGCCCTTCAGCGAGGCCCTCGCCCCGGTCGGCGTGATGCTGGGCTTTGCACTGGCCTTTGGGGCGCTGGCGATTGCGAGGTTCAGCTGGGAGGAGTGAGCGGGAAGGGATGTGAGGCCGACGCTCGGTCCGCCCTCAAGAACTCAGGTTTCACACTTCGCCCGCCCCTCACTTCCGCGCCGCCAGCACGCCGCCATCGAGCCGCTCGGGGCTGCCCTCGATGCGGCTCAGGCGCGGGTAGCGCAGGCCGCCGCGGTAGTCGATCTTGACCTGGCGGTAGCGGTCGCCCTCGCGCAGCAGCAGCTCCAGCGGCGCGGCGCCACTCTTGTTGGCGCTGATGGCGGCGGACAGGCGCTCGCTCTTGTAGGCCTGGTGGTTGACGGCCACCACGGTGACGGCGCGGCTCAGGCCCGCCTCGAAGGCGGGGCTGCCCCAGAGCACGGCCTCGACCTTGCCGTCGCGCTTGAGGTTGAGGCCCAGGCTGTAGCCGAAGTCGTCGTTCTTCCATTCGGAATCGTCGGCGCGGGCGAACTCGCTGGGCGTCTCAGCCCAGCTCAGGCGCCAGCCGGCACGGGCCAGGCCGTCCAGTGGCGCTTCGGGGCCTTTGTGGTCAAGGCGTTGGCGCAAGAAGGCGGCCCAGTCACGCGGCTGCACGCGGTTCAGGGTGGCGACGATGTCCTCGAAGGAGTAGGTCAGCGGCGCGATGCGGCCGTCTTCCACACCGAAGAACAAGCGCGCGAAATCATCAAGGCTGCGCGCGCCGCCGCTCTGCTCGCGAATCCAGGTGTCGGCGTCGAGCCAGATCAGGCCGCTCTCGGCGTAGTAGTCGGCGCCGCGCTGCCAGCTGCCCCAATCATTGCCGCTGCGGCTCTTGGCCATGGCGGCTTCGTTGGTGGTGTCCTGCAGAGTGCGCCAGAGCCGCCCGGCGCGGTGGCTGTAGGTGGCCGCGATCTCGGCCCAGGCGTCGCGCGCCTGCTCGGGGCTGACCAGGCCCGAGCGCACCGCCAGCACCCGGCCCCAGTAATCGGTCTGGCCCTCGTAGAGCCAGAGCAGGCTGTCCTGCATGGGCACATTGAACTGCGGGGTCCAGAGGTCGACCGGGCGGCGGAACTTGCCGTTCCAGGAATGGGTGTACTCATGCGGCAGCAGGCTGCGGCTGCCGGCGCGCTTGCCCCAGTCCTTGAAGTAGCCCAGGCCCACGCCGTTCTCGCTGCTCTCGTGGTGCTCCAGGCCGATGCCGCTCATGCGGCCGGAGATGGCCAGCAGAAAGTCGTAATGCTTGAAATGCCGGGAGGCGAACAGGCGGTCAGCCTGGACCACCAGGTTTTTGTGGGCCTGGATCTGCGCTTCGCTGGCCTGTAACTCGGCGGGGTCATCGGCCATGAGGTTGAGCACCACGGGCTTGGGATGGCCGGGCGGGTCCAGCTCGATGCGGCGGGTGTGGGCGCCGGCGAACAAGGGCGAATCGGCCAGGGTCTCCAGGCTGACCGGCTTGAAGCGCAGGCGCTGGCGGCCCGGCCCTTCCTCGACTTGGCCATCTACACGCAGGGCGCTGGCCTGGGTCCAGCCGGCCGGTAGGCTCACCTCGGCCTGCATCTGGATGGCGCTGGCATGGTGGCCGGCCGGGTAGAGCAGCATGCTGATCCATTGCAGGTTCAGCATCTCGGGCGTCATCACCACCCGGCCGCCTTCGCGCTGCACCGGGCTCAGGAACTGGAAGGCCAGGTTCAACTCGCTCACACCAGCCGGCACCTCGACATGAAAAGCAAACGGGTCCACCGTGTCGCGCAGCCAGGCCAGTTCCTGCGTGCCGGCCTGGATCTTGAGGCCGGCCAGGCGGTCCACCGTTCCATAGGGGCCATGGGCACCGGGCAAGTAACGCGGAAACAGCAGGGTCAGGCGCCCGGCCTTCACGGGCAGTTGCTGGCGCACCTGGAAAATGTGGCGGTCCAGATCGGTGGCATCAACCTGGATGCGGATGGGGCCCAGGTAGGGCTGGTCCTGGGGCGGCGGAATCGGGTGCTGGGCCTGGGCGGCCCCAAGACTGCACAGACCGCAGAGGCTGAGGATGGCGCTCGCGGCGGCGACCCGCGTGAAACGGGCCCAGCCTTGCGGCCTTGGCAACATCGGAATGTGCGACATGGTGGTTTTCTCCTCCCTGGGCCAGCGCTCACATTGGAAAAGCGCAGGCGATCTTGTGAACTGGATTCGATTCGGCTGCCCTGATCAGGCAGCCGCCACGATAGCCAGCGGCAGCGCTTTGCAAATCCAGGTTGACCCGCCCTCGTGAGCATTCACACCCGGCGCTGGCGGCCAGGCTCAAGTAAGGCAGACCGTAGCGCGGCCGCCTGCCCCGCTTGTTCAACCATTCACCATTCACCATTCACCTGTTCACCTGTTCACTCGTTCACCCCTTCCCCCCCCCAAGGTGAACATTGCCACCCCCACATTTCCAGCCCCGGCCATGATGTGGCCTCCGCTACAGTGAGGCCACGTCCTCCCGGAGCCGCAGCATGAGCCTGAAGAACCACGATCCGACGCAGGCGGATCACTCCGACGAGAGCGCCAGCCAGACTCCCGCGCCGGGCGGCGACCCGACCGGCTGGCAACAGGCCGCCAAGGCCCGCCCCCGCTCGGCCAGCCCAAAGCGCGCCGCTCATCCGGTGCCCACCGAACGCCGACCCGGCTATCTCGCCTCGCACTGGCATGGCGAGCAGAGCCTGGCGCAGAGCTTCTGGCTCAACAATGTGCTGCTGTCGGTGCCGCTGGCCATGCTGCTGACCGGCGTGATGAGCTGGATCAGCGTCAAGGGTGGCAGCTTGCAAATCAGCGCCATCGCCACCTTGCTGGGCTGGCCGCTGCTGATCGCTTTCAATGTCTGGTGCATCGTCGGCGCCTGGCGGGCCGCCAGCGAGTACCTGCGCATGGGCGGCACTGCGCTCTGGACCTGGCTGGCTCGCCTGTCCCTGGGCTTGGGGGCGCTGCAAATGGCGGCTTCGCTGCTGTTTGGCCTGCTTCCCGATCTGGGCGAGTACTGGCAGATGGCGCGCGGCATCGACCCGATCGGCCAGGCCACACTGAAGGTGTCGGCGGACGGCCATGTCGTGCAGCTGCGCGGCCCCATCGGCATGGGTGACGCCGGCCGCCTGCAGCGCCTGCTCGAGGCCACACCGACTGTGCGGCGCCTGGAGCTGGCGTCGCCCGGCGGTCGGGTCTATGAGGCCGAGCAAGTGCTGGCCCTGATGAGCAAGAGCCGCTACAACACCCGCGCCGTGGGCAATTGCGAAAGCGCCTGCACCCTGCTCTTTCTGGCCGGCCGCGAGCGCCAGCTGATGCCCGGCGCGCAGCTGGGCTTCCACCGCGCCTCCACCGGCACTTACAACCCGGTGTTCGACGAGCTGGCCAACCAGGAGCTGGCCGCCCTCTACCGGCGCATCGGTCTGCCCGAGGACTTCATCCGCCGCACGGTGAAGACGCCGTCGAGCAGCATGTGGTACCCCCACAGCGACGAGCTGGTGGCCCATGCCTTGATCGCCGCCCTGCCGCAAACCCTGGATGTGGCCCTGCCGGCGGGCCAAGACAACCAGGCCGCCGATTTCGCCGACGCCCTGCAAGGCAGCCCGGCCTGGCATGCGCTGGACCAGCGCTTTGCCGGCACCCTGGAGCGCCTGGCTGCGCGCATGCAGGCGGCCCGCGCGGCCGCCGCCAGTGACGAGGCGCTGCAGAGCCTGGGCTATGCCGAGTTGGCGCCGCGCATGCCCGAGCTGATTGCCTCGGTCAACCCCATCCAGCGCCGGCAATATGCGCAGCTGCTGCGCGCCCAGCTGAAAACAGCACTGGGCCAGCCGGGCACAGGGAGCGAAGCCTGCCTGGCCTTGCTGTCAGGCCAGGTGGCGCTGCGCCGGCAGCTGCCGCTGGAGTTGCAGATCCGGGAGACCGCCTGGTTGGTCGAGGCCGCACGCAGTGAGCCGCCGCGCTTTGCACCCAAGCCCGCCACGGCCATCGAGCTGGAAGTGATGCGGCGCACGCTCGGCTCGCACAGCCCGGGCTTGCTGGCCGGCTTGTGGGAGCAGACCGCGGCGCCGCCCAGCGGCCGCGCCGCCGCCAACCGCTGCGAAACCGTCATCCAGACCCTGGACCGCGCCGCCGCTCTGCCGGTGGCCCAGCGCGAACTCGCCGAACGGGTGTTGTTTCAGCGGCTCTGAAGCACGCTGGCCTGAGCAGGCAAGACCTGACCCCAGGAGCGGCTCGCACACCCCGCCCCAGTCTGGCGCAGATCAGCACGGGGCCGAGGCGCCTCGCACCACAAGCGAGCAAACGCCGGGCTGGCGCGTGATCTGAGGCTCGCCCAGACCCCCCCTCAAGCGCGGGGTCCCCAGGGAATACGCGTAGCGCTGACACGCGACTGTCACGAGCGCTTGGGTATGCTGACCGTCGGAAAAGTGCTGGAGGAATGGAAGCGTGAGAAGGCGCTCCGGGCCTCAGCCAACAAGGGTCAAGTCTTGCCCCTTGCGCTGAATGCCCACCAAGGAGACCGTCTTCTTTCTTTTTCCATGATTCGCAAACGTTTGGCAGCTTGAATTCAGGCGTACAGATGTCTTGCAAATGCCCTTGCTAGAACTGCCTGGCGCGAGCCTCGCGGCAGCGTGCTCTGCGGAGCGTGCGGCGGCGATGACCCGGCCAGGCAGGCCAGTACCGTCCTGGAAACCGGTCTTTTAAGACCGGCTTCATCGCATCACGTACTGCAATCTTGTTTCATCTCCTTGTCCAACTTTTGCTGAGAACCACACCATGTTGATCCAAAAGACATCCCTCGCCCTGGCTCTGGCCTTGGTCGCTGCCGTGCCCGCCCAAGCCGCCATCTCCGTCGCCAGCACCGGCGGCACCTACACCCAGTCCTTCGACAGCCTGGCCAACAGCGGCAGCGCCGCCGTGGCTTGGGCGAACGACAGCACCCTGGCCGGCTGGAGCCTGTTCAACAAGGACAGCGTGGCCATCGCCACTTACACCGCCGACAACGGCGGCTCCAACGCCGGCAGCTTCCGCAGCTACGGCGCCGCTGGCGTGGCCGAGCGCGCCCTGGGTGGCTCTGCTTCGGGCGGTACCTACTTCGGTTCGCCGGCTTCCAATACCGTGGCCGGCTGGATCGCCGTCGCCCTGAACAACGACACCGGCGCCGCACTGAGCGGCTTCAAGCTCGCCTTCGACGGCGAACAATGGCGCAATGGCGGCAACACCGCCGCCCAGACCATGGTGCTGGAGTATGGCTTCGGCGCCAGCTTCGCCACCGTCGCCAGCTGGACCGCCCCGGGCGGCAACTTCGACTTCACTTCGCCGGTGGTCGGCGCCACGGCCGCTGCCGTGGACGGCAACGGCGCGGGCCTGGTGGCCGGCCGCGGTGGTGAAGTGAGCACCACTTGGGCCGCCGGCGACACCCTGTGGGTGCGTTGGGTCGAAAAGAACGACGCCGGCAATGACCATGGCCTGGCCATCGACAACGTCAGCATCCAGGCCGTGAGCGCCGTGCCGGAACCTTCGACCTACGCCATGCTGCTGGCCGGTCTGGGCTGCGTGGGCTTCATCGCCCGCCGTCGCAAGGCTGCCTGAGCCTTCTGCCCTCGGTGAGTGAGCGGCGCGGCCCTCCGCCGCGCTGCCTCACCGTTTTTTTCAAACCGGGGCGCCTGTGCTGTCACAGCGCAGGCGCTGCCGGCGATTGCCCGATTTCCGCGCCGCCACTGCGCCGCGCCACTTTGCCAGGTCGAACCACCATGCCCAGAAACGCCTCCCTGCTCAAACACATCCCGCGCGCCATTGCGCTTTTGCTGAGCGTTTCTGCCGCTGGCATGGCGGTGTCCGGGCCTTTCAGCCCCGACCACCAAGAGTTTGAAGCCAGCCTCTACGTGCCCTACCGGGCCGATGCCAAGGCGATCGCCGAGGCCCGCAGCTTCATCCTGAAATTTGAATATCCGCAAGTCGCGCTGGCCCAGACCGTGTCCTGGCGCCTGGAACTGCTCGACCCGCAAGGCCAGGTGGCCCAGCGCTGGTATGGCGTCGAGACCCTGGTCCGCGGCGAGATCGAGGTCAAAGTCGACTGGGCCGGCCGCCAGAACGGCATCGCCGCCGCCGACGGCGTCTACCAGGTTCGCCTGACCGCCTCCTCGGTGGAAGCGCAGGAACTGCCCTCCGTTGGCGTGATGGCTGATTTTGTCGAAGCCAATCTGAGCGCCGCCGATGCAGAGCTGGTCGAGCAAACCTGGGATATGCAGGTTGGCTACGTCGCGCCGCCGCAGATGCCCGCCTTCCGCCCCATGCAGACCACCGCCTCCAAGGCCGCGGCGGCCAAGCAGGTCGGCAAGCCCGGCGTAAAAGCGCTGGCCGCACCGGTCACCGGCGGCCTGCCCTACACCGTCTACCTGGGCAATCTGCACAGCCAGACCGGCCACAGCGACGGCGGCGGCCCGATCGGCAACTGCAGCGGCGAACAGAATCCGCAATCGAATCTGGGCCAGGGCCCAGCCCAGGCTTACCAGTACGCCATGGAGCGCGGCCTGGACATCTTGATGACCTCCGAACACAACCATATGTTCGACGGCTCCACCGGCACGAACACCGGCCAGACCCCGGCCTACGCCAAGGACCTGTACAAGGCCGGCCTGGCCGCAGCGCGCAACTTCAATGCCGCCAACCCGAGTTTCCTCGGCGTCTACGGCATGGAGTGGGGCACCATCAGCGGCGGCGGCCACCTGAACATCCTCAACTCGCCCGATCTGCTGGGCTGGGAATACAACGCCAATGGCGAGCTGCTGGCCGATGTCTTCACCGAAAAGAACAACGCCGCCAAGCTCTACACCTTGATGGCTCAGCGCGGCCTGATCGGTCAGTTCAACCACCCGGCCAGCTCGGGCCAGTACCTGGTGAACAACGTCGCCCTCGGCTACACGCCGGACGGCGAGCAGGCCATGGCCTTGTGCGAGGTGATGAACACGCCCGCCTTCTCCAACACCACCAACGAGAGCGACAACGGCAACAGCGGCTATGAGGGCGCGTGCAAGAAGGCCCTGGAGGCCGGCTTCAAGATCGCCTTCACCACCAACCAGGACAACCACTGCGCCAACTGGGGTGCGTCCTCGATCAACCGCAACGGCATCCTGATCCCCAATGGCACGCCGCTGACCATGGACTCCTTCATGGAGGCCATCAAGGCCCGCCGCGTCTTCGCCACCATGGACAAGACGTCGCAGCTGGTGCTGACCGCCAACGGCCGTCTGATGGGTGAGACCTTCACCAACGCCGGCCCGCTGAATCTGGTCGCCAACTACGCACCGGGCGCCGGCAAGAGCGCCGCCACGGTCAAGATCTATGAAGGCGTGCCGCAGCGCAACGGCACCATCACCGAGCTGTCCAGCAGCGCGGTCAACAACTTCACGCCGGCGGTCGGCAAGCACTTCTACTACGCCAAGGTCACCCAGAACGACGGCAAGATCCTCTGGTCGGCGCCGATCTGGGTCAACCAAGTGGTGGACAGCACGGCCCCGGTGGTCAGCGCCAGCGTCAGCGGCAGCAGCGGCACGCTGACCCTGAAGGCCGAAGCCAGCGACGACATCGGCGTCACGCGCGTCGACTTCCGGGTCGACGGCCAGCTCAAGGGCAGCGCCAGCAGCGCGCCCTACAGCCTGCAGATTGCCTCCAGCAGCCTCAGCAACGGCAGCCACGTCCTGAGCGTCGAGGCCGTGGATGCAGCCGGCAATGTCGGCAGCGCCAGCCCGGTGAACTTCAACGTCAGCAATGTGCTGGACGTGACGGCCAGCGTCAGCCTGCGCCAGTCCGGCCTGGTCTACAACCGCGTCACCCAGCTCTACAGCGGCAGCATCACCCTGAGCAACAGCAGCAACGCGGCCCTGGCTGGCCCGCTGCAGTTGGTGATCCAGGGCCTGCCGGCCGGCGTCACCCTGGTCAATGCCAGCGGCAGCCGCAACGGCCTGCCCTACATCAGCCTGAACGCCGCCAGCATGCCCGACGGTGCCCGCATCACCGTGCCACTGAGCATCAGCAACCCCGGCAAGCTGGGCCTGAACTACAGCGCCCGCCTCTACTCCGGCAGCTTCTGATCTGCTGCGAACGCACCCCTCAAGGACACCACATGAACACGTTTTCTTCTTTCCCCGCACTGCAGCGCAGCGCCCTGAACCTGGCCCTGGCCGCCAGCGCCCTCTGCGCGACCTCGGCATGGGCCGACACCAGCTTCCACGCCAGCGTCAACACGGCCGCATGGGCCGGCGCCAGCGGCTGGCTGGATTTCCAGTTCAACCCCGGCCAGAACCCGGCCCCGGCCGCGCAAGTGCGAATCAGCAACTTCAGCGGCAACTTCGGCAGCCAGCTGGTCCTCGAAGGCCAGGCCTCGGGCAACCTGGCCAGTGGTTTCACCCTGGGCAATGGCAGCGCCTTCAACGACCTGTTCCACGCCATCCAGCTGGGCGGCAACTTCAGCTTTGACCTGACGTTCAGCGGCGATGTCTTCAGCACGCTCGGCCAGGTCGGCACGACCTTCAGCCTCGGCCTGCTGGCCGGCGACCAGCAAAGCTATCTCGGCAACCCCGACGGCGCCCTGTTCCAGATCGACCTGATGCCGGCCAACGCCGGCACGCCTGCCAGCACCACGCTGAGCTTGCTGGGCGGCCAGAGCATCGCCACGGTCAGCGCCGTGCCGGAACCACAGAGCTATACCCTGCTGCTGGCTGGCCTGGGCGTGGTCGGCTTGCTGGCGCGTCGCCAGCGCGCGGCTTAAGCCTTACCGGCTTCGGGCGGCCATCCAGGCCGCCACCGCCGCCCGCTGGGCCTCGCTGTAATGCAGGCCCAGCTTGGAGCGGCGCCAGAGCACGGCATCGGCATCGAGCGCCCATTCCTGCTCGCGCAGATAGTGCAGCTCGGCCTCGAACAGGCCGGGCGCCACTTCGATACCCAGCTCGGCAAGGCTGCGCGCCGCTCCCAGCAGCAGATCCACGCGTGAGCCATAGGCCCGCGCCAAACGCCGTGCCAGGGCCGGCGGCAGGTAGGCGTGGCGCGCCTGCAGCGCTTGCACAAAGCGTTCGAAATCGCGGTCGGGGCGCTGCGGCGCACCGATCCACTCGGACAAGTCACCGCCGGGCAGGCAGGCCGCAGCGGTCCAGGCCGGGCGTGCGTCGCCAAGCATCTCGCCCAACAGATCGGCCGCATCCTCGGCCAGCTTGCGGAAGGTGGTGATCTTGCCGCCCCAAACGCTCAGCAAGGGCGCGCCATCACCATGAGTTTCCAGCAGATAGTCGCGCGTGACCGCACTGGCGTCGCCCGAGGCATCGTCGAGCAGAGGCCGCACACCGGCATAAGTCCACAGCACTTGGTCCGGACGCAGCGGCTCCTTGAAATAACGGCTGGCCTGCTCGCACAGGTAGACGACTTCTTGCGCCTCGATCTCGGCCTTGGCAAAGCCGGCGATGGCCTCATCGGGCAGCTCCACATCGGTGGTGCCGATCAAGGTGAACTCACCCTCGTAGGGAATGGCAAAGATGATGCGCCGGTCGGGGTTCTGAAAAATGTAGGCGTGGTCATGGTCAAAGCGGCGGCGCACGACGATATGACTGCCCTTGACCAGGCGCAGGCTTTTGGTCGCCAGGCTTTCGCCCGCGGCCGGCCGCGCCACCTGGCGCAGAAAGGTCTCGGCCCAGGGGCCTGCGGCATTGACCAGGGCGCGGGCATGGACCTGACGCTCCAGGCCGGCCTCGCTCAAGCTCACGCGCCAGCCACCGCCCTCGGCCGCTGTTTCGCGCTGCGCCACCGTCACCGTGCAGCGGGTCAGAATCTCAGCGCCGCGCGCGCGCGCGTCCAAGGCATTGAGCAGCACCAGGCGGGCGTCATCGACCCAACCATCGGAGTAGACGAAGCCGCGCTCGAACTCAGGCTTGAGCGGGGCGCCCAAGGGGCTGCCACGCAGACGCAGACCACTGGAGCCGGGCAACCACTCGCGCCGGGCCAGATGGTCATAGAGGAACAGCCCCAGGCGAATCATCCACGCCGGCCGCATGGCCCGGTCATGCGGCATCACAAAGCGCAGCGGCCACATGATGTGCGGGGCGCTCTTGAGCAGCAGCTCGCGCTCCTGCAGCGCCTTGCGCACCAGCGAGAACTCGTAGTACTCGAGATAGCGCAGGCCACCATGGATCAGTTTGGTGCTCGATGAAGAGGTGTGGGCGGCCAGGTCCGAAGCCTCGGCCAGCAGCACCCGCCAGCCACGACCCGCCAGATCGCGGGCGATGCCGGCGCCATTGATGCCGCCGCCCACCACCAGTACGTCAAAATGGTCCATCCCCGGACTCTAAGCCAAGGGCTTGCTGCCATGTCGTATTTGCTCGCCCTCGACCAGGGCACCTCCAGCTCGCGCGCCATCGTTTTCGAGCGCAGCGGCCGCATCGTGGCCATGGCTCAGCAGGAATTTGCCCAGCATTTCCCGCAACCGGGCTGGGTCGAACACGATGCATTGGAGATCTGGCAGAGCCAGCTGGCCACGGCCCAAGCCGCCCTGCGCCAAGCGGACTTGCGCGCCAGCGACATCGCCGCTGTCGGCATCACCAACCAGCGCGAGACCACCGTGCTCTGGGACCGCCGGACCGGCCAGCCCCTTCACCGCGCCATCGTCTGGCAAGACCGCCGCACCGAGCCCTTGTGCGCCCAGCTGCGCGCGCAAGACCTGACCCCCATGGTGCGGGCCAAGACCGGCCTGCTGATCGACCCCTACTTTTCCGGCACCAAGCTCAAGTGGCTGCTCGACCACATCCCCGACGCCCGCGCCCGGGCCGAGCGCGGCGAGCTGGCCTTCGGCACCATCGACAGCTGGCTGATCTGGAATCTCACAGCAGGCGCGGTGCACGCCACCGATGTCAGCAATGCCTCGCGCACCTTGCTCTTCGATGTCCAGCGCAATCGCTGGGACGAGGAGCTGCTGAGTCTGATGGACATTCCACCCGCGCTGCTGCCCGAAGTGCGCCCGTCCAGCGGCGATTTCGGCCGCGTGGCGGCCCAGCACCTGGGTGGCGAGATCGCCATCGGCGGCGTCGCTGGCGACCAGCAGGCGGCCCTGTTCGGCCAAGCCTGTTTCCAAGCCGGCATGGCCAAGAACACTTACGGCACCGGCTGCTTCATGCTGATGCACACCGGCACGCAGTTCCAGAGCTCGGCCCATGGATTGATCAACACCAGCGCTGCCCAGACCACGGGCACGCCCGAGTTCGCACTCGAAGGCAGCGTCTTCGTCGGCGGCGCCGTGGTGCAGTGGCTGCGTGACGGACTGCAGATCATCCCGAACAGCGGCGCCGTGCAAAGCCTGGCCGAAAGCGTGCCCGATGCCGGCGGCGTAATGTTCGTGCCGGCCTTCACCGGACTGGGCGCGCCCTATTGGCGGGCCGAGGCACGCGGCGCCATCCTGGGCCTGAGCCGCGGCAGCACGCAGGCCCACATTGCCCGCGCCGCGGTCGAGAGCATCGCCTTCCAGAGCGCCGCCCTCTTGCAGGCCATGAGTCGCGACGCCCACGCTGCCGGCAGCGCCCCTCTGCAAGAGTTGCGCGTGGACGGTGGCGCCTGCGTCAACGACCTCTTGATGCAGTTCCAGGCCGATCTGCTGGGCATCGCCGTCGTGCGCCCGCGCGTGATCGAAACCACGGCCTTGGGCGCGGCCTACCTGGCCGGTTTGAGCTGCGGCGTCTACGCCGGCCTGGAGGAACTCAGCGCCCAGTGGCAAGCGGAGCGACGCTTCGAACCCAGCGCCGACCGCAGCCGCGCGGCCGCGCGCATGGCTGACTGGGACCACGCCGTGCGTCAGGTCAGCGCCCCCTGATTCCGGTCTGAGGATGAAAAAACCCCGCCGCGGCACGGGGCCGGGGCGGGGTCAGGGTCAAGCGCTGAGGATGCTTACTTGAACTGGTAGCTCAGGCTGCCGTACCAGAAGCGACCGCGCGGATCGGTGAAGGACGCGGCGTAACCGGCCGCGTGCGAACCGTAGGACGAAGAAGCGACATAAGGCGGCTCTTCGTCGAACACATTGCGCACACCCAGGCGAGCAGTCACGCCTTTGATGCCCTTGTAGGCCACCGACATATTGACGCGCTCGCTGTTGCGGACCTGGTGCGGTGCAAAGACGCCAATATTGGCATCCACTGACGCGGCCGACTCCAACCAGCCGCGCGTGTAGACATGCTCCAGCGTCAGGCTGACATTGCTGTACTGCCATTCAGCCGTTGCCGTGTGCTGCCAGCGCGGCACCGGAGCCACGGTGCTGTCGCCACCCGTGCCGGCGAAGTGACCGGTCGGGCCACCCGAGTACTTCTGTGCGTCGTACTTGATCACGTAGGAGCCAGCGACGCCCAAATTCAGGCGGCCACCTTCACCCAGATTCAGACGGCCACGCACGTCCACGTCCACACCCGAAATCTTCAGATCGCCGAGGTTGTCGACCGGCGTTTCTACATACAGAATGAACTTCTGCGCATTGCGCTTGACGCGGCTGCCAAAGCGCGACAGCAGATCAGGATTGGTCAGCAGAGTGTCGGCAGCGATGACGCCGATCGTGTCCTTCTTCGTGATGTTGTAGTAGTCCACGGCCATGGTGAGCGACTTGGACGGCTCAAACACCACTCCGGCCGAGAACTGACGGCTCTTCTCAGGCTTCAGATTGGGCGCGGCAGAGGACTTGGTCGGCACCTGCGTGTTGCAGCGGCCGGCCAATTCGGTCGGATCCGGACACTGGGGATCTTCCACGCTGTCAGCAGTGTTACCGAAGGATGGCGGCGAATTGACGTCCCACAGCGTCGGAGCGCGGAAGCCCGTACCAACGGCAGTACGAAGCACCAGCTCTCGCGTGGGTTGGAAACGCACATTGGCGCGCGGGTTGAAAGTGGACCCGAAGTCGCTGTACTTGTCGAAGCGCGATGACAAGCCGAGTTCCCAGCCCTTGGCGAAGGGCAGAGACAACTCGACAAATGCGGCCTGCAAATTACGCGAAGCCTTGGTGGCGGGCACCGTGCCTTCGCCGCCAATGTGCTGGCCGGCAGCGTAGTCGGCGTTGAGCGGCCGGTCATCGGCCTTCTCGTTGCGCAAGTCGATACCCGCCGCCATCGCCATATTGCCACCAGCCATGGCCATGAGCTCCTTGTTGACCTTGAAGTCAAAGGCAGTGGTGGTGCTGGTGGACTGGCGCATCTTGCCTTCCATCGCCGCCGAAGCCCAGAGCGCGTCGTGCGTGGCGTCGCCAGGGCCGAAGGGGTTCAGGTTGCCGGTGGCAAGCGCCTTCAGGAAGCGGCCTTCATGGATATAGCCCTTGTAGTCCAGCAGGCCTTCGGCGCGGGCCACATTGATGGCGGTGTCATAGTCCCAGCCATCGAGCACGCCGGTGGAGCCGAAGACAAAACGCTTTTGCGTGTTGGTGTTGTCGCTGATGCGGTTGCCGGCCGGGATGGCGCGCAAGGCAATGCCGGCCATGCCGGTAGCGGGCACGGTGTAACCCAGCTTGGTCAGCAGCTCGCGCGGGTAGTACTTGCTGGTCACCGGCATCAGCACCGGCTCGAAAGCAAATTTCTCGGCGTTGAAGGGGCCGAAGCCTTCACGGATCGGGGTTGGGGCGACCCGGCCAATACCTTGGTTGCGTCCGAAAGAGCCTTCCACGAAGAGCTGGTGGTCCTTGGCGGCGTTGAAGGTCACGCGGCCGAACACATCGGCCTTGTCCTGGTCGGGCAGATTGTCCAAGGTGGCCGCAAAGATGAAGCGGCAGGTGCGGCGCTCGAGACCGTTGGGCGAGGGGCCGCGCACGACGATGAAGGAGGTCGGTTCACCGCAGGGCGTGAAGCGCGGATCGGCCGGATACTCAGGATAGGCACCGGGGCCGATCAGGCCTTCGATATAGCCTGGAAACGGGGCACTGGATGAGGGCTTGTCGGAACCCGGCACTTCGTCAACACCACGGTTGTAGAAGCCCTGGTCGATGGCACGCAGGCGGGTGTTCTTCTGGACATTGGCGGTCAGCAGCACATTGAAACCGTTGCTGGCGATGTCGCCAAAACCGACGGCCAGGGTGGCGCCCTTTTCCGCGCCGCCGATGCCGGCCTCGGTGTTGCCGTAGCGCACCGAGACTTCACCGTTGCGATAGTCCTTGCGGGTGATGAAGTTAACCACACCGGCAACCGCGTCACTTCCGTACACCGCAGAAGCGCCATCACGCAGCACTTCGATCTTCTCGATTGCCGCAAACGGAATGCTGTTCAGATCAACCGATGCGGCACCGCCGATACTACCAAACGGATGGTTGGCCAGGCGGCGGCCGTTCAGCAAGACCAAGGTGGAGTTCGCACCCATGCCGCGCAAATTGGCGTTCGAGGTGCCGTAACCCGTGCCCTGACCGGTGTCGGACAGCATGGCGGAGTTGGCCGAGATGCGCTTGAGCAGCTCTTCGGTGTTGGTGGCGCCGCTGGCTTCGATCTGGGCGCGCGTGACCACGGTCACCGGCAGCGCCGTTTCCGAATCCAGACGCTTGATCGAGGAACCGGTGACAGACACGCGCTCCAGGGATTCCTGAGCCATGGCGGGCGCCATCAAGCTCAGTCCGCCGGCATAGACCAATGCCAGAGCGGTACACAACCGTTTTTTCTTCAACATACGACACTCCTTCTTTGTTCGAATCATGTGCAGTGGACTTGGGCCGTCAGCCAGGCTGCCGGCCCAAGCCGCAAGGCCACACGCGGATGGTGCGGTGGCAGGATTCTTCTCCCCGAGCCGATCCAGTCATGCGGGGGCAAACCCTTCGAGTTGCCTTTTCGCATCGCCTCAGTTCAGGGGGAGTGACTTTCCGCACATGACAAGTGCATGGATGCGGCCTAGCCCGGCAGGTGGCCGTTCATCTGGCGCCAGGCCTGGATGCCCGCGACCAGGGGCCCGAGTTCCCGGTTCAGGGCCAGCATGGCTTCCGGCAATTGCGCCGGTTCACCGCGCGGCCCGGTCGCCTGCTCCAAGGCAGCGGCCAGCTCGGCCAAACGGACCAGGCCCAGATTGCCGGCCAGGCCCTTGAGCCGGTGGGCGGCACTGCCCAGGGCGGCCAGGCCGGTGATGCGCGCTTCCTCGAACAGGGACTGATGCTGGGCATATTGCTTGGCAAAGGTGCCGAGCAATTTGGCCAGCAGCTCTTGGCGGCCCGCACAACGGGCCAAGGCAGCGTCGAAGTCGGTGCCGGGCAGCGCCGGCCAAGCGCTGACGGCCAGCGGCGCAGCCGGGCTCATGACGGCCACCGTGACCGGCGGTGGCTCGCCCCCCGGGGCCGACGCCGCGCCCCGGCGCGGCAGCTCGGCGGTCAGGCTCAGCAAGGTGCGGATCAGCTCGGCCTGATCAATCGGCTTGCTGATATGGGCCACCATGCCGGCGGCCAGGCAGCGCTGACGCTCCTCGGCCAGCGCATGGGCAGTCAAGGCCACCACCGGCAGCTGCGGCGCCAACAGGTGCAGGCGGCGGGTGGCTTCGTACCCGTCCATATCGGGCATTTGCACATCCATCAGCACCAGGTCAATGCCGGTCGGGCCGGCTTCGCGCAGACGGGCAATGGCCTGGGCGCCGCTGTCGGCACTGAGCACTTCGGCGCCGGCCACGGTCAGCATGTCGTGCAGGATCTCCCGGTTGATGTCGACATCGTCGGTGATCAACAGCCGCAAGCCCTGCAGGCTGGCGCCAGCAGTAGCCGCCGGCTCGCCCAGCCGTGCAGCCGGCACCGTGGCGCCGACCGGCAGCAAAGCTGGGTCCACGCGCTGCAAGGGCAGACGCAAGGTGAAGCAGGAGCCCTGACCGAGCACGCTGTCCACTTCGATCTCGCCTCCCATGGCGCGCGCCAGCTGGCTGCTGATGCTAAGACCGAGGCCGGTGCCGCCGAACTGGCGCGTGGTCGAGCTGTCGGCCTGCTCAAAGGCGCGGAAGATGCGCGCTTGCTGTTCCGGCGCTATGCCCAGGCCGGTGTCGGTGACGGACAAGCGCAGCCAGTCCTGTTGTGCCTCCAGCGCCAGCGTGACCCGCCCCTTGTCGGTGAACTTGATGGCATTGGCTAGCAAATTGACCAGGATCTGGGTGACGCGCAGCGAATCCAAGGCCACCCAGTCAAAGCTGCACTTGTATTCCATGCGCAAACGCAGGTTCTTGGCATCGGCGCGCTCGGACACCAGGTCGATCACCTCCTTGGCCAGATGGACCAGATTGCAGGGCAGGCTTTCGATGTCGAGCTTGCCGCTCTCAACCTTGGAGTAATCCAGAATGTCATTGATCACGCCCAGCAAATGACGCCCCGAGCGGACGATGCGCTCAAAGCCATTGCGGCTGGCCAGCGGGTCGGTACTTCGGCTGACGCCCAGCTGAGCCAAGCCCAGCACCGCATTGAGCGGCGTGCGGATCTCGTGGCTCATATTGGCCAGGAAATCGCTCTTGGCGCGCGCCAGGCGCTCGGCCTCGTCCTTGGCCAGGCTGAGCTCGCGCTGCAAGCGCTTGAGCGAAGTGACATCGGTTCCCAGGTTCAGGATGCCGTAGTGCTGCTTGCGCGCATCGACCAAGGCCACCATGGTCAGCAGATAGTCGTGTGGGCCGTCCTTGGGGTGCTGGATCTGCCGCTCGCTGCTGAGGCTGAGGCTGCCGGCCAAGAGCTGAGCGTCGCTTTCGGCAATCTCTGCAGCCACCTCGGGCGAGAACAAGCCAGCCGGCGTGCGGCCGAGTACCTGCTCGCGGCTGAAGCCGCTAGCCAGCTCGAAGGCCCGGTTGACCAAGGTGTAATGGCCGGCGGTATCGCGGATGCTCAGGGTGATGGGCAGGGCTTCGAGGATGTCCTGCATGCGCTGCTTCTCGGCCTGCAGCTCGGCGGTGCGCAGGCGCACATCGTCCTCCAGGCGGCCCTGCTGCACACGCAGTTCGGCTTCGGCACGCACCCGAGCGGTGATGTCATGACCGAACAGCACCACACAGGCCTGGCCAGCCAGCTGCATGCGGTCCATCTTCATGTCCCACCAGATCGGCTCGCCGTCGCGCCGACGGGACTGCCACTCGAAATACTGGGGGCCCTCTTTCAGTGTCCGTTGAACCCAGACCATCAAGGCCGCTTTCGAATACAGGCCGCCTGGATGCATCAGGGCGGTGTCCAAATCAGCGGCCCGCTCGCAGCCGTACTTCTCCAGCGTCTGGGCATTGGCGAAGCGCAAGGCACCGCTGTCACCTTCGAGGATCTGGATGCTGGTCAGCGAGCTGTCCAGCAGCATGCGCAGGCGCTCCTCGCTTTCGCGCAGCTCATGGGCCACCTTCTGCTGCGCACGCACGGTGTCGGCCAGCAAACGGCGTGAGCCCTCGAGCGAATGCGTCACCTCCCAGAACAGAGTACCGTAACGCAGCACCAACCAACCGATCAGCCCGGCCGACACGCTGAAGACCACGGCATAGCTGGCCAGCGGTGGCGTGTTGCTGGCGTTCAGCCCCGGGAGCACGCCGATCCGCTCCAGCAGCCACAGCGTGAAATAGCCCAGAACTGCGGCCAGCGTGCCACGCACAGCAGCCTTGGTGCCGACCATCATGCCCAGCACCACCACCAAGGCGAGCACGCCCGACATGCCGGAGGAGCGCACGCCATTGCCGTACCAAGCTGCAGCACCGAACAACACCAGCAGCAGGGCGCTGCTGAAGAAAGCTGCCGCCACCCGTGCTCCCCAGCGCATGGCAAATGCCAGAGAGCACAGGCAGATCAACAGCACCGCCGAGCTGGTGCCGATGCGCGACACGCGGGCGGGCCAGGGCAGCGAGGTCTCGCTCAAAGTGCTGGCGATCTGCGCCAGCGCGCCCAGCATCACCAGGGCAAGAAAGACCCGCGCATTGCGCGCCATGACCGCGTCCAGCCGCGATTTGAAACCCTGCAAGGACTGCTGTTGCGCCACATCAAGCGGCGGCTCGATGGCGGACGGCTCGTCAAAGGCCTCGGGCGTGCGAGCGTTGGAGGGCGCGAACATGGGGGCGGTGGTCAGCGCAAGCCCGGCCCAAGCTCAGACGGAATGCTGGCTGAGCTTGTGAATCACCCGCCCCAAGAATTTTTCAACCTCCTGGCTCTTGCCCAGAGCGCCCATGGCCGACTCCAGATGATGCTTGATGATGCTGCTCAGGTGGTCTTCCTGCGACTGGCTCAGGCCCAGGTGCAGAAAACTGCTCTCGACCTCGGCGTTGAGGCTGTCGAACACCTGCTTGACTTCCTGACGCTGTGCTTGGTTGCGGGCCGAGATGTCGGTCAGCGCGTTGCGCGTCATGCTGACGAGGTAGCGCACATCGGCGAGGTCCTTGGTGGCGACCACGGCCTCCAGGGCGCCGACCCGCTGCACCGCGCCCTCGACCAGCAGAGCGACGTTGTCGATCGCCCGCCCCATGCGCTCGGATTCGGCGCGGTCCATCTCGGCCGGGCGCTCCATGCGCAGATCACGCACAAACAGCACCACGGCGCCATAAGAGAATCCGGTGTGCGGTCCGAAGGGCCGGACACGCTGACCTTCGGTCTGCTTCTGCAGGTGATCGAGGATGGAGTTCTCCAGCGCACTGCAGGGGCCGCGAGCATTGCCCGAATAGACCTCACCGGCCGCACGGATGCGCACGCAGCCGTCGAGGGCATAGCGGTGCAGGGCGGCGATCATGGCGCGCGCCACCGCCTCGTAGCTGTCACAACCGACCAGCTGACGCTGGAACTCCAGCACCACGCCGGCCTCGCCCACCATATCGGCGGAAGACAGCACGGCGTTCATCACCTCGTCGAGCTGGCCGCTCAGTTCGCGCTGACGGTCGCGGTGGGCCAGCACCAAATTGATCTTGGCCAGCAGCTCGGGCGCATCGAAGGGCTTGGCCAGGTAGTCGGCACCGCCGGCAGCGTAGCCTTGCAAGCGCTCCTCGATGCTGGTGCGCGCGGAATGGAAGATCACCGGGATCTCGGCGCTGGCACCACCGGCTTTGAGCTGGCGGCAGGTCTCGTAGCCGTCCATCTCTGGCATATCGACATCGAGCACCACCAGATCGGGTGGATCACTCTGGCAGCGGGCCAAGGCCTCGGCCCCGCTGGTCACCTGGCTCACCTGGAAGTCGCCTTCCAGCGTCGCCTCCAACATTTGCAAAGTCAGCTCGTCGTCATCGACCAGCAAGACATGAGAACGCACCGTCATATTGTTTGACTCCCTTGGCGATCATGCTTGTTCGAAGGTGGTTCAGACACCCCGAACCCGGCTCCAACAGCCTTCTGGTTTCGACGCCTTGGCGCCGAACTTGAGAAAACCGAAAGAGGCCGGACCATTGAACCAGCAAAGCCGCACAGTGACCAGTCCTGTACCCCGCTTCCCAGCAGGGCTGGCGCGGGGCCGCAACGCCCTTGCGCTCAGAAGCCCAGGCTCTGCCCCGCACCGGCCAAGGTGGCCAGGCCAATCACGGCGAAGATGGCCGCAGCGATACCGTGGACCAGGCGCACCGGAATCCGACCGGCGATGCGCTCACCCAGCAGCACGGCCGGCACGTTGGCGATCATCATGCCCAGGGTGGTGCCGGCCACCACGGCCACAAAGGCCTGGTATTGCGCGGCCAGGGCGACAGTGGCGATCTGGGTCTTGTCACCCATCTCGGCCAGGAAAAAGGCGCCGATGGTGGTGCCCAGCACGCCCAGCTTCAGGCCCTTGCCGCCCTCTTCTTCCTCGTCGATTTTGTCCGGGATCAAGGTCCAGCCGGCCATGGCGAGAAAGCCCACGCCCAGCACCCAGCGCATCACGGAAGGGCTGACTTGCGCGGTGATCCAGGCGCCCAGTGCGCCGGCGCCGGCGTGATTGACCACGGTGGCGATGAAGATACCCAGAATGATGGGCAGCGGCTTGCGAAAGCGGGCGGCCAACAAAAAGGCCAACAACTGGGTCTTGTCGCCAATTTCAGCGAGGGCAACGATGCCTGTGGAGACGAGGAAGGCTTCCATGGAGGGCGAACACTTTTCTTCCTGCGGCCGGCATGTAAGAAACCAATGACCACGCACACGCCGGCCGCAAAGCAGGTGTGGGTGGTCAAAGGTCTTGCCAGGGGTCAGGTCTTGCGTGTGGCGCAAACCTTGACACTGCCCGCGCCATGGTCGAACGCTCGACCAAGTGTGTTGACGCGGGCCGGCAGCCGGGGTGGCTGCAGCGGCTACTCCCCAATGACAGGACGATTGTAACCGGCGTGGCTGGCTGGCCCCGCCCGCAGCCGCGGAGGCAGCTCTCTATTTGCGCCCGCCGCGTTTGAGCGTCGGGCTGGCCAGGTCGATTTCCTCGGCCTTGAGCAGCAGCGCATCGGGGAACTGCTGACGCAGGGCCAGGCCGCCCTGCTTGAAATCGGCCACGATGACGGTGCGCAGGCGCTCGGCCTGCCAATGGCGGCTGGCCAGCAGCCGGGTCGATTCGCCGTCCAGCGCCGCCAGCTCCTCGGGCACCCGGCTCAGCTCGGCCAGGGGCCGGCCGCGGATCAGGCCATCAGCGGCCATGCCGGCCAAGCCAGCCGTGGTCTCCAGCTGGCGGCCAAATTCGCCGATCAGCACCGCTCGGCGCGCCACCAACTCGGGGTCGGGCACGCGCTCGGCGGCCATGCGACGGATCTCCTGCTGCATCAGCGCAGCCACCTCGCCGGCGCTCTCATGCTTGGTCTGGGCGCTGGTGATCAGCACCGCACCACCCGGCAAGGCATCGATGCCGCTGGCCGCGCCATAGCTGAGGCCGCGCTTGATGCGCACCTCTTGGTTGATGCGCGAGGAATAGCCGACGCCCAGCACCGTGTTGGCCAGGGCATTGGCTTGCTGAGTCACCACCTCCAGGGCCTGCGTCTCGGGCTGCAGCTGGGCCAGCGGCACCGGGCTGGGCGCGGCGGCCGGCGCCATCACCAGCACCGCGCTCTGGCCCGCACCTGGCAGGTCCACCAGCACCGTCTTGGTGGCCAGGGGCTTGGGGGCCAGGGCCGGCATCTGCGGCAAGGCCGTGCGCGGCGCGCGCCACTTGCCGAAATGTTTGTCGGCCAAAGCGCGCGCCTGGGCCGGGTCGATGTCCCCGGCCAGGATCAGGGTGACCCGGTCGGGCCGCAGATGCAGGCGGTGGAAGGCGCGCACATCATCGAGCTGGATGCGCGCCAGGGTGGCCGGCGTCGCCTGGCGGCCCTGCGGGCTTTCGCCCCAGTAGAGGCGGCGCGCCACTTGCGCCGCCAGCTGGGCGGGGTCGGAGCGGCCCAGCTTGAGGGCGTCGGCGGCCTGCGCCTGCATGCGCGCGAACTCCTCCTCGCTGAGGCTGGGGCTGCGCAGCATCTCGGCCAGCAGGCCGAGGCTGGCGTCCAGACGGTTGCTGGCCACGGTCACGCCGAGCTGGCTGCTGCGCGCACCACTGCCGATCTCGAGCTGCGTGCCCAAGGCTTCGACGGCGGCGGCCAGCTCGGCCGCCGGCACGGCCACGGCGCCACGCTGAACGCCCTTGCCCATCATGGCGACGCTGAGCTCGGCCAGACCGGCCTTGCCCGGCGGGTCGTAGACGGCCCCGGTCTGCAGCAAGAACGTGGCCGTCACCAGAGGCTGGCGGTGCCGCTCCACCACGGCCAGGCCCAAACCATTGGGAAGGCGGGACTGCTTGAACTCCGGCAGTTCCAGCGCCTGGGGCGAAGCCGGCCGGGGTGGCGAATCAAAGCCCACCTGTGCCGCGACCCAGCAGGGCAGCAAGCCCAGCGCGGCCGCCAGGGCAGCCTGAACTGCGGGGCGCCACAGCGTTCCGAGCGCGCTCATGGCTTGCCCCCCTTCTTCTTGCTCGCCGACCCATCGGCCTCGTACAGCACGGTGACGCGCGCACCGCGCAGCACATCGCGCTTCAGCACCCGCTGCACATCGGCGGCCGTGACGGCCTGCAAATCGTTCAACTCGCGGTTCACCCACTGCACATCGCCACGCAGTAGAGCCGCCTCACCCAGCACTTCGCCCAAGCCCAGCGGCGTCTGCCGGCGGATCAGAGCAGCGGTCAGCAGCTGGGCCTTGACCTTCTCCAGCTCGGCCGGGGCGATGGGCTCCTCGGCCAGCTTGAGCAACTCGCGCGTCAGCGGCGCCACCAAATCGGCGGCGCTCTGCTTGCCGGCGGCGATGGCATGGGCCACCAGCAGACCGGCATCGGCATTGAGCTGGGCCTCGAAGCCGGCGCTCTGCGCCAGCTGCTCGCGATACACCAAGCTCTCGTTCAGACGCGAAGACTCGCCCATGGCCAGCAGGCCTTGCGCGACCTGCCAGACCGGCGCATCGGCGCTCGAAGCCTTGGGGCCTTGCCAGATCAGCAGGGCCGCCGGCAGCGGCACATTGGGTGCCTTGAGCTGGTGCAGCTCGTCGCGCGCGCGCCGCGGCTCGGCCACCTGGACGCGGGGCACGGGGCTGCTGGGCGGGCGGATGCTGCCAAAGTAATGATTGACCCAGCGGTTCAGCTGCACCGGGTCGAAGGCGCCGGTGACGATCAGCACCGCGTTGTCCGGCCGGTAGTACTGGGCATGGAAGGCGGTGACGTCCTGCACGGTGGCGGCGTCCAGCTCCTCGATGCTGCCGATCACCGGGCGGCGGTAGGGATGTTGAAGATAGCCCAGGCGCGGCACGGCATTGAACAGGCGGCCATAGGGCTCGGCCAGCACGCGCTGGCGATACTCTTCCTTGACCACCGCGCGCTCGCTGTCGAAATTGGCCTGGTCCACGGTCAGATTGGACATGCGCTCGGCCTCGGCCCAGAGTAGAGGTTCCAGATGGTTGGCCGGCACGACGCTGTGGTAGGCCGTCATGTCATCGGCGGTGAAGGCATTGTTGCTGCCGCCGACATCCTCGGTCATGCGGTCGAACTGCTCATTGGCCATGTAACGGGTGCGCTTGAACATCATGTGTTCAAACAGATGCGCGAAACCGCTGCGGCCGGCCGGGTCGTCTTTGCCGCCGACCCGGTACCAGAGCTGCACGCTGACCGTGGCACCGGCTTGGGGCAAGGCGATCAACTCCAAGCCATTGGCCAGGATGCGCCGCTCGAAGGCCAGCGGGGCGATCTTCAGCGGCGCGGCCGCGCCTTCCTGGGCTGCCGCAGCCTGAGCCCAGAGCACGGGGCTCCAGGCGGTCAGCAAAGCCAGGCTGATACCAGCGCTCAAGCAGCGGCGCCGCGAGTGTCGCGCCAGCCCCTCCTCGCCCCCCATGTTTTCCATTCTGTACTTGCTGCTCACGCTGATCCCATCGTCTGATGCTTCTGCTGCCATGCCTCACGCAGGCGCCCATGCTGCCACAAGGGCGCGCCGGCTCCGTGAAAGCCGGCAGGTGAATACAGCCACGGCCGCTGCTGACAGCTCATGTCAGCAGCATCCTGGCAAGATGCCCAGGCCCTGTTGAGCAGCCTTGAGGAGACCCTTGCATGAACTATGCCTACACCATTGTCTACGTGGCCGATGTGGCCGCTTCCCTGGCCTTCTTCGAGGCCGCCTTTGGCCTGAAGCAGCGTTTCTTGCATGAATCGGGCGCTTACGGCGAGCTGGACACCGGCGCCACGGCCCTGGCTTTTGTCGACCACGAAACCGCGCTGGACAGCGTCGGCCAGCCCTATGTGGCGGCGGCCGAGAGTGCCCGGCCGCTGGGCATGGAGATCGGCTTGAGCACCGACGATGTGCCAGCCGCCTTCGCCCGCGCCGTCGCCGCCGGCGCCACGCCGCTGAAGGAACCGGTCACCAAGCCCTGGGGCCAGACCGTCGCCTATGTGCGCTGCCCGGACGGCAGCCTGGTCGAGCTTTGCACGCCGATGGCGTGACGCGCATGCGCGGCCTCGGTCCCCGCAGCCAGGAGCAACTCGCAGCGCTGGGCATCCACGACCTGGCCCAGCTGCGCCAGCAGGATGCCTACGCGCTGTATGCCGAGCTCAAGTCACGATGGCCCGGGGCCAGCCTCAATCTTCTGTATGCCCTGATGGGTGCGCAGGAAGACCGCGACTGGCGCGACATCGCCCGCGAGCGCCGCAGCGAAGCCCTGTTGCGCCTGGACGACCTGGGTCTGGCACCCCGCTGAAACCTGAGGAGACACGCATGAAGCCCGACACCCACACCGATCCCCTGTCTCACCATTTGCTCAGCATGGCCTACAACAATGCCTGGGCCAACCACCGTCTGCTGGCGGCCTGCGCCCGGCTGAGCCAGGCCGAGCTGCAAGCCAAACGCTGCAGCTTTTTTCCCAGCATCCAGGCGACGCTGAACCACAGCCTTTGCGTGGACTGGTTCTATGTCGACGCGCTGGAGCGCGAACTGGCGGGCCAGGCGCCGCACCCGGACTGCTACCAGTTCTTTGCTGTCGACGAGCCGTTTCAGAGCGCCGCCGAGCTGCAGCGCGAGCAGGCCGCCGTCGACCGGCGCCTGCTGGCCTACTGCGCGGCCCAGCGCGACGGCGAGCTGGGCCGCATCGTCACCATCGCCCGGCCCGGCGGTGCGCAGCAGGACAGCCGCACGCGCCTGCTTTCCCATCTGCTGCAGCACCAGATCCACCACCGCGGTCAGGTCCACGCCATGCTGTCCGGCACCGCCGTCAAGCCACCTCAGCTGGACGAGTTCTTCTGCGCCGGCGAGGCGGATCTGCGCGCCGAAGAGTTCCGCGCGCTGGGCTGGAGCGAGGCCCAGGTCTGGGGCTGACCCGACCCTGGCTCAGACCTCTGGCGCGGCCGGCGCGCCCAGGGCCTGCAAGGCCTGGCGGGTGTCGTTGAGCACGCGCTGGGCGACTCTGCGCTCGGTCTCGGGCAGCTGGCGCGCCGCTTCTGCCTCCAGCAGCAATGGCCGCAACAAAGCGTTGGCGCTGGCGCGGAACTCCTGCCCCAGGGTGTCGAGCTGGGCAAAGCTGTCGGCACGCATGGCTGTGAGGCGCTCGCGCAGCGCCGCCTCGAAGGCCTCGCGCTTGTGGCGCAGCTCCTCGTCCTTGCGGCCGGCCTTGTCCATCATCCACTTGAGCAGGCCAGCCACCAACAAAGCCCCGCCGGCCAGCGGCACGACCGGCGCGATCACCGGCAGCACGGCCGCTGCACCCAAGGCATAGACGGCCACGCCCGAGCCGGCCGCCGCGACGGCACCGGCGCCCAAGGTCAGCTCGGCCGCGCTCTCCGTGGAATTCTTGAGCCGCGTGCTGATTTGCAGCGCCGGCATCAGGCGGCGCAGCTGGCTGTGGTGCGGACGCTCCAGGACGCTGGCATGGACCAGGCTGAACTCCTCGCGGAACAGGCGCAGCTCTTCCTTCAGCAGGCGCAGCTGCCCTTCCTGGCGGCGGGCGGCGCGGTCCAGGCGACGCTCGAGTTCCTTGGCAAAAGTCGAACGCGCCATCTCGGCCCAGACCTTGTGCTCGGTCCAGTCGTCGGTGCGCAGGCGCTCCAGCATCTGCAGCTCGACGGCATTGCCGGCGTCGTGGATCAGCTCCTCGAAGTCCTCCTCGAAGCTGCGTTTCTCATGCGCGATGCGCGCCTCCACCATGGCGATGCGCTGGCCCACCTGCTGGAACAGCTGCTCCACCCGCTGCGCATAGGCGGCCGCCGAACCCGCATCTGGAACCGGCGCCAGCAAGCCGCGCTCGAACTCGCTGAGCCGCCGAGCCAGCACGCTCAGGCTGGAGCTCATGCCCTGTTGCAAGACCTGCTCACTGCTGGCGCCGTCCAGATAACGGCCCACGCCCAGGGCCAGATCCACATCACCGGAGAGCCGCGCCGCCGTCTGCGCTGCCGGCAGCAAGGGCCGGCCGCCGAACAGGCGAGCCGACTGGCGGCTGACGGTCTTCCACAGCGAAGGCGCGGGGCCCAGCGATTCCGCCAGGCGCGGCAACTCCTCCCCGGGCAAGAGCAAGGCCTGCGCCAGCTCCTGGGCAAATTTGTAGGCCTGCTCACCCTGCAGCTGCAGCAAGGGCCGGGCATCGAGAAAGGCCTGGCGGCGCTGCGCCTCAGGCGCCTCGGCGCTGGCCCGCCTGAGCTGGGCGAACGCCGCCTTCTGCTCCAGCGGCGACTCCAGCGCGCGCAAGGCCGCATGGGCACCCAAGGCCGAGTCCTGCAAGCGCGCCGCCAAGGCCGACACCAACTCGTACTCTCCCAGGGTGACAAATCCATCGGCCGCAGCCAGCGCCGCCAGGGCGCGGATGAAGGCGGCGGAGAAGCCGCCGTCCGCGCGAGCGAACTGCTCCAGATCAGGGCGATCCAGCGCCGTGCTGCTGGGCGCTACGAGAGGGTTGAGGGGCTGAGAAGAACTCACAGGCATGGGGCTCCGGGCTGATCGATCAGACCCGCATCGTCCCAGATTCTTCCGTGGGCGCGCCTCAGGCTTGCGCCGGCGCGCGCAAATCCTGCAAGCAAAGTCCGGCCGCGCGGGCCTCGGCCTCGTGTGCTTCATCGCGCCAGGTCTCGGCCAGAGCGGCGCGGTACCAGGCTTGCATGGCGGGCAGGTCCAGCAGGCGCTGGGCATAGGCTTGCGCGGGCTCACTCAAGGTCGGTGTGTAGCTCTGCACCCGGAAGGCCACGGGGGCGAAAAAAGCGTCGACCGCGGTGAAGGCGGAGCCGGCGAGAAAGGGGCCGCCAAAGCGTGTCAGGCCTTCCAGCCACAAGGCCTCGATGCGCTGCCAGTCGGCCAACAGAGCAGGCGACCAATCGCCCACCTGAACACGCAAGCCACAGTTCATGGTGCAGACATCGCGCAGGCGCTGAAAGCCGGAATGCATCTCGGCGCAGGCACTGCGCGCCCAGGCGCGGGCCGCGCGGTCCTGGGGCCAGACCCGCGAGTCCAGTTCGGCCAAGTATTCGACGATGGCCAGTGAATCCCAGACCGTCAGGCCTTCATCTTGCAGACAGGGCACGCGGCCGGTCGGCGAAAACAGGCGGTAATCACCGGCGCTGCCCGGCGCCTGGCCAAAAACCACCAAGCGCTCCTCGAAAGGAATCGCCAGCTGCGTCAGCAGCAACCAGGGGCGCAGAGACCAGGACGAGTAGTTCTTGTTGGCGATATAGAGCTGCAGCATGGCGAAAACTCGTGGGCAAAGTGGCGGGTGCCAGCATAAGCCAGGGCGCAGCGCCACGGGATGCGAACAGTCTGCAACGCTGGCCACTCCAACCATGCCGATCCGCAGCTCATCGCGGCCAAGCTTCCGTCTGTCCCGGCAGCTGGGTGAAGGCTATGCAAGTTTGACTATGCTGCGAGCCTGCAGTTCCCCGTCGGGCCCGGCACCGCGCCAGGAATCGACCCCAACGTTTCTGCCATTCTTTTTTCTGAGGTGCACATGACATCGTCTGTTTCTGCTTCTACGGTTCGCGCATTCGGTCCCTCCTTGCTGACCCTGGCCAGCCTGGCCCTGGCCGCCACCTTGTCCCAGAACGCCATCGCGGCGGCTGCAGTCAAGGCCAGTGTTGATACGCCGCTGATTGCGCGCTCCGCCCTGTTCGGCAACCCCGTCAAGAGCGGCGCCCAGCTGAGTCCGGACGGCCAATGGCTGTCCTGGATGGCGCCTGTCAATGGCGTGATGAATGTCTGGGTGGCGCCGGCCGACAAGCCCGAGGCGGCGAAGTCCATCACCGAATCCAAGGACCGCCCGATCCCCGGCCACTTCTGGTCGGGCAACAGCCAGCAGGTGCTGTTCGTCAAGGACAACGCCGGCGACGAGAACTTCCACCTCTACGGCGTGGACATCAAGACCGGCGCCCAGCGCGACTACACGCCCTTCGACAAGGTGCGCGTGCGCCCCACCGGCTTCTCGACCCGGCGAGTCGATGAGATCCTGGTCGGCATCAACAATCGCGACCCGCGCTGGCACGATGTGCACCTGCTCAACCTCAAGACCGGTGAGCTGAAGCTGGTCATGCAGGCGGATGGTTATGCCGGCTTCCAGGCCGACAACGATCTGAACCTGCGCCTGGCCCTGCGCCCCAATGCCGCCGGCGGCATGGACTTCTTCAAGGTGCAAGACGGCAAGGTCGAAGACAAGCCCTATCTGAGCACCAATCTGGAAAACAGCAGCACCTCGCCCCTGGGCTTCACCCATGACGGCAAGACCTTGTACTGGATGGACTCCCGCGAGAGCGACACCACGGCCGTGATCGCCGAGGACGTGGCCAGCGGCAAGCGCACCGTGCTGGCGCAGGACGCCCGCGCCGACCTCGGCGAAACCTTGCGTGACCCGGCCAGCGGCGTGGTGCAGGCCTATGCCGTCGAGTACCTGAACAGTGAGTGGAAGTTCCTGGACAAAGCGCTCAAAGCCGACTTTGACTGGCTGCAAAAGCAGCTGGGCAAGGGCGAGGTCTATGTCGCCAGCCGCACCCGCAATGACGACAAATGGATCGTCGGCATCGACCCGGTGTCGAAGGTCGCCGCCACTTACCTCTACGACCGCAAGGCCAAGAAGCTGCAGGCGCTCTACGTCGCCCGCCCGGAGCTGCAGGGCGCGCCCCTGGTGGACATGCACGGTGTGGAGATCAAAGCCCGCGACGGCCTGATCCTGCCCAGCTACCTGACCCTGCCCAAGGACGCCGACAAAAACGGCGACGGAAAGGCAGACAAGCCGGTGCCCATGGTGTTGTTCGTGCACGGCGGCCCCTGGGCCCGTGATGGACATGGCTACAACGGCTACCACCAGTGGCTGGCCAACCGTGGCTATGCCGTGCTGGCGGTCAACTTCCGCGCCTCAACGGGCTTTGGCAAGAAATTCCTCAATGCCGGCAACAAGCAATGGGGCCTGGCCATGCACAACGACCTGCTGGACGCTGTGGACTGGGCCGTCAAGCAAGGCGTGACGACCAAGGACAAAGTCGCCATCATGGGCGGCAGTTATGGCGGCTACGCGGCCCTGGCCGGCGTGGCCTTCACCCCCACCACCTTTGCCTGCGCCGTGGACATCGTCGGCCCCTCCAACCTGGAAACCCTGCTCAGCACCATCCCGCCCTACTGGGAAGCCGGCCGCAAGCAGATGTACAGCCGCATGGGTGACCCGACCACCGAGGAAGGCAAGGCCATCCTGCGCGCCGCCTCGCCGCTCTACAAGGCCGACCAGATCGTTCGCCCCCTGCTGATCGGCCAAGGCGCCAACGACCCGCGCGTCAAGCAGGCAGAAAGCGACCAGATCGTCCAGGCCATGCAAGCCAAGAAGATCCCGGTCACCTACGTGCTCTACCCCGACGAAGGCCACGGCTTCAACAAGCCCAACAACCGCATCGGCTTCAACGCCGTGGCCGAGGCTTTCCTCGGCCAATGCCTGGGTGGCCGTGTCGAGCCCCTGGGCGAGACCGTGCGCCAGTCCACCGCGCAAGTCGTGACCGGTGCGGAGCATGTGCCGGGTCTGGAGGCGGCCGCGAAGAAGTAAACCGCTGAACCGCTGGCTCACTCATCGCCCGATCCTGGGCGGTGATCTGCGCCCTGGAGTCTGTCATGGCTCTGGGGCGCTTTTCTTTGCCGGGACGGCGAGAACCACCTGGGCCCAGTGGCGGGGAGCAGAACCCTGCGGTCGACCCGTGTGCGGATCGCTCACGCTGCGGTGGCTCGTCCCGCCGCCGGGCTCATGGTTCGCGGGTCGGCTCTGTGAGCCGACTCCCCTCGGTGCTCACTGCGCGGCTCAGCGGCGCCAAACTCCCTCCGTTCGCTGCGCTCACTGTGGTCAAACAGTGGCGCCGAGTCAGAACTTGAAGCGCGTGAGTACACGCGCCTGAGCCGCTCCGCTGCGCCCTCGGCCGCGCACAAATCGCCCGTCGGCGGGCCGAGCCACCTTCGGATGTGGCGCGCTCCACCGTTGATGGGGCACATCGCCCGCGATGCAAGCGCCCTGCAGCCCGGGCCGCTGCCGGGCGATTTGTGCAGGGCCGAGCAGCACAGTGCCTCGGGGCGCGCGCGTACCCGCGCGCTTCAAGCTCTGACTTGTCGCGTCTGTCTGAACGAAGCGAACGCAGGGAGCGGAGTGAGTTATGCGCCAGCCCCGAGGCGCGAGCAGCGCAGGGAAGTCGGCCCGGCAGGGCCGACCCCGTAACCATGAGCCCGGTGGCGGCGCGGGCTGCAGGGCCTCACGAGAACGACCCAAAGCTTGTTTCGTACCGAATATGTGCCCTCGCTCAGCCGCCAGACCCCAACATCCCCCGCTCCTCGATGAAACGCACCACCTCGGCCACGCCGGCCAGGGTCTTGAGGTTGCTCATCACGAAGGGCTTGCTGGCGCCGCGCATGCGGCGGGTGTCGGCTTCCATGATCTCGAGATTGGCGCCGACATGCGGGGCCAGGTCGGTTTTGTTGATGACGAAGAGATCGCTCTTGGTGATGCCCGGGCCGCCCTTGCGCGGGATTTTTTCGCCAGCGGCGACGTCGATGACGTAGATGGTCAGGTCGCTCAGTTCGGGGCTGAAGGTGGCGGCCAGGTTGTCACCGCCCGATTCGACGAAAACCACATCGGCATCGGGGAACTGCGCCAGCATGCGGTCGATCGCCTCCAGATTGATGGAGCAGTCTTCGCGGATGGCGGTGTGCGGGCAGCCGCCGGTCTCCACGCCCAGGATGCGCTCGGCCGGCAGGGCGCCGCTGATGGTCAGCAGGCGCTGGTCTTCCTTGGTGTAGATGTCGTTGGTGATGGCCACCAAGTCCCAGCGCTCGCGCATGGCCTTGCACAGCATCTCCAGCAAGGTGGTCTTGCCCGAACCGACCGGGCCGCCGATGCCCACGCGCAGGGGCGGCAGGCGCTTGCTGCGACCGGGAATGTGGTGCAGCGGGGTCAGGTGCGAGGTGCTTGGATTCATGATCGGAACAGGCGGGAGTACTGGGTTTCGTGGCGGGCCGAGAGAATCGCCAGCATGGGAGAAAAAGCCTGACGCCGAGATCCATCGGTGGTGATCGCCTCGGCCACCGCCGCGGGAATCTCGGCGGCCAGGCGGGCCAGGATGCGCTGACCGACGCTCTGCCCCAGCGGCACCGACTTGATGGCTGCGCCGACCATGGCCTCGGACCAGGCGAAGGCGTAGGCCAGCAGCGCATCCTCGGGCGCGGCCTCGCTGGCCGCCAGAGCCAGGGCCATCACCAGCGGGTAGCAGGGCTGACCCAAAGCCTGGCACTGGGCGATCTGCGCCGGGGTGGCGGTGTCGTGGTTGCGCAGCCAGTCCAGCAGCGAACGGCCCATCTGCTCGGACTGCAGGCGCAGCTCGGCGCTCTCGCGGGTCTGCAGCAGCCAATCGTTCAGGCGGCGCAAAGTGGCCAGGTCGTCTTCGCGCCAGGCGCGCAAGGCCTGGGCCGCCAATGACAGGTCGCCGCGCGCCTGGCTCAGGCGCAGCTGCTGCGAGAGCCAGTGGGCGGTGCTGGCTTCGTCATGCACCCAGCCATGGGCCACGGCCGATTCGATGCCCTCGGAATAGGAGAAGCCGCCGATCGGCAATGCCGGCGAGGCCAGCCAAAGCAGTTGCAGCAGGGCGCTCATGGATGATCGTGATGATGATGGTGAGGGTGGTGAGCATGAACATGGTCGTGCCCATGGTCATGGCTGTGCCCATGCGCCGCCGTGTAAGCCCCGCCCTCCGGCTCGAAGGGCGCGTCCAGCGCCTGCACCTGCAGATGCGGCTGGGCGCGCAGCATGTCGGCCAGCACATGGTCGGGCTCGATCTGCAAATAGCCGGGCTGCAACTCGATGGGCACATGGCGGTTGCCCAGGTGGTAGGCCGCGCGGGTCAAGTCAAAGGGCGAGCCGTGCTCCGCGCAAGCGCTGATGCGCAGCAGCGCCTGGGGCGCCGCCTCGACGCGGATCAGGCTGCCATCCTCGGCCAGCAGCACATCGCCGCCGCGCAGCTGGCTGCCGCGCGGCAGGAACACGCCCAGGGCCCGGCCGCTGGAGTCCTCGGCCTGAAAGCGGCTCTTCTGCCGCGTGTCCCAGTCCAGGCTGAGGCTGGCCGCACGGCGCAGCAGCACCGGTGCCAAGCCCTGGCCTTGCGGGATCAGGCGGGCCACCTGCAGCAGCGTCGGCGCGGCCTCGCTCATTTCAGCTCCAGGGTCATGAAGCAGCTGTAGGGGTCGAGCCGGTAACCGCCGAAGGGCGCACAGTCCACAAAGCCTTCGCTGGCGTAGAGCTGGCGGGCGGGCTCGAAGAAGTCCTGCGTGCCGGTCTCCAGGCTCAGGCGGCGGTAGCCGCGCTGGCGCGCCTCGGACAGTACATGGCGCAGCATGCGGCGCGCCAAGCCGCGGCCGCGCAGCACGGCAGCGGTGCGCATGGATTTCAGTTCCGCATGCGCCGCATCCAGGTGCTTGATGGCGGCCGTGGCGGCCAGCATCTGGCCGGGCGCTCCGCGCTCATCACTGAGCCAGGCGGTCCAGAAGGCGATGTCCGGCTGGCGCAGCTTGTTCATGTCCAGCGCATGCACGCTCTCCGGCGGCGAGGTGGCGCGCATGTCTTGAAGATGCTCTTCCATGAAGGCGGCAATGCGCGGGTCGCTGAGGTCATCGAGGCGGATCAGCAGGTCGGTTTCGGTGGGCATGGCAAGTGGGGGCATCAGAACAAGAAATAGCGTTGGGTCATAGGCAGGCTCTGCGCCGGCTCGCAGCTGAGCAGCAGGCCGTCGGCGCGCACGGCATAGCTTTGCGCATCGACCTCCATGCGCGGCGCGTAATCGTTGTGAATCATGTCGCGCTTGCCCAGGCCGCGGATGCCGCGCACGGCGGACAGCGTCTTTTGCAAACCATAACGCTGGCCCACCCCGGCCGCCAGGCCGGCCTGCGACACAAAACTCAGCGAGCTGCGCGCCAGGGCGCCGCCGAAGGCCGCGAACATGGGCCGGTAGTGCACCGGCTGGGGCGTCGGGATGGATGCATTGGGGTCGCCCATGGCGGCCAAGGCGATGCTGCCGCCCTTGAGGATGATGCTGGGCTTGACGCCGAAGAAGGCCGGTTTCCAGAGCACCAGATCGGCCCACTTGCCGACCTCGACGCTGCCCACCTCGTGGCTGATGCCATGCGCAATCGCCGGGTTGATGGCCAGCTTGGCCACATAACGCTTGACCCGCGCGTTGTCATTGCCAGGCCCGTCGCCAGGCAAAGGCCCGCGCTGCAGCTTCATCTTGTGCGCCGTCTGCCAGCAGCGCAGGATCACCTCGCCGACCCGGCCCATGGCCTGGGAGTCGGAGCTGAACATGCTGATGGCGCCGAGGTCGTGCAGGATGTCTTCGGCCGCAATGGTCTCGCGGCGGATGCGGCTTTCGGCAAAAGCCAGGTCCTCGGCAATCGCCGGGTCCAGGTGGTGGCAGACCATGAGCATGTCGACATGCTCGTCCAGGGTGTTGATGGTGTAGGGCCGGGTCGGGTTGGTGGAACTGGGCAGCACATTCGCCTCGCCCACCACCTTGAGGATGTCGGGCGCATGGCCTCCGCCGGCCCCCTCGGTGTGGAAGGTGTGGATGGTGCGGCCCTTGAAGGCTGCCACCGTGTCCTCGACAAAGCCGCTCTCGTTGAGCGTGTCGGTGTGGATGGCGACTTGGGTGTCGGTGGCCTCGGCCACGTTCAGGCAGTTGTCGATGGCGGCCGGCGTGGTGCCCCAGTCTTCGTGCAGCTTGAGGCCGATGGCGCCGGCCTCGATCTGCTCCTGCAAGGCCAGAGGCTGGCTGGCATTGCCCTTGCCGAGAAAGCCCAGATTCATGGGAAACGCATCGGCCGCCTGCAGCATGCGCTCCAGATGCCAGGCGCCGGGCGTGCAGGTGGTGGCCAGGGTGCCGGTGGCCGGGCCGGTGCCGCCGCCCAGCATGGTGGTCACGCCGCTGGCCAGGGCTTCTTCGATCTGCTGCGGGCAGATGAAGTGGATGTGGGTGTCCACCGCGCCGGCGGTGACGATCAACCCTTCGCAGGCGATCACCTCGGTGCCGGGGCCGATGATGATGTCCACGCCGGGCTGGGTGTCGGGGTTGCCGGCCTTGCCGATGGCGACGATGCGGCTGTTCTTGAGGCCGATGTCGGCCTTGATGATGCCCCAATGGTCAAGGATCAGGGCATTGGTCATGACCGTGTCGACCGCGCCTCCGTCCTTCCCATCACCGCGGCCGCGCTGCGACTGCGCCATGCCGTCGCGAATCGTCTTGCCACCGCCGAACTTGACCTCCTCGCCGTAGCCTCCCGCGCGCAGGGTCAGGTCTTGCTCGACCTCGATGATCAACTCCGTGTCGGCCAGGCGCAGGCGGTCGCCCACGGTGGGGCCGTACATCTCGGCATAGGCGCGTCGTCCCAGCGTGGCCATCACAAGCTCCCTTGCACCAGGCCGCGAAAGCCGTGAACGATGCGCGCGCCGGCCAGGTCCACCAGCTCCACGGTGCGCTGCTGGCCGGGCTCGAAGCGCACGGCCAGGCCGGAGCCGATGTTCAGCCGCATGCCGCGCGCCGCGGCGCGGTCGAACTGCAAGGCCGCATTGGTTTCGGCGAAATGGTAGTGGGAGCCGACCTGGATGGGCCGGTCGCCCGCGTTCTGCACCACCAGGCTCAGCGTGCGCCGGCCGGGGTTGAGCAGGTGCTCGCCCTCGGGCGTGAACAGCTCGCCGGGAATCATGCGCCGACCACCCGGGTCATCAGGGCCAGGCCGAGCAGCGCAATGCCGCCGCCCAGCACGCGGCTCAGAGGCAGGGCCCAGCGCGCCTGCGTGCGGCGCAGCCACAGGCCCAAGCCCAGGCCGGCCACATGGAGCAGCCAGGTCGCCAGCACCATGCCCAGCAAGGCGAGGCCGCCGTCCAGCTCTGCACCATGAGCCATGCCGTGGAAGCAGGCGAAGAAACCCACCAGGCCCATGGCCAGGGCTGGCGCCAGTGCGCGCCGAGTGGCGGCGAGCAGGCCCAGGGCCAGCACCGAGGCGGCGATCATGGGCTCGACGGCCGGCAGCTCCAGGCCGCTCAAGCCCAGCAGCGCACCGACCAGCAGCAGCACGGCAAAGGCCAGCGGCGCCTGCCAGGGCCGACGCAGCGCCAGGCCACTCCACAAGCCCACGGTCAGCATGGCCGCCAGGTGATCGGCACCGCTCAAGGGGTGGAAAAAGCCGGTGATGAAGTCATGGCCGTGGGCGGCATCGCCGGTGTGCGACACGGCCACCAGGGGCAGCAAGCCAGCAAGGGCGGAGACGAGAGCGCGTTTCATGGGGGCGGATTCCTGTCGGTGTCGTGGAAATGGATGAGGGGCGATCAAACAATCGGTTGGTGGACCGTGACCAATTTGCTGCCATCCGGGAAGGTCGCTTCCACCTGGATGTCGGGAATCATCTCGGCCACGCCGTCCATCACATCGGCGCGGCCGAGCAGTTCACGGCCCTCGCTCATCAGTTGAGCGACGGTCTTGCCGTCACGAGCGCCTTCCATCACGGCGGCGCTGATGAAGGCCACGGCCTCGGGGTAATTGAGCTTGAGCCCGCGGGCGCGCCGGCGTTCGGCCAGCAGGGCGGCCGTAAAGATCAGCAACTTGTCTTTTTCGCGTGGAGTCAGTTCCATGTTTGCCTTGAGGTCAGCACGCGCAAGCGCTGAAGCGCTTGACCACGTGGGGTCAGTTCCATGATTTCCTTGGTGCCAGCACGCGCAAGCGCTTTGGCGCTTGAACTCTGGGCGTCAGTTCCATGGTGTCCTGCTCGGGTGTTGCAAGGGCCGTTTGCAAGTCCCGTGCCGACTTGGAGACCGCAGCGCGCAGGCGGCACGAAACCTGCTCGCAGTTCGCCCATGAGCGCCCTGCCCCACGATGTGCCGCTGCCCCTGCATCCGCCCCTTCATCCGCCCCTGCACCCGCCCCTTCATCCGCCCGAAGGCGGCCCGGCGCCGCAGCGCGTCATCAAGATCCGGCGCGACTACAACGCCTGGGTGGCGCGCGAAACGCTGGAGGACTACGCCCTGCGCTTCACACCGCAGCGCTTTCGCCGCTGGTCGGGCTTCCGGGTCGCCAACACGGCTTTCGGCGCGGCCTCCTTCCTGATCCTGGAGGCCGTGGGCGCCACCTTGCTGCTGCAGTACGGCTGGGCCAATGCGGCCTGGGCCATCGTCGCCACCGGCCTGATCATCTTTCTGGCCGGCCTGCCCATCAGCATCTACGCCGCCCGCTACGGCGTGGACATGGACCTGCTGACCCGCGGCGCCGGCTTCGGCTACCTGGGCTCGACCCTGACCTCGCTGATCTACGCCAGCTTCACCTTCATCTTTTTTGCGCTGGAAGCGGCCGTCATGGCCTACGCCCTGGACCTGGCGCTGGACATCCCGCCGCGCTGGGGCTACCTGATCTGCGCCCTGCTGGTGATTCCCCTGGTCACCCACGGTGTGTCGGTCATCAGCCGCCTGCAGCTGATCACGCAACCGCTCTGGCTGGTCCTGTTGCTGCTGCCTTTCGCGGCGGTGCTGTGGCAAGAGCCGCAGGCCTTTGCCGGTGCACTGCACCATGCTGGAGCACTCTCGGGCACGGCTGGCTTCGAGTTGCGCCACTTTGGTGCAGCGCTGACCGTGGGCATCGCCCTGATCACGCAAATGGGCGAACAGGCCGACTACCTGCGCTTCATGCCCGCCCTGCCGGCCGATGCCGCGCCGGCGCAGCGGCGGCGCTGGTGGGCGGCGGTGCTGGTGGGCGGGCCGGGCTGGGTGCTGCTGGGCGTGCTCAAGATGCTGGGCGGCGCCTTGCTGGCCTGGCTGGCGCTGAGCCACGCCGTGCCGGCCGAGCGCGCGGTGGACCCCAACCAGATGTACCTGGCCGCCTACGAATATGTGTTCCCGCACTACGGCTGGGCGGTGGCGGCCACGGCGCTGTTCGTGATCGTGTCGCAGCTCAAGATCAATGTCACCAATGCCTATGCCGGCTCGCTGGCCTGGAGCAATTTCTTCTCGCGCCTGACGCACAGCCACCCGGGGCGGGTGGTCTGGGTGGTGTTCAACACCTTGATCGCCTTCTTGCTGATGGAGATGAATGTCTTCGAGGCCTTGAGCGCCGTGCTGGGCCTGTACGGCAATGTGGCCATCGCCTGGATCATGGCCGTGGTGGCCGATCTGGTGATCAACAAGCCCCTGGGCCTGTCGCCCCCGGGCATCGAGTTCAAGCGCGCCCATCTCTACGACGTCAACCCGGTCGGCGTCGGTGCCATGGCCCTGGCCTCGGCGCTCTCGGTCAGCGCCCACCTGGGACTGTTCGGGCCGGATGCCCAGGCCTTCTCGGCCCTGATCGCCCTGGTGACGGCCTTGCTCGCCTCGCCCTTGATCGCCTGGGCCACGCGCGGGCGCTACTACTTGGCGCGTGCACCGTTCGGTGAAGACCAAAACGATGGCCGCCCCCTGCGCGCGCGCCGCTGCGTGATCTGCGAGCGCGAGTACGAAGGCCCGGACATGGCCCAATGCCCCGCCTACCAGGGCGCCATCTGCTCGCTCTGCTGCAGCCTGGACGCGCGCTGCGGCGATCTCTGCAAGCCCCAGGCCCGGCTCTCGGCCCAATGGTCGGGCGCGCTGCGCCGCCTGCTGCCGCGGCCGCTGTGGCCGGTGCTGGACAAAGGCCTGGGCCACTTCCTGCTGCTGATGGGCGTGCTGCTGCCCCTGCTGGCGGCACTGTTCGGCCTGCTCTACCACCAGGAGCTGCAAAGCCTGGGATCCGGCGAAACGCCGGCCAGCCTGCGCGCCGGCTTCCTCAAGGCCTATGTGCTGCTGAGCCTGGGCTTGGGCATTGCCGCCTGGTGGCTGGTGCTGGCCCACCAGAGCCGCGAGGTGGCACAGGAGGAATCGAACCGCCAGACCGAGGCCTTGATGCGCGAGATCGCCTCGCACCGCCGCACCGACGAGGCCTTGCAGGCCGCCCGCGTGTTGGCCGAGCGCGCGCAAGCCGCGGCCGAGGCCGCCAACCAGGCCAAGAGCCGCTACGTCAGCGCCATCAGCCACGAGCTGCGCACCCCCCTCAACAGCATCCTCGGCTATGCCCAGCTGATGGCCGAGGACACGCACGAGCTGCCGCCGCGCCGGCGTCAGGCCGTGCAGGTGATCAAGCGCAGCGGCGAACACCTGCTGAGCCTGATCGACGGCACCCTGGACCTGGCCCGCATCGAAGCCGGCCGCCTGAGCCTGGAGCTGGCGCCGCTGCGCTTCGAGGACTGCATGCACGAACTGGCCGAGATGTTCGAGCCCCAGGCTGCCGCCCAGGGCTTGCAGTTCCGTTTCGAGGTGCAGGGCGAGCTGCCGGCCTGCGTGCGCGGCGACGAGCGGCGACTGCGCCAGATCCTGATCAATCTGATCGGCAATGCCATCAAGTTCACGCCGCGGGGTCAGGTCACCCTGCGCGTGCGCCATGCCCGCGAGCTGGCCCTGATCGAGGTGGAGGACAGCGGCCCTGGCCTGGACGCGGCCGAGCTGGCGCGCATCTTCGAGCCCTTCACCCGCGGCAGCAGCCGCGGCACCGGCGCCACCGTCGGCGCCGGCCTGGGCCTGACCATGGCGCAGATGCTGGCCCGGCTGATGGGCGGCGAGTTGAACGCACGCAGCACGCCGGGCCAGGGCTCGGTGTTCAGCGTGCGCCTGTTTCTGCCGGCCTTGCCGGACAGCGCCCTGCCGCCGGCGCGCGCGCCCCGCCCGCGCCTGGGCTATGCCGGGCCGCGCCGCCTGCTGCTGCTGGTCGACAACGAAGAGGCCGACCGCCAGCTGTTGATCGAGCTGCTGGCGCCGCTGGGCTTTGAGCTGCGCAGCGCCAGCAGCGGCCATGATGCGCTGGACCTGATCGTCAGCGGCGGCCTGCGGCCCGATGCCCTCCTGCTGGACCTGGCCATGCCCGGCATAGACGGCTGGGAGACCCTGCGCCGCCTGCGCGCCCTGGACCTGCCCCAGCCGCCACGCGTGGCCATCGTCTCGGCCAACGCCTTCGAGAAAGGCCAGGAGCATGAGGGCGGCATCAGCGCCGTCGACTTCATCACCAAGCCGGTGCGCCATGCCGAGCTGCTGGACTGGCTGGGCCAGGCTTTGGCGCTGCAATGGTTGGATCAAGCCACGGAAGTGCCGGAAGCCTTGCCGCTGAAGCAGACGCCCTTGCCCGCTGAACACCTGCCGGCCCTGCTCGAGGCCCTGGAGCTGGGCCACTACCGCGGCGTGCTGGCCGCCCTGGACCGCATGCGGGCCAGCCAGCCCGACTGCCAGCCTCGTGTGGAGCAGCTGCGCGAGCAGGCGCGGCAGTTCCAGTTCGAAGCCATGCTGCTGAACCTGGAGGCCACGCCATGCTGACCACGACATTCAGCGGCACTGAGGGGCCGCGCAGCGAGCGCGTGCTGATCGTCGACGATGTGCCGGACAACCTGGCCCTCTTGCACGACGCGCTCGATGAATCGGGCTACACCGTCTTCGTCGCCACCAGCGGCGAGGCGGCCCTGGCCCGCGCGCGCCAGGCTCAGCCTGACATCGTGCTGCTGGACGCGGTGATGCCCGGCATGGATGGCTTTGAGCTGGCCCGCCGGCTCAAGGCCACGCCGGCCACGGCCGGCATCCCGCTGATCTTCATGACCGGCCTGACCGAGACCGAGCATCTGGTGGCCGCGCTCGAAGCGGGCGGCGCCGACTATGTGACCAAGCCCATTAAACCCAAGGAGGTGCTGGCGCGCATGCAGGTCCATCTTCGCGCTGCTGCCCAAGCGCAAGGCGCTGTGCAGACGCGGCGCGCGCTCGATGCCTTCGGCTACGCCAGCGTCACCGTGCGCCTCAGCGACGGCCGCCTGATGTGGCAGACACCGCTGGCGCGCGAACTGCTGCAGCGCCACTTCCCGGCCGAGCCCGGCGGCCTGCTGCCAGCGCCGGTGCGCACATGGCTGGCCCGGCAATCGATCAGAGTCTCGGAACTGTCGCGCGAGCCGCCGCGCTTTCAGCACGAACAAGGCGCCTGCCGCCTCAGTTTTGCCCTGCACCCCTCGGGCCCGGAGAACTTGGACGAAGGCGATGAATGCCTGCTGGTCATGCGCGAGCACAGCGACGCCGCCCTGATCGAAGCCATGGGCCTGAACTTCCGCCTGACCGCGCGCGAGGCCGAGGTGCTCTACTGGGTGGTCAAGGGCAAGATCAACCGCGACATCGGTGACATCCTCGGCGCCAGCCCGGCCACGGTGAAGAAGCATCTGGAGCGCGTCTTCGCCAAGCTGGGCGTCGAGACCCGCACCTCGGCGGCGGCCATGGCCTTGAACCGTCTGCGCCAGCTGCACCCGCAGTGGGAGTTGTGAGGCCGCCCTCGGGCTGGCTTGATCAGCGCCGCGCGGCCAGCCAGTCCTGCAGCTCGGCCGGCGGCATGGGCCGGCCGAAGCAATAACCCTGAGCCTCCTCGCAGCCGAGCTCGATCAGGATCTGGCGCTGGCCCTCGGTCTCCACGCCCTCGGCCACCACGGCCAGGCCCAGGGCCCGGCCGATGCCAAGCACGGCGCTGGCCAGGGCGCGGTCATCGGCATCGGTTTCCAGGTCGCGCACAAAGCTGCGGTCCAGCTTGAGCTCGCTGACCGGCAGGCGTTTGAGGTAGCCGAGGCTGGAATAACCGGTGCCGAAATCGTCGAGCGAGAGCCGCACGCCCATGGCGAAGAGCTTGGCCAGCTGCCCGGCGGTGCGCGGATCGTGGTCCAGCAGCAGGCGCTCGGTCACCTCCAGCGTCAGCTGCTCGGGCCGCAGGCCATGCCGGCTCAGCAGGGAGGCCACATGCGCGGCCACATCGTCCTGCTGGAAACGGGTGGGCGAGACATTGACCGAGACTGCGCGGATGCCGGCCCCTTGCTCCTGCCAGGCCGCCAGCTGCTCGCAGGCCGCCTCCAAGACCCAGGCGTCCAAGGCATTGACCAGGCCACACTCCTCGGCCACCGGGATGAATCGATCGGGGGGTACCGGGCCGCGCTGCGGGTCGGTCCAACGCAGCAAGGCCTCGGCACCGACCACCGCGCCGTCACGCAAGCGCAGCTTGGGCTGGTAGTGCAGGCGCAAGGCCTGGGTCGACATGGCCAGGCGCAGCGCGCCTTCCAGCGCCACGCGCTCGTCCAGGGCCTGGTTCATGGCCGGCAGGAAGAAGCGCGCGCAATTGCGGCCGGCCCGTTTGGCCTCGTACATGGCAATGTCGGCGTCCTTGAGCAGCTGCTCCGGGTCCTGCCCGTCCTCAGGGAAGCAGCTGATGCCGATGCTGGCGCTCATCAGCAGCGGCGCCTGATTGGGCAATTGCAGCGCAGGCTCGAGGGCCGCCAGCAGCTTGTCGGCGACTTGCATGGCCTGCGTGCCGCTGCAGCCGGGCAGCCAGGCGACGAACTCGTCGCCGCCAAAACGGGCCAGGGTGTCGGCCTCGCGCAGACAGGCTTGCAGACGTGTGGCCACCTGGCGCAAGACCTCGTCACCGATGGCATGGCCGAAGCTGTCGTTGACGGTCTTGAAGCGGTCCAGATCCAGCAACAACAGGGCGGCCGGGCTGCCGCTGAGCATGGCCACCGGCAGGGCCTGGCCCATGCGGTCGTGGAAGAGGCTGCGATTGGGCAGGCCGGTGACGCCGTCGAAATAGGCCAGGCGTTCGATCTGGCGCAGGTGCTCGTCGTGCTTGAGCGCCACGCTGCAGAGCTGGGCACAGGCCTCGACCATGCGCCGGTGGAAAGGCGCCACTTCGCGAGCTTCGCGGTAGTAGAGCGCAAAGGTGGCTGCGACGCGGCTGCCGTCGAGCAGAATAGGCGTGGACCAGCATGCGCCCAGGCCGGCCGCCAGCGCCAGCTCTTTGTATTCCGCCCAGAGTGGATCATGGGCGATGTCGCGCACCTGAACCGCCTGCTTGCGCCAGGCGGCCGTGCCGCATGAACCCGCCGACGGGCCGATGGACAGGCCTTCGAGTGCGTTGCTGTAGCTGAAGGGCAAGCTCGGCGCGGCCAGTGGGTGCAAATGGCCCGGCGCGTCCACGGCCAGCACCGAGCAGATCACATCGGGCGCGAGGGCCTCGACCCGCCGACACAGCAAGTCCATCACCACCGGCAGGGGGCGGCCCATGGCCACGGCTTCCAACACCTGGTTCTGCAACTGGGCCACACTTTCGCGTTCGCTGCGCTCGTCCATGGGGCGCAGGGCCAGCAGGGTCAGAGTCGGCGCTTCGGCACTGTCATGGGCCTGAAACTGCAGCTCGAAGCTGGCCAGACCGCCGGCAGCCAGACGCAGCTGGGCATGAAAACTCTGGCGCTTCGGGCTGCGGCTTTGCGCCAACAAGGCTTGCCAGCGGGTCGAACTGATGTCGGGGAAACAATCGGAGAGGTTGTCTGCGGCCACCGCTTGATCGAGAAAGAATCGGTTGGCATGGCAGATGCGGCCCATGCCATCGACCCAGACCAAGCCCAAGAAGGCCTGGTCCAGGGACGCACAGAGGGCTTTGGCGTCAAGCGACGCGAGTCGGGTCAAGGATTGCACATCAGCCTGCTCGCTCCGGGTGGATGCAGACCCATGGTACGCCCCAGGCTTGAGACTAGCTGCGCCGCAGTGTTGTCCCTGAGCCGCATTCGCCGCCTCACAGGGCGCGTGCGCTCACACCGTCTGAGGAAGTGGCCGCGGTCGGCCGACCAGGCGGCGGGCGCGGCGCTGCAGGTCCAACCACTGCTTGGCACGCGAGCGATCGATGCGCTTGACATCGATCAGGGTCAAGTCTTGACAGGCCGAGAGGGTGTGCAGGCCGGCGGGGTGATCGGCTCGCGCCATGGCACCTTGCAAGAAAAGCCGGGTGGGGGCGTACTGCACGTGCTCCAGACTGAGCTGCTCGAAGCGCAGCATGCGGGTCGCACCGCCGTAGGTCTGCGAGCTGTCCTGCACCGGCAGCATCACCGCGCCATCGGCCGCGTGGAAGGGTCGACCGGCCGGCCGGGCACCGCTGCGGTCGACCCGGATGGGGTTGCCAGCATGGAGTGTCCAGGGCCCGGTCAGCGCCGGGGCATGGGCCAGATGCAGCTCGCGCTGGTCGCGAGCACCTTTGCCCACCAGTGAGAAGAACATCCACCAGCGGCCCTGGTGTTCGATCAGCGAAGCGTCGGCCACCGGCAGATCGCTGAGCAGGGCGCATTCGCGCTGCCAGTGGTTCAGGCTGTCGTCGCCACGGTAGAGCGCCACTTCGCCGGCCTGGGCACTCTCGGGCACCATAAAGGTGGAGCCTTCGTGCTCGATGACCTGGGGATAGGACAGATGAAAAGGCCGGGCCAGCACTGTCCGCTGGCCGCGCCATTGCAAATCAGTGGCGGAAAACTCGTGACGCTCGATCACCGCGTGCTTGGTCCGGTAGTCGAAGGCTTCGACGAACACATGCAAGGCATCGCCGCGGTGCAGTCCAAAAGGATCAGCCAGGTAGCGCCAGGGCCCGGCCGAGGGCAGCCAGACGATGGACGGGGCCAGGGCTTGCAGGCGGGCGGCGTCGAGCTTCTCAATCGGCGCCGGCACGATGCCGACCTGCCAGAAGTCGGTACGCGGCCGCTTAAACATGGGCCGGGCTGCCCTGCAGCTGCGGCTGGGCGCCCGGAGCCTTGGCGCGGCGGCTCAGCACATCGCGGTAGAAAGCGACCACGCGGGCCACGGCCTGCGGTCGTTCATAGGCGCTGAGGCAGTAGTCGACACGCTGGCGGTCGACCGACCGGCCGGGCTGGGGGCTCAAGGCAGCCAGACGCTCGCGCAGGGCGCGGCCCAGGGCCGCCACATCGCCCACCGGCACCAAGGTGGCCGGCTGGCCGGCCAGCATTTCCTGCGGCCCCTGGGTGGCGGTGGACAGGATGGGCAGTCCAGCCCGCATGGCTTCCAAAATTGCCAGCGGAAATGCTTCCTCGCGCGATGCGGAAACAAACAGGTCCAGAGACTGCAAAGCCGCATCGACTTGAGCTCGGTAGCCGAGCAAGTGGATGCGTGGGTCGGCGCCGCAAAGACGCTGCAAGGCCTCGCGCTCCTTGCCCTCGCCCAGAATGACCAGGGCTGCATCGGCCGGCGCTTCGGCCTGGAAGGCCTGGATCAGCAGGTCCATGCCCTTGCTGGGATGCAAACGCCCGACCGAGCCGACCAGGAGCTGATCGGGGCGCAAACCCAGCTCGCGACGCAAGCACAGCGACAAGGGCGCCGGCCCACGTTCGGGCGCCCAGTTGTGAATCACGCTGACGGCACCGCCATAAGCCTGCAGCAGCTGAGCCTGGCTGCGGTTGACGCAAATCAGGCCGTCCTGGCGGGCGTGATGATGGGCTTTGTAGCCGACATGGAGGGTGGCCACGCGCGCCGTGCCACGCACCTCGGCCACCGCCTTGCAAGCCGGGCCCAGGTGACCGTGACAGATGTCCGCACCCAAGCGACGGGCCAGGCGGCGCACCCGGCAGCCGCGCAAGAGCGGCAGCGCCAGGCCGTGAAACTGGATGCCGGGGCCCAACTCGCCGGCCACGGCCGAGCCGCGGCTGCCGATCACATGCACACGGTGGCCGAGGGCAGCCTGGGCTTGGGCGAGGTCGATGCAATGGCGTTCGCCGCCGGCAATGCGCGAGGAAAACACCACGTGAACGATGGTGAGCGCGGAGCTGTTGGAGGGGCTGGTGAACGACATGGTGGGAGCCTCGATGGCAGACGGGAGGTGTATCAAACTGAAACCGACGCAAATCTTAACAATGCTTAACGTTTCAATTCCACCTTACAGGCCCCGTGTTTGCTGGGGTTTGGGCCGAAGTTGCAGCGGGCGGGCCGCCGAGGTGCGGTGTTTGAGACGCTTGCCTCGGGTTTGTTCATCGAGCGCACGCAATGAAAGCTTTTGCGCCCTTGGCATTGCTTTTGTGGAGGCGAAGCACAGATCTTTCTCGATCACCGCGCGCACCGCGTTTCGCCCTGATGCAGCTCCGCCGGTAGGGGCTACGGCACAATCCCGGCCCATGTCCAAGCGTTCGCCGTCCTCGGCCCCACCGGCACCGCCGCCGGCCAGGGCTTCTGCTCCATCGCCAGCCGCTGCCCCGGCAGCACGCCCCGCCGCGGCCGCAGGACCCGCCGAACAGCGTCGCCTGCAGATGGCCGACATCGCCCGCCTGGCCGGGGTCTCGGTGTCCACGGTGTCGCGTGCGCTGAGCGGCAGCACCCTGGTCAATGCCGAAACCCGTCAGCGAGTGGCCGAGTTGGCGCGCTCGCTGAACTATTCGATCAACCTCGGCGCGCAGAACCTGCGCTTGCAGAAGAACCGGACCGTGGCGGTCGTCGTGCCTTTTGAGGCGGCCTCGCGCCAGCACATCTCCGACCCCTTCTTCCTGGCCTTGGTGGGCAGCATTGCCGATGCGCTGACGGACCAGGGCTACGACATGCTGCTCTCGCGTGTCGACGCCGAACATCTGGATCTGGCCGCTCAGTTCTACGATTCGGGCAAAGCCATCGGCGTGATCATGGTGGGCCAGTGGCGCCACCACGACCAGCTCAATGCCTTGGCTGCGCGCCAGCTTCCCCTGGTGGTCTGGGGGGGCGCCCTGCCGCAGCAGCTTTACTGCACGGTGGGCGGCGACAACGCCGACGGCGGCCTGCAGGCGACGCGCCATCTGCTCGGCCTGGGGCGGCGCCGCATCGCCTTTCTCGGCGACGCCCAACTGCCCGAAGTCTGGCTGCGCCGCGAGGGCTACCAACTCGCCTTGAAGGAAGCCGGCCTGCGCGCCGATCCTGCGCTGGAGTTGGCCCTGCCCTTCGAACCGGCCGGCGCTCGCCTGGCATTGGAGCGCTGGCTGCCCGAGGCGCCGGACTTCGATGCCGTGGTCGCCTGCAGCGATTTGCTGGCCCTGCAGGCCATACACACCCTGCGGGCGCGCGGTCGGCATGTGCCTGATGACGTGGCGGTGGTCGGTTATGACGACATGCCCCTGGCCGCCTACTGCGACCCGCCGCTGAGCACGGTGCATCAGCCGGTGTCGAAAGCGGGCGCCGAACTGGTGGCCGCTCTGATGGCCCAGCTGCGCGGCGAGCGCAGCGATTCACGCACCTTGGGCGTGAACCTGATCGTCCGGCGCAGCGCCGCCTGACGATCGATTGCAAGAGTTTTTCAAAAACCTTGTTGCTCCAAGGCAGATACGCGTTTCCCCTTGTTTGCAATCGATTGCAATAAGTTCCAGAATGGTGCCCAAGAAGACGGCGGTGGTGCACGATGCCCCAAAAGGCAGCAAGCCCACCAGCGGTCTCGATGTTCCGCGGGGCACGCCGCCTTCCCTGAGCGTGACCCGCCCCTCCAAGGAGACAAACACCATGCGACACCACCAGCCATTCTTTTCCCGCCGCCCAGCTTTGGCCGCCATCACCCTGGCACTGCTGCAACTGCCCGCCCTGGCCCAGCAAGCGGCCGCGCCCGCTGGCGAAGCCGAAGCGGCCCAGGACAGCAAACAGGGGGCTGACAAACAAGACCGGCTGAAACTCAACCAAGTGGTGGTGACCGGCAGTTCGGTGCGCACGACCAAGATGAAGCAAAGTCTGTCGGTCAGCTCCATCGACAGCGAACAGATCGCCAAGGCCGGCGCCAGCAGCGCGGCCGAGCTGCTGCGCAGCGTGCCGGGTCTGCGCTCGGAATCGACCGGCGGCGAAGGCAATGCCAACGTCACCGTGCGCGGCGTGCCGCTGTCGGCCGGCGGCTCTCGCTATGTGCAGATGCAGGAAGACGGCCTGCCCGTGCTGCTCTTCGGTGACATCTCCTTCGGCACCGCCGACCAGTTCCTGCGCGCCGACTACAGCACGGCCCGCCTGGAGGTGGTGCGCGGAGGCTCGGCCTCCACCCTGGCGTCCAACTCGCCCGGCGGCCTGATCAACTTCATCAGCAAGACCGGCGCCGGCAAGCCGGCAGGTGCCATCGGCCTGAGCGTGGGCCTGGACGACCGCCTGATGCGTCTCGACGCCGACTACGGCGGCAGCATCGGCAATGGCACCAGCTTCCACATCGGTGGCTTCCAGCGCATCGGCGAAGGCGGCCGGCCGACCGGCATGAATGTCGAGAACGGCGGCCAGATCCGCGCCAAGCTGACGCAGAAGATAGCCGACGGCTATGTGAGCGTCAGCCTCAAGGCCTTGAACGACCGCACGCCCTCCTTCATGCCGGTGCCTGTGACCGTGGACAAGGGCACGATCCGCACCATCTCCGGCATCGACCCACGCACCGCCTTCTTCATCACCCCCAGCCTGGCCAAGGACACCGGCTACAACAAGGACGGCGGCACCACGACCAGCAACACCCGCGACGGCCTGCGCATCAAGAGCCTGGCCCTGGGCTTCGAGGCCGGCCTGGATCTGGGCAACGGCTTCAGCGTGGAAGAGAAGTTCCGCAAGGCCAGCAACTCGGGCCGCTTCATCGCACTCTTCCCTGCAGACAACGGCAACAACGGCGCCGATAAGTCCTTCACCGGCACCTTGTTCAACACCTCGCTCGACAACTTTGACAACACCTTCAACGACCTGAAGCTGAGCAAGGTGATGCAGAGCGACGGCGTCAAAACCACCCTGGTCGCCGGCCTGTTCTACGGCGTGCAAAACGTGGCCCAGACCTGGTTCTGGAACCAGTACAAGCTGAGCATGCAGGGCGAGGGCTCGCAGGTGCTGAACGCCGCCGGTCAGCCGGGCACCGGCCCGATCGCCGAAGGCTGGACCACCTGGGGCGGCTGCTGCACCCGCACCTTTGACGTGCAGTACACCCAGACCTCGCCCTACGCCGCGGCTGCGGTCGACCTGGGCAGCCTGACACTCGACGGCAGCCTGCGCCGCGATGAGCAAAAGGCCAGCGGCTACACCCTGTCCGGCAACAACACAGCCAAGACCTGGGACGCAGCCAGCCAGAAGACGGTCAACTACAAGGTCGGCCACACCTCCTACTCGCTGGGCGCCAACTACAGCGTGACGCCCAATCTGGCCGGATTCGCCCGCGTCAGCAACGGCGTCTCCTTCAGCGCCGACCGCCTGCTCTACGGCAACCCGCTGGACGGCTCGGTGCCTATCAGCGTCAACGAGATCGACCAGGTCGAAGGCGGCCTGAAATGGCGCCAGGCCGGCCTGAGCCTGTTCGCCACCGTGTTCAACGCCCGCACGACCGAAAGCAATTTCGAGCTCACCACCCAGAAGTTCAGCGCCAACAAGTACAAGGCCAGCGGCCTGGAACTGGAAGCGGCCTATAGCTGGGGCGACTTCAGCCTGAGCGGCGGCGCCACCTTCACCAGCGCCAAGATCAAGGCCTCGAACGACGCCGCCATCGTCGGCAAGAAGCCGCGCCGTCAGGCCAACTTCGTCTACCAGCTGGCGCCGAGCGTGATGCTGGGCCAGATCGAGGTGGGCGCGGCCCTGATTGGTTCGGGCAAGTCCTACGGTGACGATGCCAACACCATCACCATGAAGGGCTACACCCTGGTCAATGCCTTTGTGAATGTGCCCTTGAGCGACAAGGCCCAGCTCTCGCTCTCGGCCAACAATCTGTTCAACACCCTGGCCTACACCGAGATCGAGGGCGACGGCCATGCCGCACGCGCCTTCAACGGCCGCAGCCTGCGCGCCACGCTGAAGTACAACTTCTGATCACGGCGGCCTCATGCAACAGCCTAGCTCTGCCGTCTTGCTGGTGGGCGAGGCGCTGGTGGACGAGTTCCACGAGCGCCAGGTGGCCGGCGGCGCGCCCTTCAATGTGGCGCGCTCGCTGGGGGCCTTGCTGGCCGACGAGGCCGGCGGTTCAGCCCCGGTGTGCCTGGTCAGCCGCATCGGCCATGACGATGCCGGTGGCGCCCTGATCCGCGCCAGCCTGCAACGTTTCGGCCTGGCGACCGAGGCCGTGCAGATCGACCCCACGCACGCGACCGGCCGCGTCACCGTCAGCGAGCAGTTCGCCGCCGACGGCAGCCCGGCCGGCCACAGCTTTCACATCCACACGCCGGCCGCCTGGGACTTCATCGCCTCGGAACCGGCCGTGTCATCACTGGAAGCCCTGCGGCCGCGCTTCCTTTACTTCGGCACCTTGGCGCAGCGCGGCGCGGTCTCGGGCGCCAGCATCCAGGCCCTGGTCGAGCGCGCCCGCAGCCTCGGTTGCACGCGCTACCTGGACCTGAACCTGCGCGCCGGCACCGACACGCCCGAGCTGGCCGCCGCCTCGCTGGCCCAGGCCGATTGGCTCAAGGTCAATGACGAAGAGCTCGGCTTGCTCTTCCGCTGGTTCGGCCGCGACGGTGATGCGGCGCTGAACCCGCTGGGCGATGCTCATGCGCTGGGCCCCGCTCTAGCGGCACTGATGCAGCACTTCGGCCTGGAACGCCTGATCCTGACCCGCGGCAGCGCTGGCTATGCGGCCTTCGCCGCTGACGGTGCATTGCTGGCGCAAGGGTCAGGTCTTGCCATCGCCCAACTGGTCGACACCGTCGGCGCGGGCGATGCCTTCAGTGCCATGCTGCTGGCCGGAAAGCTGCGCGGCCATTCGCTGCCGGACTGCCTGCAACTGGCCAATCGCTATGCCGCGGCCCTGTGTGGCGAACGCGGCCCCATGCCCGAGGTCGACGCCTTCTTCCTGCCATGGCGGCAGGCCCTGCAGCAACCGACGCTGACGGAAAACGCCTCATGAGTCACATGAACAAACCCAGACTCAGCTTCTGGCAAATCGTCAACATGAACATCGGATTCTTCGGCATCCAGTTCAGCTTCGGTCTGCAGCAGAGCAATATGAGCCCGATCTACCAGTACCTGGGCGCGGACGAAGCCAGCCTGCCCTTGCTCTGGCTGGCCGGGCCCATGACCGGCCTGCTGGTGCAACCCTTGGTCGGCGCCTTCAGTGACCGCACGGTCAGCCGCTGGGGCCGGCGCACACCCTATTTCCTGATCGGCGCCCTGCTCTGCAGCCTGGGCCTGCTGGCCATGCCCTTCAGCCCGACGCTGTGGTTTGCCGCCGGCCTGCTCTGGATCCTGGATGCCGCCAACAACGTGACCATGGAGCCTTATCGCGCCTACGTCTCCGACCGGCTCAATCCCAACCAGCATTCCCTGGGCTTTCTGACCCAAAGCGCCTTCACCGGCCTGGCCCAGACCCTGGCCTATCTCGCGCCCACCTTGCTGGTGCTGATGGGCATGGACAAGGACGCGCTGGGCAGCAACAACATCCCGCAGATCACCCTGACGGCTTTTCTCATCGGTGCCGTGTTTTCCATCAGCACGGTCTGGTGGTCGGTGCGGCAGGTGCCCGAGCTGCCGCTCAGCGCCGACGAGCTGGCGCAGATGCGCCAGCAAGCACGCGGCCTGGGCGCGGCGCTGCGCGAGATCTCAAGCGCGCTGCGCGAAATGCCGCGCACCATGCGCCAGCTCTGGTGGATGAAGCTGTTCCAGTGGTACGCCATGATGTGCTACTGGATCTACATCGTGCCGTCCCTGGCCCTGACGCTCTTCCAAAGCAGCGACCCGCATTCCCAGGGCTTCCGAGACGCTGGCCTGGTGAACGGCCAGATCGGCGGCTTCTACAACTTCGTCGCCTTCCTCGCGGCCTTCGCGATGGTGCCCTTCACGCGGCGCTTTGGCCCCAAGCGCGTGCATGCCCTGTGCCTGGTGCTGGCCGGCGCCGGCATGTGGGCCATCCCCGAGATCCAGAACCGCTGGCTGCTGCTCCTGCCCATGCTGGGCGTGGGCCTGGCCTGGGCCAGCATCATGGGCAACCCCTATGTGCTGCTGGCCGGCAGCATCCCGCCCGAGCGCGCCGGGGTGTACATGGGCATCTTCAATATGTTCATCGTCATCCCCATGCTGATCCAGATGGTGACGCTGCCGCTGATTTATCACAGCCTGTTGGGCGGTCGCCCCGACCATGTGATCCGCCTGGCCGGCGCGCTGCTGATCTGCGCCGCGATCGCGATGCTGCGCGTGCAGACCACGCCTCAGCCTTCCCCGTCCGAATTGAAATCATGAAGAACCAAGTCCAACTGATCACCTACGTCGACCGTCTCGGTGGCCGCCTCGACGGGCAGGACCTGCAGCGCCTGCGCCGCCTGCTCGGTGCCGGTGGCGCGCTCGGCGAGGTCTTCGGCGGTGTGCACCTGCTGCCCTTCTTCCATGCCATCGACGGCGCCGATGCCGGATTCGATCCGATCGACCACACCCAGGTTGATCCACGACTGGGGAGCTGGGGCGACATCAAAGACCTGGCGGACAGCCTCGACGTCATGGGGGATGCGATCGTGAACCACATGTCGAGCAGCTCGCCCCAGTTCCTGGACTACTCAGCGCGCGGCGACGCCTCGCCCTATGCCGGTCTGTTCTTGACCCTCGATGCGGTCTTTCCACTCGGCGCCAAGGAATCCGACCTGCTGGCCATCTACCGGCCGCGCCCTGGCCTGCCTGTGCAAGTGGCTACGCTGAAGAATGGCCAAAAAAAGCTGCTCTGGACCACCTTCACCGCTGCCCAGATCGATATCGCCGTGCACCACCCGCAGGGCCGCGCCTACCTGCTGAGCATCCTGCAGACTTTTGCCGAGCGAGGCATCCGCATGGTGCGCCTCGATGCCGTGGGCTATGCCATCAAGAAGGCCGGCGCCAGCTGCTTCATGATGCCGGAGACTTTTGCCTTCATCGACGAGTTCGCGGCACAGGCGCGCGGCTTGGGCATCGAGGTGCTGGTGGAGATTCATGCCTACTACCGGCGCCAGATCGAGATCGCCGCACGCGTGGACTGGGTCTACGACTTCGCCTTGCCGCCGCTGGTGCTGCACGCCTTCTTCTTCGCCCAATCCGGCCCACTGCAGCAGTGGATCGCGCAGCGCCCCTGCAATGCGCTGACGGTACTGGACACGCACGATGGCATCGGCATCATCGACATCGGCGCCGACGCCAGCGACCGCGAAGGCCAACCCGGCCTGGTGCCGCCAGCCGAACTCGATGCCCTGGTCGAGCGCATCCACAGCAACAGCGGCGGCGAGAGCCGTCAGGCCACGGGCGCTGCCGCCTCCAACCTCGATCTCTACCAGGTGAACTGCACCTTCTACGACGCCCTGGGCCGCGACGATGTGCGCTACCTGCTGGCGCGGGCGCTGCAGTTCTTCCTGCCCGGCGTGCCCCAGGTCTACTACGTCGGCCTGCTGGCCGGCCACAACGATATGGAGCTACTGGCCCGCAGCGGCGTCGGCCGCGACATCAACCGGCACTACTACGACGAAGCCGAGATTGCCTCGGAGCTGCAACGCCCGGTGGTGCAGCAGCTGATCCAGCTGATCCGCCTGCGCAACAGCCACCCCGCCTTTGCCGGCGAGTTCAGCAGCGAGGCCAGTGGCCCGCAAGACCTGACCCTACGCTGGAAAGCTGGCACGCAAGAGGCCACGCTGCATGTGAACTTCGCCACCCTGGCCCATGAACTGAGCCACACCGATACGGCCGGCCAACTGCAGCGCCTGCAGTTCCACTGAAGCGCGGCGGGGACGGCTGGAATCGGCACATAGCGGAAATTCAATTGCAACCACAGAGGCACGGAGGCACAGAGCAAAAACCAATTCGGCTTTGTATTTCTCTGTGCCTCTGTGCCTCCGTGGTTGCCTTTTGTATTCGGCTGCTTTGTGCCGACAACTGCCCTTGCCAAGCGACTCAGCGCGGCTCCGCCAGCCAGTCGGTGATCAGCCCCACCACTTCAGATTCCATGCCGACGAAGCCATGCCAATGCTGCGGCTCGCAGGGCTCGCCGCTGGCGGGTCCGCCGCCGTCGGCCCAGATCAGACGCTTGACCGGCGCGCCGCTGAAGCGCTGCAGCAAGGCCGGCACTTCTTGCGGCTTGCACACCCAGCAGGCATCTTTCTCATGGTGCAAGAGCAGCACGGGCTTGCGTATCGCCGCCAGGTCCAGGCTCGGCAGGGCGCCGGGCTTCTTCATGGCGACGATGCTGGAACTGAGCACCAGGCCGGCGATTTGATCGCCGAGGGCGATGGCGCCGGAGGCTGCCGAAATCGTGCCGCGGCTGGTGCCGACCAACCACAGCGGCCGATCGCTGCGCGCCTTCACCGCCGCCACCACATCGGCGATGTCAGCCAGGTGCGCGGGCAAGATGCGGTCTTCGTAGCCGAGCTCGGCGCCGTCGGCGCGCCGGCCAAAGATGGCCACCTGGTAGCCGGCGGCTTGAAACGCAGCCGAGCTGCGCACGAGGAAGTTCCCACCCTGCGGCCGGCCATCGACCAGGCGGCCAAAGCCGCCACCGCCGCCCGGGAACAACAGCACCGTGGCACGCGCCTGATCGCGCTCAGCCCAGAACACTGTCACGCTACTGCCGTCCCGAGTGGGCACCTGCAGCAGCAGACCTTGGGCGGGCGCGGCCACGCTCAAGGCCGAGAAGCAGAGCGTTAGCAGCTGCAGCATCAAGAAGCGAAAGAGAGTCATGGGAATGGCAGCGCAAGGATCGAGGTGCGAGGATCTTAGAGCTGCCACCGCTCACGGTACTGGTGCGTTGTTCCGCCCACCTTGCCCCGAAATGGGGCGCATGCCCTGGCCATGGGCAAAAAAAAGCCCCAGGCACAAGGCCTGAGGCTGGAATCCACCCAGGGGCGGTGGAGGAGACAACTGAAGTTGAGATAGCTATCGCAGCTTCCGTGCCAGCTTTCTTTCACTCCACCGCAGATGCCGGGCGGACTCCCTTTATGGCTTCAAACCTTGCAGGCGCCGCCCCGATGAAGCGAGTCGGAAAGAACTGACGATGTCGGCCAGTTGTCGCGCTTGCTCCTTGAGGCTCTCCGAAGCCGCAGCCGACTCCTCCACCAAGGCCGCGTTCTGCTGGGTGTTGTGGTCCAGCTGGGCGACCGCCGTATTGACCTGGCTGATGCCCGCGCTCTGCTCGCGCGTGGCCGTGCTGATCTCGCCCAGCAAGGCCGTGACCTGGCGCACCTGGCCGACCAGAGCCTCCATGGTGCGGCCCGCTTCGGCCGCCACCTCCGAGCCGCTCTCGACCTTGCTGACACTGTCGCCGATCAAGCCCTTGATCTCGCGCGCCGCTTGCGCGCTGCGCTGAGCCAGGATGCGCACCTCGCCGGCCACCACGGCAAAGCCACGTCCCTGCTCGCCGGCACGGGCGGCTTCCACGGCGGCATTGAGCGCCAGGATATTGGTCTGGAAGGCAATGCCATCGATCACGCCGATGATGTCCGCGATCTTCTTGGAGCTGCCGTTGATCTGGTCCATGGTGCTGACCACGCGGTGCACGGCTGCGCCGCTGAGTTCGGCCGTGCGCGAGGCCAGATGCGCCATCTCATTGGCCTTGTGGGTGGTCTCGGCATTGGTGGTCACCGCCGCGGCCATCTGGTCCATGGACGCCGCGGTCTGCTCCAGCGCAGCCGCCTGCTGCTCGGTCCGCATGCTGAGGTCATTGCTGCCGAGGGAAATCTCACCCGACGCCCCGGACACCGCCTCCGCGCTTTCGCGGATCTGCTCCACCGTTTGCGAGAGCTGGCCCTGCATGCGCTGCATGGCCTGAAGCAGCTGGCCCATCTCGTCCTGACTGCTGATTTCAACGGACGCACTCAAGTCCCGGTTGCTGATCTGGGCCGCCACATGCAAGGCCTGACGAAGCGGCCGCATGATGGACGCGATGATGCGCCAGGCCAGCGCCACGCCGGCCGCCAGGGCCAGGATAAAGACGCCGAGCACCACCCAGATCGACTGCTGGTAGCGTGCCTGGCTGGCCTCGTACTCCAGCTCGGCCACCTTCAGCTGCTCGTCGACCAGGGCCGACACAGCATTGGTGAAGGGGTCGATAGCCGGGTACAGCTCGTGGGTGGCGAACTGCTCCAGGGCCTCGGCATCGCCGGCCTGCAGCAGGCCGCGGAGCTTGAGCGTGGCGGCCTCGGCCTGGGCCCGCAGCGGCAAGGCCAGCGCCAGCAGCCGGGCCTCTTCGCCTTCGATGCGGGTGGCGGTGTAAGCCGCCCATTGCTGCCGCACCAGCTGCTGCGCTTCATCCACCAGCTTCAAACCAGCGGCGGCCTCCAGCTGCTTGGCTCGCACCTTGTGGGTGGTGTCGACGATGTTGACGGCGTAGGCATCCGACACCTGTTTGAGCTGCTTGAGCGGCACGACCCGATCCTTGTAGACCGTGTCCATGCTGTCGTTCATGCGCCCCATGCTGTACAGACACCAGGCCCCCACTCCGGCCAGCAAGGCCATGAGCACAAAGGCCAGAAGAACCAGACGCGATCTGATGCTGCTCAATCGGTTCATGAAGCCCCCCTTCGTCGCAAAGAAGTTCGCGACCGCTTGTGGACTTTAAGACCGCGCTCTCAAGAGGACGAGAATTTTGCACAGGCACAGCACGCAAGCCAGGAAACTCGGCAGAAGTGCGCAATTTGCTTGCAAGCCTGCCACCCGACGGCGAACACCGCCCGCTGTAGCTCCAGGCCCTGGCCCGCGCCGGCCAGCACCACGCTGTTCCTGAGCAGCCTGCTGGGCGTCATGACGGCCGTGAGCCGCCTTCACCAGTCTCTAGACTGAGCGTTCACTGCGGCCCTCAGCCGATCAGTTCCGGGCCGCATCCAGCTCACGCAACACCGCCAGCGCCCCAGCCGCAAAGCCCAGGTCCAGCGGGCCGGGCACCCGTGGCTCCCTGGGGTTGATGCGCAGGAGCCGGCCCCGATGCTGCTGGATCAGGCGGTGGCTGAAGTGCCGCACCGAGGGCACGTCGCTGCCAGCGCCGATTTCGATGACCAAGGGCCGGCGCGAACGGCTCAGCCAGGCGTCCAGACACTCGCCCTGTTCAGCGCTGCGCTCGTCTCGCCAGCCGCCATCGCCGAACATCAGGATGTTGGGCCGGGCCATGCCGCCACAGCGCCGGCAGACCGGGGCGGCGTTGATGAGCAGGCAGGCCTCGGTATCGACCTCGGGTTCGAAGTCCTCGGCCGGCCAGATGGGCTGGCCACAGCCGGCCAGACATTGCAGATGGTGGATGGAGCCATGGCACTCGTGCACAGGCTCCTGCTCGTAGCCGGCCTTCTGGAACTGGCCATCGACATTGCTGGTGAACACCGCCAGGCCCAGAGGCCGCTGTTCACCCCAGCGGCGCAGGATCTGGAAACCAGCATGGGGCTGGGTCCGGCGGTAGAGCTGCAAGCGGTGGCCGTAGAAGCCCCAGGCCAAGCGCGGCTGGCGCTCAAAAGCCAAGGGATTGGCGATGTGCTGGAAGCTCAGCTGTGCACGCGCCAAGGCCGGGTAGGCCTGCCAAAAGCCTTCACGGCCCCGAAAATCAGGCAGACCCGAATCGACGCCCATGCCGGCACCCGCCGCCACGAGCAAGGCATCGGCCTGCTCCAGCAATTCCAGGGCATGGGCGATCACTTCGCCACGTCGCACGTCATCGGAATTCAAGGTGTGATGTTCGGCCATACCCGATTGTTCCCCACGCGCCCCGCTTGTCTGCGCAGGCTTTGCGTCAGCTCAAGTCCGGACCAGCTCAAGAGGCGTTCAATCCAGCCATGGGCCACCCACACCACCGGCCCACAAGGAGCCAGCGATGAGCGTGTTCAAGGATCTGTTCACTTCCGATGTCGGCCTGATGAGTGCCGCCGTGATTGCCATCACCCTGGGCATGGGTGCGTTCTATGTGCGCTACTTTCTGCGCCATATCGCCAGCGACAGCGCCGCTGCCAAGAAGCCGCGCTGAGAACCTCGAGCCCGACGGTTCAAGCCTGAACGATGACATAAGCATCGCGCCCCTCGGACTTGACGCGGTACATGGCCGCGTCGGCACGTGCCATCAGGGCCTCCGCGCCCTCGCCGGAGACGGCCAGGGCCAGACCCAGGCTGGTGCGCACCGCCAGCTGCAGCCCGCCGGCCAGCACGAAAGGCTGACGGACGGCGGCCAGAATTTTCTGCGCCAGCGCATCCAGCTCATGCGCCCGCTGAACATCTTCCAGCAGCACGGTGAACTCGTCACCGGCCAGCCGGGCCACGAAATCGGTCTGGCGCAGGCTCTGGCGCAAACGCCGGCCGAACTCCTGCAGCACCGCGTCGCCGATGGCGTGACCATGGCGGTCGTTGATCTGCTTGAAGCCGTCCAGGTCCAGAAAGCCCAGGGCCAGCTCGCTGCCATGACGCTGCGCCCGCAAGAGACCTTGCTCCAGCTGCTCATGGAAATGGCGCCGGTTGGGCAGGCCGGTCAGGGTGTCGAATCGGGCCTCCGCGGCCAGCTTCAGCTCCAGCTGCTTCATGGCGGTCAGGTCACTGGCCAACACAAAGAAACCCTGCACCGGGCCGCTGCCGTCCAGGCAATCGGGCACGTGGCTGAACTGGAAAAAGCGGCCGCCCTCCGGGTCCAAGGCCCAGAGCCCAAATTCGCGACGTTGCCCCTGCAGGGCCGCCTCCACATGCTCGCGGTGGCGGGCATACTCGGCCTCGCCCAATACCTCGTGCAAGGTATGCCCCAGTACCTCGGACTCGGGCCGGGCACACCATTCCGTCAGCTTGCGGTTGCAGAACTGCACCCGCTGCTGTCCATCGACGTAGGCAATCACGGCCGGCACGTTGTCGGTCACACCGCGCAAACGCGCCTCGCTGATGCGCAGCGATCGCTCCTGCTGCTCCAGCCGAGCCCGCTTGCTGCGCAGCTCGATCAACAAGCCCACCTGGCGCGCCAGCACTTCCAGCGCGTGAATCTGCGAGGCCGTCAGCTCGCGCGGCTGACTGTCGATCACACACAGCGCGCCCAGGGCATGACCCTCGGTGGTCAGCAAGGGGGCGCCGGCATAGAAGCGCACATGGGGCGCGCCCGTCACCAGCGGGTTGTCGGCAAAGCGCGGGTCCAGCCGGGTATCGCGCACCTGCAGCAGCTCATGCGGCTGGACGATGGCATGGGTGCAGAAGGACTGCTCACGCGGCGTCTCGCTGATGTTGAGGCCACAGCAGGCCTTGAACCACTGCCGATCGACATCGATCAGGCTGATGGCCGCCACCGGCACGCCGCACCATTCGGCGGCCAACTGGACGAGATCGTCAAAGGCAGCTTCGCGGCCGCTGTCAAGAAGATCCAATGCCTGCAGGGCCTTCAAGCGTTCGACTTCTTGAGCGGGCAAGGGATAGGACATGGATCGCTCCGCGCGGGGGATGGATGGCATGGTAATCGGAAGCCGCGCCGATCCGCTCATAGGCATTGAAACGCCCCCTATGGCCGCGGCAGCGGCCTAGGCCACGGGAACGCAGCGACGCAAGGAGCGGGCATCCAGCAAGCTCAGCAGCGGCTGGTTCTGGGCAGAAGCCGCCCGTGATCTCAAGGACACCCGCGCCTGGGTCGGACAGTTGATGCGCTGAAGCTCTTCGTCACTCAAACCCGCCATGACCGCCAGCAAGGGCGCCGAGTAGTCCATCGTCGCCGAGAACAGGCCCTGGCCTGCCGCATCGGCGGTGTCGAGCGCCACACCGCGCTGCAACATATAGGCAAACAAGGCTGCGCCTCCGTCGGGGGCTTTGGTATTCAGCGTGGACTCTCGGCGCCGAAGCGCCGCCTCCTCCGGCGTCAATGGGCGCATGCGCTTGTCGATGGACGCGATCTCCGCCTCACTCAGCGGTGGCGGCTTGAACCCATAACGCTCCGTTGAATCATGGCCGAACCGGCGCAAGGTCCAGGACTGCAAGGTCGACCAGTTGCTGACTTCGGTCACCGTCGGCTGTCGCTCGCTGGGCCCAGGCAGGCTCCCGTCCGGTTTCGGTAAACGCACATTGATGAGCAAGCGCGTGGTGACATCCGGCGACAGACCGAGATCCAGCGCAAACTCGATCACGTCGGCGGCCTGGGTCTCAACCGCGAATCTCAAGAGGTCCTGGCCCGATGCGCCATCCCGTTTCAGTTCTACACCCTGGGCCTGCAGGGCGCGCAGCCCGTCGAGCTTCAAGGGCGTGTTTTTCTCCTGCAGCTCCCGCAAGACTTCCTGCCAGAGCCTTTGCCGCGCAGCGGCCGACAGCGGCAGTTGCTTACGTGCGAGAACGGCCAGCAAGTCAGGGTTCATGCTGCGAAACACGGCCGAAGTGATCGCCGCTGGGCCACCAGACTGCTCCTCTGCGTAGCTGCTGTCGTCGAGCAGAAGCGCGAGGATCTCGGCATGCGGGCGCTCAATGGCGCACTCCTTGGCGACGCGGAGCTTCAGGTCCAGCGTGTAGACAGGCCGTGCGGGTGGCGTCGGCACGCTCATCAAGGCCTCTAGCACCGCCTTGGTGTCCGCACAGGCGGCCACTCGCAAGGGCTGTTGTTGCCAGGCCTGATTGGCGAACTGCTCTTCTTGCTTTCTCTGCGCCACATGCCGCTCGGCAGAAAGCCGGTCCCGCTGCAGACGTTCGTAGATGAACCCAGAAATCAGCGCGCCCCAAACCACCAGAGCCAAGACGAAGACGGCAGCACGTCCGAGCCAAGGGCCCCTCAAGGGCTGGTCCGCCGCGCGCGCGTTGTCACGCAACCCCTGGGCAATCCATGACTGGATGGTGGGGCTGGCTGAAGCGATCAGCAGGGGCGGCAGAAAAACACCGGCCAGCACCGCCAGCAGGAGCAGCAAGAGCTGCCCTTCAGAAGCATGGGCAAAGGCCCAGGCCGGCGCGGCCAAAGACAAGGAGACGCCGGCCACGGCCAGCCGAACAGTGGTCTTGTACATTCGCTTGGAAGCCTGCTTCATTGGCTCGGTTCAACTTGGACTCTTTCGCCCCGACACCGGCAGCGCGGGCAGCATAGGGGCCGAACGCCAGTTCTCCATGTGTCCAAAGTCTGCCGTCCGCAAGACTCAGGGCTGGGCCATCAACGCCACCAGCTGGTCCAGCGCCGCGCCCCAACCCTGATGGAAGCCCATGGCCTCGTGGGTCTGTCGGCCGGACTCGTCGCTGTGCATGACCGTGGCGGTGTAGAGCGTGCCCCCATCGGCATGTGGGGCCAAGCTGATAACTGCGGTGAGGAGAAAGGGGTGGGCAGCCGCATCGGCCGGTCGGAAGCCGGCCTTGAGCGCGCCGGTCCAGACCAGGCGCTCGTTCGGCACCAGCTCGAGATAGCAGCCTTCATTGGAGTGCTGCTCTCCGGCGGGCGACTGCATCACGGTGCGGAAGATGCCACCGGGGCGCAGATCAATCTCGCACTCGACGGTCTGCCAGGGCTTGGGGCAGAACCACTGCATCAGCAGGGCCGGCTCGGTCCAGCAGCGCCAGACCTGGGCGACCGGGGTCGGAATGACGCGTTGCAGGACCAAGTCGAGATGGGGCATGGAGCTCATGGCGGGGTTCCGATCGGCCAGGCGTGAGGGGTAGGGGAACAGGAAAGGGCTGCCGGCGATTGTGACCAACCGGGCCGCCCGCGGCAAACCAACGACGGCATTCCTGCGACAGGGCATGGCCAGCCTTGGGCGCCATGTACGCCATCCGCCGTATATGCCGGCGACAGCCGGCTGCCTACATTGGCTTCGTCTGAACGCACCTTCCCACCACCCCGGAACCCTCAGGAGCCCCGCCATGCCCGTCCCTTCCAAGACCCCCAGCCGCCGCGTCTTCTCGCTGAAAGCCCTGGCCGCCGCCAGCGCGCTCGCCGGCCTCAGCGTCACCGGCCTCTCGGCCCAGGCGGCCGACACCATCAAGATCGGCGTGCTGCACAGCCTGTCCGGCACCATGGCCATCTCGGAAACCGTGCTCAAGGACACGGTGCTGATGGCCATCGACGAGATCAATGCCAAGGGCGGCGTGCTCGGCAAGAAGCTGGAACCCGTGGTCGTGGACCCGGCCTCCAACTGGCCGCTGTTCGCCGAGAAAACCAAACAGCTGCTCACACAAGACAAGGTCGCCGTGATCTTCGGCTGCTGGACCTCGGTCTCGCGCAAATCGGTGCTGCCGGTGGTCGAGGAACTCAACGGCCTGCTCTTCTACCCCGTGCAATACGAGGGTGAAGAGCTGAGCAAGAACGTGTTCTACACCGGCGCCGCGCCCAACCAGCAGGCCATCCCGGCCGTCGACTATCTGATGAGCAAGGACGGCGGCGGCGCCAAACGCTGGGTGCTCTTGGGCACCGATTACGTCTACCCGCGCACCACCAACAAGATCCTGCGCGCCTACCTCAAGACCAAGGGCGTGAAGGACACAGACATCGACGAGAAGTACACGCCGTTTGGCCACAGCGACTACCAGACCATCGTCGCCGACATCAAAAAGTTCTCGGCCGGTGGCAAGACCGCCGTGGTCTCCACCATCAACGGCGACTCCAACGTGCCCTTCTACAAGGAGCTGGGCAATGCCGGCTTGAAGGCCAAGGATGTGCCCGTGGTCGCCTTCTCGGTGGGCGAGGAAGAGCTGCGCGGCGTGGACACGAAGCCCCTGGTCGGCCACCTGGCCGCCTGGAACTACTTCATGTCCATCAAGAACCCAGCCAACACCGCCTTCATCCAGAAATGGGGCGAGTACGCCAAGGCCAAGAAGCTGCCCGGCCATATGGACAAGCCGCTGACCAATGACCCGATGGAGGCCACCTACATCGGCATCCATATGTGGAAGCAGGCGGTCGAGAAGGCCAAGAGCACGGACGTGGACAAGGTCATCGCCGCCATGGCCGGCCAGACCTTCACCGCGCCCTCGGGCATCACCTCCAAGATGGACGAGAAGAACCACCACCTGCACAAGTCGGTGTTCATCGGCGAGATCAAGGCCGACGGCCAGTTCGGCGTGGTCTGGAAGACCCCGGCCCCGGTCAAGGCCAAGCCCTGGAGCCCCTACATCGAAGGCAATGACAAGAAGCCCGATGAGCCGATGAAGAAGTAACTTTTCTATTGAGCTGACCAAACGGGCCGCGAGGCCCGTGGTCGGCAGCCTTCCTTTTTGAAACGCGGAGCCCTCATGGCCACACTCGTGCACCGCGCGGCCTCCTTGCTGAGCGCACTGCTGCTGGGCTTGCCGTTGTTGATGCTGCTACCGACGCCGCCCGCCCAGGCGCTGACGCTGGCGCAGGCGCGCACCATGGCCAGCGACGAAGACAGCGAGGCCCGCATCACCGCGCTGCAAGCCGCCTTGCTCGCCGCCGCGCAAACACCCGACCCACGCCTGCAGGCCTTCATCCAGGCCCTGGCCGCCGAGCAACTGAAGACCAGCGGCACCCGCCTGCTGATCCTGCACGCCGACGGCAGCGCTGAGGACGCCCTGAGCGGCGCCATGCTCAGCCCGGTCCCGCAAGACCTGGCCGAGGTGATGATCAACAACCGCCTGCGCGGTGAGTTGGACCAAGCCCTGGCCGCGCTGCAACTGTTCAGCGCCAAGTCTGGCGAACGCCTGGCCGCCGCTCAGGCCCTGCAACAGAATGCCAGCGAACAGCAGCTGCCCTTGCTGGACCGCGCGCTGGCCCGCGAGAGCCATGAAGACGTGCTGGCCGAACTGAGTCTGGCGCGCGCCGCCGCCTTGGCCGGAAGCAGCGACCCGAGCTTGCGTCTGCAAGCTGCGCGCGAGCTGGGCCGCTCAAACCGGCCCGCCACCCAGCTGCTGATCAACCAGCGCCTGGCCGAGGAGACCGACCCCAATGTCAAAAGCGCGCTGGCCGCCTCGCTGCGCAAGCTGGAATTCAGCCTGGCCTGGGGCGAGCGCCTGGGCGAGCTGTTCACCGGCCTGAGCCTGGGCAGCATCCTGCTGCTGGTGGCCCTGGGCCTGGCCATCACCTACGGGCTGATGGGCGTGATCAATATGGCCCATGGCGAGCTGATGATGATGGGCGCCTACGCCACCTATCTGGTGCAGCTGGCCTTCCGCCAATGGCTGCCTGCCGCTGCGTTTGACTATTACTTGCTGGCCGCCCTGCCGGCCGCCTTTCTGGCCGCGGCGGCCGTCGGCGCGCTGATGGAGCGCCTGGTGCTGCGCTGGCTCTATGGCCGGCCGCTGGAAACCCTGCTGGCCACCTGGGGCATCAGCCTGGTGCTGATGCAGGCGGTGCGCAGCCTGTTCGGCGCGCAGAACGTCAGCGTCGAAAACCCGGCCTGGATGAGCGGCGGCCTGCAACTGCTGCCCTCGCTGTCACTGCCCTGGAACCGGCTGCTGATCATGGGCTTCGCCCTGGCGGTGCTGGCCGGCATGAGTCTGCTGCTGCGACGCACCCGCCTGGGTCTGTTCGTGCGCGGCGTGACGCAGAACCGCGCCATGGCCTCCTGCATGGGCGTCAACACCGCCCGCACCGACACCTACGCCTTCGCCCTGGGTTCGGGCATCGCCGGCCTGGCCGGCTGCGCCCTGAGCCAGATCGGCAATGTCGGCCCCGATCTGGGCCAGAGCTATATCGTCGACGCCTTCATGGTGGTGGTGCTGGGCGGCGTCGGCCAGCTGGCCGGCACGGTCTACGCCGCCCTCGGCCTGGGCCTGGGCAACAAGCTGCTGGAAGGCATGGTCGGTGCGGTGCTGGCCAAGATCGCCGTGCTGGTGTTCATCATCGTCTTCATCCAGAAGCGGCCGCAGGGCATCTTCGCGATGAAGGGGCGGGTGGTGGAGGCTTGAATGGGGCTGCTTTTGGTTTCTTCGAGTCTGTGCGTGGGAAGCGGTCTCCGGCCGAGTGCCTCCGCTCATGTCCCCCGGGCGGGGCTGCGCCCCGCCCTCCTCCTTGACTTCGCTTCGACACTCGGCCGAAGCCCGCTTCCTGCCAACGATGGGCGCTCGCGGTGCATGGGTGGGGGGTCTGCCCGAAAGGAAGGGTGGCTGGGTGCTCTGTGGAGCGAAGTCAAGGGGGAGGCACGGGCGCAGCCCGGGCCGGAGGACATGAGCGCAACAGAGCGTCCAGCCACCCTGACCACCCGAACCGAACAAGACCCCACTCAAGCGAGTCGCCAAAGACCATGAAGCCCCAATCCTTCCTCAGCCCCCGCGCCTGGCTGCTCGTCGCCTGCGCCCTGCTGCTGATCTGCGTGCTGGCGCCGGTGCTGAACCTGTGGGTGCCCGAGGGTCAGGTCTTGCACTTGAGCGACTACGGCGTGGCCTTGCTGGGCAAGTTCATGTGCTACGCCATCTGCGCCCTGGCCATGGATCTGATCTGGGGTTTTGCCGGCATCCTCTCGTTGGGCCATGGCCTGTTCTTCGCGCTCGGTGGCTATGTGATGGGCATGCATCTGATGCGACAGATCGGCCGCGAAGGCCAGTACCAAAGCACCTTGCCCGACTTCATGGTCTTCCTCGACTGGAAGACCCTGCCCTGGCATTGGCAACTCAGCGACAGCTTTCTCGCCACCCTGGTTCTGGTGCTGGCGGTGCCGGGCGGCCTGGCCTTTGTGTTCGGCTACTTCGCCTTCCGCTCGCGCATCAAGGGCGTGTACTTCTCCATCATCACCCAGGCCCTGACCTACGCCGCCATGCTGCTGTTCTTCCGGAATGAAACAGGTCTCGGTGGCAACAACGGCTTCACCGATTTCAAGCGCATCCTCGGCCATCCCATCCACACGGCGCAGACCCGCATGGTCTTGTTCGTGCTCAGTGGCCTGGCCTTGGTCGGCTGCTATCTGCTGGCGCGCTGGCTGACGCGATCCAAATTCGGCCGCGTGCTGCAGGCCGTGCGTGACGCCGAATCTCGACTGATGTTCTGTGGCTACTCGCCCCTGCCCTACAAACTCTGCATCTGGACTCTCTCGGCCATGATGTGCGGCCTGGCCGGCGCGCTCTACGTGCCGCAAGTCGGCATCATCAACCCGAGCGAGATGAGCGTGGCCAACTCCATCGAGATCGCGGTCTGGGCCGCGGTCGGCGGGCGCGGCAGCCTGCTGGGGCCGATCGCCGGCGCCTTCGCCGTCAACGGGGCCAAGAGCTGGCTGACGGTCAGCGCGCCCGAGTTCTGGCTCTACTTCCTCGGCGCGCTCTTCATCGCCGTCACCCTCTTCCTGCCGCAGGGCCTGGCCGGACTGGTCACCCGTTTGAGCACCCGATTCAGCACACAGCGAAAGGCAGGCCAGGCATGAGCCCCGATCTGCTCGAACAAGGCCAGGAAAGTCTGGCCGAACAGCAAGGCAAGCACGGAGGCGACCGCAGCCCCGGCTACGCACGCCCGCACCGCGCCGGCGAGTTGGACCTGACCCACGGCCGCATCCTCTACCTCGAAGACGTGCACGTCGCCTTCGACGGCTTCAAGGCCATCAACGGCCTGTCCCTGGACATCGCGCCCGGCGAGCTGCGCTGCATCATCGGCCCCAATGGCGCGGGCAAGACCACGATGATGGACATCATCACCGGCAAGACCCGGCCCGACCGGGGCGAGGTCTTCTTCGGCGGCACCATCGACCTGCTGCGCCACAGCGAGGCCGAGATCGCCTCCATGGGCTTGTGCCGCAAGTTCCAGAAGCCCACGGTGTTCGAGGCGCTGAGCGTGTTCGAAAACCTGGAGCTGGCCCTGCAAGGCCCGCGCGGCGTGGCGGCGGCGCTGTGGCACCGGCTCAGCGGCGCGCAGCGCGACCGCCTGGCCGAGGTGCTGGAACTGATCCAGCTGCAGGCCGAGGCGCAACGCCCGGCCGGCCTGCTCAGTCACGGCCAGAAGCAGTGGCTGGAGATCGGCATGCTCTTGATCCAGGAGCCCAAGCTGCTGCTGCTCGACGAGCCCGTGGCCGGTATGACCGACCAGGAAACCGAGCGCACGGCCGAGCTCTTTCTGCAGCTGAAGGGTCGGCACAGCCTGATCGTGGTCGAGCACGACATGGGCTTCATCGCCCGTCTGGGCGGCACCGTCACCGTGCTCTGCGAAGGCCGCGTGCTGGCCCAGGGCCCGCTGTCCCAGGTGCAGGCCGACGAGCGCGTGATCGAGGTCTACCTCGGACGTTGAGCGGCATGCAAATCAGTTACCTCAACCCATCTTCATCCTTCTGCCTGCCATGCTGATCGCCCAAAACCTCCAGCAGTACTACGGCGGCTCGCACATCCTGCGCGATGTCTCGCTGCGCGTGCAGCCCGGCCGCATCACCGTGCTGCTGGGCCGCAACGGCGTCGGCAAGACCACCTTGCTCAAGTCGCTGATGGGCCTGGTGCCGGTGAAAAGCGGCGAGGTCCGGCTCCAAGGTCAGGACATCACGCGCGCCAAGCCCTTCGAGCGCGCCCGCGCCGGCATCGGCTATGTGCCGCAAGGGCGCGAGATCTTCGGCCGCCTGACCGTGGCCGAGAACCTGGCCCTGGGCCTGGCCACACGGCCGGCCGGCACGCCCATCCCGCCCGAGCTGTTCGAGCTCTTCCCGGTGCTGCAGCAGATGCTGCAGCGGCGCGGTGGCGATCTCTCGGGCGGCCAGCAGCAGCAGCTGGCCATCGCCCGCGCGCTGGCGGCCGGGCCGCGCCTGCTGATCCTGGACGAGCCCACCGAAGGCATCCAGCCCAACATCATCCAGGACATCGGCCGCGTCATCCGCCGCCTGGCGGAGCGCGGCCTGGCGGCCAATGGCGGCCAACCCATGGCCGTGCTGCTGTGCGAGCAGTACTACGACTTCGCCGAGGCATTGGCCGACGACTACCTGGTGCTGGAGCGCGGCGCCGTCATCTCGGCCGGCAGCCGCTCAGAGATGGTCAGCCGCGGCGTGCGTCAGCTGGTTTCAATCTGAGCGCGTGCCCGGGCAGGCGCTCAGGGCCGCGGCCCGGCCGCATTGGCGCGCGATGACGTCGGCAGCCACTCGCGGTAGAAGTTCTCGATGCGCGGACCTTGCTTGCGGATCACCGCATTGATGCCTTCGATGGCCCGGGCGCCCAAGGCCGAGCGCGAACAGCCCACATGCACGGTGGTGGCCGCATCAGCCTCGCGCAGGGGCAGCAGGCGCAGCTCGCTGCTTGGCAGGCCCAGCTCGCGAGCGGCAAAGCTGAGCTCGGTGGGGAAAGCAATGATGGCATCGACCTTGTCGTCTACCAGCATGCGCAGCAGGCCTGAAACACTGGGATTGCCATGGCGCCCGCTCAGACGGGCAGCGGTGGGCAGGTTCTTGATCATCTGGTCGTAGCGCAAGCCCAGTGAGCGCCCACCGGCCACGCCGACCCGCCAACCCTCTTGCGGCAGATGGCCAGGCGGCACCCCCTGCAAGAGCTCGGCCAAGTCCACCCGGCCCTGGGCATCGAGCGCCAGCCGCAGGCGGCCGGCGCGTTCGCGCTGCAAGGTGACCAGCTGGTAGGGCAAGGCGGTCAAATAGGGCTCGCTGAAATGCACGAAGGCCTCGCGCTCGGGCAGGCGCAAGAAGGCCGCCACGCAGACATTGGGTTTGCTGCGCAACTCCACCGCGGCGCGGGCGTAGTTGCCGTCCAGCACCTGGTGCTGCAACTCGGGCAGGCCGGCCTGGAACAGCAGCAAGGCCTTGTCGACAAAACCCAGACCCTGGCCCGAGCCCTGCAGGATGGCCGTCGGCGGGGAATGCACCATGACCCAGAGCAAGGTCTCCTTTTCGGCCGCTGAGCTGGGTGCTGCCGCCGACAGCGGCGCCTGCGCCCAGGCCGCGGACAAACCCAGCAAGGCCAGCGCAAGCCCCCAGGCGCCAGCCCGAGCCACAGCCACTGCTCGATACCTCCCGGCCTTGTTCTGCCTCTTCTTGCTTTGGTCCACGCCCTGTGCCCGCTCTCGCCCTCTTCTGCGGCCAGCATACCCGAGGCCAGCCAGGGCCTGTTGACACTACATCGCCCAGAGCCGCGGTGAAGCCTCGTCCAAATCCCAGAGCTCACGCCGCCAGGCCGCCCGGCACTGGCGCAGCAACTCGAAGGCCGGCTCGACCAGGGGCGCCAGCACGCGCAGCACCAGCAGGCGCTCCTGCGCCGCCGTCACGCCAGCGGTGTCGCGCAGCGGGTGGGCCTCGATGCAGGCGCGCACGGCCTCGAGCGCGCGCTCGCGCCGCTCCCGCGCCAAGGCCTCACCCCCGGCAAACACCAGGCTGGCCAGACAGCGCCGCCCGGCCAGGCCCAGGGAGCCGTCCATCAGCAAGGCGTCGCTGCCGTCGATCAGGCCGCGCTCCAGCCAGATGCCTGGGATCTCCAGATGCTGCTGGAACTGCCCTGTGTCGAAGGGCTGGCCAGCCTGGGGCAGACCCAAGGCGGTGAGGTCCCAGGCCATCAACTCGGCACCCGGCGCCAGTTCGAAGCGCGCCTCGTTGAGCGCCCGGCAGCCCGGGTAGGCCAGGGCCTCGAGAGGCAGCCATTCCAGCCGCGCGCCCGGCGCCAAGCGGGCGCGCAGGCATTGCGTGGCCAGGGCGCCGGTGCTGCTGCGGTAAAAGCGCGTGGCGCCCGGCGTGCTCAGCAAGGCATGGGCGCCCTCGCCCACGCTCAGTTCAATCTCCAAGCGGTCACCCGCAACCAGGCCGCTGGGCGGATGAACCAGCACGTTGTGGCAGATCGCTTCGCCCTCAGGGTAGAGGCTTTTCAGCACCCGCAGCGGCCCCTCGTGGCGGTGCCGCAGCAGACAGCGGCCGCCCTCCAGCCGGTAGTCCAGCGCCAGCCGGGCGCGCCAACCGGGCGTGTCGGCCTGGCACTGCACGCCGGCACCCTGCTCCGCCTGAGGCATGAAGGGCATGAGGGGCCGGGCGGCCGGTTCAGGAGAATGAAAAACGGGGATGCACTGCATCCCCGTCAGGCTCGCAAGAAGCGGGCCAGAGTCAAGCCGACGATCAGCCGCGCTGGCGGCGACGCACCACGGCCAGCAGGCCCAGACCCAGGCCCATCAGGGCATAGGTTTCCGGCTCGGGCACCGGGGCGGTGTTGATGACGAAGGACAGGTTGTCGGCATAGCCGTCGTTGTCGCTGGAATTCAGGCGCTCCATGGACAGGCTCAGATTGATCGTCGTCGTGCCCACGGGCAGGAAGCCCTGGACTTCGCGGAACAGCAGGCCGGTCTGGTTGCCGCGGTCGGCCGGGGTGACCGGGCCCAAGGTGGCGGAGCCGATCTCGATGTTGGCGCCATCCAGGAAGGACACGTAGACCAAGGCGTTGTCGCCCTGGCTGGTCCAGCCGCCCAGATAGCCGTTGAGCTTGAAGCTGGCGGCGCCGCTGCCGATCAGGCCGCTCAGATTGCTGACGTCAAACAGCTGGAAGCCGGCCGAGGCGGGCGAGCTTTGACCGGCGAACAGATAGCTGCCGCGGTCCACGGGGCCCGGCTGGGTCGGCAACACCCAGTTGCTGCCGTAGGCGACCGATTGAAACAAGTCGGTGCCAGCGTAGGCGGTCCAGCCAGCGACGCCGGCTTCGGCATTGCCGTTGACGATCAGGTTCTGGCCCAGGGTGGCGGCGTGAGCGCCGAAGCCGGCTGCGAACAGGGAAAGCGCCAGGGCGCTGCGGGTGATGAGCTTGTTCATGGGTGGGAGGTGGGTGGGTGAGTAAGAGAATCGTGAATGGTGAGTCGTGGGGCGGCGCTTGGGGGTGAACGGGTGGACCGGTGAAGGCGTGAATTCCGGCGATTTCGAGCCGACACGATTCACGATTCACGATTCGCCATTCACCCATTCACTTGTTCACTACGAGTCCTCGGCGCCTCAAGCGCCGAGGCGGTACTGATCCAGCAAGGCCGCGCCGGACATGGCCGGGTCGCTGATCGAGGCCTCGCCGGTTTCCAGATGGCCGGCGAAGCGGCGGCTGTAGTCGCCCTGGCCGGCCACACGCACGCTGAAGTCGTACCAGAAGGCGCTCTCGCGCAGCGGCAGGCGCAGGCTGCTGCTGGTCTTGGCGGCCAGGTGGATCTGCTGGGCCGGCACGTTGTAGTACTTGTTGACCGAAACGATGAAGGTGCAGGCGAAGCTGCCGCTGTTGCTCAGCTCGATCTGCAGTTCGCCGTTGGCGGCATCCGGCGTGACGCGCACTTCGGGGTTGGGCTGGGCAGCAGCGGCCACGCGGCGGGCATTGCCGGTGAAATGGCGGTGGTAGCCGTTCGGGCCCAGCACCCAGAGGTCGTAAGCGCCGTTGGCGGCCGGCTGCCAGCTGCCGCTCAGCTGCTTGCCGGCTTCCACCGTGTAGCGGCGCGGCAAGGCGGCCAGGTTCAGGCGGTCATAGACATGGAAGACGGCGGCCGGGCCGCTGGTGTCGCCGAGGCCGTTGCCGGTGTGGGCAAACTGCAGCTCGACACGGGCGGCGCCGACGCGGCCGGCGCTGACCTTGACGGCGGCCGTGGTGTGAAGCTCATACGGCAAGGCGCGAGCCGGGCGCGGGCCAGCGTCCTGCACCGGCACGTTCAGCGTGGTCGGCGTGGGCGGCGTGGTGGTGCCCGGCAGGGCGCGGGCGCGATTGGCCAGTGCCAGGGTCTGAGGCAGCTGAGCGAAGAAGGCGCTGTCTTCCGGGTCGCGGAAGTTGAAGGCCGAGCTCAGGTCGCCGGCCACGGCACGGCGCCATGCGCTGATGTTCGGCTCCATCACACCAAAACGCTTCTCGATGAACCGGATCACCGAGGTGTGGTCCGCCACTTCCGAGTTGACCCAGCCGCCCTTGCTCCAGGGCGAGATCACGTACATGGGCACGCGCGGGCCGAAGCCGTAGGGCTTGTGCTGGTGGGTGGCGGCCGTGCCGTTGAGGATGTGGTGGTACTCGCCCGTGGTGTCCACGGTGGAGTCGCCGGCGAGATCGGCCTTCTTGGGGTCGGCGTCCCAAGTGATGTAGCTGGGGGCGGCCGGCGGCGGCATGTGGTCGAAGAAACCGTCGTTCTCGTCGAAGTTGATGAACAGCACGGTCTTGCTCCAGACCGCCGGGTTGGCGGTCAGCGCGTCCAACACCTTGGCGGTGTAGTCGGCGCCCTGGGCCGGGCTGGACGGGCCGGGGTGCTCGGAGCCTTCGGCCGTGGCCACGATCCAGCTGACCTGAGGCAGCTTGTCGGCCAGCACGTCTTCGCGCAGCTTGTCCAGATCGCGCGTGCTGATGCCGCGGTCCTTCAATTGCTGGGAGTAGCCAGGGCGGTCGTACCAGGCATCGCGGAAGGGGCGGAAGCCGGCCAAGGAGTTGTCGGTGAAGTTGTCCGCCATGTTCTGGTAGACCTGCCACGTGATGCCAGCGTCCTGCAGGCGCTCGGGGTAAGTGGTCCAGGTGTAGTCGTCCAGCGGGTTGGCGTTGAACCAGTCGTGGCTGTTGTCGGTGGACGGGCCATTGCCCTGGCGCAAGGGGTCGTTCGTGCCGGTCCAGAGGAACAGGCGGTTGGTGTTGGTGCCGGTCTGGCTGGAGCAGTGGTAGTGGTCGCAGATCGTGAAGGCATTGGCCATCGCGAACTGGAAAGGCAGATCGCTCTGCTTGAAGTAACCCATCGAGTGGTTCTGCTTGGCCTTGGGCCAGGCGTTCATGCGGCCCTGGTCCCAGGCAGCCTGGGCGTCGGGCCAGGAATGCGGCGTGCCAGAGACACGCATGTGCGCAAAGGTCTGCTGCGTGTTGAGCGGGAAGGGCGCCAGCGCCACCGGGTTGACCGGCGGGCGGCCCGGTGTGGCCGTCACGGCGTTGGGCTGCATCCACACGCTCTTGCTGCTGATGCCGGTCTTGTCGACCACCGGAACCGGGAAGGGATCGGCAAAACCGCGCACACCGTTGAGGGTGCCGAAGTAGTGGTCGAAGGAGCGGTTTTCCTGGGTCAGGATGACGATGTGCTCGACATCATGGATGGTGCCGCTGCGCACATTGGCAGGGATGGCCAGGGCGCGTTGGATGGCGGGCGGGAAGGCGGTCAGGGCAGCGGCGGCGCTGGCACTGCGCAGAAAGCTGCGACGGTCTTGGGTGTTCATGGCTGGGGGTCCTGCAAATCAGAAGTGGAGACGAACGGCGCTCAGGCCTGACGGCGGCGGCGGACGGCAGCGGCGATACCGATCAAGCCACCCAGCAGCAGCGCGTAGCTCTGGGGCTCGGGCACGGCCGGCGTGAAGCTGAAGTCGTCCATGACGAACTCACCGTGGTTCTGACTCTTCACCTGCACGGCATCGACCAGGCCGGCATAACCGCTGGCCAGGAAAGTCGGGGTGGCCGAGGGGTCGAGGCTCTGCGAGCCGGCGACGCGCTGGCCTTGGAAGAAGAGTTCGAAGCTCAGCACCGCGCCGCTCTGGCCGGCGAACCAAGCGCCGTCGAAGCGCACCGCCTGGCCAAAGCCGATCAGGCTGCTGGCATCGCTGGCCAGGAAGCCGCTGGCCAAGCGGCCGGCGCCCGAGTGGGCGGTGTAGGGGTCGGCCGCGGTGGAGAAGGCCGTCCAACCGAAACTGGACCAGTCCAGGCCGCCATAGTTGAGCGGCACCAGGCCATCGGCCAGGTCATCGAAGTTCAGCACGTCGGCGTGGGCGCCGCCGGCAAAGGACAGGCTGGAAAGCAGCGCGGCAACAAGCGCCACGCGGCGCAAGGTTGAAGGGCAGGACATGGGGAATTCCTCACAATTGGCAGCAGATGCCGCGCAATTTATTGAGAGGATTTGCCGTCCTGATGACAAGGCATGGGCCGAATGGCAGGGGCAGTTGCGACCCCGGGCCCGGGTTCAGTCGCCGGCCAGCTTCTCCATGAACAGCGCAAAAGGATCGGCGCGGTGCGCGCCGAAAGGCCCGCAGCGGCGGAAGCCCAGGCGCTCGAACAGGCGCTGGGCCGAGCGCTGCTGCACGCCGACCTGCAGACGCAGCAAGGGCTGGCCCGCGCGCAAGGCCTCGCGCTGCAGGGCTTGCAGCAGCATTTCGCCCGCACCGCGGCCGCGCCAATTCGGCAGCACCATCAGCGTCAGCACTTCGGCGTACTCGTCATGCAGCAGCAGGCCGACGCAGGCGAGCACGCGCTCCTGGGCATCGCGCAGCACCAGCAGACGCGTCTGCGGGCCGCGCAAGACCTCCAGCTCCGGGGCGCAGGCCGCACGGCTGGCAGGGCAGAGCTGGTGGCGCTCGGCCTCGAACTGTTCGAGCAGCGCCCGCAGCTGCGGCTGATCGACGCGCTCGCACTGCAGGCTCAAGCCCTGCAAGCCGGCCACTGGGCTGCGGATGGCGGCGCGCGGCGGCGGGTCGCCGGCACGCGCCACCCAGATCTGGGACGAACCAAGACTGTGGAAGTTCATGGGGCGGGCCTCCGAGTTTGCGGCGACAAAAGCCATGCGCAGGGGCATGGCACCAAGAACTGGCAGGGCAGAACGGGCGTTGGCGAGACGGGGCATGGCAAGAGCCTTTTTGGGGTGACCTGCACCGCGAGCGAGCAGCGGACAGGCCAAAAGCGGGGAATAGGGCGGATTGCAGGGTTTGTACGCAAGCGCCATGCCAAGTGCGGCGGTCCGCCTGCGCCCTGGTCGCGCTGGCCGACAATGCCCGCCATGCGCCGCGCCGACCGCCTCTTCCAGATCGTCCAATTGATCCGTGGGCGCCGCCTGTCCACGGCCGAATTCCTGAGCCAGCGTCTCGAGGTCTCGGCACGCACCGTCTACCGCGACATCGCCGCCCTGCAGCAGCAAGGCGTGCCCATCGAGGGCGAGGCCGGCGTGGGCTACCGCATGCGCGCCGGCTTCGATCTGCCGCCGCTGATGTTCAGCAAGGACGAGGCGCAGGCCCTGGTGGCCGCCCTGCGCCTGGCCCAGGGCCAGCTCGACAGCGTGCTGGGCCGGCAGGCGGAAGAAGCCATGTCCAAGATCCTGGCCGTGCTGCCGGCGCCGGCCCGTGCGGCGGCCGAAAGCCTGGCCCTGTTCGCACCGCTGACGGGTTTGGACGATGCCATGCGTGAGCGCCTGGCGCGCCTGCGCGAAGCCACCGAAGACCGCCGCAAGCTGCGCCTCGATTACCTGGACCTGGCCGGCAGCGCCAGCCAGCGCACCGTGCGCCCCCTGGCCTGCTATTTCTGGGGACCCAGTTGGACCCTGGCCGGCTGGTGCGAGGTGCGCGAGGACTTCCGTAACTTCCGCGTCGACCGCATCCAGGCCCTGAGCGTGCTGGACGAACGCTTCCGCGACGAGCCGGGCAAGACCTTGGCCGATATGCGCCGGGCTTTTGATGCACCGAACAGCGCCTGAGCGCAGAAGCCGCTACCCTGCTCTGCATGAAGAACACGACAAACATCGCAAGAAGCGCCACACGGTTCTGCCCTGCCCTGCTGATGGTCGCCGGTCTGCTTGGCCCGGGCGCGGCCCAGGCGGCACCCGAGCTGCCCCTGCCCACCGTGGCCCAGGTCGACCTGGCCCGCTACGCCGGCGCTTGGTACGAGATCGCCCTGCTGCCCAACCGTTTTCAAAAGCAATGCGTTGCCGACACGCAAGCGCGCTACCGCCTCGATGGCGAGCGGGTGGAAGTGGTGAACCGCTGCCGCAAAGCCTCGGGCGAGGTGGAGCGCACCGCAGGACACGCCAAGACGGTCGAGGGCAGCGGCAATGCCAAACTGCGCGTCACCTTCTTCTGGCCGTTTTACGGCAACTACTGGGTGCTGGATCTGGACCCGGACTACCAGCAGGTGCTGGTCGGCGAGCCCAGCCGCAAGTACGGCTGGATCCTGTCACGCACGCCGCAAATGGATGAGGCCAAGCTGCAAGCCCTGCTCGACAAGGCCGAGGCGCTGGGCTACGACCGCAAGGCCTTCCAGCGCACGCCGCAGACGCAGCCGCTGGACTGAGAGCTTTCAGGCGCGCAAAGTGCGCGGCCACAGGCGCATCAGCAGCGCCCCCAGGCGCAGGCGCCCGGCCGGCGCTTCGATCCAGCGATGGAAGGGCAAGGCCGCCAGATTGCTCAAGCCCCAGGCACCGACAAAGGCCAGCAGGCCCGAGGCCGGCTGGCTCAGATCGTGCCGCTCCAGCAAGGCATTGCAGAGCAGGCAGATGGGGAAATGCACCAGGAAGAGCGCATAGGAATGCGTGCCCAGATGGGCCAGCCAGGGCCGGGCCGCGGCCGGGGACAGCGGCGCGCGCTGCTCGGCGTGGCGCTGCTGCAGCCAGGCCAGCAGCAAAGCGGTGGCCAGGGCCAGTGCGATGCGTTCGCGGAACTCCAGCAGCAAGGCCACCAGGCCCAGAGCCGTCAGCAGCAGCACGCCGAGGCGGCGCTGCGGCCCGACCAGACCCAGCCAATGCACCAGGGCGCCGAGGCCGTAAGCACCGAAGAAATACGGCGCCCAGTTGTCCAGCCCGGACTGGCGATTGAAGAACAAGAGCGAGGCCGCCATCAGCAAGGCCACCAAGGCCGGGCCGAGGACACGGCGCCAGCCGCGTGGCAGGGCCAGGCCGCGGCTGAACCACAGCAGGCCCAACAAGACGGCGAACAGCTGAAAGTCGATGGCCACATACCAGGCGCCCACGGTCAGCGCTTCATAGCCCAACACGCCATGGCTCAGCGTCAGGTGGGCCAGCAGCTGGGCCAGGCTGACGTGGAACGGCACCAGCTCCGGCAGCCAGCGCGCCACCAGGGCCGAGCAGCACAGGGTCAGCAGCACAGCCGCCATGAAGGGCAAGGCCAGGCGTTGGTAACGGCGCCAGAGCAGCTCGGGCACGGCGCCTTCGAGCAGCTGGCCGCGCGAGGACAAGGCCCGCGCCGAGAGAAAACCACCCACCACCAGGAACACCTGCACCGCCATGCGACCGTACTGGTAGGCCCAGGCCATCAGCTGCGGCAGCAAGGCCTGCATGGCCTCCGCCACCGGGCCGTAGGCGGACAGGTGGTGCAGCACGATCAGCTGGGCTGCGGCGGCTTTCAAGCCGTCGACATGCAATAGGCGGGCAGTGGGGGTCTTGCTTGTGCTCATGGCCAAGCGCCCGAGGCTTGTGGCATCGGGCGCCATTGCTTTTTCAAATCGAGGGGTTCGCGGCAGCCAGGCGTTCTCGGCACCAGCCTTGCACGAAATGCAAAGAGCCCCGGTAGCAGCCCGGGGCCCATCCGCCCCAAACCGGGACGGGCAAATCCAAGAAAACCCTAGATTATAAACGCAGACCAAAAATCGACCGATTTCAGTGCCTCAGACCTTGAGCCCAGCCAGCTCGGCGCTCTTGCGCGGGTGGATCAATTGCACACGGCCGGGCTTGCCGTCGGCCCCGTTCATGCGCTCGGCACCCTGCAGGATCAAGGCCTTGACCTCGCTGGCCTTGAGCGAAGGCTTGAGCGCGATCAGCTTGGCCGCCAGATTGGCCACCTGGGGGCTGGCCATGCTGGTGCCGCTGAGCTTCATGCGCGCGCCGCCGGGGACATAGCTGTCGACTTCGAAACCATTGGCATGCACGACCACGGTCTTGCCGAAGGTCGAGAAGCTGGTCTCCTGGCCGGCCGTGTCCACCGCGCCGGCGGTGATCAGATTCGGCAGCTCAAAGCCAGCCGGGATGTATTCCTGAAAGTCGGCACTGTTGTCTTCATTGCCCGAGCCGGCCACGAACACGATGTCCGGCGCGCCGGCAATGGCCGCGCGCAGGGCGTCGCGCTCGATCTTGAACAAGCGGTTCGCTTCCGCCTTGCGCGCCTCGGGCGCACCGCCGGCGCTGTGGAAGGCCAGCGCGCCCTCGTAGGCGCTGGGGCCATAACGCCAGCTCATATTGACCACGCGCACGCCGGCCTTCTTGAAGCTCTCGACCATCTGGCCATAAGCCGCGGCCGTGGCGCGGGCCTGGGCTTCGGTGGGCAGCTTGGGTTCCAGCTTGGCGCTCCAGAGCTGGGTGGCGGCGAACACGCGGGCAAAGGGGTTGCCCTCGACGGCGATGCCGGCGACATGGGTGCCGTGCACATAGAGGCTGGTCAGGCTCATGTCCTCGCTGAATCCCTTGACCTGCTCGGCCTTGAGGCCGGACATGGTGGCGCGGAACTGGCGCGAATCCGGCGTGTCCAGGGCGGCGCGCTGGTCCATGGCGCCCTTGATCAGGCTGCGCAGCTGCGGCCAGCGGCTTTGCGCTTCACCCAGGGGCCGCAGCAGCTCAGCACTGGGCTTGGCGTCCTCGTCAAACGCCAGGCCGGCCAGCGGCGCGGCTGGCTTGAACAAGGCCATGTCCACACCCGAATCCCAGACCGCCACCACCACCGGCGCGGCCTTCGCCTCGGCCGGGATGGCAAAAGTGCGCGGCGTCCAGAGGTCGGCACGCGCTTGCGTCTTTGTGTTGGCATCGATCACCGCCTGCAAGCCCGCCACGATGGCAGCCTTGTTGGGCGCGAACAGCTCGGCTTGCAAGCGGCTGCTGATGATGGCCAGGGCAATGCTGTCCGGCACCACCATCTTGCCGTTCGTGGCCATGGCGTCGATCTGGCTGCGGAAGGCGCCCAGCACCAGCTCGGGGTTGTAAGTCTCGGCCCCGCCCTTGCCGGACTTGATGCTCTCCTGCACATCGGCCCAAGGCAAGGCGCCATAACGCTTTTCCACCTCGGTGCGCAGCCAGGCGGCGTCGCGCTTCTCCAGGCGCTGCTGCGAGAGCAGGTCGGTCAAGAGGCCGGCGCTGAGCTGGCCGCCGATCTTCTCCTGCAGGGCACGCGATTTGGCCGTCCAGGCCGGCACGGCCGCCCAGTCGCCGCGCAACTGGGCCAGCGTGGCCAAGGCCGAGTAGTAGGCGCGCAGGGTGGCGGCATCCTGGATGTCGTAGCGGGCCAGATCAGCCTGCACCTCGGTCTCCAGCTGCGCGCCCATGGCGCTCAGCTCGCTCAGTGGTGCGCTCAGGTATTCGCTGGGCAGCTTGGCCAGGGTGACGGTGCGGCGCGGCAGCTGGTCGGCGCGGGTGATGGGCTGGCGGGCCGAAGTTGCGGAAGTGGCGCCTTCGGGAGCTGCAGCGGCGGCGGCATGGCTGTCCATGGCCAGCGGGCTCAGGGCGGCTGCGGCGGCCAGGGAAATCAAGGTCTTGGCGTTCATGTCTCAGGTGCTCCAGTTCGGCAAAAAGTGACGAGTGAGGGCACGATAGACAGGCAGCCCGGCCTCGGCCGAGGCCAAGCGACGAGCTGCGGAATGGCCGACATGACTTGCGGGCGGAGCCTCCCCAGCTAGACGCTAGATCAAACGCACACGCGGCTGCGCACTCGCCTCGGCCATGCGGCCGACCACGGCCGCGCGGGCAAAACCATGGCGTGTGAACACCGCCTGCACCGCCGCCACCTCGGCCGGCGCGCAGGCCACGAGCAGGCCGCCGCTGGTCTGCGGGTCGCTCAGCAAGGCCTGGTCCTCGGGCGCGAAGCCGTTCGGCAACTCCACCTCGGCGCCATAGGCGGCCCAGTTGCGGCCCGAGGCGCCGGTCACAAAGCCCTGGCCGGCCAGGGCGCGCACGCCGTCCAGCAGGGGCACGGCCGCCCAGTCCAGCTCAAGGCTGCAACCGGCGCCGCGCGCCATCTCCAGCGCATGGCCGGCCAGGCCGAAGCCGGTCACATCGGTCAGTGCGTGGACACCGTCCAGGGCCGCCAGATCGGGGCCGGGCGTGTTCAGGCGGGTGGTGCTGTCCAGCATCTGCGCATAGCCGGCGGCGTCGAGCGCGCCTTTCTTGAGCGCCGCGCTCATCACGCCCACGCCCAGGGGCTTGCCCAGCAGCAACACATCGCCGGGCCGGGCATCGGCATTGCGCTTGACCCGCTTGGGGTGGATCAGGCCCAGGGCCACCAGGCCGTAGATGGCCTCGACCGAATCGATGGTGTGGCCGCCGGCAATCGGGATGCCGGCCGCACGGCAGATGGCCGCGCCGCCTTCCAGCACCCGGCCAATGGTGGCGACGGACAGGCGCGCAATCGGCATGGCCACCAGGGCCAGGGCCATGATGGGGCGGCCGCCCATGGCGTAAACATCGCTGATGGCATTGGTCGCGGCGATGCGGCCGAAGTCGAAGGGGTCGTCGACGATGGGCATGAAGAAATCGGTGGTGGCGATCAGCGCCTGCTCTTCGTTGAGCTGGTAGACCGCGGCATCGTCGGCCGTCTCAATGCCCACCAGCAGCTCCGGCGGCAGAGCCATGCCGGCCGTGCCACGCAGGATCTCCGACAGCACGCCCGGCGCGATCTTGCAGCCGCAGCCGCCGCCGTGCGACAGGGAGGTCAGGCGGGGTTCTTCAGTCGAGGTGTCGCTGGGCGAAACCGGGGCGGTGCTGGCGCTCATGGCGGGCTTTCTGGCGGGAGGGTCAAAAACGTAGACAAACGAGGCGGCGCGCAGCATAGCCGCTGCAAGAATGCAAACAAGCGCCCAGGCCCGAGAATAGCGGCCTTGCCAACCCGCACACCCACCCCACCATGAAACCGATGACTGCCCTGCCCCGCCGCGCCCTGCTGGGCTCCGCCCTGAGCCTCTTGCTACTGGCCGCCCTGCCCGGGGCCAGCCAGGCCCAGCAAGTGCTGCGCGTCACCGCCATCCCCGACGAGGCGCCGACCGAACTGGCCCGCAAGGCCGCGCCCTTGGTCACCTACCTGGAAAGCCGGCTGGGCATGAAGGTTGAGTTCACCCCGGTCACCGACTACGCGGCCGCGGTGGAAGCCCTGGCCAGCAAAAAGGTCGACCTGGCCTGGTTCGGCGGCTTCACCTTTGTGCAGGCGAATGTGCGCTCGGGCGGCAAGATCATCCCCCTGGTGCAGCGCGAGGAGGACGAGAAGTTCCGCTCCGTCTTCATCACCAGCGAACCGGCCATCCAAAAGCTGGCCGACCTGAAAGGCCGCGACCTCAGCTTCGGCTCGCAGAGCAGCACCTCGGGCCATCTGATGCCGCGCAGCTTCCTGCTGCAGGCCGGCCTGGACCCCGACCGTGACTTGAAGCGTGTCGCCTACAGCGGCGCCCATGACGCCACCATCGCCGCCGTCGCCTCGGGCAAGGTCCAGGCCGGTGCGCTGAACATCTCGGTCTGGGACAAGTTCGTGGCCGAGAAGAAGGTCGACAGCGCCCGCGTGCGCGTGTTCTTCACCACCCCGCCCTATTACGACTACAACTGGAGCGTCCACGCCGACATGCCGGCCGCGCTGCGCGACAAGCTGAGCCAGGCCTTTCTGAGCCTGAGCCGCGACACCGCCCAGGGCAAGGACATCCTGGACCTGCAGCGCGCCACCCGCTTCATCCCGAGCAAGGCCGAGAACTACAAGGGCATCGAGGCTGCAGCCCGCAGCGCCGGCCTGCTTTGAAACTGGAGCTGCAAGGTCTGGCGGCCCGCCACCCGGCGGCCGCCGCCGGCCGGGCGCCCGCCCTGGCGCCGCTGAACCTGAGCGTCAGCGCCGGCGAAGCCCTGGCCGTGATCGGCCCTTCGGGTGCCGGCAAGACCACCTTGCTCCATGCCTTGGCCTGCGCCCTGCCGCCCAGCGCCGGCCGCCTGCAGCTGGACGACGCCGAGCCCTGGGCCTTGCCGCGGCGCGAGCTGCAGCGCCTGCGCGGCCGGTTGTTTCTGGCGCCGCAGACGCCACCGCTGCCGCCGCGCCAGCGCGTGGTCACCGCCGTGCTGGCCGGCGCCCTGCCGCGCATGAGCCTGCTGCAAAGCCTGCGCTCGCTGATCTACCCGCAAGATCTGGCGGCGGCCCATGCCGCCCTGCAAAGTTTCGACCTGGCCGACAAGCTGTTCGAGCGGGTCGACCGCCTCTCGGGCGGCGAGCGCCAGCGCGTCGCCCTGGCCCGCGCCCTGCTGGCCCCGGCCCAGCTCTGGCTGATGGACGAGCCACTCTCGGCCCTGGACCCCAACCGCGCCAGCCAGGCCCTGACCTTTCTGCGCGCCGAGGCCGGCCGGCGCGGCGTCACGCTGGTCGCCTCGCTGCACCAGGTGGAGCTGGCCCTGGCGCAGTTCCCGCGCATCGTCGGCCTGCGCGAAGGCCGGCTGCAGTTCGACCTGCCGGCCGCGCAGGTGAGCCCTGAACTGCTGGCCAAGCTCTATGCCCAGCATGAGGACGAGCTTCAGGCCTGGGCGCCGGCAGACCATGAAGAAGACCTGCCGGCCACCGCGCCTGCGGTGCTGATGCAATGCCGGTGAGCGCGCCCTCTCCTTCCTCTCCCTCTGCTTCGCAAGCACCCCAGCTGCGCGACCCCGCCTGGCAGGGCCGCTTGTTCTGGAGCCTGGCCGGCCTGGCCCTGCTCTGGCCCTTGCTGCGGGCTACGGAGTTCCGCCCCTGGCTGCTCTGGCAGCCCGACAGCCTGCGCGCCAGCGGCCAGTTCCTGGCCGACTTCATGCCCCCGGCCCACAGCGCCGACTTCCTGGCTTTGCTGCTGCGCGAGACCTGGCGCACCGCGGCCATGGCCACCGTGGGCATCAGCCTGGCCTTGCTGCTGGCCGTGCCGCTTGCCTTGGCTGCCACGCGCAGCCTGTCGATCTCGGCGCTGGCCGGGCGCATGGCGCGCGGCCCTTTTTGGCTGCGCCAGTTCCTGCGCGGGCTGATGGTGCTGCTGCGCAGCGTGCCCGAGCTGGTCTGGGCCCTGGCCTTGGTGCGGGTGCTGGGCCTGGGGCCGGCGGCCGGCGTGCTGGCCATTGCGCTGAGCTATGGCGGCATGCTCGGCAAGGTCTATGCCGAGATCCTGGAAAGCGGCGACAGTGCCGTGGCGCAGAACCTGCTGCGCAATGGCTGCTCGCGCCTGCAGGCCCTGGCCTATGGCCTGCTGCCGCAGAATGCCGCTGAGCTGGCCAGTTACACCGTCTACCGCTGGGAATGCGCGGTGCGCAGCTCGGTGGTGCTGGGCTTTGTTGGCGCCGGCGGCCTGGGCCAGCAGATGGACAACTCGATGAAGATGTTCCGCGGCGACGAGATCTGCACCCTGCTGCTGGTCTTCGTCGCCCTGGTGGCCTTGGCCGACCGGCTCAGTGCCGCGCTGCGCAAGGCCTTGGCATGAGGACAACAAGGACAGCAACAAGAATGCCTGCGTCGCCGCTGGCCCTGCCGCCGGAGCTGCGCGCCGCGCGCCGCCGCGCCTGGGCTTTGCTGCTGGCCCTGGCCGGCCTGGTGGTGGCCAGCTTCGCCTCGCTGGATCTGCCCTGGGGCCAGCTGCTCTCGCTGCCGGCCTGGCAGAGCATGGCGCGCTTTGGCGGCGAATTCTTTCCGCCCGAGACACGCCCCGACTTCCTGCTCAAGGTCGCACGCGGCGCCTGGGAAACCCTGGCCATGTCAGCCCTGGGCACCCTGCTGGCGGTGGGCCTGGGCCTGCTGCTAGCCCTGCCAGCCGGCGCCCCGGGCGCCATGCGCGCGCCCACCCGCTGGCTGCTCAACGCCTTGCGCGCGGTGCCCGAGCTGGTCTGGGCCAGCCTGCTGCTGATCTCCGTCGGCCTGGGCCCCATGGCCGGCACCCTGGCCCTGGCCCTGCACACCGGCGGCGTGCTCGGCCGCCTGTTCGCCGAGGCCCTGGAGAACCTGCCCACAGGCCCGGCACAAGCCCTGCGCCACCAGGGCGTGGGCGCACTCAAAGTGTTCTTCTACGCCCAGCTACCGCAGGCCCTGCCGCAGTGGCTGAGCTACACCCTCTACCGCTGGGAGAACAACATCCGCGCGGCGGCAATGTTGGGCGTGGTCGGCGCCGGCGGCTTGGGCCAGCAGCTGGCTTTTCATCTGGGCCTGTTCCAGATGGGCAAGACCGCCACGGTCTTGATCGCGATGCTGGGGCTGGTGGGGCTGGTGGATGGATTGAGTGGGGAGTTGAGGTGGAGGTTGGGGAGATAGTGACGGAGGGGGCGGGGCGCGCATAAACGATTCAAATAATGCCCCGGGGGGATCTCGCCGTTTCCGCCCACAAAAGGTGGAAAGTTACATCCAGGTTCTGCGGGCACTGGCTGCCACAGGCGCATGGTACAAACCCCGAAATTCGACGGGGCGGCTCGCATCTTTGCGTGATTGACCTGTCAAGTTGCCAAGACTGATTCCAGGCGCACTCACTGAGATACGCAGCGTATTGATCGCCCGAACACCGTGCTAAAGGTCTCCCACCGTATGCATCCAACGATTCCTTCTCTGGTCTTTGCTTTTTCCTTCTGCTGCAGCAACTTAGCTTTCGCGCAGGACATTGCTAGCAGTCGCATTGAGCGGATTCAATCGGCCGTCAAGGCTGTGGTTGCACTGCAAAACGCAGAAGGCGAAGCTGCAGTCGTTGCCGCAATTCAAGCCTGCTATGCGTCGCAGCCGGATGCAAATAAGCTTGAGAAGCTCGAAGAATGCATTTCTCAAGACATCGCGTATGCGAACTTTTCAGCCGGAATGTATCGCCACGTTCTTAAGAATATCAAGCAACCGGAATACTTGTCGATGGATGCGCTCAAGAAACGTGTCTATGCCCAGTCAATGCAAGCAGGAATGTCGGCAAGTTTTGCAGACCAGTTTCTCCGAAGGCTCGCGCCTGAGGCAATACAAGCTCTTGTGCCGGCCATTGATGCGTTGAGCTCTAAGTGACCCCTAGCTATTCGCTCAAGCGGGGCCACTACTAAACGCCGACTAAGGGCAAATTTCATTCTAGCCCCTCTAAGCGCTGCCGTTTCAGGTCAGTCAAATCAAACCCTCAAGAGTAAAGATGCGCACTCAATTCCAAATCGCAGCGGTCGCTTGCGCACTTTTGATGTCTGCCAGTTTCAGCAGGGCTGACGAAGTTCTGATCGAAGAAGCCGGTTTGTCGATGACCTTGCCTGTTGCATGGGTTGCAAAGTATGAAACCAGCAGAATCCCTAGCGGTCAATTGATGCAGCGCTGGGTACGCGCGCCGGTTGCGTTGGCTGCCTCAAAGGCTTCCCCGGGCTTGATTGCTTTGGTCTCGCCGGTACCAAAAAATTCGAATTTGGCACTGCTTTCACAAAATGCACTTAGCAAGCCACCCTACGGCTTAAAGCTGGGTGTCGAAACGCAGTGCGTGAAATGCGTGAACTACAAGTTCAAAACGAATGGAGCAATTGTTACCTCTGTTGCCCCAGACGTTCCGCCCAAGTGTCAGGAATACAAGCCAGACATTGATATCGAATCGGACTGCATTTATCAACTAGAAAACAGAATAAACCTAACCATCGAGCCATCCTGGGCCCATCGATTCGAGAAAGAAGCGGCATTCGGAAAGATGTTTATTCTGTCGATACACGCAATCGTTGACAACAAGTTCATCGACATTTCGTTCTTTTACCCCAAAGAAACCGCCGACCAGATACAGCCGGAAATAGCCGCGATCGCGGCTTCTATTAAGAAAGTTCAGCGCTAGCCGCTCATGCGAGTCGACATTTTTCGGAGAATTACCCCCCCAGAAGATGGGTAATCTCAATGAACGGCAACCCGGAGAGAACCGCTCGCACCCAACGGCTTTGTCAATTGGCGATCAATACACAAAATAGACACAGCGTTTATTAATAATTCTTAAAGGTGAAACACTTTGAGCAACAAGATCGCCTTTTATCTGACATTCATGAGTGTTTTGGCGCTGACTGGATGCGCTTCACAACCTCGCCTCTTTGGAAATAGCGAAACCAGCCCGGATCTCGCAAGCAAGCCCATTAGGTCGATCGTGGCCATCACGGTATTGACAGCGGGAAGCCCTTCAACCAGTGGCTCAGATGGAAAGCTTGCCTCCATGACAAGCCTGCTGACTTTTTGCCTGACGAACGAAATCAAAGCCCTCGGTGTTGGTATTGGCACGGCCTATGTTTCAGAGATTGACCTGAACGGACCTGAGACGATTAAGAAGCAGGTTGATCGCGCGCGTCCTTCCCATGTAATGCAGACCACCGTAACTAAAGCCGTAACCAGAGGTTACGTCTTGGAGCGATTCAGTTTTTCGATCGAGATAGTTGATGCGGTAGGACTCAAGCCAGTTTGGAAATACAAGGGCGTCGCAGAGGCTAAAACGGAATGTGGAGCTGTGCAGCCAGTCATTGAGCGAATGAGACTGGACGGGGTATTGCCTCGTTCGGGATCCCGTGGCGGCAGCGCATCGCAGCCCCAAGTAACGAATTCGATGATTCAATACTCGGGTACACCCCTCGAAAATCGACGGATTGACACGGTCGCTGCAGTACCCGGCCGAGATGCCGAGACTGAATATGGAAGTGATCTCGGCAATAAGCAGCACTTGAGTCGCCCGAGAATAAAGTTAGGCACATGCTAAGAATTTTCGCCACCATTTGCATATTTGCATTACTGCACCCATCGGCGCACGCAGCCGATGAGGGGCCATGCTTTTCGGAAGGAGGGTCAGCGCAAATCTCCGCCTGTCTCGACCGAGAGCTTCAGGGTGCTGACAAGCTACTGAGAGATAAGCAAGCTCGACTCGTTGAGCACATCAAGACTATGAAAGCTCCTCATCTGATTGCGGAGGGTCAGTTTCGTTTGAAGTACTTCAACGTGATTCGGAACGCCGACAGGCAGTGGAGAGCTCTAATGGCTACTGAGTGTAGTTCTATTGCGCCAATTGAATTCGAAGGCGCTGGCGCTGGCTCAATGGGGCGCGTTTTGGAGCTGAACTGTCGCGTCAGCCGAACGTATATGCGCATTAAGGAGATCGGTGATGGGGAAGGCTACCGCCATATTTGGTCGCAGTAGGACTGACAGCTAACTCAACCGGACTTGCAACGGCATGCCGCCTGCGGGCCGGTAGATTCAAGCGTTGAACAGCGATAGACGGGAGATTGAGGATGTTCGAAAAAGTACCGCGTACGTTGCTCGTGTTGCTCGGCCTGAATGTATTGGTCATGTTCGTGGGAATCCTTGTCAGTCCCCATTGGACTGCGGGGTCATTCGTAGGTGCCGGCTTGTACCTTTACATTGTTTGGAGCGCGCTCAACGGAAAGCACTTTGCTCTCCGGTACCTAGGCCCGATGACTCTCATTTTTGGAGTTGTCTCGCTTTTGACGTTTATCGGTATGTTCCTTGGCGGACCATTGAGCAGACTTGTCCTCTTTCTAGCCACACCAAGCTTCAAGCCACCGATTCTGATTGCCGTCGAAACCGTCCTTCTACTTGCAACCGCAATCTACATTTGGCGTAGTAGAAAAGTTAGAGCGTATGTTGTCGAAACTGAGGGTTTCGTCCTTTGACTGGTCGTGACTGCTGTGCCTTCGCTTAAGCAGCAATCTGGCCGGTAGCTCAACCGGAACAACAACGGCATACCGGTTTGCTCAAACGTAAAGCAGTTTTCTAGTACCGTGCGGACCAACCGCAGATTGGAAAGCTCCATGCCACACCCGAACAAGCCGAACATGGTAGGTCTGTGGATCAGACTGCTAGAGCTTCTGTATCTTGCTTGCATGGCCTTCGCAATCCTCGTGCTGGTACAGCGGGTGCATCAAGGTCAAACAGTTGCACTGCCGGGCCACTCAGAGGGCTTGCTTGGGTCGCTGCTCTTTGCCTTTATGAGCTTTCTTTTCTTCTATGTTGCAGTCACAGGGTTGGCGCCCGTGAGGTACGTTCCGGTGGGGGCTGTGACCTGGCCCTACTTGCGCGATCGAGTGCTCCGATCCGAGCAGCAAAAGCGGTAGTTTCAACAAGACGCGCACGCGATAAGTCTTACGGAATTCGGGGTCAGGAATTCGGGGTCACAGGAATTCGGGGTCAAGTCTTAAATATTAACCCCCTCCCACCTCCATCCCCGGTCAGCTCAGAATGCTGTCCATGTCCCGACCACTGCGCATCGCAGTTTCCCGGCGCCCTGTACCACGTGACCGCACGTGGGGACAGGCGAGAAGACATTTTTGTGGATGACGCGGATCGGGCGCGATTGCTGACGGTGGTGGCTCAGGGGCTGGGGCGGTTTGATGCAGTAATGCTGTCCTACTGCCTGATGAGCAATCACTATCACTTTGTGATGCAGACAAGGCAGGGCAAGCTCTCACTGCTGATGCGGCACATCAATGGCGTGTACTCGCAGGCCTACAACCGGCGGCACGGCAAGGTGGGGCATGTGTTCCAGGGCCGGTTCAAGGCCATCCTTGTCGACGAGGACGCGTACCTGCTGGAGGTTTGCCGATATGTCGAGCTGAACCCGGTACGGGCGGGCATGGTGGCTGAGCCTGGAGCCTGGCCCTGGTCCAGCTACCGGGCGCATGTGGGCAAGGCTGCAGGAGCGCCATGGCTGGCTACCGCAGCTTTGCACAGCTATTTGTTGGGTCAGGATGCTGAGTCGCCTAGGGACAGGGCTCGTGCGCAAAAGGTGTATGCCGCCCATGTGGCGGCTGGGCGTGGCGTGGCCTTGTGGGAAGAAGCGCTAAACCGGCAGATCTACCTCGGCGACAACGACTTCGTGCAGCGCATGCTGGATGCCGCCGAGCCGGGCGCCGCTGGCAGCCGCGAGGTTCCCAAGGCGCAGCGACCGAAAACCATGAAGCTCAATCTCGCGCAATGGCTGGCTCTGGCCCCAAGCCGTGAGGAGGCGCTGCGCCGGGCGCACACTGAGGGAGGCATGACGATGACCGCGATAGCCGCCGAATTGGGGTTGACCGTGGCGCGGGTGAGCCAACTGGTGAGTAAAGCTGAGCGGGCGCTAGAGACGGATGAGGGGGGCGAGTACTTAACATTTAAGACTTGACCCCGAGTTTGCCGGGAGTCGAGAGGTAGCTGATGGCGGGGCGATCGGGGAAACTTGAGATTAAAGACTTGAATCCAAATTTCGGAAACTACATGTGCGCAAGATATTCAGATGAATTGAGAAAAAGAGGGCCGCAGCCATGAGAGCTTGGAAATCTTTCATTTGTCTTAGTGTTGCAGCTTGCATGCATTCGGCTATCGCGGCAAATGAACCAGCTAGCGCCTCTAGCTTGTTAAGAGTGTCATTGATAGACGTTCGGAGCACCATCGATGAGTTTCGATCCTGCCTCAATCAGACGGACATCAGAAATCAAAGGTTGCCAGACAAAATCTGCGGCGCAGCGGCTGCCGTCAATGCGGATGATTTGCCGCTTGTATCCGCATGCTTGCAGGGTGATCCAATCAGTATTGTGCTGGAAAGCGGGAGCGGGAATCTCGCGGGGTCGGCTGAAAGAGTTTTTCTGGAGTTTCGATGTGCAAAAGAGTTGTTTCTTTCGGTCTCATTGATAAGGGATTATTCGAAGTACCGCATGGGCACAATTGCATTTATTGCCTTTGGCTGAGAATTGCTCATGATTTCTTGGCAATCTGACTGTCGTGAACTCCTAAATTCAGCTCGTTGGTCGTATAAATTGCGAGCGGAGTTCGCCCTTCAGCTTGCCAGTATGGCCAAAAGAGCGAAAGAGCCGAGTTAAATGTTAAATTCCAGGGCAAGAGCTGACCCTAAGCGTATATGCCGGGACTTATCAAGCACCGAGTCTGCACCCTCGCGCGCCAGCAGAGAATGGGTCAGCCTTCACTTTCCTGAAACTCGCCTTCGCATACATACGCAAGCACTAAACGGTGACGCGCCCTGTGAACTTCAGGCTGTTTGACAGCCGCCCTGCTTTTCAAAGCAGAGAAGGCGAAATGCTGAGCGACATCCCCAGCCCCATCGACCTTCGTCTCATGCGCGATGCCCGCGAGTGGGAAGAAACGGCAATGTCCAAGCGCCCATGGCGCACGGAGTTCTTCGAGGCCTTCGCTTCGGAGATCCGGTCCTTAGGCCCCAGCGGCCAGCGCATTCTGGAGCTTGGCTCCGGCCCCGGCTTTTTGGCCGAACACCTCTTGTTGCGCGCAGTTCCACCCCTCGAATATGTGGCCCTGGATTTTTCCCCGGCCATGCACGAACTGGCAGCACAGCGCCTCTGCCCCCTGGGCTCTCGCGTTCACGTTCACGTTCAGTTTGTCGAGCGCAGCTTCCGCGAGCCCGGCTGGTCAGACGGGCTCGGGCAGTTCGGCTGCGTGCTCACGAATCAGGCCGTTCACGAGTTGCGTCACAAACGCCATGCCGCCGAACTTCATCGTCAGGTCAGGTCCTTGCTCTTGCCGGGCGGCGTCTATCTGGTCTGCGACCACTTCGCCGGCGAAGGTGGCATGAGCAACGAGCAGTTGTACATGAGCGTGGCCGAACAGGCCGCCGCTTTGGAAGCTGGCGGCTTCGCCAGGGTTGAACAAGTCCTGCTCAAAGGCGGCCTTGTGCTGCACCGTGCAAGCTAGGGAAGCTCAGCGGCTGTGCTGGGCCATGCCCGCAAGGAACACGAGTTGAGTTCTGTTGTTTTCCCAAAAGGAATCTCTACCTTGAAGCGATTCATGTTTGTGACTTTCACCGAGCCAGATGACGGTGAAGTTCAGGCGCGAGTAGACGCGTTGACGGGCTGCTCGCGGTGAACTTCGAACTGCTCGCCCCGCTGGCCGTACTGGCGCTGATCGACAGCACGAGCTTCGGCACGTTGCTCATCCCCCTGTGGTTGATGTTGGCTCCCGTCCGCCCGAGACCGGGGAGGATTCTCTTGTTCCTTGGCACGGTGGCCGCGTTCTATCTGCTGTTGGGGATTGCCTTGCTCCTCGGAGCTTCGTCGCTGCTCGCCGCCTTGCAGAAGACGGAAAACTTGCAAGCGCTGCGGGTCGCTCAATTGCTTGCCGGTATTGGGCTGATGGTGCTCGGTGTGCTGATGGAGCCTTGGACGAAAGCGGGCAAGGAGCGTCGCGAGGCCCGCCAGGCAGAAAACCTGGCCCGTCACGGGCCCAGCCTCCACATGCGGATGCGGGAGCGTGCGTCCGATGCATCGGCCCCCGTCGGTGCGGTCATCGTGCTGGCCTTAACGGCTGCCGTCATCGAGGCTGCATCGATGATCCCGTATCTGGCTGAGATCGGTGTCTTGATCGCATCGGAGTTGTCGCTGGCGGGGCGCGCTGCGGTGCTGTTCGGCTATTGCCTGATGATGATCGCACCGGCATTGGTGCTACTCGCGGCGCGGCTGTTTCTGCACGAGTATGTCGCGCCCATCTTGACCAAGGTGGAGGCATTTCTGTCCCGCAATGCAAACGAGGCGACGGCTTGGGTGGTGTTTTTGCTCGGCCTGTATCTGGTGAGCGACGGCTGGAACGCGCTCGATGGGCCTTGAGAAACTGTGTCGTCGCACGTAGTGCCGGGGCAGGGGTCAGGCCTTCTGCCGGGGCAGGGGTCATGCCGGGCAGGGGTCAGGCCTTCAGTTTCAAGGCAAGACCTGACCCTCCGTTCGAGTTGCGAGGCTATTCAGCCAGCGCATCGGCAGTGTCGAACCGGTGCCTTCTTGCGAACCGGCGGCACAGCAAGCATCCGCGTCGCTTGAGCTGCCGCGGGCTGGCCGAGGTCAGGACGCCGTGGAGCCTGTATGGCATGGTCCACAATTTTGAGGAGCTCGCGAGGACGGGCTAGGGCAGACCAGGGTTCAGTAATGCGGCCATCAGGCGGCACACTCGCACTCAGGGGTCGCAACAGCCGGCTCCCAGGCGCAAATTCACCGAAGTACCCAGAAATTCAACTTCGTGAGCATGCAGGCGCACGGAAGTATGGAATGGCTGTGGATTTTGGTTTTCTCGACGGCCTCATAGGGCTTCACAAAGGAGACTTCGGTGTCGGACAGCTTTGAGAAAGACGAGTACTTCGCTTTGGTGAAGGCAGTGGCGGACTTTGACCAACGCCTCCTAACCGTGAAGGGGTGGGGCGTCACACTGAGCCTCGCCGCACTCGGTTTGGGCTTTCAGTACCGAGCCTATGGCTTTTTCCTGATCGCAGCAGCAAGCAGCCTTGCGTTCTGGGTCATTGAGCATGCAGGGAAACGTCACCAAATGCGTCACTATGTCCGCATCAGAGAGATTGAATTCAATCAGTACCAGCGAGCTTCAGCTGCTGAGAAGGCCTTCTCGAGTCCAAGAACAGATTGGTCTTGGCAGACGGCCAGTGAGACTCTCGCCGGAGAAGTCGGAAAAGCTGGTAGCCCTCTGGAGCAAAGAGGTAGGAACAAGTGGTATGGCTTCGCTGGTCTCTTGCCCCATGTGGCTCTACCTCACGCAATCACTTTGGCTATCGGTCTGTTTTTCTTTTGTCAGGGCTACCAAGGAAGCCTGCCCACTTTCACGCTAGGCAATCCGCCCGCGGCAACATCTTCAAAGTGAAGCTCATCCCATCGAGTGGAAGTTCTGTCAGCGAGACCCCAAAGTCAGTCTTGCATTTCAAGGCAAGCCCTGACCCTCAGAACAAATGCCAGGACTGATCAGCCTCCGCATCTCCACCAGCGCGACATGAAGCTCAAGCACCTCAAGCGCAGTAATCGGCTGAGCTGCGCGCGGCCATTGCGGCAGCGGCAGCCTGATTCCAAGGAAAGTGTCAGATGACGCTGATTGGCTTTGTCTGGGCCATCTTTGCACCGGCGCTGCTCATCCCCTTGGTTTGGGGCGTAGCCCGCTTGCTCAAGGTTTTGGGGGTCCCGCCAGTTCACCGCCGACTGCCGCGGCTGCCACTGCGCTATGTGCTGGCAGGCGCCGTGGTCTTGCTGCCTATTGCGACGATCTACGTGGAAGACAAACGAGAGTTCCAGGCAATCTGTGCGGCGAATGCCCATCAAGTCGTGGATCCCTTGCAGGCGTCAGAGCCTGTAGAAGGACTGTATTTGGATGACGGCACGGCCAACAGCTTTGGCATGCGCTACCTAGAAACCGAAGGGTTTCGCTGGATGGAGGCGCCCAGCATCTACAAGCCTGAGGGCTACACCCGATACGAGAAGCAGCCGGACGGGGCCATCCGTGCAACAGAGACGGACACGCTGACGGCTGTCTACAAAGTGAGCTCTGAGTCCGCCCCAGTCACCCGGCACACCCGAGTCAGCAGAATCATCGTCAGCGAACGAGAGACCGGGAAGGTCCTGGGATCGGCAGCGAGCGCACGCTTTGATGGCGGCCGGGCCAAGCTGGTCTTGGGCGCGTATGGCTCTTCCAGTTGCCCGGACCCAGCGACGAGCGAGGGACACCACAGGTTCTTGGCGGAGTACCACCTTGCCAGAAACATCCTTCGGCCGGGCACCGGGAAGCCCTAGGGAAGCTCTGCATGAATCAGCCCGGCCCCTGCTAGCGCGGCCTCGGGCGGTCTGCGGCGTTGCGCTTTTCGCCAATAGCTACGGCTATTGGCTTCAAACCGCGCCTTGCAGCCCATCCCGATCCGCACTACATGGTCTCGCCCCGATTTATGCAGAGCTTCCCTAGGGAAGCTCTATCTCGCCTGAACGAAGCCGCAAGCATTCCAAGTTCAGAACGACATCCTCAGCGTGAAGCGGAAGGCGCGCGGCTCGGCCGGATGGATGTGTCGGTCGGCCACCGGTGCCGGCTCGCCCGGCAACTGCGACTCGTAGTGATACTCGATGTCGTTGAGCTTGCGGTCCAGCAGATTGAACACATCCATGCTCAGCTCGGCACGGCTTCCCAGCCAGCGGCCAAGCTGGCGGCTGATGCGAAGGTTGGTCGTCAAGGACGAACGCGAGCGCACGCTGTTGTCTTCTGTCAGTGGGCCGGAGCCAAGGTAGCGCCACTGGACGCTGGCCGACCACGGCCCCAGCTCGCGCACCGTCACGGCCACCGACCCGACCTTGTCGACCGCATTGGGAATACGACGGCCGACCGGGTCGGCATCCGAGAAGCGGGCATGGGTCCAGGCCAAGTCGGCATCGACCAGCAGCCAGGGCAGCGGAATCCAGCGGTTGTTCCATTCGATGCCGCGGCGTGTGCTGGGTCGGGTCGGTTCGGTGGCGCCGGCGTCGCCCACGTAGACCAGTTCAGAGTTGAAGTCCAGCGTCCACAGAGCGAGCGAACTCTGCAGGCCCGGGATCCACTCGCTGCGGGCGCCCAGCTCCATGCCGCGTGAGGCGACCAGGCCGGGCACCTTTGCAACGGCGGCCCCGGTCTTGGGATCGACGCTGGCCGTGGTGCCGCGGGCGTCGTTGCTGTGGAAGCCGCGACCGGCGTTGAAGAAAAACTCGGTCTTCGCCCACGGCCCGGCGATCAGGCTCAGCTTCGGCGAAACCAGGTGGTCGCGGCTGCGGCCCGAGTTGGCGGCCTGGGCCCGGCTGTCCACCGAGAAGTGGGCCGCATCGGCGCGCAAGCCCAGCACGGTGCGCAGCCAGGGCGTCACTTCAAGAGCGGTCTGCGCATAGAAGCCATACAGGCCTTCACGGACCTTGTCGTCGCGGGTGGTGCGCATGAGCTGCCGCTGGACCGTGTCGAACAAGCCCACGCGGATGCGGTCCTGACGCAGCTGCATGCCGACTTCGGAACGTGCAGGCAGCGAGCCGATCTGGTGCTCGACCGCGCGGCTCGCGCTGAAGCCGTAGACCTGGCGACGGTCCTGTTGCGAGAACTGGTCGCCCTCGTCGGGCCGCTCCAAGGCGTAGCTGAAGTTGGAGAACAGCTGGAGCCGGTAGTCGATGACATAGGCAGCGACGCGCGTGGCGCCCGACTCCGTGCTCTCATGCCACTCGCCGGAGAGGCTGCTGCGATGCGTCTTGCCGCCGTCGCTCGGGTCGAGCGAGTCGAAACGGCCGAAGGCTTGGCCCGGATCGCGGCCGGCGCCGAGCAGCCGCTCGGGGATCTGGTCGGTCGAGGTCCAGTGCGCGGCGTAGCCCATCAGGCTCGCGCTCCAGCCGCGGGCAGCTGTGCCGCTGCTGAGGGTGAGCAGACCGTTGCTCTTGCGCAGGCCTTCGGGCACCGTCCAGGGGCCGTCATTGCCTTGCAGCTCGACAGCCGCGAGTAGATGCAGGCTGCCGCCAAGGTCTGTGGACCCGGCGGCGATGGCACGGCGATAGCCATGGCCGCCGAGCGAGATGGCGGCGAATGGAGCATCCAGGCGGCTGCGGTAGGCGATGTCGGTCGAACCGGCGGAGGCGAAGTCGGCGTTCTGGGCGAAGTACGGGCCTTTGCGGTAGTCGATTCGGTCGACCAACTCAGGCATGAGGAAGTTCAAGTCCGAGTAGCCCTGGCCATGGCCGTGTGTCGGCATATTGACCGGCAAGCCGTTGACGGAGGTGGCGAAGTCCGTGCCATGGTCGAGGTTGAAGCCACGCAGGAAGTACTGGTTGGCCTTGCCGTCGCCCGAGTGCTGGGTGACGATCAGCCCAGGGATGAACTCCAGCAACTCGCCCGGGCGCAGCGCGGGGCGGCTCTTCAGCAACTCGGCGCGGATGACGCCCTGCGAGGCCGCATCGGAGCTGCCGATGGCGTTGTCGTAGTGGCGGCCCGCCACCTCGACACGGTCCAGTTTTTCTGCATCGACGGTGACGGCGGGGGCGTCGGGGCCCGCGCCGGCCGGGGCGGATTGACCCAGCGCGGCAGAGGCTTGCAGGCACAGGCAGGCCAGGGCCGCCATCGGCTGAAGCAGCCGGCGCATGTCCGGTCTTCTGCGGGTCATTGGGCTGAGTTGGGACATGGTCACACTGGGGTTCGGCTTAGAAGGTGTTGGCGACTTCTCATACGCAAGGCGCTCGCCCTTGGATGCGTCCTGCCGGACAAAACCAAAAGATGAGCCCGGAGCAAACCTCGTCTGAAGACCGCGCGGGCTCCTGAGCACCGTGCGAATGCGGACGGCCTGAAGAGAAAAGCGCGCGCTTCTGGGGTCAACCCCGACAGGACATTCCCGCAGGCCGTCACAGGCTCGCAAGATCGGGTCGCAAGGCCGCAAGTCGCCATCTGGGCGGCAGGCAGGCGCGGCGCTAGATTGGCATCACGCCACGCAGCAGTTCGCGGGCGCCCTTCACGCCAACCCAACTGGATGCCACGCCCGATGAAATTGCGACTCCTCACTCTCGCCCTGTGCACCAACCTCGGCCTGGCCTGCGCGCCGGCGCAGGCCGGCAAGGTTTTCCTGTCGGGCGGCGGCTATGACGACGCCAACACCGACCTCTTTGTGCAAGGCCTGCGCAAAGCCACCGGGCGCGACTCGGCGTTCACGCCGCTCATCACCAGCACCGCCAACTGCGGCAGCGACTGGGCCACCACAGCCTGCCCGCGCATCGCCGTCATCACCGCCTCCAAAGCCAGCTACGCCGAGGGCCTGGACGCCTTCACCAACGACATCCCCGCCACCAGCACCAGCTCGCTCAAGCGCGGCTACTACAACCTCTTCCAGACCCACGGCTTCTCGCCCAAGTTCATCACCGCGCACATCGACAACCGCGCGGCGCACAGCAGCGCCAGCACACCCGAAGGCCAGGCCAATATCGCCATCCTCAACCAGGCCGATGCGATCTGGGTGGTGGGCGGCGACCAGGCCAAGGTCTCGCGCACCTTCCTCAACGACGACGGCAGCGACACGCCGCTGGCCGCCGTGCTGCGCAGCCGCTGGAGCAATGGCAACGGCGCCATCGTCATGGCCGGCGACTCGGCGGGCAACCACGCCATGAACGTCAAGATGCACGCCGCCGGCATCAGCTACGGCTACCTCTACTACGGCGCCAATCTGCATGACCGCGCGGTCACCGACTACCTCACCCTGGGTGACACCCGCGACGGCAGCAGCGCACTGCGCTACTTCGAGAACGGCGGCACCATGAAGGGCCTGGGCTTCTTGCCCGCCACGCTGCTGAGCGACACCCACTTCGACGCCCGCTCCGGGCGCCTCGGCCGCTTGGTCTCCGCGCTGCGCCATATGGGCATCCAGCAAGGCCTCGGGGTGGACGAGAACACCGGCGTGCTCGTGGACACCGCCGCACAGACCGCACAGGTCTATGGCGCCGGCACCTTGACCGTGGTCGACACGGCAGGCGCCAGCGTGCAGACCGGCACCTACTACAAGGTCAACGGCCTGCGCGTGAGCCTGCTGAGCGCAGGCGACCGCTACAACTACGCGAGCAAGGTCGTCACCAGCAGCAAAGCGCTGATCAGCAGCCGCTATTACACGAGCTTCTACGACTCGCCCGACATCTTCGCGGCCTACGAGACTTCGAAGTCACTGACCCGCGTGGTCGATCAAACGCCGACCAGCAATATCGGCACCGCCCCCAAACCGGTCTACAGCAGCGGCCCGGCCTACCCGAGCGGCGCGCCGGCCATCAAGCTGCGTTTCACCCGCGACGCCTCGACCAAGGGCTATTACAGCGGCGGCAAGTACACGGTGGACAAGGTCAAGGTCGACGTCTATTGAGGGGCGTGCGGCACGCACTGACCGATCAAAGCCCGGATGCATGGATCTGCTGCATTCGGGCGGTTTGCGAACCGAGGGCGGAGTCTCGGAAACCTGACTCTCGATAACGCTGTCAGTAAGCGGCACAATCGCGCTCGGGCGCTGAGAACAACGACTCACACATCCCAAGCTGCCGATGGCTGCGGCCAATCGATGCCATCGGTGGGTGATCGTGCCGATCCAGGGTAGTGGCTGGAGATTCGGCTTCTTGGACAGCCTCCTTGGGCAGCACTCCACAGCCGGGAGCCAGATATGTCAGCCAGCTCTGCATCGCAGACCGAATCGGACAGAAGAACGCATTTCGCCCGCATCGCCGGGGCGATGTATCTCCTCACGGTAGCGAGCGCCCTGTTCGGGGAAGCCTATGTACGCGGCTCCACGCTGGTCAGCGAAAGCGCCGCAGAAACGGCCAAAAACCTGATTGAGGCCAATCAGCTCTTCCGCATTGGCTTGGTGACCGACCTGCTGACCTTCACCGGTGTGGTCGTCCTCGTGTGGGCGCTGTACCAGTTGCTCCGACCCGTGGGCGGGCGACTGGCCGTCCTTGCCGTGTTCTTCCGCCTGATTGAACTGAGTGTGCACTTCTCGGCGGTCGGTCTCGGGATCGTCGCACTCTCCCTGCTGGGTGGCGGGGAGTACACGCGCGGCTTCGACACCGCCCAGCTGCATGGGCTCGTCGGTTTCGCGATTCGCACGCAGATGACGGGCCTCAGCCTTGGATTCATACCTCTGGGCCTGGGCTCGGCGGTCTTTGCCCTGCTTTTGCTGCGCTCGGGCTACGTTCCAAAGCTTCTTGCAGCCTGGGGTGTCTTCGCCTCCCTGCTCCTGGCCGCCTACTCCTTTGGGATCATCTTGTCCCCAAGCACCAGCGACTTCTTCTATGTGGGCATGCTGCCCATGTTTGTGTACGAGGTATCGCTCGGGGCCTGGCTCCTCTTCAAAGGCGCCACGCTGCCTGCGGCGCGTGCGGCTTCAGCGGCCGCGTGAACGTTCCCGAATCGGCTTGCCGCGTTTGGGCCTCATTCGTTTCAGGCCCGACGGGCTCCTGCCATCTGAGCTGGGCGGGTCGAAAAAGAGCAAGACCTGACACGTTTGACAGACTGGATCAGGCGCACATGAAAGCCCAGCACGGCGGACTCTTTCACTGGATCGACGCATCGGGCTAGGCGATGGGAGCGCTGGTCCGCGTTGGCCTCGTGTCTTCAGCCGCCGTGGCCGCCGCACTGGGTCAATTCCTTCTCGCTGCGATTCTTGCCATCATTGCCCTCGGCCTCTGTGAGGCTTCGCGCCCTGCTGGCTGCCGCAGGGCTCGAACTGCTCCTGCTCCTGCTCTCGGGCGCCTGGCTGTGGCTGGGCGACATTTCGCGCGCGCTGGGCCTCTGGGCGGCACTGGGCAGCGTGCTCGGCGTCGGCGTTTGGTACCTGGCGGTTCATGAACTCCTGGTCATTGCCCCGGTCCGACCGCAGCCGCCGGCTGCACCTTAGTCAGCTCAAGTGACCCGCCGCTGCGCCAGCACAGCCGCGCAAGCCAGGGTCAGGCCTAGAGCTCTGCCTTGGTTCCTCCATGTCGAGCTACGGCAGTTCCTGGCTCGCTTCATCAAAACGCTTGCCGCCCCCCAAAAGGTGGAAAGTCACGTCCCGGATTTGCCAACATTCACAGCGCCATTCGCGTGGTACAAACGCCCAAATTCAGCGGATCAGCCAAGGCACCGCAGGGCTCAGCCAAGAGGCCTCAACAGGGGATCGGTGTAAAGGTGGAGACACGCGGCACCTGAGTCTCGCGCGTTGGCCATGAGACCCCGGCACACTTCTCAGGTGAGCAAGCAAGAGTGAAAGAAAGCCAGCCATCTCATGAAGACTTCCGTTCGCCCAATCTTCCTGTTCAGCGCGCTGATCGCCGTCACTTTGGTTCAGGCGCAGACCCCCGCCGTCGTTCCGCCACAGGACTTGGTTCACAACATGACACAGGCCGAATGGTCACGGGCCTGGTGGCAATGGGCCGGTTCGTTTCAGAGGAAGGACAGTCCGGTCGGGGATCGAACCGGTGCCCTCTGTGATCGTGGGCAAGGCGGCCCGGTCTGGTTCTTGGCCGGAACCTACGGCAGCCATCGGGCCATTCGAGACTGCAAGGTCCCCAGCGGCAAGTACCTGTTCTTCCCACTGATCAACTACGTCGTGATGCCCCATCCTGGCGTGCCGATCAGCTGCCAGAGCGTCATGAGCAAGGCCGCTGCGATGACGGACGGGGTTTCTGCCCTCGTTCTCGACATCGATGGGGTTCGTGTTCCTGATCTGGCGTCATACCGGCAAGCGACGCAACAGTGCTTCGATATGGGCGCCCGGTCAGAGGAAAAAATCTCGGTCTTTCCATCCGCCGCGAACGGCTACTACATGATGCTGAAGCCTCTGAGCCGCGGCCGCCACGAGATCAACTTTGGTGGCGCACTGCCCAGCATGATGCAGGCGGTCACGTACACGCTGGATGTGGAATGAAGGTGTCCGATATCGGCACGCTCGCGAGGGCGGCACTAGGGCAAACCGGGATTCAGTCAGACGTCCCCCCGACCACACAATCCCGCCCGAATGGGTAGAGGGTCGGCCCACGGGGCCGCGCCGCCGCACCCGGGAACCCCGTCATCCGAGTTCGTAGACAGGGATTTGCGCCCTAGGGCGGGAGCAGCGGTGACTTCCTCCTTGGTGCGCAAGCTCGTTTGCCGGCGCTCCGTGCGGCGCCGGAGCGAATGGAAGGAGTCGCGGCTGCTCGCCATGGGCGGCAGCGAAGTCCAGTCCGACGGCGGGTAGGCATCGCAACTGACAGAAAACCCCAACCATATGGTTGCCAAAGGAGGCCTCGAATGATTCGCTACACACGCACATTGATTCTTGCATCGGCGCTTTCGGTCGCGGCACTGGCTGCCCAAGCGACGACTGTTTACGACACGCTGGGTCAAGGTGATGCCTACAAACTCAAGCAGACATGGATCCTCGGCAGTGCCGGCATCGGCGCGAACTATTCGCCCTTTGCGCAGTTCTCGCCCTCTCAGTCAGGCTATCTGTTGAGCGCAGTCGCCCCCATCGCGTACACGCAGGGCGATCTTGCCCCGATTCGCTTTGAGCTCCGTTCTGACGCAAGCGGCCGCCCCGGCGCGGTCATCGCATCAACTTTGGTCAACATCAGCGCGCAAGGCGGTCTCGTGTCCGGCTCGTTCGTAGGCGATGTCTTGTTGTCAGATCAGCAGCGCTACTGGTTCGGTTTGGCGACGACGAGCCCGAACACCCAGCTGGGCTGGTACCACAACCCTGTCGGCGCCGTCGGCTTGCAAGCCTTCAGCGGCGCACTCTGGCAAGCGCCCGGAGATTGGTTCGTACAAACCGCCGAGACGGGAGCATTCCAGCTCGATGCACGAATCGTCAGCGATGTCCCGGAGCCGTCCACCACGGCTTTGATGGGTTTGGGCGTGCTGCTCCTGGCCTTCAGGTCTGCAAGTTTGCTGCGTCGCAAAGGCCAGCCCGGTGCAGGGGGCGCTAGCGGCCTCCGCCTTCCCCCCCTGACTCCAGCTGCAGGGCCTCGCGCATGAAGCGCACCAGCGCCCGCGCTGTCTCCGAGCCGGCCGGCATGGGCAGGCTCAGGGCCTGGATCCATTCGCCCTCCTGAACATCCAGGCGCCAGCCGGGCAGCAGCTCGACCAGGCCGCTGCCGGGCACCACGCAGAAGTCGGGGCAAAGCACCACCCCAGCGCCGTGGCGGGCCATGGCCATCAAGGCGTCGAGATCATTGCCCCAGGCGCCGGCGCGCAGCTCCGTCAGCGTCAGGCGCTCGCCGCTGGGCTCATGCAGCCAGCTCAGGCTTGTGTTGTCTTCATGCTGGCCGACCAGCAGGCAGTTCAGCCCCGCCAGCGCCTGCGGCCCGTCCAAGGGCGCGCTGCCGGCCGCCGCATAGGCGCGCACGGCGTAGCGCAGCAGGGGCTGAGCCACCCAGTCCTCGGGCGGGCGGGCGGTGGCGCGCAAGGCCAGATCCACGCCCTCGGCCAGCAGGTCGACACGCCGGTAAGTGAACATCAGCTCGTAGCGCAAGGCTGGGTGCAGGGCCTGGAAACGCGCCAGCAGCGGCGCCAGCACATGGATGCCGAAGACCGGCGGCGCGCTGATGCGCAAGGTGCCGCCGAGCTGGTCGCGCTCGCTGCGCAAAGCCAGGCGGGCGCCTTCGGTGGCCTCCAGCACCACCCGGGCACGCGCCTGCAGGCGCCGGCCGGCTTCGGTCAGGCCGAGGCTGCGCGTGCTGCGGGCGAACAGGGCCAGGCCCACCGCGGACTCGATGGCCGCCACCCGGCGGCTGACGGCCGCACGCGTCAGCCCCAGCTCGCGCGCCGCACGGGCAAAGCTGCCGGCCTGAGCAATACGGGCAAACAGCTCCAGAGCATTGGCGTCCAGGGCCTGGTCGGCCGCCGTGCGGCGGCTCAGGGACAGCCTGGGAGCCTTGGGTTTCGGTGTCTTTGTCAATGAATCAGCACCAATGTGTCGAACCAACGCAGTCTAGTCGCTTGATTGTTGCCAATCTAGACTGGGCCCCAGAGGTTTCCACCGGCCGGCACTTTTTTCCACGCGGTTCCACGCGATTCCACACCGTGCCACCTCACACCACGCCGGACCTCCCCACGCCACATCCCCGCCCCAAGAACCGAGCCCGCCCATGAAAACCCCAACCAGCGCCACCCCTCTGCCCCCGGCCCAAGCCGTGCACCTGCGCTGCGCCGACGGCCGACTGCTACACGCCAGCTGGCAAGAGCCGGCCGGCCCGGTGCGCGCCCTGGCCCTGATCAGCCCGGCCATGGCCGTGGCCAGCCCCTTCTACCGTGGCTTTGCCGAATGGCTGGCCGGCCGCGGCTATGCCGTGCTCAGCTACGACTACCGCGGCATCGGCCGCAATCTGCAGGGCTCGGTGCGGGACGAACGCGCCGGCCTGCGCGAATGGGCGCAGCTGGACATGGCCGCCGCCCTGCGTGCGATCGAACACCGGCGCCAACGCGAGCAGCGGGCGCAAGGCCAACCACTGGGCGTGCTGGCCATCGGACACTCCTTTGGTGGCCAGGCCATCGGGCTGGCGCCCGGCTTCGAGCAGCTGGACGCGGTGCTGGGCGTGGCCGCCCAAGCTGCTGACTTCCGTTACTGGGCTGGCCTGCAAAAAGCCAAGGCTGCGCTGTTCTTTCACGCCCTGCTGCCGACCTTGAGCCATCTGTTTGGCCATGCGCCGGGCTGGGTCTTGGGCGGGCGGGCGCAGAACCTGCCCAAAGGCGCGGCCCTGCAATGGGCACGCTGGGGCCGCCGCCGGGGCTACCTTTTCAGCGACCCGGCCGTGCAGGCCGATCTGGGCTACCACCGCTTCACCGGCCCGGTGCATTTGTGGAATGTGACGGACGACACCTTGTTCGGGCCCGGCCCGGCGGTGGACCAGCTGGGGCGGCAGTTCAGCAGCGCCGAGCTGCAGCGCCACACCCTGGACCCACGCCAGCTGGGCCTGCGGGCCATCGGCCATTTCGGCATGTTCCGGCGCGAGCTCGGCGCCAAGCTCTGGCCCCTGCTGCTGGCGCCGGTGGAGCAGGCCACACCGCGGCTGCGCGACCGCTTGCATGGGGGCCTGCTCTGAGCAGGCATGGCGGAACACGGCTGGCTACACTGGCCGCTCCACTGCCATGGCCCCGCCGGGCCCAGGAGCCGCGCATGAAGAATGCCTTGATGAAGAAGACACGCACCTCCCCTCAGCTGCTGTGTGCAGCCCTGTTGCTGGCCGGCAGCGCGCTGGCCCAGGCCCAGGCCATCAAGCCGGGCCTGTGGGAAATCAAGATGAACCCCCAGCTCAGCCCCGAGCGCCAGGCCGCCATGGCCCAGGCCCAGCAGCAGCTGGCGCAGATGCCAGCTGAGCAACGCAAGATGATGGAAGAGATGATGGCCAAGGCGGGGGTCAACGCCAACCTGGCCACGGGCGCCGTGACGCTCAAGGTCTGCATCACGCCCGAGCAGGCGGCGCTCAATCAGCTGCCGGTCTCCAGCCAGGGCAATTGCAAGCACCAGCTGGAGCGCAAGGGCGCACAGATCCTGAACCGCTTCAGCTGCAGCGAGCCCGAGCTCAGCGGCGAGGGCACGACCACCCTGAGCAGCGCCGAGGCCTACAGCTCCAACATGAACAGCACCACCCGCGTCGGCGGCAAGACCGAGACCATGTCGGTGCAGAGCCAGGGCCGCTGGCTGAGCGGCGACTGCGGCGGCATCGCGCCGATGAAAACCAGCAAGTGAGCCAGCAAGTGAGCACGCGGCGGCCGCGCCACCTCACAGCTTGCCGGTGAAGATGCGGCCCAACCAGCCCAGATACCAAGCCAGCAAAGCCTCGTACCAGCGCGGCTGAGGCTGGGCCGGGGCTGCTTTCTCTGAGGGGGTCGGTTCGGTCATGGCATGCGCCTGATGCAAGAGCGGAAGCCATTGTGCGCCGCGGGCCCGCCCTGCGGCATTTACCATCGCCCCATGGACAACGTCGATCTGCAAATCTTGCGCCAGGTGAGCGCCTGGCGCCACGAGGGCCGGGGCGTGGTGCTGGGCACCATCACCCGTACCTGGGGCTCGGCACCGCGACCGGTGGGCTCCTTGGTGGCGGTGCGCGATGACGGGCAGATCGCCGGCTCCGTTTCGGGCGGCTGCATCGAAGACGATCTGGTCGCCCGCCTGCGCGAGGGCGCCTTGCAGCTGACCGCGCCCGAACTCTTGCGCTACGGCGTCGGCGCCGAAGAGGCCACGCGCTTCGGCCTGCCCTGCGGCGGCACGCTCGAACTCCTGCTGGAACCGCTCCATGCCGATTCGCAGATCGACGAACTGCTGGCCCGCCTGGACCGCGGCGAACGCGTGCAGCGCCGGCTCGATCGGCGCAGCGGCCAGGTCGAGCTGCTGGCGCCCGACTCCAGTGCCGATGCCCTGCAGCTGAGCGAGCAGGAACTGCGCAGCCACCATGGCCCGCAGTGGCGCCTGCTCATCATCGGCGCCGGCCAGATGAGCCAGTACCTGGCGCAGATGGCCCTGGGTCTGGACTACCAGGTGCTGATCTGCGACCCGCGTGCCGAGTACATGGAAGGCTTCGCCGTGCCGGGCACGACGCTGACGCGCGACATGCCCGACGATGTGGTGCAGGCCTTGCGGCCCGACGGCCACACCGCCATCGTCGCCCTGACCCACGACCCCAAGCTCGACGACCTGGCCCTGATGGAAGCCTTGCGCGGGCCGGCCTTCTACATCGGCGCCATCGGCTCGCGCGTCAACCAGAGCAAGCGCCGGGCCCGCCTGGCCGAGCATTTCGGCCTGCAGCCCGAGCAGCTGGCGCGCCTGCATGGCCCGGTCGGCCTGCACATCGGCGCTCGCACGCCGCCCGAGATCGCCTTGTCCATCCTGGCCCACATGACGGCGGAACGCTACGGTGTGCAGCTGCAAGGCAGCGCGGCGCTGCCGGCGTCGGCCGGAGGCAGCGCTTGCGAGACCTGAGACGCCTGCCCCTGCTGGGGCTGCTGCTGGCCGCTTCCGGCCTCTGCTGGGCCGGGCCCGACCTGGCGCTGCGCGAACAGGAGATCCAGCAATGCCGGCCCGAGGACATCGTCACCTGGGGCGATGGCCAGGACCGGCCCGCCCTGGCCTCACCCCTGCTGCTGGCCTATTCGCATGCTGGCGCGCCGGCCTGGTTCACGCCGGCCCAGGTGCTGGCCACGCTGGAGCGGGCGGCGCAGAGCTGGTCGCGTTGCGGCGTGGCCAGCCGGGTCAGCCTGCTGCAGCCCGGCCAGGCCTTGCCGCCGGGCGGCGTCTTCGTGCAGTGGAGCGAGATCGGCAGCGCCGGCAATTTCGGCCTGGCCAATCTGAGCCGGCGCAGCCTGGCCATGAACCCGGCCATGTTCGCCCTGCTGCGCGAGCGCAAACCCAATTACCCGGCCGAGCAAACCCTGCAGATGGTGGTGTCGCATGAGATGGGCCACTTCTTCGGCCTGATGGCGCATTCGCGCCGCTGTATCGACGTGACCTCCTACTACAGCGACGGCAAGGGCGGCGAATGTCAGGTGGCCGACCGGGCCTTGCTCAAGGCCTTCGGCGAGTACCGCTCGGTGCTGCCCACGGCCTGCGATATCGAGCGCTGCCGGCGCGCCAACATCCCGCCCCACCCCTGAGAAGCTTCAGTCGGGCGGGAACATCCAGCGCTCATAGATGCGCTTGGCCGTGCCGTCGTCGACCATGGTCTTGAAGACCGCATTGACCTGGGCTTCGGCCCCCAGCTGGCTGGACTTCTTCGAGAAGGCCACGGTCAAGTGGGTGGTGTTGAGCACCAGCACATCGCCGAACTCGGCCTCCAGCTTGAGCTTGTGGATGATGTGACCGATGGTGGACAGGGAACCGGCCACGGCCATGGCATCGCGGTCGGCCACGGCCTTGCGGATGGCCAGGGTGTAGTCGAGCACCAGGTCCTTGCGGATCTCGGGGTCGATGTCAAAACGCGGGTCGACCTTGAGGCCACGCGGGGCACCAACGATGATTTTCTTCAGGTCTTCATAACTTCGAACCCGCACGCCTTTGCGTGCGCGCACGCCGAACTCCAAGGGCACAATGGCCGTGCCCCGGTTGGCATAGCCGGCGCGCGCATCGCCCCAGGCCATGATGGAAAAATCGCAATCGCCGACTTCGAGATCTCGCTCGACACGGGCGTAGGGCGTCAGGGTCTGGATGGTGCTGTGGCCGCTGCGGCGCTCGAACTCGCGCAGCAGGTCGACGATGATGCCGACATGGGGTTCGGCCGCTGTCGGGTCTGGGTTCCTTTTGGCCCAAGGGTCGAACTGGATCAGGTCAACCTTGAACTCGCGCGCCTGAGCGCTGGCTGCCAGCAAGGCCAGACACAGAGCCCAGGTGGCCCACCGAGTTTGCCCACCACCCACAATGCCCGACCCTTTTCTTGTTTGCTGCCTTGAACCTGAAACTACCTGCCTGCCAATCTAACAGAGCCACAGCGCCGGGGAATCAGGGCTCGGGCCGGTCGCGCGCCACGCCTGCCAAGTAGTCCTGGATTTCACTGTCGCGATCCTGCCCGGCCGCCAAGGGCTTGAGCAGCACACGCAGGCTGTTGATGCGGCGCCCGGCCGGTACGCCCTCGCGGCGGCGCAGCTCGACAAAGCCCTGGCGCTCCCAGAAGCGCTCGCCGCGCTGATTGCCGACCACCACCCCAAGGCGCATCCAGCGTGCACCGGCGCGGAGCGCCCAGTCCTCCAGGCCCTGGTAGGCCAGCGCCGCATCGCCCTGGCCGTGGCGGGCGGTGGCGATGATGAAGAGGCCGAGGTGGCAGACGCCTTCGGCCACCATGTCCTCCAGCAAGCTGCCATAGCCGACCATCGCGGCCTCGCCCTCGGCGTAAATGCCGAAGTGGCGCAAACATCGATAGCTGAGCTCGGGCGGCGGCAGTTCGTCAAACTCCTGCTGCGCTTCGTCAGGTCGCGGCGCCTCGTCTCCCACGGTCCAGAAGTACTCGGGGTTGGCGTCGAGAAAAGCTTGCACGGCCGGAATGTCGGCGGCATCCAGTTCGCGGCATGACAAGGAGCCAGACTTGAATTGCAAAGGCGTGTCGCGCATGGTCACTCAGCTCAAACGGGGCGGCGGTAGATCTCGGGATCCAGGCGTTCCATGAAGGCCTGCGGCTTGGCGGACGGCGTGAAGCCGTACTTGGCGTACAGGCCTGCGGCCGTGCTGGTGGCCAGCAGAAAGCGGCGCAAGGTCTGCAGGTCGGGGTGGGCCATCACGGCGTCCATCAGCGCCCGACTGCAAGCGCGGCCCTGCTGCTCGGGCAGCACGAACACGTCGCAGAGGTAGGCGAAGGTCGTGCGGTCGGTGACCACCCGGGCAAAGCCGACCTGGGCGCCATCCAGAAAAGCCCCGAAGCACAAGGAATGGGCCAAAGCCTGCGCCAATGTCGCCTTGGGAATGCCCAGGCACCAGGGCGCCTGTTCGCTGAGGTAGCGGTGGATGACGTCCAGGTCCTGGTCCTGGAGTTCGGTACTGATGCGGAAAGGGCTGCTGCTCATGACGCTATTTCAGCAGATGTGCGGCCCGGCGCTGTGCGCGCTGCGGACCTCGCGCCAGGGCGGCCCGAGCCTCAACGTTCGCGGCGCTGCTCGCGAATCTCACGCAAGCGCACGCATTCGGCATGACCGGCATAGGCCGGCTTCTCGCAACGCCGGTCCACGCACCAGATGCGCAAGAGGATGTTCTCCTTGGCGCAGGCCTGGCGCGGGTCGAGCGGCGCGGCGGCTGCGTCTTCCGAAGCAGCTGCGGCCGGCGGCTGTGCCAGTTGGACCTGAGCGCTCGGGACAGCGGCCGTCAGGCTGGCATCCTGCTGCGGCATGGCCGGCAGCTTGGCCGCGGCCTGGGCGGGCCCGCCGTCTCGAGGCGGGCGCCGGGCCTCGCCCTTGCCCGGCGGTGCCGAGGCCCGTGCGGCCGGCACCGCAGCCTGCTGAAGCGCGGGCGCAGCCGATGCCAGCACCGTGGGCGAACTTGCCGGCGGCGCGATAGCTGGTGTCGACTGTGCTGGTGCCAGCTCTTGATTCAAGGCCAAGGCCGGCACGGCGGCCGAGGCGGGGCCCGAGGCAGGGTCCGCCAGCGCCATCCCTGGCGACACCAAGGGCGCGGCGGGCCGCTGCAACAGCCACGAGCCCAGCGCCAGCAACACAGGCACGGTGATCCATGCTGCCCAGCGCCAGGCAGCTGGCAGCCCTTGACGCGCAGTCGTCACGGCTGCTGCTGCCGCCGCCGGCCTGGGCTTGCTGCGCCCGGCCGGGCGGGCAGCGGGTGGTGGCGGCGCACTGCGCGGCCGCGGCTCGGGCGCGCTCAGCGGCAGGGGCAGGTCCGCCTCTTGCAAGCCCGGGGGCTCGATGACACCGGTCAAGGCGTCGCGGAAGGCCTCCATGCTCTGCGGGCGCTCGAGCGGGCGCACCGCCAGGGACCAATCCACCGCCGCCAGAAAGGCCCGCGAACAGCCCGCCAGCGCCCGGCCGGCCAGCGGCTCGTAGTCGTCGAACACCGCCCGCGCCGTGGCCGGCGGCGGCGGCTGGCCGGTCAGCATGAAATGCAGCACCGCGCCCAAGGCATAGACATCGGTCCAGGGACCCTGCCGCAAGGCCGTGCTCTCGGCGTACTGCTCGATCGGCGCGTAGCTGGGCTTGAGGATGGCGGTGAAGCTCTGTGTGCGATCGCCGATGGCGCGGCGCGCGGCGCCGAAGTCCAGCAAGATGGGATCGCTGCCATCGTCGGGCAGCAAGATGTTGTCGGGCGCGATGTCGCGGTGGAAGACCGCGGCCCCATGGAGCAGGCTCAGCGCTTCGAGCAAGGGCAGCAGCAGGCGGCGCAGCGCCGCTTCGTCCAGGGCCGGGGCGCGGCCGGCGCTGATGTCCTCGCGGCGTTGACGCAAGGTCTGACCCTGCAGATAGGGCATGGCCATATAGGCCGTGCCATGGGCTTCCCAGAACTGGAAGACCTTGAGCAGGGAGCGGTGGTCGAAGCGGGCCAGCAGACGCGCCTCGTTGACGAAAGAGCGGCGGCCGATCTCGAAGGTCTCGCTCAGCGAAGCGGAACGCACCGACACCGCTGAGCCCTCGCCGCGCTGCGCCAGCTGGCCCGGCATGTACTCCTTGATCGCCAGCTCGCGCTCCAGCGCATGGTCGCGCGCCAGGTAAACGATGCCGAAGCCGCCGACACCCACGGTGCGCAGAATCTCCAGCGAACCGAAGCGGGTGCCGGGCGGCAGGGCATTGACGTCCTCCACAGGAGCGCCCTGCGCGCGGAGGCCGGTGCGGTCAAAGGGGACGTCCGACATGTCAATTCAAGCTGGCTGGGCAAAAAAGAGGCCGGCAGCATCGCCACGATGCCGCCGAGAAGTTCGCCAGCCTACCCGATTCAGCGCGCGCTGCGATTGAAGACGAAACCGAGTGTTAACCAGGATTCCGATCCCCGCAGCGCCCCCACCGTCCGGCGTGCGCGCCAGGCGCAGAGCCCGGCGAACGGCATGGGGCCATCGAAACATAGAGTGGCCTTGCCATGCTGACGCTTCATCTACACTGACTTGAACCGCCACTCCAGCTCGATCCATGAACACCTCTTCGCGCCTTCACACGCGTTGGCCACAACTCAGCACCCTCGCCTTGATGCTGCTGGGCAGCGGCCCGCTTTGGGCTCAGGCAGGTGCAGAGCCATCAGTGACAGCCGCGGCGGCCAGCGCGCCGGCCTCGGCCCCGCTCAACATCCATCTGCGCATCAGCCGCCAGGTGAGCCCGGTCTACCCAGCGAAGGCCCGCAAGGAAGGCATGCAAGGCACGGTCAAGGTCGAAGTCGAGATCGATGCCGAAGGGCGCCAGGGCGAGATCAAGATCCTGGAAAGTCCCGGGGAGCTGCTCAGCGAGGCGGTGCGCCAGGCGATTCAGCAATCCCGTTACAAGCCGCGGGTCAAAGACGGGCAGGCGGTGGCGACCCGCATGCGGCAGGAATTCCACTTCTACCCCTGAAGGGCTGAGCTTCCAGGCGCGCACAACCCCGGCTCAGGGCGCCACCGGCAGCGCCTTCAGGTAATCGTGCAGCTCGCTGGCGATGCGCTGGCGCTCGGCCAGGCTCAAGCCGTCCGGCAGGGCTGGCATGGCGGTGCCAGGCTTGACGGACTGGGGCTGCAGCAGCCAGCTCTGCCAGGTGCGCGAGTCGATCAGCTTGGCGCGCACGGCCAGATTGAGTGGCATCTTGGCGCCGCCGAAGCCGTTGATCTGGTGACAACTCAAACAGTATTTCTGCACCAGGGCGGCCTGCTCGACCCAGCGGCTGCTGTCCATGCCGGCCGGCAGCAAGGCCTCGGGCTTGACCGCGCGCAGGCTGATCTCGGCCACCTGATAAGGCCAGTGCGTGCCACCCTCGACCTGCAGGCTGGGCGCGGCGAGGTTGTCCCAGATCAGGTAGTAGGGACCGAGCGCCACGTTCTTCTCGTTCTGGGCCAGGTTGTCGACCGTGAAGGCCCGGCCATCGGCCAGGCCGAAAGCCAGAAAGGCGCGGTACTTCAGGAAGCGCGACACCGGCATGCGGGCGATGAAGCCGTCCAGGGCTTTGAACTCGAGCTCGCGGTCGGCCTGCGCGTTCCAGTCCGGCCCGAGCACGCGCACGAGCACTTCCTCGATCGGGAAGGCCTGGTAGCGGCGCTGCACGGCATGGTCCTTGCGGCTCAGATGCGGCTCGACCACGGTGATGGTCTGCGGCTTGAGCCCTTGGGCGGCCAGCTGCGCTTGCAAGGCCGGCGGCGTCGGCAAGGCCTCGGCCCGTGCGGCGCAGGGCAGCGAGAGCGCTGCTGCGGCCAGCCACAGAGCGCGCGCGGCGCTGCGCTGGAACCATGAATGCTGCCTTGCCAATGTGCTCATGCCGTGCTCCTGACCCGGGGCGGGTCTGGCCTGCATTGCAGCACAGACCTGCGCTCAGGCGAGCAAACTCGGCACCAGGCCGGTCCAGCGTTTGAAAGAGCGGCGGAAGTTGCTGCGGTCATGAAAGCCCAGGGCCTGGGCCACGCGCTCATGGCTCTGGCCTTGCAAGAGCAGCAGGTAGAGCGCCCAGTGGGTGCGCACCTGGTCAAGCTGGGCCTGGAAATGCGTGCCGTGCTGGGCCAGATGGCGCTTGAAGGTGGCGCTGCTGACGCCAAAAGCCTGGGCGCTCTGCTCCAGCGTGGGCGCTTCACGCAGGCGCGGCAGCAGATGGTCGTAAAGCGCGGCCAGCAGGCCGCGGCCGGCGGCGCCGGGGTCGGCGCCCTGGGCCAGGGCCTGGGCGGCCATGCTGTCGGCCACGCCGCGCGGCCAGGGCTCGTCGAGGCAGGCGGCCGGCACGCGCATGGCGTCGACCTGGCAATCGAACTGCAGGTCGGCGCCGAGGAACACCGCATGCTGCGAGAGGTCGCGTGGGCGGCTGCGGTTGAAGCTGTAGCGCCAGGGCAGGCGCCGGCCGCCCAGCCACTGGCAAAGGGCGGTGACGGCGCTCATCTGCATGTCGACCACGAAATTGCGCTGCGCGGCGCCCACGCCGCAGGCCTCGGTCCAGATCAGCAGCAGCTCGTCTTCATGCCAGAGCAGGCGCGGCGTCAGCAGGGGCGAAAGCCGGGCGCTGTGCGCGGCCAGCAGCTCCAAGGCCTGGCGGCCGTTGCGCGCCTGGCCCAGGGCATGGCTGGCCAGGCCGGCATGGCCGGGCAGGCTGAGCTGGCCCAGCACAAACGCCGTGTCGGGCGCCTGCAGCTGCACTTGCAAGGCGGCCAGAAGATCAAGCAGCTGCTGCGGGCTGAGCAGGCTCGGCACGGTGCTGAAGCCGGCGGCGGCCAGCAGCTCGGACGGCCGCAGGCCGCGGCTGCGTGCGAATTCCAGCAGCAGCACGGCTTGATGCTCCCAGACCAGGCAGCGCGTGCCCAGTTGGTAGACAGCGCCCGGGGCCGGGCTGAGGCCGAGAAGGGCGGCGTTCATAGCCGGGCCGCCAGATGCAGCAGCTGCTGCGCACCGGGCTCTTCAGCATCGACCTCGCACCACACCACCCGCGCCGGCCGCTGGATGCGCTGGCCCTGGCGGCTGTGGTGGGCCAGGCTGCCCAGGGCTTGCTGCAAATGGCCGGCGGTCTGCGCCGCCAAGGCCGGGCCAGCGCCGGGCATCAGCAGGGCGAAGCGGTCACCGGCATAGCGGCAGAGCAGGTCCTCAGGGCGCAGGTTCAAGATCAAGAGATGACCGGCGGCCTGCAGCAGGCGATCGGCCTCGGCCAGGCCATGCTCGCGGGCGATGCTGTCAAAGCCGTCCAGGCTCAGCATCAGCAGGGCCGCGCCGGGCTGGCCCTCGCGCTGCTGTTCCAAGGCGATTTGGCGGGCCAGGTAGTCGGCATCGCCGAGCTGGGTGATGGCATCAAAACTGCGGTGCTCGCGGATCAGGCGCTCGCGCTTGAGCAGTTGATCGCTCAAGGCCCGCTCTTCTTCGCGCCAATGCTGCAGGCCGATGGTGAGCACCAGCATGCCCAGCGGCGTCAGACCCGATTCCAGCCAGTTGTCCCAGACCACGGCCTTGGGCAGGCGCCAGAACTCATCCAGCACATCGACCCATTCGCCCAGCAGGATGCCGGCCAGGCCCAGGCACAGCCAGTTGGTCACACGGCCTCCGGGCCGGCTGCTGCGCAGCTGTGTGATCCAGATGGCGGCCATCAGCACCATGCCGCCCTCGCCGGCCACATCCATCCAGCGCCAGTCCTGCAGCGGCTTGGCCTCGCCGCCCCAGGCGAAGGCCGCCATCAGGCCGGCCATCAGCAAGGCCAGCAGATGGCCGAAATGCGCCAGGCCCAGCACAGGCGCCTGGGGCACGGGCTGCAAAGCCTTGAGCAAAGGTGAGATGAGCATGGGCTGGCGATCCTAAAGAGGCTTTGTGACAGGCCGTCATGCAAGGGCTGGATGTGGACGGCGGGGGTCGAAACAGCTCAGTTCGGGGCCGGATCTGCGCTCTTGCAGCCGCTGTGGCCGCCCGGGGCCCAGCCGTCACGGAACTGCCATGCGGCCTGCCTAAGGTGCGGAGCCATTGCCGATCCGGCGCTTGCCTGTGCTCCACTGCGGAGCCCCCACCCACCATGTCCACCTCCTTCCGCCTGCCCTGCCCGGCCCTGCGCCGCCCTCGCCTGACACCGCTGAGCCTCGGCCTCAGCGCCGCCCTGCTGTCCCTGGCGGCGTCGCCCGCTCTGGCGCAAAGCGCCGCGCCCGCCCCGGCCGGCACCGCCAGCGCGCCCACCACCACGCTGGAGACCGTGCAGCTCAACGGCCAGGCAGCCAATCTGCGCAATGCGCTGGACAAGCAGCGCGCCGCCACCGGCGTGCTGAGCGTGGTCCATGCCGACGGCATCGGCCAGCTGCCCGACATCAATGCCGCCGAGGCCCTGGCCCGCCTGCCCGGCGTCTCGGTCGAGCGCGACCAGGGCGAAGGCCGCTTCATCCGCGTGCGCGGCCTGGGCCCCGATCTCAACGCCGTCAGCATCAACGGCACCCTGGTGCCCTCGGCCGAAGCCGACCGCCGCGCTGTCGGCCTCGATGTGGTGCCGGCCGGTCTGATCCGTTCGCTGGAGGTGCGCAAGACCCTGAGTGCGGACCAGGACGCCAACTCGCTCGGCGGCTCGGTGGCGGTGAACACCGTGTCGGCTTTCGACCAGCCCGGCCGCGTGCTGAACCTCAGTGCCGGCGCCAGCCACGCCGCGCTGAGCGGCAAGACGCGCCCGAACGGCGCCCTGATCTACAGCGACCGTTTCCTCGCCAACACCCTGGGCCTGGCCCTGGCCCTGAGCAGCGATGAGCGCAGCTTCGGCTCCGACAATGTCGAGACCGGCGGTGCATGGAACTTGAGCGCTAGCAGCCCGGCCCTGAGCAAGCTGGAGCGCCGCAGTTACACCATCAGCCGCGTGCGCCACGGCGGCGCCCTGAACCTGGACCTGCGCCCCGATCCCGGCCAGAGCTACTACCTGCGCAGCTTCAGCAGCCGCTTCACCGACACCGAGCAGCGCCAGGCCCAGACCCTGGAGTTCTCGCCCGCCCTGGCCGCAGGCGCCAGCGCCGGCTCGGCCAAGGCGGCTCGCTCGCTGAAGGCGCGCGAGGAGATCTCGCAGGTCGACTCCCTGAGCCTGGGCGGCGAGCGCCGCTGGGGCGACTGGAAGCTCAGCGCCGCCCTGGGCGCCGGCCGCGCCAGCGAGAACAAGCCCGACACCCTGTCCGGCGCCACTTACAAGAACAGCACGGCCTTCAGCGGCCTCAGCTTCGCCGACAGCCAGAAGCCCGTGATCAGCGGCCCGGCCGGCCTGGCCAGCAGCAGCGGCTTCGCGCTCGACAAGATCAAGCTGGAGCAAAGCCGCGCCACCGACCGCGAACGCAATCTGCGCGTCGACCTGCTCAAGGACCTGGACCTCGACGGCGCCGAACTCGAGCTCAAGGGCGGCTTCAAGATTGCCCGCCGCCAGAAGGACAACGGCCGCGAGGTCTGGAGCTACAGCGGCAAGACCTTGGCCAAGGCGCCCTATGGTTTCAGCAGCAGCCAGCTGTCCATGGCCAGCGTGGTGGCCGAGGGCATGCCGCGTTATCCCTGGGGCGAGCTGGGCCCGAATCTGAGCGAGCAAGCGGTGCGCCAGCTGGTGGCCGGCCTCAAGCCGGCCGACTTCCGCGAGGCCAGCGATTCGGCCATTGCCGACTACCGCATCAAAGAAGAGAGCGACGCCGCCTATCTGCAAGCCACGATCGATTGGAAGCACACGCAACTGATCACCGGTCTGCGCCACGAGGCCCTGCGCCTGGAGGCCGACGGCACGGGCAACAGCAAGGGCCAGTTCAGCGCGCAGCACAGCGAGAGCCGCAGCCGCCACTGGCTGCCGGCCCTGCTGCTGCGCCAGCAGCTGAGCAGCGAGCAGCAGCTGCGCGCGGCCTACACGCAATCGGTGGTGCGCCCCACCTTCGGCCAGCTCAGCCCCGGCTTTGTGATCGAGGACAAGAGCGCCGAGTTCGGCAACCCGGCGCTCAAGCCCCTGCGCTCGCGCAATCTGGACCTGGGCATCGAGCAGCGCCTGGACCGCGACGGCAGCCTGTCCGCCTATGCCTTCCACAAAAGCATCCGCGACTTCGTCTACCGGACCAATCTGGCCGGCCAAGGCACATGGGCCGGCTTCGACTCCGCCCTGACTTACGCCAACGGCGAGGATGCCAAAGTCAGCGGCCTGGAGCTGGCCTATGGCCAAGCGCTGCGCGGCCTGCCGGCGCCCTTCAACGGCCTGGTCTTGGGCGCCAACGCCACCCTGGTGCACTCCAAGGCCACCATCGCCGGCTACAAGAACGGCCAGCTGCAAAGCCGCCAGCTGGCCCTGCCCAGCCAATCGGACCGCAGCCTCAACCTCAGCCTGGGCTGGGAAGGCCAGGGCCTGAGCACCCGCCTGGCGGTCAACCACAAATCGGCCTATCTGCTGGAGGTGGGCGATGTGCTGAACCCGGCCAAGGACCTGTGGGTGAACGGCCAGACGCAATGGGACTTCTCGCTGCGCTATGACATCAGCCCCAAGCTGCAAGTCAGCCTGGAGCTGCTCAATCTGAACAACAGCGCCTACTACGTCTACGCCGGCCAGCGCGCCCTGAACGCGCAGTACGAGCAGTACGGCCGCAGCGTCAAGCTGGGTCTGAAACTGGCGGTGTTCTGAGCATGAGGCAGCACACACTCGCACTCTTGATGGCACTTGGCTTGCTGGGCCCGGCCCATGCCACCCAGACAGCCGACCTCAACCCGACCCAGCTCCAGCTCGACAAGAAGGGCCTGCAGCTGCTCGACCGCCAAGGCCGGGAACTGGCGCGTTATGCCGTGCGCGCCAAGCGCTGGGACCAGCGCGCGGAAGGCACCCAGGGCCATGTCGCCGTGCTGCTCGACGCCGACCGCGGCCGGCCGGTGCTGCTTCGCAGCGAGGGCCAGGTCTTGCGCGCCCAAGACCTGCCCGAGCCCGGCTTTGCCGTCGAAGCGCTCTGCCTGCACCGCGACCCGCAAGGCCTGCTGCAGCTCTTCCTGCTCGGCGAGGAAGGCCTGAGCGAGCAATGGTTGATCGCCGGCCCCGAGGGTGCACGTCCGCTGCGCCGCCTGGCCACGGCGCCCGGGGCCAAGGGCTGCGTGGTCGATGACAAGCTGGAGCTGCTGCGCATCGAGGAGCCCGGCCTGGGCCTGTGGGAACACAGCACGCGGGTCGAGGGCAAGCCGCAGCGCCAGCTGCTGCGCGCGGCGAGCCGCTCGGCCAAGGCCCCGGTGGGCAAAACCTGGGACTGGCCCGTGCTGCAGCCCAGCGGGCAGACCGCGCCGGTGGCGCGCTTCGGCGATGCGGCGGACGACCCGGCGATCTGGGTGAACCCGAGCGACGCCCGTCTCAGCCGCATCCTCGGCACCAACAAAAAGCAAGGCCTGCTGCTCTACAACCTGCAGGGCGAGGAAAAGCAGCTGTTGGAAGTGGGGCGCATCAACAATGTCGATCTGCGCCAGGGCCTGCAAGTGGCGCCCGGTCAGTCCATGGACCTGGCCGTGGCCACGCAGCGCGATGAGAACGCGCTCGTGCTCTTCGCCATCGATGGCCAGGGCCATGTGTCCGAGCTGGCCCGGCTGCCCACCGATCTGAAAGACATCTACGGCCTCTGCGTCGGCCGCAGCGCCGAGGGCGAGCTGGACGCCTACCCCAACGACAAAGACGGCCGCGTCCAGCAGATCCGCATCACGCGCAGCGCCGACGGGCGCTGGCAATCACGCCTGCTGCGCCAGTTCCAGCTGGCCAGCCAGCCCGAAGGCTGCGTGGTGGACGAGGCGAACGGCCGGCTCTTTGTCGGCGAAGAGAAGCGCGGGATTTGGCAGTTCGACATCGGCAGCAGTGCCGCAGCAGGCAAGCCACAGCTGATCATGCCGGTCGGCGGCGCACTGGTCGCCGATGTGGAAGGTCTGGCGATCTACCGCGCTCGGCCAGAAGACGCCGGCTATCTGCTGGTGTCCTCGCAAGGCAATCACAGCTATCTGGTGCTGGACGCACAGCCGCCCTACGCGCTGCGCGGCGGCTTTCGCATCGGCATCAATGCCGAGCTGGGCATCGACGGCGCTTCGGAAACCGATGGCCTGGAGGTCAGCGCCACCAACTTCGGCGGCGTCTATGGCCAGGGCCTGATCGTCGTGCAGGACGGCCACAAGCGCCTGCCCGACGGCCCGCAGAACTTCAAGCTGCTGCCCTGGAGCGAGGTGGCGCGCGCGCTCAAACTGCCTTGAGGCGGGCCAGAGCGGCGATGTCGCCGCCGGTGATGGCGGACAGGTGGGCGGTGATCCGCTCGACCGGCCAGTCCCACCAGGCGATATCGAGCAGCTGCTCGATCTGCTCGGGGCTGAAGCGGCGCTTGATCGGGCGGGCCGGGTTGCCGCCCACCACGGTGTAGGGCGGCACGTCCTCGCAGACCACCGAGCGGGCGGCCACGATGGCGCCGTGGCCGATCTGCACGCCGGGCATGATCAAGGCGTCGTAGCCGATCCAGACATCGTGGCCGATCACCGTGTCGCCCTTGTAGGGCAGATCACCGGGCTGCGGCGCGGCCTTCTCCCAGCCTTGGCCGAAGATGAAGAAGGGATAGGTCGAGATGCCCGAGCTCTGGTGGTTGGCGCCGTTCATGATGAAGCGGGTGCCACGGGCGATGGCGCAGAACTTGCCGATGATCAGCTTGTCGCCGATGAAGGGGAAGTGATAGAGCACCTGGCGCTCGAAGTTCTCGGCCGGTTGCGGCGCCTGCCCCGGCTCACCGGGGTCGTCGTAATAGCTGTAGTCGCCGACGATGATGTTCGACTTGCGAATCACCGACTTGAGAAAGCAGACCTGGGGAAAGCCAGGCATGGGGTGAGGCTGGTCGGGGTTGGGGCCGTGCATGGCAGAAGGCGCTGCTGCAGCGCGAGTTCAAGACACCCGGATTGTGCTGGCGCAGGTCGATGCGGCTGAAAGCCATGCCGCATGGCGCAACACGCCCGGGGCCGATTGCCCGCCGGTTCAGAACCTGAACTGCAGGCCCAAGGACAGCACGTTGATGTCGTTCTTCAGGAAGCGGTTGTATTCGAGCTGCAGACCCCAGCTGGGGTTGAAGTCATAGCCCAGGCCGGCGCCCAGGCTGGTTTCGCTGACCGAGTCGTGGCGCATGTTCACCAGCGTGGCTTTCATGGTCGTGCGGCCCACGCCCAGGCGACCATACAGCTGGAACGAATCGCTGAGCGGCGCACTCAGGCGCAGCGCGGCGCCGACATGGTCCTCGGGGTAGACAAAGCCCTTGGGGTCCAGAAAACCAACCATGAAATCGAAATTGAGGGCACGCGTGAACAGTTCGGCCGACAGATTCGGATTGAAGCGGTAGCCGGCCGCCAAGCCGAAGGAAGGCTCTGACTTGCCGTCGTAGACCTTGGACTTGCCCTTGGCCGTGCCCAGATTCGCGCCCAGGTACCAACCGCGAATGTCGGTCTCGGGCCCGGCTTGCGCGGCACCGCCCGACAAGCAGGCCGCCAGCACGACGGCCAGCATTCGCACGCCTTGTTTCCCTTGATTCAGCACAGCCCTCTCCTCGTTCTTGATGAGGGCCGCAGAATAGCAGGGAGTCTTGGCGTTAGGCATCACCCCAAAGCAGGAGCTTGGCTCGGCATGGCACCCGCTGCCGGCTGGCTCAACACGGCCCAGTCACGACGTGCCAGCTGCACCAGCACCAGACCGGCCAGCAGGGGCACCAAGTAGATCAGAGCATCGGCCAGCATCAGGCCTGGCGAGGGCTGCAACCAGGGCGCCACGCCGGCTTGCAGGCCGTCCACCCATCTGCGGCCATACATGGCGAGCAGGGGCAGGACCAGACCCAGCGCCAGCCTTTGCAGGCCGGGGCTCAAGGCCTGGCCCAGAGCCTCACGCCCGGCCAGCAGGAACAGCGCCCCCATCACAAAGAAGACGGTGAAGAACATGCTGGCGATCGCCGCGGCGGCGCCCAGCTCGGCCCGCAAGGCCCAGAAGGGCAGCCAGGCCAAGCACAGCAGGCCCAGGCCCCAGGCACTCTGGCGGGCGCGGCGGTCGGCCAGGGAATCGCTGATCTGCGCGGCCTCGGAGGCCGGCTTCTTCATCAGGTGCATGAGCAACAGGCAGGACAAACCGGCGACCGCATCGATCAGCAGCGTCACCGGATAACCGAAGGATTCGATGGCCTGACCTTGCCAGGTCGCGGTGTAGGCGATGGACAGGTTCATCAAGGCCATATAGGCGGTGAACTGGGTGGCCGCGACCTTGGGGTTGGTCACATCCATGAAGAGGGCGGAGCGCACGCCGTACATCAGGCCCATGAAGACATTGAAAGCCAGCACTGAGACCCAGAGCGCGCTGACCAGGGCCGGCTCCACGGCCTGCTTGCTGTCAGCGGCGCGCGGCATGACATAGCCTTGCTGCTGCAAGACAAAGGCCAGATAGAGCACCGGCAGGCTCATCAAGACCACCGAGACGCTGAGCACCAAGCGGCGGCCGATGCGGTCGGACAACATGCCGCCGACCACCATGGCCACGCCGCTGAGCACGCTGGTGGCCAGGTTCATCCAGGCCACCTGGTCATCGTCCAGACCCAGCTCGACCGAGAGGTTCGACTGCAAAGCCAGGCTCAGCGACATGGCGCCACAAGGCAGCAAGGCGAAGAAGACGCCGGCATAGGCGCCACGCGTGCCAATGAAGGATCGGAAGGAGTCCATGGCAAAGCGGCGCATCTCGCCCAGCGCATCGCGCAGGCCCTTGCCCGTGTGGCTCACTGCATCGCTGGCCTGGGCCAAGGCTTCTTTCATGGGCAGCACGACGAAACCCGTGACCGCCAGGATGCTCACGGCCACGAAGACAAAGCTGCTCTGGAAGCCGATGTAGGCCATCAGGAAAAGTACGCCGCTGCCGCCGACCGCCTGGCCCACGGCCGCGCCGGCAAACATCAGGCCGTTGGCCAGGCCGCGCTCGTCCTCATGCAAGGTGTTGCAGGCCAGGGCGTCGATCGCCACATCCTGCATGGCCGCAAAGCTGTTGTGTACCAGCAGGATGATGGTGAACAAAGCCAGTTGCTCAGGCAGCTTGACGAAGACCAGCACCCCCAGGGTGGCGGCCATGACCAGCTGCGTACCCAAGATCCAGGCGCGACGATGGCCGAAGCGCTGGGAGCGGAACACATCAACCAGAGGACCGAAAGCCCATTTGAAGGCCCAGGGCAGGTAGAAAGCGGCCACGAAGGCACCGATCTCGGCGGGGCCCACGCCCATGCGGCGCAGCTGGGTGGCCACCGCGGTGGCGGCAAAACCGAGAGGGATGCCCTCGGTCATGTAGAGAAAGAAAAAGGCCGACAAACGACCGTTGCGGCTTCCCAGCAGATTGGGCAATCTCATGCGCTCATCCGCGCGCCGGCGGGCGCGCCCCTCATGTTGTTGTGGGGCGGATTATCCCGGTGGGCCGCGGCCGCGGACATGCAGGCCTACCCGCAGGTCGGGCCCGGCAGAAGCTCAGCGCGGGCGCAGGCTGGCCAGGGTTTCCACGCGCTTGAGCAGCTCGCGGTCGTTCCAGGGCTTCTTGAAAATGCCGTAGAGCCCTTGCACCTGGTGCACGCGCGCCTGCATTTCGTCATGGCCAGTGATGGCGATGATGGGCAGGTCTTCGGTCGCCAGGCTGCCCTGGACATCGGCGATCAGCTCAAAACCGTCCTTGTTGGGCATTTCCAGATCGGTGATCAAGACGGCAAAGCGCCGCTCGGCCAGGCATTGCAGGGCTTCCAGACCATCCTTGGCCACGGTCACCTGGTAGCCGACACCCTCGAACAAGCGGGACAGCTTGGCCCGTGCGACGGCCGAATCGTCAACCACCAGCAGCGGCACCGGGCCAGCCGCTGCCTGGGCGACCGCAGGGGCGGCTGGGGCGGTGGGCGCAGGCACTGCGGCCTGTGGCGCAGCCGCCACGCGGTTCACCGGCGCATTGCCTTCCGGCAGCGGTGGCTGCACGGTGTTGTGGCCGGCCGGGGGGATCTGGTCGTCACCGCGGCGCACGCTGATGATGAAGACCACGATGGCCAGGGGCACGGCGATCAGCAGCGGCAGCAAATAGGGACCCAGCAGATCCGGCACTTCAAAAGGCATGGTGAGTTCTCCGCCCTTCCCCGGCCTGGCCTTGTCAGACCGCAGGGAAAAGCTCGATGCGTCGGTGGAGCGCAGAATCTACCACCGCCGCTGCCGGGCCGGCGCGGGAATAGCCCCGTCGCTGGCCGCCAGAACCGAGACTCAGGCCTTTGCCGGCGTGCTGCCGATAGCCTTGTAGGCCACCGCGCCCAGCACGGCGCCCAGGATAGGTGCCACCCAGAACAGCCACAGCTGCTCAATCGCCCAGCCACCCACATACAGAGCCACACCAGTGCTGCGCGCCGGGTTGACCGAGGTGTTGGTGACGGGGATGCTGATCAGGTGGATCAGGGTCAGGGCCAGGCCGATGGCGATGGGCGCGAAGCCGGCCGGGGCGCGGCCGTCGGTGGCACCGAGGATGACGATCAGGAAGAAGGCTGTCATCACCACCTCGGTCAACAAGGCCGCCTGCAGCGAGTACTGGCCGGGCGAATGCTCGCCGAAACCATTGGAGGCAAAGCCCCCGGCCAGGTCAAAGCCGGCCTTGCCGCTGGCGATCAGATAGAGCACGCCGCCGGCGGCGAGGCCGCCGAGCACCTGCGAAATGATGTAGGGCAGCAGCTGGTTGGCAGGAAAACGGCCGCCGGCCCACAGGCCCACCGACACCGCCGGGTTGAAGTGGCCGCCCGAGATATGACCGACGGCATAGGCCATGGTCAGCACGGTCAGGCCGAAGGCCAGGGACACGCCATGCAGGCCGATGCCAACGCCGGGAAAGGCCGCAGCCAGAACGGCACTGCCGCAACCGCCGAGCACCAGCCAGAAGGTACCCAGAAACTCCGCGCCATAGGCTTTTGTATTCATGCTTGCATCACTCCATCCGTTGATTTGAGTCGTTCGCACCGGCACCTGGAGCGGCCGGCGGCGCGCCATGATGGACCAGGCCAGATGTCAAAGCAAGCACGGATACCCCTGGCTTTCGGCACCCCCGCGGCCGGCCTCTCTTTGGGTACTAAGCGGCCGGCCAGTGACGCTGAAACACAGCGCGCACGGCCGGCGCGTCCTCGGTGGCCAACAAGCCCGCATAGAACTCAGGCCGCTGCTGCTGCAGATGCGCGCGGCTGCCCGACCATTTCGACACCACCGTGGCCAGCAAGGCCAGGGCGCTGCAGCGGCCCGGTCCCAGGCAAGCGCTGCCGTACTGGTCGGCAAACAGCTCCCAGAGCTGGTGCAGCCGTGCCCGCGTGCCGCGACGGATGCGCTCCTGCACGGTCTCGTCCTGCTCGGCCTCGGCACACCAGCGCTGCGGATAGTCGATCACGCCGATGGCGGCATAGCAGTTGGCAGCCAGGAAGACCAGGCCGCTCAGAGCCTGGGCGCGTGGCCCCGGCTCGCGCGGCAGCAGTCCGGAATCCGGCGCGGCATCCAGGCCCAGATGCATCAGGATGGCGGCGCTCTCGCTGATGACTTGGCCGCCCGGCAGGCGCAGGGTCGGAATCTGGCGCAGAGGATTGACCCGGCCCAACTCCTCCAGGCCGGGCCCAGGTCGCCAGCTGGCGGCCTCGATCAAGCGGTGCTCCAGCCCCGCAAAGCACAAGGCCGCCTCGACAGCGGCCGAACCGGAACCCTGGCTTCCATACAGCTCATACATCGCTCTGCTCCTTCAAAGCACAGGCCAGGGCCGCTGCGGGCCGCGCAGGCGCTCGAACTCGGCGCAGACTTGCAGCACACCCAGGTCGTCAAAACGTCGGCCAATGACTTGCAGGCCTATCGGCAGGCCGGCCGCGCTGTAGCCGCAGTTGATGCTGGCCGCCGGCTGCTCACTCATGTTGTAGGGCAAGGTGAAGGCGATGTGCTCAAAGGGCCGCGCCGGGTCGTTGAGCGGACTGGCCTGTTCGGCAGCAAATGCCGTCTCAGGGCTGACCGGGCTGAGCACATAGTCAAAGGGCTGGCAGGCCGTCACGGCCGCCTCGCGCAAGGCCTGCATCTGGCTGTAGCCCTGGAACAGCTCGTCCGCCGCCATGCCGGATGCGCCCTCGACCCAGGCCCGGATATAAGGCAGCACCAAAGCCTGCCGTTCAGGCGGCAAGGCGCGGTAGTCGAGCCAGGAGCGCATGCGCCAGAATTTATCCAGGCCGTCGATCATGGCGCGGTGGCAGAACGGGGCCAGCGGCTCCACCTGCGCGCCGGCCTGCTCGAACAGGCTCGCCGCGGCCACGACGGCCGCGCGCGTCTCGGCGCTGGCCGGTGTGCCCCAGCCGGCATCAAGCAAAAGCCCCAAGCGCAAGCCCTTGAGCTCGCGGCGCAAGGCCAGCCAGTCCTGCGCATGCGCGGGCAGGCTGCTGGCATCGCGCCAGTCGGGCCGGCTCAGATGGGCCATCATGCGCGCCGCATCCGCGACCGAACGCGTCATCGGCCCGGCCACTCGGCCGGCATAGGCGGGTTGGATCGGAATTCGGCCCAGGCTGGGTTTGAGCGTGAAGATGCCGCACCAGCCGGCAGGCAGGCGCAGGGAGCCGCCGATGTCGGTGCCAACGTGAAGCGGGCCATAACCCGCCGCCGCAGCGGCCGCCGCACCGGCGCTGGACCCACCCGGGTTCTTGCTCAGGTCCCAGGGATTGCGGCACAGGGCATGGAAGCTGGACAGGCCCGAGCTCAGCATGCCGTAGTCCGGCATGGTGGTCTTGGCCAGCAGCACGGTCCCGGCCTCACGCAGGCGGGCAGCCGGCGGCGCGTCCGCCGGCGCCGGGCTCAGCAGGGAAGCGGCGCAGCCCAAGGGCATGGGCGTGCCACGCGTGGCGATGTTTTCCTTGAGCGTGAGCGGCACGCCGTCCAGGGTGCAGGCCGGGTCCAGGCCCGGCGGGCATAAGGGTTCACCGCGCAGCCAGCGGGCCTCGCTGGCCCGGGCTTGCGCCAATGCGGCCTCGGCATCGAGGGCATAGAGCGCATGGAGCTCGGGTTCGCGCCGCTCAATCTGCGCCAGCACGGCACGCGTCGCCTCGACCGGCGACAGCTGCTTGCTGGCATAGGCCGCAATCAATTCGGACGCAGACCAGAGCTGCAGGGGCTGGCTGGCAATGCTCATGGGCAGACGCCTTTCGCTTCAGGGCCGAGATGCTCGGGGGCCCAGGAATTGTGGCCCAGACCGAGGCCAGCGAAACGCGCCGCTCGGGCGCATCTCGCACGACCCCGACGGCGCTTGTGCATCCAGCCCCCAAGGGGGATGGCGCAGCCCCGGCGACCGTGCCACAGTGCGCCGGCACCCAGGAGTGAAGGCAGGACCGGCAACGAGGCCAGGCCCATCCAGACAAGTCAAACAGAAGCCCGCGTGGACGGGCGCGAGGAACCCCATGAAGCCAAACGACACAAGCACAAGTTGGCGGGCCCATGGCCTGCACGGCGCCGTCACCGCCCTGGCCTTGGCCAGCGCCCTGGTCCTGCAGGCCGGCTGCGGTGGCAGTCCCTTTTCAGATGTCGAGGAAAAGATCGACTGCGCCGTTTTCAATTGCAAGGACTCCGAACTCCTGCAGTCGGACGCACTCAGCCCGCATGCCGTCATCCTGGGCCAGGACGGTCTGCTGAATGTCAGCGTCAGCGTCGGCCAGAGCGCGAATCTGCTGACGCGCATCCGCCTGACCGGCGCCGATCGCCTCTATGCCCAGACCGACAGCCAGCGCATCGAGCTGCGTGACAGCGACGGCCGCGGCAGCAGCTATACCGGCCAGCTTCCGACGAGCCAGGCACAACCGAACATCAGCATCATTCTGGAACGCCGGGGCGAGCAGCATGTCAACAGCGTCACCCTGCCGAAAAGCTTCAGCGTGCTCTCTCCCATAGGGCCGGTGAACCTGGGCCGCAGCGCCGGCAAGCTGATGGTGCAGCTCGGCCAGGAGGCCGGCAGCTCGGTGGACAACCGCAGCAATCTGCGCTGCAAGCGCGCCGACGGCAGCAGCTTTTCGGGTGGCATGAGCGACGCGGTCAGCCTGCCCTTTCTGATCGAAAACCAAGCCGGCACGCCCTGGCTACGCATCAACACCCTGGATCTGGACTTGGCGCTCAACGAGCACAGCCGCAGCCTGGACAAGACCACGCCCAATCTGTCGCCCGTGCAGAGCTGCGAGATCGATGTGAGCTGGCGAGTCTTCCGCATGGGCAGCACCGCCAGCACCTTGTCGCGCTACACGACGGTGCGCGGCGAGCGTGCCGCCCGACAAAGCATCAGCTACGACGCTCGGCTCTGAGCGCTCAGGCGCTCGGTTCTTCCAGGGGCAGGAGCAGCTGATCGGCCAACCAGGCCTGCAACAGGCCAACCACCGCCGGCGCAGCAGCGGCCTCACACCCAAGCTCCAGGGCGGCTTGCTCGCAAAGGTCGCCAAAGACACGACCAGCAGCCAGGGCCTGGAGCAAGCGCCCTTCCAGCGGCGGCAGCGAACGCCAGCGGGTTTCCAATGCCGGGCGCCAGATCAGGCAGACATGGGTCAGCGGATCGGGCGCAGCCAAGGTGGCCTCGCCCACGGGCTCCTCGGCGCGCAAGCGGCGCCAGGCCGGCGCCACCGCCCAGTCCAGGTTCAGCAATTGCACGCCGGGCCGCAGGCGCAGACGCAGGCCGGGCCAGTCCTGGGGCGCCAGTGCCTGCAGGGCCTCTCGGCCCAGGGCCGGGCTGTCGGCGGCGTCAAACGCCATGCGCAAGGCCCAGTCCATGCGAGCCAGGTCGACCAGGGCCGCATGGGGCAAGACCTGACCCCAGGACGAAGGCGATGCCGGCAGACCCTCAGGCGGCCCGGCCAGCTGGCCAGCCATGAAGTCACCCAGGCGATCGCCCCACCAACGCAAGGACGGCGTGCGCGGCGGATGGGCATGCAGATAGGCCAGGCCCAGGGCCTGGAAATCCTCGTCGCCGAGGGCCCGGTGCAGGACCAGATAGTTGTCGCGCAGAGCGGCCAGCAGACGCGCCTGATAGGCATCCTGGTACACCGCCAGGCCCTGGTCCGCGCCGGGCTCGCGCAGCAGGCCATGGCCCGCGCCGGCCTGCCCGCGCACGGCGGCTTGCAAGGCGCGTTGCTGGGCTGCCAGGGTTGCCAGGGTCGCCAAGGGCGGGCTCGTGTTCACCATCATCATGCCGCCTCCCGGGTGGGCGCCAGGGCCTGATCGCTGCGCCGCCGGGCCTGGTCCAGTTCATCCAGCAAGACCTCCAGGGCCGGGATCTGGTCATCCCGTTCGATCATGGTCGGCCGCGCACCCAGGCGCTGCACGGTGTAGGCATAGAGCTGCCAGACCGCTTCGCTGACCGGTTGATCGTGGGTGTCGACCAGCAGCCCATCGCGCTGCTCATGGCCGGCAAGATGGATCTGCCGCACCTGCGTGGCCGGCATGAGGTCGATGTAGGCGTGAGCGTCGAAGCCATGGTTGCGGCTGGAGACGTAAACATTGTTGACGTCCAGCAGCAGGCCGCAGCCGCTGCGCCGCAAGAGCTCGGCCACGAACTCGGCCTCGCTCATCTCGTCGCCGGCAAAACAGACATAGCTGGACACGTTCTCCAGCAGCAAGGGTCGCTGCAGGACATCCTGGACCTCGGCCACACGCGGCAGCAGATGCTGCAGTGCCGCTTCGGTGTAGGGCATGGGCAGCAGATCGTGCAGTTGCTGGTGATCCACGCCGGTCCAGCACAAATGGTCGGACACCCAGGCGGGCTGCACGCGGTCGGCCAGGGCCTTGAGCTCGCGCAGATAGGCCCGGTTCAGCGCGTCACTGCTGCCGATGGACAGGGACACGCCGTGCATGACCATGGGGTAGTCGCGCCGCAGGCGGTCCAGGTGCTGCAGCGGCGGGCCGCCGGGCACCATGTAGTTCTCGGAAATGATTTCCAGCCAATCGGGCCGGCGACCGGCGGGCAAAGGCTGGGACAGCGCCGCGTAGTGTTCGCTGCGCAAGCCCAGACCGAAGCCTTGGATGGGAGCTGAAGGCCCGACCGGGCCCTGCGATCGAGTCAATGGAACAGGCATGGCAGGGCTCCGGTCGGGCTTGGGCTGGCTTGGGCAGATGGGCCCGGCTTACTTCAGCACCTTGCCACCGGCCGTCTTGCATTCCTCGGCGGTCTTCTTCGAGACCCAGCCTTGGCCCTTGCAGCTGTTGTGGCCCTTGCATTCGCTCTTGGCGGTCTTGCACTCCGAGCTGCCCTTGCAGCTGTTGATGCCGGAACACTTGACCATGCCATCGTCGGCCGCCTGTGCGGCGCTGCTGAAGGCGGTGGTGGCGAACAGGGCTGCGGCGGCGGTGGCGATGCTCAGGCCGGTCTTGAGGGTGCTGTGGTTCATGGGAACTCCTGTTGAAGGTCAAGGGACAAAGTTGGAGGGAAACAAGCTCGACAGATCACGCTGTCCTGGTGTGAGTCGCCGCAGTGGCCTCGGCCTTACAAGCGTGCTCAAGTTTTTTTGCAGCTCTAGCGTCCGGCCCGGAAGATGAAGTTTTGGCTAAGGCTGTTGACCTCCATTGAGCCTCCCGCGGGAGGCCCTGCAGTCCGTGCCGCCGCCGGTGGAACACGCCACCTTCGGAGGTGGCTCGGCCCGACGACGGGCGATTTGTGCGCGGCCGAGGGCGCAGCGGAGCGGCTCAGGCGCGCGTACCCGCGCGCTTCAAGCGCTGACTCGGCGCCACTGTTTGACCACAGTGAGCGCAGCGAACGGAGGGAGTTTGGCGCCGCTGAGCCGCGCAGTGAGCACCGAGGGCAGTCGGCTCGCAGAGCCGACCCGCGCACCATGAGCACGGCGGCGGGCCGAGCCACCGAAGCGCGGAAAGCCAGCAAGCGTAGTTCGCCAATGTGCCGAGAACCGACCCCGGGCTAGCTACCGCGAGGGTTTGTCTGCCCACCCGAGATGCATCTGACTGGCCGGCGACCAAGATAATGGGCGGCGCGCACTGAGTTGGCCGGTTGGGGCCGAGCTCAGCGCGCCTGCCCCAGCCCTGTTGCCCCTGGATTGCCTGCCCTTGCCTGCCGCCCGCATGACCGCCCCTCGTTCGCACGACCTGCCCCGCTCCCGCCAGCCCTGGCTCTGGATCCCTTCGCTCTACTTCGCCCAGGGCCTGCCCTATGTGGTGGTGATGACGCTGTCGGTGGTCATGTACAAGAACCTGGGCTTCAACAACACGGACATCGCGCTCTACACCAGCTGGCTCTACCTGCCCTGGGTGATCAAGCCGCTGTGGTCACCCCTGGTAGAGCTGCTGGGCACCAAGCGGCGCTGGATCAGCGCCATGCAGTTTCTGATCGGCGCGGCCCTGGCCGGCGTGGCGCTGACGATCCCGGGCGAGCGGGCGCTGCAGATGACGCTGGCCCTGTTCTGGCTGATGGCATTCGCCTCCGCCTCGCACGACATCGCCGCCGACGGCTTTTACATGCTGGCCCTGCCGCAGCGCAGCCAGGCGGCTTTCGTCGGCGTCCGTTCCACCTTCTACCGCCTGGCCAATATCGGCGGCCAGGGCGGCTTGGTCTATCTGGCCGGCGAGCTGCAGGAGCGCACCGGCAGCATGGTCACGGCCTGGTCCTGGGTGTTCGGCGTGGTGGCGGCCTTGTTCGGCCTGCTGGCCCTGTGGCACAACCTGTTCAGCCTGCCGCGCCCGGCCAGCGACCGACCGTCCGGCATCCAGCCAGGCCAGCTGCTGCCCGAATTCCTGCGCGTCTTTGCGCTGTTTTTCCAGAAGCCGGGCATCTGGGTGATCCTCGGCTTCCTGCTGCTCTACCGCTTTCCCGAGGCCCAGCTGCTCAAGCTGGCCACGCCTTTTCTGCTCGACCCGCCGGCCCAGGGCGGCCTGGGCCTGAGCACCAAACAGGTCGGCATCGCCTACGGCACCGTGGGCCTCACGGCCCTGACCCTGGGCGGCCTGGTGGGCGGCTGGGTGATCTCGCGCCTCGGCTTGAAGCGCGCGCTCTGGCCCCTGGTGCTGGCCATGCATGTGCCCAACATCGTCTTCCTGGCCATGGCGCTGTGGCTGCCCGCCAATCTCTGGCTGATCAGCGGCGCGCTGGCCGTCGAACAGTTTGGTTATGGCCTGGGCTTCACCGCCTACCTGATGTACATGATCCTGGTGGCCGAGGGTGAGCACAAGACTGCCCATTACGCCATCTGCACCGGCTTCATGGCCCTGGGCATGATGTTGCCGGGCATGTGGAGCGGCTGGCTGCAGGACCAGCTCGGCTACACCGCCTTTTTCGTCTGGGTGCTGGTGGCCACCTTGCCCTCTTTCGCCATGGCGGCCCTGCTCAAGATCCCGGCCGACTTCGGCAAGAAGATCGAAGCATGAGGCGACGTCTGCTCCTCGCCAGCGGCCTGAGCCCGGCCCTCGGCTTGAGCCTGGGCGGCTGCGCCGACACACCGCTGCAAGGCAGCAGCTCGCAGGACCCGCCGCGCCTGCGCAGTGCGCCCGAGCTGGCTGCCCTGGCGCCGGCCGCGCCGCGCGAGTTCCGGGCCGTCTGGGTGGCGACCGTGGCCAATATCGACTGGCCCAGCCGCAAAGGCCTGAGCACAGCCCAGCAGCAAGCGGAAGCCCTGGCCCTGCTCGACCTGGCAGCGCAGCTCAAGCTCAACGCCGTGATCCTGCAAGTGCGGCCCGCGGCCGACGCCCTGTATGACTCGCGCCTGGAACCCTGGAGCCAGTACCTGAGTGGCCGCCAGGGCCAGGCACCCGAGCCCTTCTACGACCCGCTGGCCTTCTGGATCAGCGAGGCGCACCAGCGCGGCCTGGAGTTGCACGCTTGGCTGAACCCCTTCCGCGCCCGCCAAAGCCAGGCCGCCAGCGCGCCGGCGGCTGGCCACCTGAGCCGCAACCAGCCGCAGTGGGTGAGGAGTTATGGCGATCAGCTCTGGATCGACCCTGGCGAGCCCGCCGCCGCCGAGCACACCCTGGCCGTGGTCGAGGATCTGCTGCGCCGCTACGACATCGACGGCCTGCATCTCGACGATTACTTCTACCCCTACCCGGTCAATGACAGCAGCGGCCGTGAGTTGGACTTCCCGGACGAGCCCAGCTGGAACCGCTATCGTGAAGATGGCGGCGTGCTCGGCCGCAACGACTGGCGGCGCCAGAACGTCGACCAGCTGGTGCAGCGACTGCAACAGACCGTGCGCGTGCTGCGCCCCGAGGTTCGCTTCGGCATCAGCCCCTTCGGCATCGGCAAGCCGGCGCTGCGCCCCGAAGGCATTGCCGGCTTCAGCCAGTACGACAAGCTCTACGCCGACGTCGAACGCTGGCTGAGCGAGGGCTGGGTCGATTACCTTGTGCCCCAGCTCTACTGGCCGATCGCACAGAAGGCTCAAGCCTTCGGCCCCCTGCTGGACTACTGGCATGGCCAGAATCCGCTCGGCCGGCATGTCTGGCCCGGCTTGTTCAGCAGCAAGGTGACTGAAAAAGCCGACAGCTGGCCGGTGGACGAACTGGTGCAGCAGATTGCGCTGCTGCGCGAACGCCGCCCGGGCAGCGGCCATGCCCACTTCAGCATGGTCGCCCTGGCGCAGAACCGCCGCGGCCTGGCCGATGCGCTGCGCCGGCACAGCTACCCGCAAGCCGCCCTGGTGCCGGCCACGCCCTGGCTGAAAACCGCAGCCGCCGCGCCGCCGACGCTGGCTCTGGACCGCGGGCTGGACGGGATGCTGCGCTTGCGCCTGTCACCGCAGACCGGCGCAGGTCTGCAGCGCTATGCCCTGTGGCTGCACCGCGAGGGCGACTGGGAATTCCTGGCCTCGGCCTTCACCAGCGGCGACCGCGCCCTTGAACTGGAGCTGCCAGCCGCCGGGCTCAGTGGCCTGGTGCTTTCGGCGCTCGACCGCTGCGGCAATGAGAGCGCTCGCCAGGGCTACAGCTTCTGAATCGCCCAGGCTTCCTCAGGCCAAGGGCGCATCGTCATTCAGCGACAGCCCCCACGCGTGAGCAGTGGCGGAGCTCAAACGCGCAGCCCACCGCTCATGCCATCGAGGCTGTGCAGCCAATGGCCATGGGCATGAGACCAGGCCAGCGCGCGCTGGCGCAAGTGCCCCTGTTCGGCCCATTGCAGGGTCCAGAGCGAGGCACTCTCGGCCGATTCGCCCTCGGGTGCCGGTGGCAGGTCCAGGCCGGGTGGGCGCAGCGAGGCGGTTTCAGCGCTGAGCCAGAGCAGGCCGTGGCGGCGCATCAAGCCCTCGACCTCGGCCCGGTGGGCGGCCAGGGCCGGCGCGTCGAAATAGGCCAGCACCCAGCTGTTGAACAGCACCGGCTGCACGCCAGCCGGCAGCGCATCCAACCAGGCGGCCAGTTGCAGCAGCCCCTGCTCGACCCGCTGCACCGGGTGGCGGGCGTCGCGCGCCTGTGCCAGCGCCTGGTCCAGTCGCCGTGCCCGGGCCCGGTCGTGCGGCCAGAGGCAGGCACGCAACCAGCGCACCGAGGCCTCATCCTCCACATCGACCGGTGCCAGATCGACGCCCAGCCGGGCCTGCAGGCGCCAGGGCGTGCGCGGCGGCTCGGCAGCGCTGCGCCACTGGCAGGCCACTGTCGGCCGATCGGGCGCCGCCGGGGCGCCGAGCTGGAAGTGGCCGTAGTCATAACGGTAAGCATCGACGCCCAGGTTGAGGCCGGCACTGCAACCGAAATCGAACAGGGCCAGGTCTTGCCTGCCCGTCTGGGCGGCGATGGCGCTGAGCGCCGGCCAGAGCACGGCGCAGCGGCCGATCTCATTGGTCTGGGTGCTGCGCAGGCGCAGATGCTCAAGCAGGCGCGGCCGCTCGGCCCGCACAAAGCTGTGCAGGGCGTCGGCCAGTTCCGCGTCGGGGGCACGCTCGCCACCCACGCTCGGGTAGTAGGCCGCCAGCGCATGGGGCACGCCGGCCAGCACCCGCTCGTGCAAGGCCGCCAGAAGCAGATTGGGCCGGGCCTGCTGCTGGGCCCGCACATGGGCCATCAAGGCCAGCAGCTCGGGTGAATCGGCCACGATCTCGCACAGGGCCACATAAAGCGGGTCGTTCGGGCATTCCTGTGCGGCGAACTGGCGGTACTGCTGGGCCCAGCGCTGCAGATCGGTGGAAGGGGTCAGGTCGTGATCCATGGCGCCCAGCTTACGAGGCTGGCGCCCGGCACAATGTCCGGAACCCGACATTCATGCAAAGACGCGTCTTTTGCTTTCACCATGGACCGCCCGCCCCCAGCCACCAGCGCCAACGCCGCCTTGCAAGCCCTGATGTGCGCCAACTTCCCCGAGCTGGACGGCGCGCTGATGCCGGCCGAGGCCGTGCTGCAAGGCAGCGTCAGCCTGCGCCGCCTGGCCCGCGGCCGCACCTTGTTCGCCCAGGGCCAGCCGGCCTTGGCTTTCTACGGCCTGGTGGCGGGCGAGATCGAGGCGCGCTTCACCGGCCTGGACGGCACGGTCTCGGTGCTGGAGCATGTGCAGGCACCGCGGCTGTTCGGCCTGGCGGCCTTTGCGGCCGGCCAGGCCGCCAGCTATGAAACCCTGGCCACGCAGAGCAGCCAGGTCCTGGTGATCGACCCGGCGGCCTATGCCATGCTGATGGACCGCTGGCCCGGCTTTGCCCGCGCCCTGATGGCCGAGTTTGCGCGCCGCTACGACGGCACCTTGCGCCTGCTGGAGGCCTCGCGCCACCGCAGCGCGCCCGAGCGTTTTGCATTGGCCCTGGCCCAGCTGCGCCGTGACCGCGCAGCCGGCCCGCCCGACGCCCAAGGCTGGCAGACTCTGCGCGCCACCCAGGCCGAGCTGGCCGCCGTGGCCAACCTCTCGCGCCAGACCGTCAACCAGCTGCTGCAGCAAGCGCAAGCCGAGGGCCGGCTGCGCTGCAGCTATGGCCAGCTGCATCTGCGCGTTCGGCCCTAGCCACGACAGCAGGCCGGCAGCCAGGTCTGTGGCACCGTGCCTGCAAACAAACCCAGGCGCGCCGGCACCTGGCCCGGACGGTACACAAAGCTGCCGAAGATCTGGTCCCACAAGGGAATGGCGGTGCCGTAGTTGTGGGCCTCGGCCTCGACCACGCTGTGGTGCCAGCGATGCAGCTCGGCGCTGCCGATCAAGCAGTTCAGCGGCCCCAGACTGCCACGCAGATTGGCATGCACGGCCAGGCCTTGCACCTGCATGAACAACGCCGCCCACAACATCACCTCGGCGCTGAAGCCCAGCAGCAGCCAGGGCAAGAGCCGCGCTGCCTGGTTCCAGGCGGCATTGAGCGGATGGGCCAGCACCGCATTGGCGGCATTGAGCTTGGCGGGCTGGTGGTGCAAAGCATGAAAGCGCCAGAGCCCCTCATGGCGATGGGCCCAGCGGTGCAGGGCAAAAGGCCCCAGCTCGCCGATGGCGATGGCCAGAGGAAGCGCAACGACGGCCGGCAGCGTCGCCAAAGCGCCCGGCGGACCGGCCTGCCCGGGGGCCCAGCGCAAGACCAGGGCGGTCAGCAGAAAGGCGCTCAGGCTGTCGACCACGGCATTGAGGCCCAAGAAGGCGGCGTCTCGGGCCAGCTCGGGCCGGCGGGCTTGCCAGTCAGGGCGCAGCGGCCACAGGCGTTCGGCCAGCATCAACCAGGCCAGGGCGGCTAGGCTGACCAGGGCCAGAGTCTGCTCATGGGGCCAGCCGTGCAGCGCCCAGGCTGCAGCCGGCAAGGCCGCCAGCAGAAGCAAATGAGGCCAGTTGCTGGCGTGGAGCAGGCGCAGGGCGCCTTGGGTCAAGGTTCGCAGATTCATGCCGCCATGCTGAGGCCGGCGGCGCGCGCATGCATTAACCTCGGTTCATGCCCAAGCCAGAAAGCGCCCCGACCTGCCCGATTTGCGGCCCGGCCCTGCTGGCCTATCTGCAGCAGTCGCCCGCGCGTCTGGCGCGCTGGGCCGCCTTGCCCCGCTTCGCGCTGCAACGGGGTCAGGTCTTGCTGCACGCGGGTGAAACGCCGACGGCGCTCTGGTGGGTGGAGCAGGGTTTGCTGCGCGCCAGCTTCCTCGACGCCGGCGGCCGCGAGCGCAACCATGCCTTCTATCCCGAACAGCAATGGCTGGGCCTGCCCGGCCCGCCCCAGCCCAGCCCGGTGAGCCTGGAAGCGCTGGAAGCCAGCCGCCTGTGCGTGCTGCCCTACGCCGCGTTGCAGCAATGGCAGGCCGAAGAACCGGGGCTGGCCGAGCTGCTCTGGCAAGGCCTGAGCGCCCAGGTCCAGCGCCTGACGGCGCGCGAGCAGCAATGGCTGATGCTGGACGCCGGCCAGCGCTACCAGCGCTTTCTGGCGGAGGAGCCGGAACTGGCGCAGCGCCTCAAGCAACGCCAGCTGGCCAGCTATCTGGGCATCACCGATGTGGCGCTGTCGCGCATACGGCGGCGCCTGCGTGAGCAGACCGGGCTCAGCCTTTGAGGGCCGCCTCGATATCGGCGCTCATTTTTTCAGGTGCGTCGTTGGGCGCATAACGCTTGAGCACCTGGCCATCACGGCCGACCAGAAACTTGGTGAAGTTCCACTTGATGCCCTCGGTACCCAGCAGACCAGGCTTCTCGGACTTCAGCCATTGCCAGAGCGGGTGGGCATCGGCGCCGTTGACTTTGACCTTGGCCATCATTGGGAAGCTGACGCCGTAGTTCAGCTGGCAGAAGGAGGCGATCTCGCTGTTCTCGCCCGGGTCCTGGCCGCCAAACTCATTGCTGGGGAAGCCGACCACCACCAAGCCCTGCTCACCATAGCGCTTCCAGAGTGCTTCCAGGCCCTCGAACTGCGGCGTGAAGCCGCAGGCGCTGGCCGTGTTGACGATCAGCAGTACCTTGCCGCGCTGGCTGGCCAGATCGGCCGGCGCGCCGGCAATGGAGACCGCCTGAAAGTCATAGACGCTTTGGGCCATGGCACAGATCCTCTCGATGTCATCAAGTTTCTATAGTAGCCCGGCTTGGCCGCTCCAGTGCCGAGAGCAGGGCTGCCGCCAGGATGCAGGCGCCGCCGACGGCGGTCTTGAGGTCGAGATGCCCGCCTCCAAGCCAGAGCGCCGACAAAGCGGCCACCGGCACCTCGATCAGCATGACGATGGCGGTGACATTGGCCGGCAGGCGCCCGGCGCCGTACTGCAGGGACAGATTGGAGAAGAAGAACAGCACTGCCATGGCCAGCAAGGGCCAGAGCCAGCCGGCATGGGGCAAAGCGGGCCAGGTGATCAGGCCGCCGCCGGCCATGAGTACGGCCGCGCCGCCGGCCACAAACACACCGCCGCTGAACATGGCCAAGGCGCGGGCATGGGCGCTGCGCCCGGCTTCGCGGCGCAACATCACATTGTTCAGTGCAAAGCAGAAGCCGCCGAACAAGCCCAGACCGTCGGCCAGACTGGCCGGCCAGGGCAGGCCGCCACCCTCGGGCGCCAGCACAAATGCGGCGCCGCCCAAGGCCAGGGCCATGCGCAAGAAGGCCAGGCCAGTCAGGCGCTCGCCCAGGATGAAGCGCGCCAGCAGCACCGCCCATAGCGGCATCAAATAGAAGAGCAGCACCACCCGAAGCACATCGCCCAGGGCGACGCCCCAGTTGAAAGCGGTGTTGGTCAGGCCGGCAGCCATCATCACCAGCCAGAGCGAGGGTGTGCGCAGAAACTCGGCGCAGGCACGCCGGTCGCTCAGCAACACGACCACGAGCGACAGCAGGTAGAGCGCGACCGTGGTCCAGAGCGGGTGCAGGCCGGCGGCTTGGAACTGGCGGAAGGGCCACCAGGACAGGCCCCAGACCAGGGCATTGAACATCAGGGCAAGAACAGGCATGAGCGAAGCAAGCCGAGCACCGCGCAGCGGCAGCCGGACCAGGAAAGCCAAGGGATGGGGGAAGCGCTGGCAGCCGGCGGCCGCAAGCGGTTGGTCGGCCGCAACAGGGCGGCAAAAAAAGGCCGGGAAAGCGCTTGAAAGCACTGGCCTCGTTCGGGTCGGCCGGCCAACAATGCCCAGGGTTTATAGCATGGCGAAATAGGGCCGCCTGGCTTTCAATCGCTGCAAACCCGAGGGTGCGGCCCGCCCGGCCGGCCGCCCGCCCATCTGCAACGCTGAGCTTTGTAAAAAAGGGAGAGTCTTCCTTGGATCATCTGGCCTGCTTCAAGCCGGGGGACCTGCTGTCCACCCCGGCGCCCGACCTGACAAGTTACCGCTGGCGCCTGCTGGCCCAAGGCGATTCCTGGTTCTCGAACTCGGCCGCCAAGCTCAACGCCCATGCCAATCTGCTGCAAGAGATGGTCTTCAAGGCCCCCGTCTGCGCTGTCAACTGCGCCGGCTCGGGCGAAGCGCTCAGCCATATGGTGGACCTGGAGTCGGCGGCCGATTTCGTCGGCCTGCTGAGCGGCGAGGCGGCCCTGGCCTGGGACGGCGTGCTGCTCTCGGTGGGCGGCAATGACCTGATCTCCGCGGCCCAGACTCCAGCCCACGGCGCCGACGGCCAGGATGTGCCCCTGCACCTGCGCCTGATCCGTCATCAGACCGAATGGGGCGCGCCTTCCGCTGGCGTGGCCCGTTACTTCTCGGAACCCGGCTGGCAGACCTACAGCGATTACCTGCGCACCAATGTCCGCCATCTGCTGACCCTGCGCGACCAGGGGCCCTCGGCCGGCAAGCCGGTCTTTATGCATTGCTACGCCGTGCCCATGCCGCGCCCGGCCGGCGCCGACGACGGCGGCCTGGGTGCCTCCGGCCCCTGGCTGTACCCGGCTCTCAAGGCCTATGCCCTGCCCAGCGCCGATTGGGCCGCGGTCAGCCGCCTGATGGTCTTCCACCTGGCCCAGCTGCTCAAGAGCATGGCGGCCGACAAGGAGCAGTTCCCGGGCCTGCATGTCTTCGACTCGACCACCGTGCCCCTGGCCCCGGCCACACCGGGCACCAGCGGCAGCAGCGGCGACTGGCACAACGAGATCCACCTCAACCACAGCGGCTGCTTCAAGATCGCGCGCGCCTGGTCCGAGCACATCGAGGCCGTGCTCGGCGGTGTCAAGACCGTGGAGCCGGCCGCGCGTCGCCGCAACTGAAGGCCAGGCTGCAGCCGAAGAAAAGCCCGCCGCAAGAGCGCTTGCAGGCGGGCTTTCTTTTACCGGCCAGAGCGGGCCGGCAGCTCAGTGGCACTCATCGCAGCGCGCCAGCACCAGCAGGCGCTCCACCTCTTCACGGTGCTGCACACAGTTGCGCTCATGCCAGCGCTTCACGATCCACATGGTCACGGCCACGATCAGGCCGAGAATGGAGATGGCGATATAGGCCGACAGGCCGAGCCTCGTCATGCCGGTGTAGAAGGCGCCCAGACCCAAGATGCAGGCCTGCTCGTTGAAGTTCTGCACGGCGATCGAGCGGCCCGCGCCCATCAGGTTGTGGCCGCGGTGCTGGAGCAGTGCATTCATGGGCACGACCAGATAGCCGCCAATCATGCCCAGCACGATCAGGAAAGGCACGGCCGCCCAGAGGTGGGTGATGCCATTCAACACGATGATGAGCACGCCCATCAGGATGCCCAGGGGGATCACTTTGGTGGCCCGATCCAGGCGCATATACATGGAGGCGACCACGGCACCGACCGCCGTACCGACCGCCACCACGCCGCCCAAATTGGCCGCCTGCGTGGTGTTGTAGCCCAGGGCCACGGCGGCCCAGGCAAACACGATGATGCGCAAATTGGCCGAGACGCCCCAGAACAAGGTGGTGGTGGCCAGGGAGATCTGACCCAGCTTGTCTTGCCACAGGCGCGAGTTGCAAGAGGCGAAATCACGCACCAGCTCGACCGGGCTCAGCGACAGCGGCTGCAGCGCGGCTTGGGTGCGGGGGATGCTGAGATTGAACAGCGCGGCAATCACATACAGAACAACCAGGCTGCTGATGGCGGCTTCGGCAGCCGTGTCGACACCGGTGGTGAAAAAGGGCAGATCCAGGCTCAGCAGCAGAGGCGCCAAGTTCGGACCGACCAACTGCCCTCCCAGGAGAATGCCAAGGATGATGGATGCAATCGTCAGCCCCTCGATCCACCCATTGGCCTTGACCAGTTGCGAAGGGGGCAGCAGCTCGGTCAGGATGCCGTACTTGGCCGGCGAATAGGCCGCGGCACCCAGGCCCACAACCGCATAGGCCGCCAAGGGATGAGCCCCGAACAGCATCATCAGGCAGCCGCAAATCTTGATCAGGTTCGAATAGAACATGACCTTGCCCTTGGGCACGGCGTCCGCGAATGCACCGACAAAGGGCGCCAGCACCACATAGAAGAGCGCAAACATGGGGCCCAGCGCGGGAATCTGCCAGGCCGGCGCTGCCGTGCTCTTCAGCAACTCGATGGCGCCGACCAACAAGGCCTGGTCCGCCAGCGAGCTGAAGAACTGCGCCGACATGATGGAAAAGAAGCCTTTTTTCATGAACCCAATCGGTACTGCGGGGAAATGTCGAGCAAGGCGCGAGAGGACGGGTGCATGCCGGCACTCACGCTGGGACGGTCTGTTCCGGGTTTTCCCCAGGCTGCAGCCACGCCCGTGGCCGCGCCCGGTTTATAGCACGCAGCACTTTCACGCCACTCTCGCCATCCCAAGAACAGGGCGGGCGGGGTGCCACAATATCGGGCATGCCACGCCCGATCGAAGCCCTCATCCATCTCCCCCACCTGGCCCACAACCTGGCGCGCGCGCGCGCCTGCGTGCCGGACGCCCAGGTCTGGGCCGTCGTCAAAGCCAATGCCTATGGCCACGGCATCGAGAACGTCTTCGAGGCCTTCCGGGCTGCCGACGGCATCGCCTTGCTGGACCTGGACGAAGCGCAACGCGTGCGCGCCCTCGGTTGGCGCGGGCCCATCTTGCTGCTCGAGGGCTGCTTCGAGTCGCGGGATCTGGAGCTCTGCTCGCGCCTCAAGCTCTGGCATGCGGTGCACTGCGAACAGCAGATCGACTGGCTGGCCATGCACAAGACGCACGAGCCGCACCGCGTCTTCCTGAAGATGAACAGCGGCATGAACCGTCTGGGTTTCAGCCCGCAGGCCTTCCGCGCGGCCTGGACCCGGCTCAACGCCCTGCCCCAGGTGGACGAGATTTCGCTGATGACGCATTTCTCCGATGCCGATGCGCAGCGCTTTGGCAAAGACGGCATCGCCCACCAGGTCGCCGCCTTCCAGGCCGCCACTGCCGACCTTCCCGGTGAGCGCTCACTCTCCAACAGCGCGGCCACGCTGCGTTACAACCAGATCGAAGGCGTGCGGGCAGACTGGGTCCGCGCCGGCATCATGAGCTATGGCGGCGTGCCCGACTACCCCGAGCATGACGCCGCCCATTGGGACCTCAAGCCCGGCATGAGTTTGCGCGCCAAGGTCATTGGCATCCAACATCTGCAGCCCGGCGACACCGTCGGCTACGGCAGCAGCTTCACCGCCGACCGGCCCATGCGCATCGGCACCGTGGCCTGTGGCTACGCCGACGGCTACCCGCGCCATGCCGGCAGCGGTACCCCGGTGCTGGTCGATGGGCAGCGCAGCGCCACGGTCGGCCGGGTGTCCATGGACATGCTCGCAGTCGACCTGACCCTGCTGCCGCACGCCGGACTGGGCAGCGAGGTGACGCTCTGGGGCCTGAGCAGCCGCGGTGCCGTCCTCGGCATCGACGAGGTGGCCAAGGCCGCCGGCACCATTGGCTATGAGCTGATGTGCGCGCTCACCAAGCGCGTGCCGGTCAGCGTCGTACATGGCGACTGAGCGGCTGCGAGCGGCGCGGTGATCCTGAACTGGACACCCGCCGACTGGGAGCTGGACTTCAGCTTCATACGCGCCAGCGGCCCGGGCGGGCAGAACGTCAACAAGGTGTCGAGCGCCGTGCACCTGCGCTTCGACATTGAACGCTCCAGCTTGCCGCCCCTGATTAAGCAGCGCCTGCTGGCTCTGTCCGACCAGCGCCTCAACAACGAGGGTGTGATCGTCATCAAGGCACAGGATTCGCGCAGCCAGGAGGCCAACCGTGCCGATGCGGTGGCCCGCCTGGTCGATCTGGTCCAGAGCGTGGCCCACACACCCAAGGCCCGCAAGGCCACCAAGCCGACCTGGGGCTCCAAGCAGCGCCGCCTGGAGGGCAAGGCGCAGCGCAGCGGCATCAAGGCCGGGCGCGGCCGAGTGCAGGAATAGGCGATCCGCGGGTATACCCGGATTCCATGCAACTGAGGCGCCGAGCCTTGCAGTTCGTCGCAGCCCGCTGGCCCGACCCTGGCGGCCTGCGCACACTGGCTTCCATGGCAACTCGCCATGCAAGACCTGGAGCCCCGCATCATGTCCCTCAGCAACGAACTGGAACGCCTGGCCGAACTGCATCAGCGCGGCCAACTGTCCGACGATGAGTTTCAGCGTGCCAAGGAGCGGCTGTTGCAAGGGCAGGCCAGCGAGCCGTCCAGCACCTACAGCCGTGCCCAGGCCCAGCCGGATCGCAAGGAGCAAGGCTTGGGCTCGGCCATCAACCGCCTGCAGCGCAGCCGCGATGAACGCTGGTTGGGCGGCGTCTGCGGCGGCCTGATGGAGATCAGTGGCACAGCGGCCTGGATCTGGCGCCTGATCTTCCTGTCCCTGCTGTTCTGCCACGGCGCCGGTCTGCTCGCCTACCTGCTGCTCTGGCTGCTGGTGCCCGAAGCGCCCAAGCCCGTCCCGGGCCTGGGCTGGCAGAACGACGAGGACTCACGCAAGGCACCCTCGCTCTGAGTGCCGACTCAATCGACGCGGAAGGCAAACTCCTGCTCGAAGCGATGGTTGCCGGGACAGACATAGTGTTCGCGCAGCGTGCTCTCAATGGCGCCCATCAGTTGGCGGCGTGTCTTGCCATCGAGGGCGCCGCGCGCGGCCAGCAGCTCGGTGGCCACCACGCGACCCTCGCGCACGGTGGCCAGGATCTTGAACACCGCCTCACCACTCCAACTCAGGGCGGGCAGCTCGGGCCGGGCCATCTGCGTGCAGACCATGCCGGCCTGACGAATCGCCGGCTCAACCACGGGCGGGCTCTGCACGGGCTCGGCCACGGTCGGCCGCGAGCTGTAGTCCACCACCGGCGGGCCGTCGTAGCGGGTCTGGATGTCGGTGGGGCTGGGATCGCGCTGGATCACGATGTCGGGCACCGGCACCTTGATTGGCAAAGGAATGTCGCGCAAGTGCTGCGGCAGCTCCACCGCGATCGGCTGGGGCACAGGCTCGGGCGGCTTGGGCGCATCCATCAGAACCTCCACCTCGGTCTTGGCCGGTGGTTTGGGCAGGCTGGGTCGGGCAAAGCCCTGAATCAAGCCGACCACCAGAGCCACATGCACCAGGACCGCAATGCCCAGGCCGGTGTAGCGGGCCGGGCCCGGCTGAGGCTTCAGTGCGGTGTCGAACACAGAGGAGAGAGAAGTTGAAGTGGAAGCGAGCTGCTGAGTCATGCGATCCATCCTTTCGATCAAGGCAAGAGGGTCTTCGATGAAGGGCCTGACGTCTTCACTGGCGCGGGCCTGAGCCCAGGCTAAAGAGGAGCGGGGCCGCGCGTCAACGGCGAAACAGGCCGCCCACCGCGCCTGTGGCCGCACACTGACAAGCCCAGGCATGACCTCCGGGACCCCTGCGCGCTTGTGCCAAGCTCGGGGGTGCACCGCCCCCGCTTCGGGAAGAATCGCGGCACGCTTCAGGAGGCCCGTCCATGCCCGATTCCTCCGCCGCCCCGCAGCGGCTTGAACATGACAGCTTCGGCGACATCGCCGTTCCTGCCGAGCACCTTTGGGGCGCGCAAACGCAGCGCTCCTTGCAGTTCTTTGCCATCTCCACCGAACGGCAGGCGCCCGAGCTGATCCATGCATTGGTGCTGGTGAAGAAGATCAGTGCCCGTGTCAACGGAGAGTTAGGCCTCTTGGCGCCCGCCAAAGCCGAGGCCATCGTCGCGGCCGCCGATGAAGTACTGGCCGGGCGCTGGGCCGAGGAGTTCCCGCTGTCGGTCTGGCAGACCGGCTCGGGCACACAAACGAATATGAACGTCAACGAGGTGCTGGCCAACCGCGCCAGCGAGCTGCTCGGTGGCGCGCGCGGACCCGCGCGCCGGGTGCACGCGAACGACGAGGTCAACCTCGGCCAGTCCTCCAACGACGTCTTCCCCACCGCCATGCACATCGCCGCGGCGCTGGCGATCGAGCAGCAGCTGGTGCCGGCCCTGGAGAAGTTGCGCAGCCAACTCGACCTCAAGGCACGGGCCTTTGCCGATATCATCAAGATCGGCCGCACGCATCTGCAGGACGCCACGCCCCTCACCCTGGGCCAGGAGTTTTCAGCTTATGTGGCGCAGCTGGCACAAGGCCAGCTGCACCTGCAAGCCGCCCTGCCCCATCTCTACCAACTGGCCCTGGGCGGCACGGCGGTCGGTACCGGCCTGAACGCCCACCCCGCCTTTGCCGAGCGCGCTGCGGCCGGCATCGCCGAGGCGACCGGCCTGCCCTTTGTCAGTGCGCCCAATAAGTTTGAGGTCATGGCGGCGGCCGATGCCTTGGTGCACGGCCATGGCGTGCTCAAGACCATAGCAGCCAGCCTGATGAAGATCGCCAACGACATCCGCTGGCTGGCCAGCGGCCCGCGTTGCGGCCTCGGCGAGCTGCAGATCCCGGAGAACGAGCCCGGCTCCTCCATCATGCCGGGCAAGGTCAACCCGACCCAGAGTGAAGCCCTGACCATGATCTGCTGCCAGGTCTTCGGCAACGATGTGGCGCTCAATTTCGGCGGCGCCAGCGGCAACTTCGAGCTCAATGTGTTCCGACCCATGATGGCCCATAACTTCCTGCAAAGCGCCCGCCTGCTCAGCGACGGCGCGCGCAGCTTCAGCCAACACTGCGTTGCGGGCATCGAGCCGCGGCGCGAGCGCATCCAGCAATTGCTCAACGAGTCCCTGATGCTGGTGACGGCCCTGGCCCCCCATATCGGCTACGACCAGGCCGCTCAGATTGCCAAACTGGCGCATGCCCAAGGCAGCAGCCTGCGCCAGGCGGCCCTGCAGCTGGGCCTCTTGAGCGAGCAAGACTTCGACCGCTGGGTGCGCGTCGAGGACATGGTCGGCCGCTGAATCTCAGTCGACCATGAAAAAGGCGAGCGACCCGAAGGGCGCTCGCCTCGCAGAAAGCTGCGAACGGAAGTTCAGGCGGCCGCGCCGGGCGCCAGCTTACGGCGGCGCGCCAGGGCGCCGATGCCGGCCAGGCCCAGCGCCATATAGACATAGGTGGCGGCTTCCGGCACGGCCGTGACCGAGAAGCTGATCGGGGTCTCGATCGCCTGGCCATCGACCACCTGCAGGTCGAAATGCTGACCCTCGAAGAAATAGACATTGAAGTGGCCGGCGTCACCGCCGCCCACGTCGTAGAGAATGCCGGCGTCGGTGAAGTAATTGCCGCTGTTGGCGAACTGGTTGTCGTAGGCAAAGTTGCCGTCTTCGCCCACGGGCACCAAACCCAGGATGGCCACACCATTGCGACTACCGCTGATGCTGAGGATGTCCTCGGGTACCAGGGCTGCACCGGCGGTCGTGAAAGTGCCAGAGGCGCTCACGCCCGTGCCGGTATAGGACCAGGCCCAGCTCGTGTCGGCCTGCGCCAAGCCAGAGGCCATGAGGGCGGCGCCGCTCAGAAGTGCAGCTGCGACTTGCTTGAGAAACTTCATGGGACGTCCTTTGCGTGAGTGGTACCGCCCGCGAACCGGGTCCTGAAAACCAAATCACGATAGGTCGGACTTTCAGCAGCGTCAACGAGGGCAAAGCCCGAGAGGGCTTGCCCGGCCCCTGAGTTCGATCAAGCCTGCCGACGCCGACGGGCGATCAGGCCCAAGACACCCAACCCGGACAGCAGCAAGGCGTAAGTCTGCGGCTCGGGTACGGCTGCCACGGTGGCCAGAGTCAGGTTGTCGGCGGTGGGCCACAGGACCGCACCGGCCGGCTGGACTGCAGCCAGGGTGGCGGACAAGAGGGCGCCATTGGACACAAAACCGATGAAGCTGCTGGTGGTCGCGCCCGTGATGGTTTGGCTGACCGTGCCGCTGGCATCGGTGGCGGTCAGCACCACGTCGCCGGCCGCAAACAGGCCCGAGATGTTGGAGCCAAAGAAGTTACCGCCGATGGCGCTCACACCGCCGGTGAAGCCGTTGAAGGTCACAGAGTCGGTGGCGAGGTTGGTGGACAACCAGGGATTGGCCACGGTGCCTGCGCCGAAGAAAGTGCTGGTGCTGGCAGTTGCCGTGTAGCCGTAGGAGCCGGCCGTGCGATTGATGGGGCTGGGGGTCGAGCCGGAGATGGAGAAGCCGGTGAAGGTGTCAACGCCGGGCGCCGTCACGGCAGCCAAGAAGGCCGCTTGCGAGGTGTAGACCGTCACCGTGGCCTGGGCGCCGCCAGCGAGGCAGACCATTGCGGCCAAGGCCAGCGGCTGAAGCAGGAATTTGGAAGTGAGCGACATGGACAATTCCCTTGAGGTCAGTGCGTGGAGTTCGCGGAACGAGGCGCCAGAGTGGCGCTTCGAAGCCTCAGTGTCAGCAGTGTGACAAACGCTCACAAGTCTGTGAGCTAGGGGGAGCTGTCCCCGGCAAAGGGCTCGGGCCAACCCTGTGTTTCAGACTGGCACGGGCAGCCCAGGCACCGTGCCTTTGCACTCAAGGCCGCAAGCAGCCCGTCTGATGCAGATCGCAAAATGGTGGGACGCTGAGATTTGATTCGCGGTTAGCATGCCACCGCGCGCCTTCGCCATTGGGGTCAAAGGGCAGCTACGCAACCCTCCGCTTCATGCAATCGTGGCGCCAAGCATTTCGTGAGCAGTCCCTGGCGCGCCAGCTGCTGTTGCAGCTGAGCGCGCTGGTGTTCCTGATGCTGCTGATGCTGGCCGGCATGGCCTACCTCCTGGTCGGGCGCCTGGTGGAGCAAGGCGTCCCGCCGATCTTGCAGCGCAGCGTGGAACTGCAAGCCACCCTGCAAGGCCAGACCTTCAAGTCGGCACAGATCAGCGTGGAGAGGCTGGCCAAGGAATGGCAGCGTCGGATTGACCAGCCTTCAGACGCTGAGATCGAGCGCCGATTCGCACAGCTGTTCGAACGCCAGGCCGATGGCGTCTGGCGCATCCAAGCGCCATGGATCGACACGCTAAGGGCGCCGACCTTCTACCTTCAGCACGGGTCACAGGGGCCTGATGCCTCGGTACGGCGCCGCGCCGTCGTCAGCCATGCCCTGCTCAGCGAGCAAGGGCCGGCGCTGGTGCCCCCGTACTTTTCGGTGTACACCGACTTTGTCGAGAAGGGTCTGATGGTGTTCTCGCTGGGCATCGACTGGGGCAAGAGCGCTAGCTCGGCCACCGACAACTTCAACTACCCCACCATGACCGGCTCGGACCCGGCCCGCAATCCGGAACGACGGAGCTTCTGGACGCCCGTCTACTACGACGGCGAAGCCAAGGCATGGATGGTTTCGGTGATCCAGCCCCTCGATTGGCGCGGCCACTGGGTGGGCACCATGGGGCATGACATCACCATCGACACTTTGCTGCAGCAGATCGCCGAAACCAAGGCACCGCTGGCTTCGGTGTCCATGATCTTCAGCCGCGACGGCCACCTGATCGCCCACCCCGAACTGCGCGAACGAATTGCCGCAGCCCAGGGTCAACTGGCTTTGGGCGATCTGAAAGACCCGGTGCTGAGCTCGGTGCATCAGCTGATCAAGAGCGCGCCCTCCGAGCAGCGCAGCGCACGTACACCGGATGGCCGCTATCTGCTGGTTTGGTCGCGCATCGATGGGCCTGACTGGTGGTCGGTGCAGCTGCTGCCGCAAGCGGCCATCAATGCGCTGCTGGAGCGACTCGTGGGCGCCTTGCTGACAGTCGGCGCCATCACGCTGATTCTGACCTTGCTGCTCCTGAAGGCCTTGATCCGTCAACGCCTGCAACGGCCGCTGAATGCGATCACTGCGTCCACGGAAGCCTTGGCCGCACATCTGTTGAGTGGGGCCGAACCGCAGGCCCTGCCGCCGCAGGCTTCACGGGATCTGCGGCGCCTGAACCAAGCCTTCGACAGCATGGCGACCGAGTTGGCGGTACATCGGCGCCAGGAACAAGCGGCCTTGCTGGCCTTGGAGGGCGAGGTGCAAGAGCGCCGCCACGCCGAGGAAGCGGTGCGCTTGCTGAACCTGTCTCTGGAAGCGCGCGTGCGCGAACGGGGCGACGCCTTGCAACAGGCACAGAACGAACTGGTCCAGCGCGAAACCCTGGCCAGCCTGGGCTCTCTGGTGGCGGGGGTCTCGCACGAGCTCAACACACCCATCGGCAATGCCTTGATTGCTGCCGACACCGCGAGCAGCGCACTCCAGGAGGCACAGCAACAGCTGGCAGGAGGCACGGTCAAGCGCAGCGAACTGCTGTCCCGGATCGCCTTGGCCGAGCAATCACTGGAGCTGTGCCTTGGCAATCTGCGCCGCAGCGCAGGTTTGGTGAGGGACTTCAAGCAAGTCGCCATCGACCGGGCCAGTCTGCAGCGCCGCCCGTTCGAGCTCAGAAAGGTCAGCGAGGAGGTGGTGCACTTGCTGCATTTCGCGCTGAAGACGGGGCAGCATGAGGTCTTGATTGACCTGCCTGAAGACCTCAGCCTGGACGGCTATCCGGGTGCTTTTGGCCAAGTGCTGACCAATTTGGTGCAAAACGCGGTGCTGCATGGCTTCGACGAGCGCACGGGTGGCCGCATCGAGATCAAACTGAAGTCAGCCGATGCACAGAGCGTGGTGATCACCGTCAGCGACAACGGCTGCGGCATTCCGCCCGCGCATCTGGACCAAGTCTTCAAACCCTTTTTTACCACCCGCTTCGGCAAGGGGGGCAGCGGCCTGGGCCTGCACCTGGTCTACAACCTGGTGCGCAATGTGCTCGGTGGTCAGATCGAATTGCACAGCGAGCAGGGAAAGGGCACCTGCCTGACCTTGACCCTGCCGCGCCATGCGCCTGTCGACAGTGGACCGAGCAAAGTGAACGGCTGAGCCGCAGAGGCGTCAGGCAGGCCGTGTCGCCATGAAGATGCTGCCCAGGCACAGCCCCATGCCCGCGAGCGACAGGGCATTGGGCACCCAGCCCTCCAGAGCTGCCGAGATGGCCAAGGCAATCACCGGAATCACCACCCCGGTCAGCGCCGCCCTGGCCGGACCCTGCAATTGCGCGAGTTTGAAATAGAGCACAAAGGCCGTCACCGAGCCGAACACCGCCAGGTAAAGCAGGCTCAGTACATAGGGTGCACGCCAGTCGAAATGCAGGCCTTGGCCGCTCAGCAGCGACATCAGCAGCAGGAACACCGCGCCATAGCCCATGCTCCAGGCCAGGATGGGCACCAGGGGCAGGCCGCGCCGCGTCAAGGTCAGCGTCAGCACATTGCCGATGCAGGCCGCGAGCACGGCCAGCAGCCCCAGACCCAAGCCCAGGGCCGCGGTCGGGCGCGCGCCGGTTTCGGCGATCTCGGGCCAGAAGATCATCACCACGCCGACCACCCCGCCGCTGGCGCACAGCAAAAAGCGCCACGTCACCTTCTGGCCGAAAAAGAAACGGCCGCTCAGCGCATTGCCAAACACCATGAGGCAGAACAAGACGGCCACCAGGCCGGTCGGAATATGGCGTTCCGCCTCGTAGACCGAGTAGTAGTTGCCGCTGTACTGGACGATGCCGGTGGCCAGCATCAAGAGATGCGCGCCCGCCGGCATGCGCAGCGATTCACGGCGCCAGAGCGCCAGGCCGAACAGCAAGGCGGCCGCGATGGCAAATCGCCAGCCCACCGAATTCAGCACCGGCACTCCGCTGTCCAGCTGGTAGAGGATCACATGCCAGGTGCTGGCCCAGATCAGGGTCGGGCCCCAGAACAGCCAACGGGTGGAAATGGTGGGCATCGAAAAAAGAAAACGCCTGCTTCAGGCGTTTGTGAAAGGAAGGAAGGGGGAAGGAAAAAAGGCAGCGCCAAGCGGCCCAACACCAAGTTTCCGTCCCGGCTCAGCCTAACAGGCTTCGACCATAGACCCAGAAGACATAGGCTGTTGCCGCCAAAAGCACAGAAAAAGTCATGGCCATGCCAGCAATGCGAAAGCTGAAATTCTCACGCGCCTGGCTGACACCGTAGGCATGCGAACAGCGGCCAAGCACCAACAGGAAGCCCAAGCCAAGCATCGCCCAAGTCGGAGCGCCCAGGTTCTCGGCGAAAAACAGGAGCAAGAGCGTGATGGGCACATACTCAGCGAAATTCGAATGCACCCGCACCGCGCGCAGCATCTCGCTATTGCCCGCATCACCCAGACCAATCTTCAGCCGATGGCGCAAACGCAGGGTTCGCACACTCAGCGCAAAAAACAGCAAGGCCAGAATGGCTGCAAAGAAGGGGACGATGGGCATCACGAACTGTCCTTCTACAAATCGCCGTCAAACGATTCAAACGCTGCGCTTGAAGCTGGCCAGCAAGGCGCCCGCCACCACAAAGAGGCTGCCGAAGGTGCGGTTCATGGCCTTGATGTGGGCGGGCGATCTCAAGGCCGACAGCACGCGCGCGGCCAGCACGGTGTAGCCGGCCATCACCACCAGATCGGTGAAGCCCAGGGTGGCGGCGATCACCAGGTATTGATGCAACAAGCTGGCCTTGAGGTCGAGAAACTGCGGCACCACGGCCAGCAGGAAGACCGTGCCCTTGGGGTTGACGGCGTTGATGGCCCAGCCACGCAGCACCAGCTGGCGCCGTGTCACCTGGGCCGCTTCGCTGTCGGCCGCCACCATGGGCGTGGCCGGCGCACGCCATTGCTGGATGCCCAGGTAGACAAGGTAGGCCACACCAAGCCATTTGACGATGGCAAAGCCCAGGCTGGATGTGGCGATCAGGGCGCCCAGTCCCGCGCCGACCAGCAGGATCTGGGTCAGGATGCCCAGAATCAGGCCGAAGGTGGTGAAGTAGCCGCGCCGAAAGCCATGGTTGAGGCCTGAGCTCATGGCGGCAATCGCACCAGCGCCCGGCGACAGGCTGATGGCCCAGGAAGCGGCAAAAAATGCCAGCCAGGTCGAAAACTCCATGTACAGCTCCTTGAGGCCCTGGCAAGACGCCGGCCAGGGCCGGATTCTGTCATCTTGGCCACGAACTCGCTGGGGGCGATCTGCGCCCGATGCGCTCCCGGCGTCAGCTCCGCTTGCCCAGCTGCTCCGGCTGAGGAACACTTCAGCCCCATTCAGCTTGACGGCGCTCGCCTTCCTTCCCATGCACAAGACCCGACTTGAAGCTTTCAGCGATGGCGTGCTCGCCATCATCATCACCATCATGGTGCTGGAGCTGAAAGTACCCCATGGCGAAGACCTCGCCACCCTGCTGCCCCTGGCGCCGGTGTTCCTCAGCTATGTGCTGAGCTTTGTCTATGTGGGCATCTACTGGAACAACCACCACCACATGCTGCATGCCGCCCGCCAGGTCAGCGGCGGCGTGCTCTGGGCCAATCTGCACCTGCTGTTCTGGCTGTCCCTGCTGCCCTTCGTCACCGGCTGGATGGGCGAGAACCATTTCGGCGCCCTGCCCACCGCCTTTTACGGTGGCGTGCTGCTGATGGCGGCCATTGCCTACTGGATTCTGGCGCGCTGCATCATCGCGACAGAGGGCCGCCAGTCCCCCTTGGCCCAGGCCATCGGTCGCGACCACAAGGGCTTGCTCTCGGTCGTGCTTTACGCCCTGGCGATTCCGCTGGCCTTCTGGCAGACCTGGCTGGCACAAGCCCTGTTCATTGCCGTGGCCCTGATGTGGTTGGTGCCGGACCGGCGCATCGAGCGCCAGCTTCAGCATCCGGGCTGAGGACAAGCGGGCCGCCTGACGGCGAGCGAGGACAATCGCCCCATGGCCAAAGAGAAATCCATCTACACCTGCTCGGACTGCGGCGGCATCAGCCCCAAATGGCTGGGCAAATGCCCGAGCTGCGGCGCCTGGAACACCTTGATCGAGGGCGTGGCCGAGGCGCCCGGCGCCAGCGGCAAGAACAACCGCTACCAGGCCCTGGCCAAGAGCCAGCCAGTGGCCACGCTCAGCGAGATTGAGGCCACCGATTTCGAGCGCACCCGCACCGGCCAGGATGAGCTGGACCGCGTGCTCGGCGGCGGCATCGTCGCCGGCGGTGTGGTGCTGATCGGCGGCGACCCGGGCATCGGCAAATCGACCCTGCTGCTGCAGGCCATCGACGACCTGTCGCAAAAGCTGCCGGTGCTCTATGTGACCGGCGAGGAATCGGGCGCCCAGATCGCCATGCGCTCGCGCCGCCTCGGTCTGGCCGGGCTCAAGGTGCGGGTGCTGGCCGAGATCAGCCTGGAAAAAATCCTGGCCACGCTGGAGGCCGAGCGCCCGGCCTTCTGCGTCATCGACTCGATCCAGACGCTGTACTCCGAACATCTGAGCTCGGCCCCCGGCTCGGTGGCGCAAGTGCGCGAATGCGCGGCCCAGCTGACACGCACGGCCAAATCCAGCGGCTGCGCCATGGTGCTGGTCGGCCATGTCACCAAGGAAGGCTCGCTGGCCGGCCCGCGCGTGCTGGAGCACATTGTCGACACGGTGCTGTACTTCGAGGGCGACACCCACAGCAGCTTCCGCCTGGTGCGGGCAATCAAAAACCGCTTTGGTGCCGTCAACGAGATCGGCGTCTTTGCCATGACGGAGAAAGGCCTCAAGGGCGTGGCCAACCCCAGCGCCATCTTTCTGAGCACCCACGGCGAGCCGGTGCCCGGCAGCTGCGTGCTGGTGACGCTGGAAGGCACGCGGCCGCTGCTGGTCGAGCTGCAGGCCTTGGTCGACGGCGGCGGGCCCAGCCCGCGCCGGCTCTCGGTCGGCCTGGACCGTGACCGCCTGGCCATGCTGCTGGCCGTGCTGCACCGCCACGCTGGCGTGGCCACCCAGGATCAGGACGTGTTCGTCAACGCGGTCGGCGGCGTGCGCATCAGCGAGCCGGCGGCCGACCTGGCTGTGCTGCTGGCCATCCAGAGCTCGCTGCGCGGCCGGCCGCTGCCCAAGGGCTTCATCGCCTTTGGCGAAATCGGCCTGGCCGGCGAGGTGCGGCCAGCCCCGCGCGGCCAGGAGCGGCTCAAGGAAGCGGCCAAGCTGGGCTTCAGCGTCGCCGTCGTACCCAAGGCCAATGCGCCCAAGAAGCCGATCGAAGGCCTGACCGTCCATGCGGTCGAGCGCATCGAAGAGGCCATGGACTGCGTCAGGGGCTTGTGAAGCCTTCGCCCCCAGCGCCGCTGGCCGGGTCGCGCGAGGGTGCTGCAGGCGCGGCGGGCGGCGGGCCATAGCGGGCCTCGCCCAGCCAGGGTCGACCGGCGCGCTTGTTGCGGTACATGGCGTCGTCGGCGCTCTTGGCCAGGCTCAGCTCGTCCTGGCCGTCCTCGGGGAACAGGGCCAGGCCCAGCGAGCAGGTCATCTCCAGGCGCACGCCGCCGAGTTCCATGGGCTGGGCCACCTGGGTGTAGATCTTGTCGGCCACGCCCTGGGCCGACTCGCGGCTCAAGGGCCCGGTCAAGAGCACCACGAATTCGTCGCCGCCGATGCGACCCACGGTGTCGGTCTCGCGCACGGCCGCCTTGATGCGCCGCGCCACGGTCTGCAGCAGCTGGTCGCCGACGGCATGACCGAACTGGTCGTTGATGGGCTTGAATCGGTCCAGGTCGAGAAGGATCAGGCCGATGGGCTCCTGATAGCGCCGCGCATTGGCCAGGGCAAAACGCAGGCGCTCGTCGAAATGGGCCCGGTTGGCCAGCTCGGTCAGGGGGTCGTGCAAAGCCATGAAACGCACCCGCTCCTCGGACTGGCGGCGCGCATTGATGTCGGACAGGGTGCCGATCATGCGCACCGGCCTTTGCTGCAGGCTGCGTTCGACCACGGTGCCACGGGCCAGCACCCAGTTCCAACGCGCGGCCGGACCGGCCACCCGGTACTCGACCGAAAACTGGGCGGCCGAGCCCTCCAGGCAGGCTTGCGCCTCACTCTGCACCCGGGTCAGGTCCTCTGGATGAATCAAACCCCAGACCTGGCTGATCGGGCATGCGGCTGGCTCGGCCGGCAGACCCATCAGCTGCTTCCAGCGCGCCGAGCTGGCGAGCTGGCCGCTGGGCAGGTGCCAGTCCCAGACGCCGTCGCCGGCACCCTCGACCGCAAAGGCCCAGCGCTGCTCACTCTCACGCAAGGCCTGGGTCATTCGCTCGGCCAGGGCCAGGGCGCGTTCACGGGCGCTGCCCAGCAACCAGGCCAACAAGGCCAGAAGCAGGCTCAGCACCACCCCGGCGCACAGCACATTGGGCGCGTAGTCCGCACCGTGTCGGGCCGCAAAGCCTGGCCCCGCGGCCAGTTGCAGCGTCCAGGTGCGCCCGCCCAGCACCAGGAACTCGCTGGCCTGGCGCACGGCCGGCGGCGGCGCCTCGGCCAAGCCCAGGGGGTCGGGCCGCCAGCCAGCATCAGCACGGCGGTAGAGCAGGCGGCTTTCGTCCAGATCCTGTCCGTCGAACAAGGCCAGGGACAGGGATGCGGGCAGCTCGCCATACAGGCTGGCCATCAGCTCCGCGGCCGCCACCGGTGCCAGCACCCAGGCCTGCAGGGCCTGGCGCCGCTCCTCGATCGAGGCCGGCATGCGCCCGCCACGGTAGATCGGCAAAGCCAACGCAAAGCCGGGCTGCGCCGTCAGGGCCAGCTCACGCAGATTCAACAGCGGCGACAGGGCCAGATGGCCCGAGTCGCGCGCCAGCAGCAAGGTCTGGGACAGGGCCGGCAAGGTGCCCAGATCGAGTGCCATCAGAGCACGGTTGCGCAGCAGGCCAGGTTCCATCTGCTGGATCTTGAATGCCTGACCGGCGCGCGAGGCTTGTGGCAGCACGACGGCGATGCCCTGCAGGCCGGCGAAATCGGCGCCCAGGGGCAAGGCATCCACATAACGCTGTAATGCCACGGCATCGAGCGGGCCGTGAACACCCAGAAAACCCTGCACGCCTTGCAACAGATGCTGCTGTGCGGCCATGCGCTGCTCGATGCGCTCGCTGAGTTCGCGCAAGCTGGCATCAAAGGCCTGGCGCTGCACGGCCTGCTCGCGCGCCTGCTCGGAATGCCAGAAGCTCAGGGTCAGGCTCAGACTGAGCAGCAAGACCGCCAAGGGCAGGCCGCGCCCGCGCAGCCAGTTCGCTTGCGAGTTCAGGCCAAGCACGCCGCTGAAACCTCTGAGGCTGAAACGCTTCATGGCAAGGCCACCATGGCCCGCGCCATCTCGGGGCGAAAGTATTTTTCAAAGATGCGCAGCAGGCTGCCATCGCGGCGCATGCCTTCGATCAGCTCGCGCCAACGCGCCTGCTCGGCCTCGCTGAGGCTGGCGCGCGACATGATCAGGCCATGGGGCACGGGCGCGTCGCCGAAGTCGAGCACCTGGGCCAGCTCGCGGATGCGCGCCGATTGCAAGGTCGGCAGGTCGAAGGGCTCGATGATCATGGCCTGAATCTGCCCGGCGCTGAGGGCATCGAACAAGGCACTGAGGCCGGTGGACTGCACCAGGCGTTGCTGCTCGGCCAGGCTGTCGACGAGGCGGTTGGCGCTTTCGCTGTAACGGAAGCTGCGAATCACCCCCAGCTTCAGGCTGCGCTGCCGCTCGAAGTCCTCGATCTTCTGGACCTGACTGTCACGCCGCAGCAGCAGTTGGTAGCGATTGCTGAAGCACCAGGCGAAGCTGGCAAATTTCTCGCGCTGCGCATTGCTGATGCCGGACAGGCTGAAGTCGAGCGCGCCGCTTTCGACCAGCTGCCAGATGCGGGCGCGCGGCAAGAGCGAAACGAAAAACTTGCAGCCACTGCGCCGGGCCATCTCGTCGGCAATGTCCTTGTCGATGCCGCTGCCGGTCTCGGCCGAGTAGAGCAGGCCATGGTCATGCAGGGCCAGGCTGAAGGGGCGCGAGCAATCCGGGCCGCCGGCGGCATGGGCCGGAGCCACCGGGGCAAGCAGCAGCCCGGCCATCAAGGCGCCGAACCTGATGCACCGCCCGACTCCCATGCTTGCGCTGCACAACTGCACTGCTGCGTCCTCTCTTGCTGAGCCCGGGCCATCACTGGCCCTCCGGCCAGCGGCACCCCAAGCCTGCTGAGGCGCGCTCTGCTGTTGGAGCGCGGCCGCAGCCCTCCCGGAAAAGACTTCGAGAATACGCCAAAGCCATGACCGGCCCAAGACTGGATGGTCAGAAGCCGTAGGATGCAGCCATGAACACATGGATCGGTATTGGTTTGGCGCTGATCGCCCTGCTGGGCGGCGGCTTTCTCTATGGTTGGCAAGGCGTGATGCTCGCCCTGACGGTGGTGGTGTTCTGGCTGCTGCTGCAGTTCTCGCGCCTGATGCGGGTGATGAAAGCGGCGTCAGAGGGCCCGGTCGGGCATGTTGACAGCGCCGTGATGTTGAATGCCAAGCTGCGCAGCGGCATGAAGCTGGTCGAGGTGCTGCCCCTGACGCGCAGCCTGGGCCAGAAGATCAGCGAACAGCCCGAAACCTATGGCTGGACCGACGCCGGTGGCGCCCGCGTCGAGTTGCAGATGGAAAAGGGCACGGTGAGCAGCTGGCAGCTGATCCGCCCCGACGATCAAGCCTCGTAAAATCACGTTTTTGCGTCCGACCTTGTTCACACGAAAGCACCCTCCCATGAGCGAAGCCAAATCCATCGTCGAAGTCACGGCCGCCGATGTACAAGGTCCGGGCGTCGTTGCCTGCCCCAACCCCAAGATGAGCTTGTGGAGCAGCCACCCCAAGGTCTTCATCGACATCAGCCACGACGGCCAGGGCAAGTGCCCCTATTGCGGCACCGTCTACAAGCTCAAGGCCGGCGAAACCCTGCACAGCCACCACTGAGCATGCAGCCGCGCAGCAAAGCTCAAGCCGCCGCCCTGCTGGCCTCGCCCGAGGACACCGAACAGCAGTTCTACGAGGCCCTGCAGCAGGCCGACCTGGAGCGGCTGATGGAGGTCTGGGCCGACGAGGATGAGATCTCCTGTGTGCACCCGGGCGGCCCGCGCGTGGTCGGCCTGGGCGCGATCCGCGCCGCCTTCGAAGCGGTGTTCCAGCAAGGCGCCATCCCAGCCCACCCCGAGCGCGTGCGGCGCCTGCACACCGGCGACACCGCCATCCACCAGGTGCTGGAGCGGGTGCAGGTGCAGGGCCCGGACGGCCAGCAAAGCGCCTGGGTGATCGCCACCAATGTCTACCTCAAGACGGCCTTTGGCTGGCGCATGGTCTTGCACCATGCCAGCCCCGGCAATGCGCATGACATTCAAGAAGTGATCGAAGAGCCCTCGGTCCTGCACTGAGCGCGCCGCAAGCGATGCAGTATTCCGCGCCGCGCTGGCTGCCCGGCGGCCACGCCCAGACCATCTGGTCCGCCCTCTATGCCCGTCACAAGGGTGGCCCCGAGCTGCGCTTCCAGCGCCAGCGCTGGGACACGCCGGATGGGGACTTCGTCGATGTCGACTGGCTGAACTACGCGCCGCCCGAAGCGCCGGCCGGCAGCTTTTTGGCCCACCCCGGAGCAAGTGACGAGCGCGTGCCGCCCCTGTTGGTGCTGTTTCACGGCCTGGAAGGCAGTTCGCAAAGCCAGTACGCGCAAGCCTTCGCCACGGTGGCCCGCTCGCGCGGCTGGGCTTGTGCCCTGCCGCATTTCCGCGGCTGTTCGGGCGAGATGAACCTGGCCCCTCGCGCCTACCATTCGGGCGACTTCGAAGAGATCGGCTGGATGCTGGCCCGCTGCAAGCAGCAGCACGAGGGCCCGGTTCTGGCGGCTGGCGTTTCGCTGGGCGGCAATGCCTTGCTGCGCTGGGCCGAGGAGTCAGGCCAAAGCGCCGCCACCACGGTGCGCGCGGTCTGCGCCATCTGTTCTCCGATCGACCTGGCGGCCTCGGGCCGCGCCATCGGCCGGGGTTTCAGCCGCCTGGTCTACACCCGCATGTTTCTACGCAGCATGGTGCCCAAGGCCTTGCGCAAGCTGGAACAGCACCCGGGCCTCTTTGACGGCGAACGCCTGCGTGCCGCGCGTGACCTGTACGAGTTCGACAACCTCTTCACCGCACCCCTGCACGGCTTTCGCAACACCGAGGACTACTGGGCGCGCGCCTCGGCCAAACCCCATCTGAAGCGCATCGGCATCCCGGCCCTGCTGCTTAATGCCCGCAACGACCCCTTTGTACCGGCGCACTGCCTGCCGCGGCAGCAGGACGTCGGCTCCTTCGTGCGCCTCTGGCAGCCGGCCCATGGCGGCCATGTCGGCTTCACCCACGGCAAGCCGCCCGGTGAAGTTTTCACCATGCCCGAGCAGGTCTGCGACTGGCTGCTGCGGGCCTTGGACTGAGCCGTCAAGGCCATTCATAGCGCATAACCTTCCACTCAGGCGTGCCAGGCCTCCAATCGCCCGAGCCACGCAGCTTGTCATATCGTTCACCGTATGCTGCGGGCGCGAGACATTGAGGAAGGAGGATCGGCAGATGAATCAGAGCTCGACACCGGCCGCAAGGCAGGCGCCGCTGATGCAGCTCAGCGCGGCGGCCAAGCGCTACCAGCGCGGCGGGTCCGCCGTCCAAGCGCTGCAGGATTTCGAACTGCGGCTGGACACAGCGGAGGTGATCGGTTTGCTGGGGCCCAATGGCTCGGGCAAAACCACCCTGGTCAAGATTCTGACCGGCCTCTGCGGCGCCGACCAAGGCGAGCTGCGCTGGCGCGATGGACCGGCCCAGGCCGCCGGCTTGCCCGGCCCGCATCTGCGCGAGATCGGCGTGCTGCTGGAAGGCCGGGGCGCCGCCTACGAGCGCCTCACCGCACAGGAGAATGCGCGTTACTTCTGCGAACTGCGCGAGCAGCGCTTCAGCCCTGAGTACTTTGGGCACTTGGCGCGTCTGCTGGGTCTGGCTGATGTGGACACGCCGATCCGCCAGCTCTCCACCGGCAACAAGCTGCGCGCCGCCTTGATCGGCGCCCTGATCCACCGGCCAGCGCTGGTGCTGCTGGACGAGCCCACCCTGGGCCTGGACCTGGAGGGCGTGGAGCGCCTGCATGAGCTGGTCCACCAGGGTGCATCCGCAGGCCAGACCTTTCTGATCGGCTCGCACGATCTGCATTTCATCGAGCGCCTGTGTCCACGCATCGTCAGCATCCACCGCGGACGCAAGCGTTTTGACGGGCCGCGCGAGACCTTTCTTCATCAGGAGTTCCGCTACCGCCTGCAGGTGTGCAGCGACAGCCCCTGCCCGCCGCCTCCCGACTGGCTGAACGGACGCCCTTGGCAGCAGCAGGCCGGCCACTGGGTCTTGCCCCTGCGCGACCCGGCCGAGGCCGCGCGCCTGATGGCCGAATGGGCGCCCTGGCTGGGCGGCTGCAGTTCGCTGCAGCTGCGTGCCATCGAGCTGCGCGAGCACTACCTGGAACAACTGGGGCTCTCGGCCTCAGAAGGCGTGCAAGAGGAGGCGCTGGCGTCATGAGCAACACCCCCTGGGTTCGCCATCTCCTCAACGAGGCCCGCCGCAGCCTGGCCCTGGCGCGCCGCTACTGGGTCGAAACCTTGCTGAGCCTGGGCTTTGTCTTCAGCCTGTTCGGCGGCTTGGTCTTTGCGGTGCTCAAGGCTAGCGGCCAGTCCTTGGACTCGGGTCAGGCCGATGGGCTGATCACCGGCTTTGCCCTGTGGATGTTCGCCAGCGGCCTGGCCCATGGCTGTGCCAAAGAAATCACCGAGGAAACCCAGCAGCGCACACTGGAGCAGCTGCAGCTGGCACCGCTGAGCCTGGAGCGGCTGCTGGCCGTGCGTTTGCTGCTGGAGACGGCCGTCGGCCTGGTCCTGCTGGTCCTGACCTTGGCCTTGATCGCCCTGCTGACCGAGGGGCGGGTGCAGCTGAGCGCGCCAGCCCTGAGCCTGGCGGTGCTGGGTGCGCCGGCCATGGCCGGCCTGGGCTATGCGCTGGCGGGCCTGAGCCTGCTGGTCAAGCGCGGCGAGCTACTGATGATGGCCGCCTACCCGCTGGTGATCGGCCTGGTGTCCCTGCCGGCACTGCCGCTCTCGGGTCTGTCGGCCCTGCCCTATACGCTGGCGGCAGCGGCGGCGCGCGCGGCATCCGGTGGTGACGCCTTCCCGAGAGAGGTCTGGGGCTGGGTGGCGCTCAACAGCGCGGTCTTCCTGGCGCTGGGCCTGGTGGTGTTCCGTGCCTGCCTGCGCCAGGCACGGCAGCTCGGCGTGCTCGGCCACATCTGAGTGGCGCACTGGCAGCGGAACCTACACTGGGGCTATGGATGCCATCGTCGAAGCGGCCCTGAAGAAGTGGCCAAATGTTCCGCACTGCTACGGCTGGCTGGCCCTGGACGCGCGCGGCAACTGGTATATGCGCGATGAGCGCTGCCAGGCGGCCGGGCCCTTTCCGCAGGTCAAAGGCAGCCGGGTCACGCACGAAAAATTGCGCGAGTTCATCGAGCGCAACTACGCTGTTGACGAGCGCGGCGCCTGGTTTTTCCAGAACGGCCCGCAGCGCGTCTATCTGCAGTTGGAGGCCGCCCCCTGGATCTGGCGTCTGGACGGCGATGCGCTGGCCACACCGTCGACGGTGCGCAGCCACACAGGCTTGAGCAGCACGGTCGACGCGGTCTGGCTCGATGAACAGGACCGCCTGTTCCTGAGCACCCCGCTCGGCCTGGGCCTGGTACACAGCCTGGACATGGACTGGGCGGCGCAAGCGGTCGAACAAGGTTTGTGGGTGCCCGAGGTCCGCAGCCACGAAACCTTGTTGCAACAGTTCGGCATCGTGCTGGCGCCCGCTGCCGACTGAGCCCTGCCGCTGTGGCCCGGGCGAGTCAACCCGCCCTCAGGAAGCGACGTTCAGGAGCATTGCCGCTCGAAGGTCTTGCATGAGAAAAAACACCCTGGTCGCGTCCAAGCTCTGTGCCATCGCCATCGGCGCCATGCTGTTGGCTCCCTCGGCCTGGGCCTTCCGCTGCAACTCCTATGTCATCGACGCCGGCATGCCCAAGTTCGAAGTGCTGCGCAAATGTGGGCAGCCAAGCAACAAGGAGCAACGCATCGACCGCCGCATCGTGCGGGTTCGCGTGCCCGCGCCTGCCGGCCCGAATGTGCCGCTGGGCGGCCAGGTCGAAGTCGAGCGCGAGGTGCAGGTTCAGGTCGAAGAGTGGATCTACAACTTCGGACCCAACCAGTTCATGCAATTGCTGGTTTTTGAAGACGGGCGTTTGATGTCCGTGAAGGACATTGGCTACGGCAGCTGAGGCGCAGCGCTCGCCTTGCCTCGGTCGCTGGCATCGTTCCATCAAAGCAGCGGGCACAAAAAAACCGGCCAGTGGGCCGGTTTTCGGGAGGTAGAGCTTGGCTCAGTTCGCAGCAGAAGCGGCAGCAGCCGGCGCCTTGGGCTCATCGAACTTGGCACCACCCTTGTTGGACATGTAGACCACGGCGCGCGCGATTTCAAAGTCGCTGAAATCTCCGCCGCCTTGGGCGCCCATGGCGCCCTTGCCCTTGAGTGCGGAGCTCAGCAGCGCCTCGTAGCCAGTCTTCACGCGCGGGCCCCAGGCGGCTTCGTCGCCAACCTTGGGCGCGCCCGCTGCGCCGGTGGCGTGGCAAGCCGCGCATTGGGCCTGGAACACTTGTTCGCCGGTCTTGAGCGCTGCGACATTGTTCAGGTCCTTCAACTCGATCGCGCCGACCGGCTGGATGCGGGCAGCCACGGCCTGGGCCTCCAGGGCCTCGGTACCGGCCGAAGGCTTGCTGTCGGTCGTCACGTAGTTGGCCAGCATGATGATCACGATGATGGGCACGACAAAGGCGAAGAACACGGCCCAGGCCAGTTGCTTGGGCGTCTTGATCGGGCCTTCATGGGCTTCGTCAGCATGATCGTGCTCGTGTGCGTGATTCTGGTTTCCGCTCATGAAATCCTCGTTGGCGTCGGCAAGGGAAGATGCGCTGCCCGGCAAATCACCGGACGCAAAACCGACAGATTATATCGTCGCCTACCCCAGAGCCTGGGCAAGCATTGAGCGTGATCACGGAGCTGCCAGCCACTGAGGTTAGAATGCGCGCTCCCGGCGACCGTGGTGAAGTGGATATCATTGGGCCCTCCGAAGGCTTAGGCGCAAGTTCGATTCTTGCCGGTCGCACCACCGGGACACTTCATTCTTCCCCACCAAGCCACCCGGCTGCCTGATGGTGCCGAGCCTGCTGATTCACGCAAGGTCCCCGCTCCACCATCACCATGTCTGCAGACCGCGCTCAGTGGCAACGCTTATCCGCTCTGCTCCATGAGGCCCTGGATCTCAGCGCCGCGGCCCGCAGTGCATGGCTGGAACGCCTGCACCAGGAAGACGCCCCTTTGGCACGCCAAGTGGCCGACCTGCTCGCCAATGACGCCACCCTGCCCAGCGCCAATGTGACGCGAAGGGCCGCCACAGCGGCGGCGCCCGAGTCGCCCACCGAGCCCCCGGTCACATCTGAGTCTGCGCACTCCGCCACGCCCACCACCCCGCAGCCACCGCCGCGGCCACGGTTGGGCGCTTGGTGCTTGCTCGAACGGATTGGCCAAGGCGGCATGGGCGAGGTCTGGTTGGCGGAGCGTGGCGACGGCCTGTATCAGGCGAAGGCCGCCATCAAGCTGCTGCGCAGCGATCTCGACGCCCGTCAGCTGAGCGCCCGTTTTGCTCGTGAGCGCGCCTTGCTGGGGCGCCTCAACCACCCGGCCATCGCGCGTCTGCTCGACGCCGGCATCGGCGAAGCGGGCCAAGCCTATCTGGTGCTGGAACATGTGTCCGGCCAAGCGCTCGACGCCCATGTTCGCGAGCATTGCCCGAGCGTGCGTGAACGCGTGCAGCTGCTGATTCGCGTGGCCGAAGCCGTGGACCATGCCCACGCCCAGCTGGTGGTCCACCGAGACCTCAAACCCTCCAATGTGCTGGTGATGGCCAATGGCCAACCCAAGCTGCTCGACTTCGGCATCGCCTCCCTGCTGGAAGACGAGGGCAATCACGACCTGACCCGCCAGGCCGGGCTCAGCCTGACGCTGAACTACGCCGCGCCGGAACAGGTGCTGGGCGAAGCCATCGACACCCGCGCGGATGTGTTCGCCCTCGGCGTGATGTTGTTTGAGCTGCTGTGCGGCCACCTGCCCTTCGCGCCGCGCGGCAGCAAAAGGGCCGCCAGCGAACATGCTTTGCTGCACGACGAGCCCCGGCGCCTGCTCCCGGCCGGCGAGCACAGCGGAGACCTGCAGGACCCGCTCAGCCCAGGGCCACCGCTTGATGCCAAGCTGGCCCAGGGCGACCTGGAGGCCGTGGTCAGCAAAGCCCTGCGCAAGCGGCCGGCAGACCGCTACGGCAGCGTGCGCGAGCTGATCAACGATTTGCAGGCTTGGCTGGAACACCGGCCGGTCAGTGTCCGGCGCGAGGACTGGCGCCATCGCAGCCGCCTGCTGCTGCGCCGCCATGCTGTCCTGGCCGGTGCCGCGGCCATGGTGGTGTTGAGCCTGAGCCTGGGATTGGGTGCAGCCACCTGGCAATGGCAGCGCGCCGAGCGCTCAGCTCGCCAGTCCGACCATGTGACCCGTTACCTGATGGATCTGCTGGCGTCGGCCACACCGGAGGCCCATGGCGGCCAATGGCCGACCGTGTTGCAGCTGCTCAATGAAAGCCGCGCCGAGCTGCCGCAGAAGTTCGCAGATGACCCGGACACCCGGCTGCGCCTGCTCGAGGTTTTCAGCAACACCTATGCGGCACTCAACCATTTCGATGCCGCATTCCCCCTCGCCGAGCAATGGCTGAAGCTGGCCCTGGAACGCCATGGGGAGGGCACGCCCGAGGCTCTGAAAGCCCAGCTGGGGCAGGCTTGGCTGTGGCAGATCAGCGGCCACCATGTCGAATCGATGAAGCTGCTGGAACCCCAGCTCGGCGCCATCGTCAAAACCTTCGGCGAGGTCTCCGAGCCGCACAGCCTGACTCTGCAAGTGCTGGCCGCGAACGCCATGCACCTGGGCCGCTTGGATGACGCCGAACGCATCCTGACCCAGAGCGGCGCCCTGCAGCAGCGCCTGCACCCGGGTGGCGCCTTGGAGCGCGCCGACTATCTGAACAATCTGCGCGTGCTGCGCAATGAGCAAGGCCGGCCGCGCGAGGCACTGGCCGCGCTGGAAGGTACACGCGACCTTTGGAGCACGAGCGACCCCAAGCTGGCCATGCAGATGCTGGTCATCCGCCAGAACCACTTGACCGACCTGCTGCGCCTGAACCAGTTCGAGGGTGCGCTCAGCACCCACCGCACCCTGGTGGAAGACATGAACCGCGTGCTGGGGCCGGGCAATGCCCTGAGCTTTCTGGAGCATCGCAGCTTCATCAACGAGTACTTCCTGGCACGTGGCCAGTACGGCGAGGCGCACAGCGAGCTGCAGGCCTTGATCGACAAAGCCGCGCACGAGAAGGCCTGGCCCGAAAGCTCACAGCTGCGCCTGCTCAGCATGGCTTTGCTGGCCCAGACCCGCCACCAATTGCAGTCTGCGGGGATGCACAAGCTGCGCGGCGAGCAGGCCATGCCGGCTCCGCTAAGGCAGGAACTGATGCACTTGCTTGATCGGCTGCGCCAGAACAGCGCCCTCACCGCCCGACAGCGCAGCGGCATCGCCCTGGACTTGGCTGAGCTGGCCTTGGCCTATGACGAAGCTGCGCTGGCCGAGCTTTGCATGCAGTCCATCGAAGCCAGCGACCGGCGTGAAGCCCATGGCAAGTCGCGCCTGCTGATGGTGGAAGCGCAACTCGCTCGCGCCCAAGGCGAACTGAGCCGCAGTCGCAGCTTGCAGGACAAGCGCGTGACCGCACTGGAAGCCAGCACCGACCCGGCCAGCGCCTTCAACTGGTCGGCCCATCTGGACCTGGCCTACACCCAGCTGCTGCAAGGCGATACCCAGGCTGCCCAAGCCAGCTTGGAACGCGCCCTCGCACGGCGCCCCGCCACGCTGCCCGGCGGCCATCCACTGGACAGCCTCGGCGCCAGCCTGCAGGCTTGGATCAAAGCCGGCACCAAGGCCTTGCCATCCAAGCCACGCGCTTCACTGGGGGCGGCATTCATCAGCGGCTGAGGGCCTGACGCAAGGTACTCAGGGCTGAGGGCGATCGATCACCTGTTTGAGGATCGTCAGGCTCTCAGCGACCACCCAATGACTGTTGAGATCCAGGCGCAGCACCTGGCCGTCCTTGTCGTCGCTGACTTCGATGCGGGCCGGCTCGCCGGCCTTGATGATCAGAGCCGGTTTTGCAACCACCCGCAGATTGCCGTGCCAATCCTCGCCCGAGGCATAGGGCACGCTGGAATCGCCACGCAGGATGACCAAGTCCAAGCGGAACTTGTTATCGGCCATGGTCGTGGGTTCCAGACGAATCATCCAAACATCCTCCTCGGTCTTCTCGCCTGCTTTTTTGCTGAAGAAGAAGTTGGACTTGGACTGGTAGGACGTCACCCGCAGCGCTCGACGCAACTCGCCATTGACACTCAAGTCCACATCGGTCTCCACCAAGTGATAGCCCTCCTGTACCGGTGGAACGGTCGGCTTCGTGGCCACCGGAGCCGGCGTGGGCTTCAGGGCATGAACCAGGCCGGCGCTGCCGAGGCTGAGCCCCAAGGTCAGGGCCAGGGCCAGGCGGCGACGCCACTGGGGCAGGCGGTGGTGGTCTTTCAGCATATGAACTCTCTCCAGCAAAGGGTGTTGGGCCTGCCAGCTGCAGGCCAAGGTACTGCCATGGGAACTCGGCGTCAGGGACTGCAGGTCTTGGGCCTTGAGCAAAGCGCTGGCGTAGAGCGCCAAGGCGCTGCGCGGTTGCTGCAGGAGCACGCGGGCATCGCAAGCCAGCTCCTGATCGGCACGCAGGCGGCGCAGGCCCCACCAGGCCAGGGGGTTGAACCAGTGCAGGCAGCAGAGCAGACTGGCCAGCAGCTGGCTGAGGTTGTCGCGCCGGCTCAGGTGCACACCCTCGTGGGCCAAGATCAAGGCCTGCTCGGCCGGGCTGAAGCAGGCCTCGAAATCCTCGGCCAGACACAGGCGCGGACGCAAAAGCCCCACGAGGGCCGGGCCAGTGCCGGCCGGCGAGCGCCAGCAACCCGTCGCCGCATCAAAGCGCAGCCGCCCCAGCAGCTGGGCATGGCGCAGGGCCAGCAGGCCCAGGCACAGCAGGGTTCCGAGCAACCAGATCAGGCACAGCCAAGCTGGCAGCCCCAAGCTCGCGCCGGCTGCGGCGCCCTCGGGCAGGCCAGCCCATGCGGGTAAAGCCTCGCTCCAGGTGCCCAAGGCCTGGGCCTTCAGGCGCAGCACCACGGCCGGGCTCCAGGCCTCGGAACTGGGCAGGGTCTGCGCCAGCAAGACCAAGGGCAGGGCCAGCCAGGCCGCATAGCTGGCACCGGCGCCAAGCAGGCGCAGCAGTACCGGCCGAAGCAGCCACAGCAGCAAGACCACGCCGCTGAGCATCAGCGTTTGCACGCCCAGCCCGTGCAACAGCCACGTGGACACCGAGCTCAGGTCTTGGGCCTCAATCATTTTCATAGTCCTGGATCAGCTGCTTGAGCGCCTTCAACTCGGCGGCATCGAGCTTGCGCTGGGCCGAGAAGTGCGCGACCAGCGGGGTCAGGCGCCCCTGAAACAGTCGGTCCAGCAAGCCCATGCTCTGCGCGCTGAGCCAGCTCTCGCGCTGCAGCACGGGGCTGTAAAGATAGCGGCGGCCGTCTTTCTCGGCGCTGATCGCACCCTTGTTGAACAGGCGGTTGACGAGGGTCTTGATGGTGGCCAGCTGCCAGTCCTGGCGCTCGACCAGGGCTTGAGCGATTTCATCCGTGCTCTGTGGATGGCGCTGCCAGAGCACCTCCATCACCTGGGCTTCGGCCTCGGAAATGCTCATCGTCGCGGCTTGGTCTGGCGGGCTCATGAGGATTGATTACTTTTGTAAACGATGAGTGATGTTTACTTATGTAATCGACAGCGTCAAGCAGATTTTTCACTTGATCGATATTTGCAGGCGGCGCTATAGCAATATCTGACACCCCTGGCAAGCCCTGATATGCGGGTGTCACAGAGCGAACTTAGACTCGCGCCCACAAAGTGTGATCAAAGTCACGGTCATTCGGGTCCAGCGCCCTGCGCACCCACCGGACTTTTCAGCACGACAGAGAGGACGTCGTACGTGGAACTGCTTGAAACATCGGCCTTGCTGCGCATGTTTGCGCTTTACACCCATGTGCTGGCCTGCTTTGCCGCAGCCGCCGGCGTGGTTCTCGGCGATATCGCCATCTTCATGCCCAAGCGCGTCGATCGGCTGCTGCTGCAGAAATCCACGCGCCTGGTCAGCCTGGCCTTGCTGGCGCTGTGGATCTCCGGTCTGGGGCTGATCGCCATCGACACCGGTTTCGACCCAGCCGTCATGCTGGACAAGCCCAAGCTTCTGGCCAAGCTCAGCGTGGTCGTGGTGCTGACCCTCAATGGCTGGGCCCTGCACCGCTGGGCCTTCCCCTTGCTGGCCTCGCCCCAGGAGGAGCCACAAAAAGCCGCCGGCCTGCCGGCGCTGCTGGGCGGTATCAGCAGCGCCTCCTGGTTGTTCGCTGCTTTCCTGGGCGTGGCCAAGCCCCTGGCCATCGTCTTGCTTTACCCCGGATTCATGGGCCTCTATGGCGCCAGCCTGCTGGTGGCCATCGGCGTTGCGCTGAGTCTGGGTCGCCAGCGCCTGGCGCGCCAGTTGTTGGTCAGTGACGACGACACCATCTACAGCGTGCTGCAGGACGAACCACGCGGCATTCAGGCCACCTAGGGCCTGGGTTCGGATTTAGCCGGCGCGCTGAACCAGGCGCTGCGCGGCACGAACTTGGGGCTGGCCGGGTCGCTGCGGTAGTGCGGCGACATGATCTGCACGCCGTACTCGTTGAACACATCTTGGATGTGGGCGTGCAGATTGCTGAGCACCTCGGCACGCGGGCGTGGCTGGCTGGGCACGGCCTGACAGACCAAGCGGTACTCGGGGTAGAAATCCGACAGCGCGGTCTGGAACACCCGCGCCGGCGGCATGTCGAGCACGCCCGGTGTACGGCGCGCCGCTTCCAGCAACATGGCCTCAACCTGGCGCCAAGGTGTGTCGTAGCCGATCGTCACCGTGGTGTCGACCACATAACCGCTGCCATGCACGGCGCGCGAATAATTCTTGGTGACCGAGCCCATGACCAGGGAATTGGGCAGGGTCAGTTCTTCGCCCAGGCCGGTACGGATGCGGGTGGTGAACATGCCCAGCTCGGTGATGGTGCCCTCGTGCTCCTGAACCCGCACATACTCGCCGACGCGTATGGTGCGCGAAAACATCAGGATCAAGCCGCTGGCGCCCTGGCCAACGATGCTGGAGGCACCCAGTGAAATCATCAGGCCCAGCAGCACCGACATGCCCTTGAAGGCCTCGCTGCCCGAGCCGGGCAAGTAGGGATAGGCCATCACCAGAGCGAACAACCAGATGCCGGTGTTGATGATGCGGCGCGAGGGCCGCACCGTGTCGCGATCCATCCAGCCCAGGCTGGCCTCACCGGTCTCGATGCGGTCGAACACCGGCTTGAGCATGCCAGTCGCCGCACGCGCCATGCCAAAAATAATCAGGGCGATGAAGAGGTCGGGCAAGGCGCGCAATATGCCGCCGCCGATCTTCACCAGCACCTGCAGCAGGTAGGCGCTGAGTTGCTCGCCCCAGGGGCGTGTGTAGGGGAACTGGCTCAGCACCAGGCTCAGCCACTGGTAGCTGAGCAGGGCAATCAGGCTCCAGCTCAGGCCCAGCACCAGCCAGTGGCTGAAGCTCAGCAGCTTGTCCCGCTGCAGCAGCGGCGTGCCGGCCAGATGCAAGGCGCCGCTGCGCTGCGCCATCTGGGCGGCCAGGCGCCCATCAAGCGCCTGCTGGCCGCGCCGTACCGCCCACACCAGGCCGGCAAACACCAGGCTGGCTGCCAGGCTGAGCAGAGCAGCGTGCCAAAGGCGCGACTGATCGCGGCTTTCGCGCGTCTCGGCAATCAAGAGCTCCAGCTGCCGTTTCGCATGGGCCACGGTGCTGTCGAGCGTGGCGCCACTGGCCACGTCGACATCCTCGGGCGTCAGGATCAGGGCCATCTCGCCGTCCAGCATCAAGACCTGACCCTGCCCCTCCTTGCGCACCAGCACCACGCCTGGCCCCGAACGGGCCAGCACCTCGTTCATGTACAGATGGGTGCGACGCGCACGCTCGGCGGGGCTGACGCCCAAAAACGGCGCACGGTACTCGGCGATACGGCGATTGAGGATCTCCACCGGTGCGTGGGTCGGCGCCGCCGAGGCCGCCGCGTCCGCCGCCAGCGCCTGGGCACTCGAAGGTCCGGCCGAGATCGCCAGCACAAGGACCAGAGCCCCAGAGCCGAACACTGACTTCAATGACATGCGCATGCGACGACGCTCCCCCGGCTGATGGACAGCCAGCGCACAGCTGGCGCGGCAAGCATATCGCCAGGCGCGCACCAATCTGTCTCAAAGCGGATGCACCAAAACCGGTCTCTCTGGCGCCCGGCACCAAACAGGTTCATGCTGGGCCGGAGCAGGCCGCAGCAGCGCCGCAAGCCGGATCAGGCACAGCCCTTGCATTCATCGCCAGCACTGGCCACGGAGACACCATGCACGCCCTCACCCTGCCCGCCCCGGGCCATTACGACGAGATGCTGCTGCCCAGCGGCGCCCTGCGGCCGCATTACCAGTCCTTCGCGCACTGGTTGCATGCCCAGACCCCCGAGGCCCTGGCCAAGAAACGGGCCGAGGCCGACCTGCTCTTCCACAAGGTCGGCATCACCTTCGCCGTCTACGGCGACGAAGCCGGCGCCGAGCGCCTGATCCCCTTCGACACCGTGCCCCGCATCGTGCCGGCGGAGGAGTGGCGCATGCTGGAAGCCGGCCTGCGCCAGCGCGTCAATGCACTGAACCGCTTCCTCTGGGACATCTACCACGACCATGAGATCGTTAAAGCAGGCCTGGTGCCGGCGGAGCAGGTCTTCGCCAACGCCCAGTACCAGCCGGCCATGCAGGGCCTGGATCTGCCGCATGGCATCTATGCCCACATCACCGGCGTCGACCTGATCCGCCACTCCGACGGCGGCTATTACGTGCTGGAAGACAATCTGCGCGTGCCCAGCGGCGTCAGCTATATGCTGGAAAACCGCAAGATGATGATGCGGCTCTTCCCCGAGCTCTTCGCCAAGTACCCGGTGGCGCCGGTGGCCCACTACCCCACCCTGCTGCTCAACACCTTGCGCCATGCCTCGGTGGCCGAGAACCCGACCGTGGTGGTGCTGACACCAGGGCCCTTCAACAGCGCCTACTTCGAGCATGCATTCCTGGCCCAGCAGATGGGTGTGGAGCTGGTTGAAGGCCAGGACCTGTTCGTCAAGGACGAGTTTCTCTATATGCGCACCACGGTCGGCCCCAAGCGGGTGGACGTGATCTACCGCCGCATCGACGATGCCTTCCTCGACCCGCTCGCCTTCCGTGCCGATTCGATGTTAGGCGTGCCGGGCCTCTTGTCCGTCTACAAGCAGGGTCACCTGATTCTGGCTAATGCCATCGGCACCGGCGTGGCGGACGACAAGTCCATCTACCCCTATGTGCCGGACATGATCCGCTTCTACCTCGGCGAAGAGCCCATCCTGCACAACGTGCCGACCTGGCAATGCCGCAAGCCGGCCGATCTCGACCATGTGCTGAACCACATGGCCGAGCTGGTGGTGAAAGAAGTGCATGGCGCCGGCGGCTACGGCATGCTGGTCGGCCCGGCCTCGACGGCGGCCGAGGTGACAGAGTTCAAGGAAAGGGTCAAGTCCAACCCGGCCAACTACATCGCCCAGCCCACGCTCTGCCTGTCCAGCTGCCCGACCTTTGTCGAGGCCGGCATCGCGCCGCGCCACATCGACCTGCGGCCCTTTGTGCTGACCGGCCGCGAGGTCAATATGGTGGCCGGCGGTCTGACCCGCGTGGCCTTGAAGCAAGGCTCCCTGGTGGTCAATTCGTCCCAGGGTGGCGGCACCAAAGACACCTGGATCCTGGAGGCCTGACATGCTGTCGAGAACCGCCGCCCAGCTCTACTGGATGAGCCGCTATGTCGAGCGCGCCGAGAACCTCGTGCGCATGCTGGACGTCACCCATTCCCTGTCCCTGCTGCCTCAGTCGCGTGGCGCCATGACCGAGTTGGCGGCACCGCTGGCCGTCACCGGCACGCTGGAAGCCTTCACCGCCAGCCAGCAACCGCTGGAGGCCGAGCGCCTGTTCAACTTCATGGCCCTGGACCTGGACAACCCGGCCTCGGTGCTCAGCTGCCTGCGCTCGGCGCGCGAGAACGCCCATGCGGTACGCGGCCAGATCACCGCCGAGATGTGGGAGGCCATCAACAGCACCTGGCTGGAAGGACGCGAGTTCCCCAAGCGCGGTATCGCCAGCGTCTCCAGCTTCTTCGACTGGGTGAAAGAGCGCTCGCACCTGTTCCGCGGCGCCACCTACGGCACCTTGCAGCGCAACGATGCCTACTGTTTCATCCGCCTGGGCACCTTCATCGAGCGGGCCGACAACACCGCCCGCCTGCTCGATGTGAAGTCGCAGCTGATCGAGCCTGCGGTCGACAGCCTGATGCCCGTGGATGTGCCGCAAGAAAGCGCGCCTGATTTCTACGCCTGGAGCGCGCTGCTGCGCTCGCTCTCGGCCTTCGAGGCCTACCACGCCGTCTACCGCGACGCGCTGGACAGCCGGCGTGTGACCGAGCTGCTGATCCTGCGCCCCGATGTGCCGCGCTCGCTGCGCGCCTGCTGTGACGAGATCCGCGCCATCCTGCCGCAGATCGAAGCCCGCAGCGGCTCGCTGGACGCCGGCCGCCAGGTCAAGCAGCTGGCCGGCCGCCTGGCCCTGAGCCTGGAGTATGGTGAGGTCGGCGAAATCCTCGCCACCGGCGTGCACCGCTGGCTGACCGGCTTTCTGCAGGAATCGGCCGAGCTCAGCGATGCGATTCGTGCGGCGTATTTGGAGGCGAATTGATGCCAGGGGATTTGGTGAATCGTGAATGGTGAATCGTGATCGGCTGACTGCCAAGTCACGCATGTTCAGCGAACCACTCACCACCACCCATTCACGATTCACCAGTCACCACTCACCACTCACCACTCACCACCCCCACCATGCACCTCGCCATCCACCACGAAACGGTCTACCGCTACCAGCACCCCGTGCAGCGGAGCACCCAGTATCTGCGTCTGACGCCGAGCGAGGGTGCGCGGCAGAAGGTGCTCAGCTGGGACCTGAGCCTGCCGGGCGCGGCCAGCCGATGCCTGGACGCCTACGGCAATGTCATGCATGTGCTGGCGCTGGACCGGCCGCACAGCGAAATCCACCTCTACGCTCGCGGCGTGGTCGAGACCGACGACAGCCCGCCGACGCCCGACCCACAGGACGGCCGCTTCCCGCCCGAGGTGTTCCTGCGCGACTCGCCCCTGACCCAGGCCGATGCAGCCCTGCGTGACTTTGCTGCGGCCCACGCCGCCGCTGTGGCGGCCGACGCGCGCGAAGGCTTGATGGCCATGCTGCAGGCCTTGGCCGTCCACATGCCCTACACCCCCGGATCGACCGACGCCGCCACACCGGCCGCCGAGGCCTTTGCCGCGCGCCTGGGCGTCTGCCAGGACCATGCCCAGGTTTTTGCCACCTGCGCTCGCCTGCTCGGCGTGCCAACGCGTTATGTCAGCGGCTATCTGGCGGCGGACACCGAACATGTGGCCAGCCACGCCTGGGCCGAGGTGCGCCTGCCCGGCGGCGCCGCCGAGGGCGGCGGCTGGCTGGGCTTTGATGTCAGCAACCAATGCCTGGCCGGTGGCCGCTATGTCCAGCTGGCCATCGGTGCCGACTACCTGGATGCCTGCCCGGTACGCGGCATGCGCTTGGGTGGCGGCAGCGAGGCCTTGCGAGCCAATGTGCAGGTGTCGGTCGCGCCGGCGCCTCAGCAATGAACGGCGACGGGGGCCCGGAACCAGCGGAGATAATCGCAGCGCCCCCGTTCTCCTGAACCTTACATTCCCCCGGCTGCCCCATGACCTACTGCGTTGCCATGCGTCTCGACGCCGGCCTCTTGTTCGCCTCGGACTCGCGCACCAATGCGGGCGTCGACCACATCGCCACCTTCCGCAAGATGAATGTCTTCGAAGCGCCGGAAGAGCGCCTGATCGTGCTGCTGAGCGCCGGCAACCTGGCCACCACGCAGAGCGTGATCAGCCTGCTGCGCCAGCGCCTGGAGCATGAAGGTGAGCATCTGCTGAACCGCAAGTCCATGTACGACGTGGCCGAGCTGGTCGGGCGCACGGTCAAGGAAATCGTCGCCCGCGATGCCAATTCGCAAAGCCTGGGCCAGGGCGTGGACTTCGGCGGCAACTTCATCGTCGGCGGCCAGATCCGCGGCGAAGAGCCTCGGCTTTTCCATGTCTACGCCCAGGGCAACTTCATCGAAGCCTGCGAAGACACGCCCTATTTCCAGATCGGTGAGTCCAAGTACGGCAAGCCCATCATCGACCGCGTCATCAACACCGGCACCTCGTTGAAGGAAGCGGCCAAGTGCACGCTGATCTCGTTTGACTCGACCATACGCAGCAACCTCTCGGTCGGCCTGCCCATCGACATGCTGCTCTACCGCGCCCACAGCTTCGCGCCGGCCGCACCGCACCGCGTCACCGCCGACGACCCCTACTTCAACAAGCTGCGCCGCGGCTGGGGCGAAGGTTTGAAGCGGGTGTTCGCCAAGCTCCCAGACGAAGACTGGTTCGCCTGAAGACCAAAGAAGCTAGCAGGACCCAGACCAGCGTCCTTGTTTCGAACGCTGGCCTGGGCCGCTGACACTCAGAACGAGGTTTGAGCTGAGAACGAGAGCAGTTTGTAGTCGCCAAAGAAGTTGTACTTGCTCTGGTCTTCCGAGAGGTCGTACTGCGCCTTCAAAGCCAAGTTCTTGTTGAAGTCCCAGCGCAAGGCCAGGGTCTTGGTGCGCCGACCTTCTATCGCGGCGCCAAAGGCGTTTTCCTCGGTCCGGTAACGTGAGATGGTGTACATGCCCGTCCAGTCGCCCAGCTTGTAGCCAGCCCCGAGCAGGAAGTAGTTGTAGGTGTAGCCCGACACGTCCTGCTTGAACTTGTTGAGTTCGCTACGCAAGATCAGGGACCGGCCGTCATAGTTCAGCGACAGGCCCATGATGTCGGTCTTGTAGCCGTCCAGATTGATCGTCGTGGAGCCATCCGCCTTGATGGTCTTCTGATCGTTCTTAAAGCTCATCATCATCAGCCTTGCGCTGATTTCGCCGTCGCTCAAGGTGGCATAGGCGCCCACAATCCGACGCCAGCGCTCATCCGTCCGATCACCGAAATAGATCTTGGTGTCATAGGGGTTGTTCGGGTAGTTGAACCCACCGGCCCACACATTGGCGTCGAGCGTCCACTTACCGAACACCTGCCGGCTGTAGGCCAGGTTGGCGCCGTCGTAGGCGTAGATGGGCCAGCCGTACACGTCAGGTGCTGGCCGGACCCAAGGATAGGCCGTGCCGATGTAGAGAAAGTCGCTGTAGTAGTAGAGCGGAATGCGTTTGCGCCCGGCCTGCAGCGTCAACTCGTCGCTCAAGGCGTAGGACACGTACGCCCAGTCCACGCTCGGCTGGTAATGGTCATTGTTGGGCCGAGACAGGACTTGCATCGTGGCGGACAGCTTGTCGTTCAGATGAAGGGTGCCTTGCAGACCCAGCAGCGACTCCTGATCGGCCTGCCAGCCACGCGACTTCTGATAGACGCCCACGTACTCCCAGTTCTGGATCGTGCACGGGCAGTTCCACTGCATATAGCTGCCTTGCTTGCCACTCAGGACCTTGGCAACGGTCAAATTGGCGAAGCCAGACCAGGTGAAACGGATACCGCTGTCTTGTTCGGCCTGTGCCGTCATGGGCAGAAGCGCACAAGCCGCCAGAAGTGCGCAATGAAGACTCTTGTTCATGGTGTGCATCCTCTTCTGCTTCACTTGATTTCGGACAGGACTTTGACGCTGCCGTCCACTTGAGCGGCATCGATGTAGCCGACCAAATTCGGATTGGCAGCCACCAACTTCTTGACCGCTGCACCGTCGCCGGCATCCTGTGGAGGCGCTCCCTTGCCAGTGAACACCATGCGCGACCAGTAGGCTTTCATCTGGGCTTCACTGCGACCGGCAGCCCGGTTGTAGAACTCGATATAGCTCGCAGTGCCCGGGCTCTGATCAACCGGCACCGCTTTTTCGCCGCCAGGAAAGCTCTTGACACTGCCAAGGAAGATGGACGCCACCTGATCGACCGTCAGCTTGGCCGCATCACTCTTGGCTGACACAACCACCACCAAGTTCTGTGCCCACGCCGGAGCGCAGAGCATTGGCAGCAACAAGGAAACTGCCAGGGACGGAACCTGGCATCGACGAAGAAATGGACGGAATCTGAGCACGACAACCTCCAGAGCGACGAATTCATCAACACCCAGCCGCAGCAGAACTGCGGCCACCATGGACTCCTCCTCGACAGGCATCCCAGTGTCGGGATGCCCTCGCTTCTGGCGCGCAGTTTCATCTCGCCTGAACCCATGGGTCGGCCAAAGACTCCGCGCTAAGAATTCAGCTCTAGGGCTGTGCTTTCATTGTTGGCGGCCTGTCGGATGGTGTGCAAGCCCGAACTGATGCAACAACACAAAGCAAGTCACGCTTGCCAAGCAAAGCCGACTGCTGTAGTTGACGTTCGCCTCAATGGCAAAGATTGCGCCCGGCTCATGCCGTCATTTTTAGAGGTTATGACAACATGGCGCGGAGCGAACATGTTGCCAGCACACTCAGCCAGCCAGGCCGACGTAGACCTCTTGCACATCATCGTGCGCGTCGATGGCGGCCAGAAAGGCCTCGACCTCTTCCAGCTCGGCACCACTCAGGCTGACGGTGTTCTTGGGCCGATAACCCAGCTTGGCCGAGACGACATTGAAGCCATGCTGCGGCAGGGCGCGGCAGACCAGGTCCAGATCGGCCGCATCGCTGAGGAAAACCGTGGGGGCCACTTCGCCGTCCTCATCAGCCTCGCCGAGCTCGAAATCCTGCGCGCCGGCTTCGATGGCGGCGAGTTCGGCATCAGCGCCTGCTTGGGCCGGGTTCGCCTCGATCAGGCCCAGATAGCTGAAGTCCCAGGACACCGAACCGGCCGCGCCGAGCTGGCCCTTGCGGAACAGCACGCGGATCTCGGAGACGGTGCGGTTGACGTTGTCGGTCAGGCATTCCACGATGACCGGCACGCGGTGCGGGGCAAATCCTTCGTAGGTGACGCGCTCGTAGTGCACTGCATCGCCGAGCAAGCCGGCGCCCTTCTTGATGGCGCGCTCCAGAGTCTCGCGCGGCATCGAGGCCTTGCGAGCCTGCTCGACCACCATGCGCAGTCGCGGGTTCAGATCAACGTCGGCGCCGCTCTTGGCGGCCAACTGAATTTCCTTGGACAGCTTGCCGAAGATCTGCCCTTTGGCATTGGACGCCAGGTCCTTGTGCTTTGCTTTCCACTGTGCGCCCATGGTGCTCGGTCCTTTTTGTTGTTTCGAGGGGATGACTCAGCCCCGATTGTCGCGGACGCGTGAGCAGCGCCGCCCGGTATCGAAATCTGCCTTCTTGGCCCTGCAACGGTGCAGTTAGCGCACCTTATGGGGGCAGGTCTTGCCTCCGACTCGGCCGCTGGGTGCCGGCAATGCGTGCAGTTTGACAAGTTTTGAAACAAATCAAACCCGCATGAGGAATGGCAGACCGGCCACAAGCGGCGATATTTGAGTCCACAACACCCCAGCGACGCTGAAGCCAGGAGCCAGCCATGAACACCAGCGGTCCCACCGCCCCCAGTTTTCTCTACCGCAGCGAGGCCTTTGCCGAAGACCTGCCCGACCTGCCCGTCTGGAGCGCGTCGGAACGCCGGCCGCGCCGTGTGCTGAGATCGCTGTGGGTGGCCGCCGCCCTGTTCATAGGCGCGGGTAGCACCGCCCTGGCCTGGATCGGCTACCGCATTTAAGAGTTCGCGCCTTTTTTACTGCGCGACTGTCATCCGTCGTTGGTCCGGTGCTCGGAATCCTCACGTACAGAAAGTACGTTCCGGTTCCTGCGCTCCGTCCGCCTCGGCCAGAGGCTGAGTCCTTCGCCAGTCAGATCCAGTCCTCAGGACTGGATCCGTCCGGGCTCAGCCTAGCCTGACAGCCGCTCGCTACAAAAAATCGCAAACTCTAAGACTGCACATTCCGGGGCGCTGCTCCCGCAGCCCCCCATTCACATCACATCAAGGCCTCAAGCGTCGCGGCGACGCTTGACCGCGCCCAGCAGGCCCACCAGACCCAAGGCCATCAAGGCGTAGCTGCTCGGCTCCGGCACCGGCGCCATGGCCGACAGCACGATCAGCTGGGACTTGACGCCTGGCAGGGCCGAACCGGTCTGATCCTGTTCGGCGACCAGGTAGATGGTGCCCTTCTCGTCAATGGTCACACCCTCAATGCCGTTGTTCGGCAGCACATTGCTGAGATCGAAGCTGCTCAAGACCTGACCCTGGCGGTTGACCTCGACCAGTTTGCGTGAGCCCAGGCTCAGCAGCAGCAGGTTGTCGGCACCGGCCGTGCCGGTCAGGCTGTCCACGCCCGAGAGGCTGGCCACGTCCGACAGCGTGCTCAGGCCCAAGCTGCTCGGGTCGAACAGGCTGCTCATGGCGGCCACACCGCCGCCCGGCGGGGTGGAACCATCGCCCGAGGTGGACGGCGGGTTGCCGGTGGCCGCGGCGAAGCTCAGGCTGCCGATCAGCAGGTTTTGCGGTGTCTGCTGCTTGACGGTGATGAAACTGCCGCCATTGCGGGCGTCGTAGGCCAGGCCTTCGATGCCGTTGTTGCCGACCGCGTTGTTGGCAATCGAGACAAAGGCGTTCTTCAGTTGGGCGCTGCCGCCATCGACAAAGCTGAAGCGGTAAACATCCTGCAGGCGTTCTTCGCTCAGGGCCAGCACGCCGTCACCCAGATAGGCCAGGCCTTCGGTGTCGTGCTTGGTGCTGCCGGTGCCGCTCCAGTTGAAGGCCATCTTGCCCAGGGTCTGGCCGGTCAGCGAGATCTCGACCACGCCGGTGCCTTCATCGCCCACGTAAAACAGAGTGCCGCGGTCGCGGGCATAGCTGACAGCTGACGCTTCCAAGCCGGAGATCTGACCGGCTGTCGTGCCACCGAGCAGGTCCAGTGCATAGCTGGCTTTGACTTGGTAGTTGGCGAGGTTGAGGCTGTTGCCGGCTTGAGCCAGGCTGCAAGCAGCGGCGAGCATCGCGAGAAGCAGAGGTTTGATTTTCATAAGGATGAGAAGTCCGTGAATGTGAGCGGGCGAGGCGGGCCGGCAATCAGCGCGTGCGCTTGCGTGCGACGGCGGCCAGCAGGCCCAGACCGGCCAGCATCAAGGCATAGCTTTCGGGTTCCGGAACGGCAGCAGCGATCAGGCCGGGTGAGCCGATTTCTTGGCCATCGGCCGAGAGGAAGGCGCCGTTGACGCCGACCACGCTGAGTTGGCTGATGGGGCTGTTGTTCAGGCCGGCTGCGTTGTCGAAGGTCCGCAGCGGCGCGGCTGTGCTGGAAGCGCCGAACTCCACCCGGGCCTTCAAAGTGCCGCTGGCGTCAAAGACATTGACCGCGTCACCGCCGGTACTGAGGCCCACGCCGGCACCCACATACAAGCCGATCTGCAGGCCCGCTGGCGCCAGGGCTGCAAACCAAGTGTTCAGAAAGCTGGCCGTGACCGCTTTCTCGGTGAAGATCACGGACTCGCCCGCGCCGATGCTGGTGATGCCGGTCAGAGCCACTTTGGCCGTACCGTTGGAGTTGTCGTCCATGGTCCAGCCGACCAAGCTCAGGGCGCTATTGCCGAAGTTCGTCAGTTCAAACCAGTCGGCGCCATAGGCGGAATTGCCGCTAGACCAGGCCGAGACTTCGGTGATCTTGAGCTGGGCCTGGGCCGGTGCACTGGCGAAGGCCAGGAGGGCGACCAAGGCGCTCAGGGCGGAAGGAGCGGAGAAGGGACGAGCTGATTGCATGTTCTGCCTTGTGAAGTGATGAGGCCCGGTCGCCTGGGCCAGGGGGCGCAAGCAGGGGCCAGCCCCCAAGCGCGGCGCCAGTGTGTCCAGGGCCTGTGACAGCTTGATGTGACGCACCGGTGGCGGACCGGCCGGCAGCCGGATGCCCCCTGGGTGCGGGGGTACGGCGTTGCTGGCGCCATGAAGCGCGCCGCTTTCGGCACACTTTGCTGCAGTGCACAATATGGCCATCGCCAACAAGCAGGGGTCCCTGATGCGCCGTGTTGTGTTCAATCAAAAAGGCGGAGTCGGCAAATCGACCATCACCGCCAATCTGGCCGCCATGGCCGCGCACCAAGGCCGGCGCACCCTGCTGGTGGATTTGGACCGGCAAGCCAATTCCAGCCGCTACCTGATCGGCGACGCCGCCGACGAGGAACAAGCCGGCGCGGCCGAGTTCTTCGAGACCACGCTCAAGTTCAGCGTGCGCAGCCCAAAGACCAGCGACTTCATCGTCGCCACGCCCTGGGAGAACCTGCACCTGATGCCGGCCAGCGCGGCGCTGGACGAACTACACAGCAAGCTGGAGAGCCGCTACAAGATCTACAAGCTGCGCGACGCCCTGGCCGAGCTGAGCGAGGACTATGACGAGATCTGGATCGACACCCCGCCCTCGCTGAATTTCTACACCCGCTCGGCCCTGATCGCTGCCCAGAGCTGCCTGATCCCCTTCGACTGCGACGAGTTCTCGCGCCGCGCGCTCTACGAGCTGCTCGACAACGTCAAGGAAATCCAGGCCGACCACAACCGCGAATTGCAGGTCGAGGGCATCATCGTCAACCAGTTCCAGGCCCGCGCCGCCCTGCCCCAGCGCACGGTGCAAGCCTTGATCGATGAAGGCCTGCCGGTGCTAACGCCTTACTTGAGCGCCAGCGTCAAGATCAAGGAGTCACACGAACTCTCACGCCCCATGGTCCATCTGGACCCGCGCCACAAGCTGACGTTGGAGTTCGCCGAGCTCTACGCAGGCCTGGCCTGAAGCCGCCGGCAACAGCGGCCCGAGAGCGGGAACCAGGCTGAAACCGCAGCCCCAGGCTTGAAAAGCAAGGAAATCGTGGCCGCACGCCAGCGGCTGTCACGGTTGCGTCACAGAGCGTCCAAAGAATGGCTCGCAGGTCGCGGCATGGGTGTCATAGCGCACACCCGCTGCTCCGGCCTGCGCCCTTTGTTTGCCCCACTCTGAGGACTTTGCATGCTGTCTGCACTTCAACTCAAGCTGGGCATGCGCCTGGCATCCGCCCTTCCTGTCGCGCTCTCCCTCTCGCTATCGTTCTCGCCCGCAAGAGCACAGGTGCTGGAAGTCGCCGGCTCGTCCACCGTGGCCAAGTCCATCGTCGAGCCCAGCCAGGCCAAGCTGCGTGAGGCCACGGGCATCGAACTGAAGATGTTGTCCGTGGGCACCGGCAAAGGCATGCAGATGCTGTTTGAGGGCAAGGTCAAGGTGGCGGCCGTGTCGGCCTCGCTGGACGAGGCCGTGGACGACGCCAAAAAGGCCGGCAGCGCGGCCGCGCCCGGCGGCCTGAAGCTGCACACCCTGCTGACCGATCAGCTGGTGCCCATTGTTCACAACGACAACCCGGTCAAGGAGCTGAGCCGGGACCAACTGCGCGGCCTGCTCAGCGGCAAGCTGCAGAACTGGAAAGAGGTCGGCGGCCCCGACCTGGCCGTGCTGGTCGTGACCGGCGCGCCCGGCTCGGGCACGCGCGGCGTGCTGGAAAAACAGTTGCTGGCCGGCCAGGCCTTCGCCAGCAGCGCCAAAGAGCTTCGCACCAGCGCCGCCGAGCTGGCCGAGGTGGCGCGTGACAAGGCCGCCATCGGCTATGTCGGCTCGGGCACGGCCGAATCGGCCAAGGGCAAGATCAAGGAACTGAAGGCGCCAGCGCTGTCGCGCCCCCTGGGGCTGGTGACGGTCGGTGAGCCCACGCCGGAGGTGCGCAAAGTACTCGACTACCTGCTCAGCACGGAGGCCAAAAAGCTGTTCCTGCAATAGCGCCCCGCAGCCCGTTCGGATCCAGGGAGTTCAGATGAAAAAAGAGACCACGATCCAACGCACGCTGCTCGCCGCCTTCGCCACCGTCATCCTCAGCCTGTCGGCTCTGGCGGGCGTGGCCTTGTGGCAAGTGCACGCGCTCAGCGAACAGCTGCAAGCGGCCACCCAAGACCTGGTGGCGAAATTGGCCTCGGTGTCCAGTCTTGAGGCCAACAACCTGGGCCGCGCCATCACCGTGCGCGACCTGGCCATCAACGAGGACATCAAGGTCCAAGCCCAGCTGCAGGCCGAGCTGAAAGCCCAGGCCGACGCACTGGGAGCATTGGCCACGCAGCTGGACCAAAGCCACTGGACGCCCGAACAGGCAGCCCAATGGGCTCAGCTCAAGGCCGGCACGGCGGCCATGGAAGCCCTGACGCGCCAACTGCCCGGCATGATCGACGAAGGCCGCTTTGACGACGTCAAGGCGCTGGTGGTCGAGAAGGTCCGGCCCGCGCAGCTGGCCTTGAACCAGGTCACGGCGCAGCAGCGCCAACTGGTCAACCAGGAAGCGCAGCAGATGCGGGCCCAGGCCGAAGCCGCCATCCGCGAGGCCCGGCAATCACGGGCCGGCATCGTCCTCGGCCTGCTGCTGCTGGCCAGCGCCTCGATCGCCATCAGCCTCTGGGTGGCGCGCCGCATCAGCCGCCAACTTGGCGCCGAACCGCAGGAGCTGATGCGGGTCTGCCAGGCCCTGGCTCAGGGTGACTTCAGCGTGCCGCTGCAGGGCCGGCCGGGCAGCGTGATGGACAAGCTGGAGCACACCCGACTGTCGCTGGCGCAGTTGGCCGGCGGCATCGCCCAAGCGGTGCAAAGCATGAGCCTGGCGGCGCAGGAGATCAGCGTCGGCAACCAAAGCCTCAGCGGCCGCACCGAGCAACAGTCCTCCTCGCTGCAACAGACTGCCGCGGCCATGGAGCAAATGACCGGCTCCATCCGCGAGGCGGCCGAGCACTCACGTTCCGCCACTCAAATGGCCGACTCGGCGCGCAGCGTGGCCGAGCAGGGCGGCCAGCATGTGCAGCAGGTTGTGCACACCATGAACGAGATCGCCGGCGCCAGCCACAAGATCGCCGAGATCATCGGCGTCATCGACGGCATTGCCTTTCAGACCAATATCTTGGCGCTCAATGCCGCGGTCGAGGCAGCCCGCGCGGGGGAACAGGGGCGGGGCTTTGCCGTGGTGGCCAGCGAGGTGAGGCAGCTGGCCCAGCGCAGCACCCAGGCCGCGCGCGAGATCAAATCCATGATCAACAACTCGGTCGAACGGGTCGAGGTGGGCAACCGCCTGGTCAACGAAGCCGGCTCCTCCATGGAACGCATCGTCGACGAGGTCCGCCAGGTCTCGGCCCGCATCGCCCAGGTCACCCAGGCGGCTGAAACCCAAAGCCGGGACATCTCCCAGATCAACGCCTCCGTGTCCAGCATCGACGCCGGCACCCAGCAGAACGCCGCCCTGGTCGAGCAGACCGCGGCCGCGGCCGAGAGCCTCAAGTTCCATGCCGAAAAGCTGGCGCAATCGGTGGCGGTGTTCCGCTTCGCCTGAGCCGACGCGAGCGCCGTTCAGCCATGAAAAAAGCGGGCTCTGCCCGCTTATCCTTTTCTTTGCGCTGGCCCCGCCGGCAAGCGGCGTGGCCCAGGCCTGGTTCAGACCTTGCGGCTGCGCCGGGCCATGAAGCCGACCACACCCAGGCCCACCATCAGCAAGGCATAGCTGCTGGGTTCCGGCACCGGGCTGACGTCGACGTTGAAGGTGTAGAAGCTGTTGTTGCGGTTGGAAATGCCGCTGACCGTGATGGTGTAGTTGCCCGCGATCGTCGGGCCCGAGCCTTCCAGGATCTGGAAGGAATTACCGCTGGTCAGGTTCAAAGCCACCTGGCCGGGCAAATTGCCACCGCTGACAAAGGCCTGGAAATTGCTGAAGGCAAATTCGGGGCGGGCGAAGTTGGCGCTGATCAGCGCCGCCACATCATTGGCGCCGGTGAGCGAGAAGTTCCAGCTGTCGGTGAAGTTCGCGCCATTGGCGAAGCTCGCAGAATTCTGGGACGCGCCGGTGGCGGTGATGTCGCCGAGGTTGTAGCTGGCCGCTTGGGCCACGCTACCGGCCAGCGCCAAGGCGGCCGCCACGGTCAAGGTCGAGAATTTCATGAGAAGGTCCTCCACTGAGAAACTACGCCGGCAACTTGACCGGCTCTTGAGGGCCAGGATAGCGCAGGCCAGGAAAAACCAGATCCGCAAAAACGGGGGGCTGGGAAAACACGGGGCCCAGGGCCGATCAGACCGGGCCTTCCACCCGCATTGAATAGTCCACAGCCTTGATGTCCTTGGTCAGGCGGCCGATCGAGATTCGGTCCACGCCGGTGGCGGCAATCCAGCGCAGCTGATCGAGGGCCACGCCGCCGGAGACCTCCAGCAAAGCGCGGCCAGCGTTGAGGCGCACCGCTTCGATCATCTCGGCCTCGCTGAAGTTGTCCAGCAGCACGCTGACGGCGCCAGCGGCCAGGGCTTCCTGCAGCTCGGCCAGGGATTCGACCTCGATCTGGATGTCCACCCCAGCGTTCAGCGCCTGGGCGGCACGCAGGGCCTCGGACACGCCGCCGGTCGCGGCGATGTGGTTTTCCTTGATCAGGATGCCGTGATACAGCGCGAGGCGCTGGTTGGCCCCGCCGCCCACGCGGACCGCGTACTTTTGCGCCAGGCGCAGACCGGGCAGGGTCTTGCGCGTGTCCAGCACCACACAGCCGCGCGGGTTGCTGCTGGCGCCGGCGATGGCGTCGACATGGGCGCGGGTCAGCGTCGCGGTGGCCGAGAGCAGTTGCAGAAAGTTCAGCGCCGGGCGCTCGGCCGTCAGCAACAGGCGGCCGTCTGCTTCAATCTGGCACACCCGGGTGTCGGCGACCATGCGCGCGCCTTCCTCGTACAGCCAGTCGATGCGGCTGCTCGGGTCGAGGGCGGCGAACACCGCCTCGAACCAGTCGCGGCCGCACAGCACCGCGTCCTCACGCACCCGCACATGGGCTTTGACGCGCCGGCCGGCCGGCACCAGCTGGGCCGTCCAGTCGCACACGCCGACATCCTCGAACAGGGCGTCGCGCACATTGCGCTGGCGGGCTTGGTCCAGGGTTTCGTTGTGGTCAAACATGGCGGGCGGCTTCCGGCAAAAACAAAGACCGAGAGTCTAGTCGGGCTCACCGATGCGCAGGCTCAGGGCCGGCAGGCCGTCGATATGACCGCTGATCTCGTCGCCGGGCCGCACGGCACCGACACCGTCCGGCGTGCCGGTGTAGATCAAATCGCCCGGCTGCAGGTGGTAGTACTGCGAGAGGTTGGCGACGATCTCAGGCACGCTCCAGATCATGTCGGCGATGTCGCCGCGCTGCTTCTGCGCGCCGTTGACGGCCAGGGTGATGGCGCCCGCTTGCAGCACGCCGGTGTCGCTGACGCGCACCAGCTCGGTGATGACGGCCGATTGCTCAAAGCCCTTGGCCGTGTCCCAGGGGCGGCCATTGGCCTTGGCCTCGGCCTGCAGGTCACGGCGCGTCATGTCCAGGCCGGCGGCATAGGCCCAGACGGCAGCACGCGCCGCCTCGGGCGTGACCTTGAACACCGGCGCACCGATGGCGATCACCAGCTCCATCTCGTAGTGGTAATTCTGCGTGCCGGGCGGATAGGGCACGGTGGAACCCGAGGGCACCAGGGCGCTGGCCGGCTTGCTGAAGTAGAACGGCGGTTCGCGGTCAGGGTCCGAGCCCATCTCGCGCGCATGGGCGGCGTAGTTGCGTCCGACGCAGAAAATGCGGCTGACCGCATAGCGCGCGCTGCTGCCGCGCACCGCCACGCTGGGCTGTTCGGCCGGGGGGAAGATGTAGCTGAAGCTCATGTCGGGAGGTCCTGCATTGCCGTGTGAGGTTGCCAAGCATACGACCGGGCGACGTCGCGGCGCTGCTGCGCACTTGGCAATCCGGTCGCCGGTGTGTAGGGTGGCGGCCATGTCGATCCGCCCCTCGGCGCCAACGCGTCCTTCTGCACTCCTTCACCTCCTCGCCGCCTGCTGCCTGGCCAGCCTCTTCGGCTGCGCCAGCGGCCCGTCCGGCACCAGCGAGCCCAAACCCCGCGCCACGCCCACACCCAGCAGCATCGAACGAGATGGCCCCGAAGCCATCATCCCGCCCGGCTTGGCCCAGGTGCCCGATGCCACGCCCAAACTGGAGCCGGTCCGCAAGGGCGGGCCCAACAAGCCCTACGAGGTCTTCGGCCAACGCTACGAGCCCATGACCGAAGACCTGCCCCTGGTCGAACGCGGCTTGGCCTCCTGGTATGGCAAGAAGTTCCACGGCAAGCCCACCTCCAGCGGCGAGATCTACAACATGTACGCCATGACCGGCGCCCACGCGACCATCCCCATCCCCGGCTATGCCCGGGTGCGCAACCCGGCCAATGGCCGCGAAGTGCTGGTACGCATCAATGACCGCGGCCCCTTTCACCGCGGCCGCATCATCGACCTCAGCTACACGGCCGCGCTCAAGCTCGACATCCTGCGCGGGGTGAGCCCGGTCGAGGTGGAGCGCATCACTTTCGAAGACATCCGCAGCGGCGCTTGGCAGCGCCAGCGCTCGCCCGAAACGCCCGTGTTGCCGGACCAGGAACCGGTCTACGCCGCGACCGGCGCGGCCGGTGCCGCAACCCAGGAAACCACCCAGCAAATTGCCCAGGCCAGCCTGCCTGCGGCGGAAGCACCACTGCCACCGGCCCCCAAAGCCGCCGCGCGCGGTTTCTGGGTGCAGCTCGGTGCCTTCTCGCGCCTGGACGGCGCCGAGGCCATGCGCCGCGATTTGTTGGCGGAGCTGGGCTGGCTGGCGCCCCTGCTGGCGGTCTTCAAGGACAGCGGCCTGCACCGCCTGCAGGCCGGCCCCTATGCCTCGCGCGAGGACGCCCGCCGCACCGCCGAGCAACTCAGAACCGCCCGCGACCTGAAAGCGCTCGTGGTCGAGCGGCGCTGAAACAGGCGGGCGAATCGGCCACAGTTTCGGCGGCCGGGCCATTGTGTCGGCCGCGGGGCTCAGCGATCATGAGGCAGGCCATGCCTGCTGCCCCTCACTTGCCGTTCTGAGCTGTCGATGTCGCTGTTCGATGCCAATACCCTGCTGCAAGTGAGTGCCGCCTTCCACGGCTTCATGGCGCTGGTCTGGCTGATCATGTCGAGGGTGTTCCGCATCGCCCCAGCCGCAGCCTTGCTGCTGGCGGCGGCCTATTTCGCCATCATTCCGGCCCTGCTCTGCCTCGATTGCCAGGCCTGGTGGCCGGATGTGCTGCAAGGCTGGTTGCAGAAACTCCTGAGCCTGCTCGGCTTCACCCTGATGGCCCTGGGCATACGCCGCATGATGCGGCTGCGCATGCGCCGGCTGGACATCGCGGGCGTCGCCGGCCTGGCGTCGCTGGGCATGCTGGCCTGCAGTGCCAACGGCCACAGCGCCGCGGCCCTGGCCGCCACCTCAGCCGGCATGGGTTTGCTGACTCTGCTGGCAGCGAAGGACGTGCACACCGGCGGCCGCGCCACCCTGACCGATGGGGTCCGGCGCTTTCTGCTGCTGCCCTATCTGCTGCTGGCGGCCATGTTGCTGGGTCGCAGCCTCACGCTGCTTTGGATGAACGAGCAGCGACCCTTCTTTGTGCAAGGAGACCACGCCAGCGCTTGGCTGGCCTGGGCCTATCTGCTGCTGACCCTGGCCATCGGCATCGGCCTGGTCGGCATCGTCGTGACGCGGCTGATCGACCGCATCCGCTACATGACCTTGCGCGACCCGCTGACCGATGCCCTGAACCGGCGCGCCCTGGGCAGCGAATTGCAGACCCTGCAGGCCCAGGCCGAGCGGGGCCAGTGTCACTGCCTGGTGATGCTCGATGTCGATCACTTCAAGCGCATCAACGACAGCCTGGGTCACGCCGCCGGCGACGCTGCCCTGCTGCATCTGGTGGGCGTGCTGCGCGCCAATATGCGCGACCTCGACCGCCTCGGCCGCCTCGGAGGCGAGGAGTTTTGCGTGCTGCTGCCGCATACCTCGCTGGCCGACGCCAGCCGGGTGGCGCAGCGCATGTGCGAGGCCTTGCGGCGCAGTCCGCTGATCTGGCGCGAGCAGCCCCTGAAGTTGAGCGCCAGCTTTGGCGTGGCGCCCTGCCAAAGCGGTGACCCGCAGGGCGAACACAGCCTGGCGCTGGCGGACTGGCTGGTCTACCGGGCCAAATCCGAAGGGCGCGACCGCATCTGCGTCGCCGAGCCCGGCGCTGCCCTGGGCCGGGTGCTCAAGCCATGATCAGCAACACGCCCACCGATGCCCTGACCCTCTTGGCCGCCACGGTGCTGGAGTTTGGCGTGGCCAGCGTGTTCTGGGCGGTGATGGCTCAGGGGGCCCGACTGGCGCCGCGCGCCTCCTTCGGGCTGGCGGCGGTCAATGCCTTGCTGGCGGTCTCGCTGAGTCTGCACGCACTGCGCGGCACAGCGCCAAACCTGCTCAGCTTCTGGGCCTCGGACGTGCTGTCGATTGCCTCGCTGGCGGTGCTGCGCGCTGTGTTGCCGACCCTGGTGCGGCGGCCGCTGGCCTGGCGCAGCGCCCTGACGGTCCTGCTGATCGGCGCGACAGTGCTGGCCACGCTGCCCTACACCGGTGACATGCGCATGGAGACCCGCAGCGTGTTTGCGAGCCTGTTCGTCCTGGCGCTGATGGCGAGCCTGGACACCTGGTGGGCGCTGCGCCAGCGTGTCTCGGTGCAGATGTCCCTGCTGCTTTCTGGCCCCCTGTTCCTGATCAGCATCCTGCTGCTGGGCCGGCTGCTGGAATCCCTGCTGCTGCCCGGCAACAACACCGACATCCTGGGCTCGGGCGATTTCAACATCGCCTGGCTCTGGTCCATGCTGGCCATGAATCTGGTGCTCAACGCCACCATGGCCTTTCTGATCCTGGCCAAGCTGATCCGACGCATCCAGCGCCTGACCCGCCACGACCCGCTGACCGATGTGCTGAACCGGCGCGCCCTCAGCGAGGCCATCGACACCGAGCACGCTCGCCTGCAACGCGGCAAGCCCTATGCCCTGGTGATGATCGACATGGACCGCTTCAAGCAGCTCAACGACAGCCTCGGCCATGCCGCCGGCGACGCCGCGCTCCTGCGTCTGGTCGAGGTGCTCAAGCCCTGCGTGCGCGAGGTCGATGTTCTCGGCCGTTTGGGAGGCGAGGAGTTCTGCGTGCTGCTGCCCCTGACCGACATCGCCGGTGCCGCCCTGGTGGCCGAACGCATGCGCCTGAACCTTGAGGAAAGCCAGTTCAGCTGGCAAGGCCGGGCCTGGCCCTTGACGGCCAGCTTTGGCATCGCCGAGGCCGAAGCCTCCGACCCTAGCGCCGACAGCGTGCTCAGCCGCGCCGACCGCGCCATGTATCGGGCCAAGGCGCAGGGCCGCAATGTGGTGCAGGCGCTGGACGCCTGAACCTCGCCTCAGGCCAAGGCGACGCGGTTGCGGCCCAGGTGCTTGGCGCGGTACATCGCACTCTCGGCCCGCGCCACCAGCAGGTCGGTGGCATAGGGAGGCGCATTGGCCAGGCCGATGCTCAGGGTCACGTCCAGGCCCTCGGCCAGCTGAGCCCAGGGGTACTGCTCCACCGCCATACGCAGGCGCTCACAGACCTCGACGGCGCGGTCGGCCACGGTGTCGGGCAAGGCGACCAGAATCTGGTCGTCGGCCAGGCGCAGCAGCAGGTCGCGCGCGCGGGTGTTGTCGCGCAACATCTGCGCCAGCACCTGCAGCACCTGGTTGCCCACGTCCAGGCCGTGCTGGCGGGTCAGGGCGGTGAAGCGGTCGACATCGATCAGGGCCAGGGTCAGCGGTGCCGCGGTCAACTCGGCGGCACGTACCAGGGCCGGCATGCGTGCCGCCATGCACAGGCGATTGCCCAAGCCGGTCAAGGGGTCGCGCCAGGACGCGTCCTCGGGTTCGGCCGGCTCGGCCAAGGCGCGCTGCTCGGCCAGGCCCTGAGTCGCCGGGCGGCGCTCTTCCAGCGAGCGCTCGGCCTCGACCCGGGTGACAAAGAAGCGAGCCTGGGCGGCCAGCTGTGCGACGGCGCGGCCACGCATCAGCGACAGGTGCTGCTCCAGGTGCCACAGGGCCAAGGTGGCGTCACCCTGCATCTGCGCCGCCCGATAAGCGGCATGGTGCAGGCGGATGCGCAGCTCGCTGAGCGCGCGGCCCTCCGACTCCAGCAGGATGGTGGCCAAGGCTTGCTGAGCGGCCGCAGCGTCGCCACGCGCCAGCTGCAGCTCAGCCAAGGAGCAGCGGGCGCGCCAGCCGAGCGCCGGATAGCCATGGGCGTCGATATCGGCCAGGGCTTCATGCAAGACGGCCTCGGCCTCCTCCAGGCGGCCCAGGTGCAGCAAGATCTCGCCACGGTTGCTGTCGCTGATGGCCAGCACAAAGCGCTCGCCAATCGCCAGGGCATGGGGGCGCGCTGCCAGCGTGTGCTGCAGGGCGCGCGAGAGCGCATCCTGGCCCTCGCGGCGCTGCTCAGCGCTCTCGCTGTGGCGCAAAAGCTTGAAGTGACTCAGACCCACGGTGGCGAGGTTGTTGTGGGCAATCAAGCGCTCGGCCGCGCCGGCCTGCTCGCCCACCAGGGCGGCCGCTTCGTTCATCAGGCGCTCGGCCTGCCAGGGGTCGCCCATGCGTTCGAGCACGGCCCCGACGGCGTTCAGGGCCAGCGCAATCAGCTTGGGGTCGGCCAGCTCGCGGGCCCGCGCCAAGGTTTCATTGACATGAGCCAGGGCCGATTCGAAGTCCCCCTGCTCGGCAGCCGAAAAAGCCATCCAGCGCAGCAGCTCGCACAGGGAAGCGCTGTTGCCCTGCTCGCGGAACAGCGGCATCAGGTGCTGGGCGGCGCTCAGCATCTCGACCATCTCGCCACGCCGGTACAGGTAGAAGCAGCGCCAGCGGCCGGCTTCCAGGTACTCGCTGAACTGGCCCTGGCTGCTGGCAATTTCCCAGGCTCGGGTGGCGGCGGCAAAACCCAGGCTGAGGTCGGCCTGTGCTTGAGCGCGCGCCACTTCCAGACAGGCGGTCAGGGTTTCACCGCTGGCTTCCTCGTCGCTGTGCAGTACGGCTTGCATGGGCGTCTCGATTCAATGGAGGCGCAAGCGTAGCCGATTTGCAGGCCGGTTTTGCCCCCGCAGCCGGGCGGTAAGGCCTCAGATGTTTGCGCTGGGCTCCGCGGCCTCGAGCACGCTGACAATGAACCGGCTCTTGGCCTCACGGTAGCCATGTTCGCCAAGGCCGACCGAGCGCCGCTTGACGAGGTTGTACTGCTCGACCAGGGCCGGGTCGGCCCGCAGGGCATCGCGGAAGCGCAGAAAGTCCTCGAACTTCGAGCCCGCTGCCACCACCTGGATTGCATGCTCGGACGCCTGCTGCGGCGCATTGAGCATGCACAGCTCGGGCGTGCGCAAGGTGTCGCGCTGCTCGGTGTAGCCCTGGGCCAGCAGCCGGGCCACGGTATCGGCATGAGCCGCGGCGGCCACGATCAGACAAACGTCCAGATCGCCCTTGGACACCGCACCCGGTACGGCCGAGGAACCGATGTGTTCGAGTCGCCCCTCAGGCACCCAGTCGCGGAGGGCGAGGGCCAGGGCCTCAAAACGGGCGGCCAGCGGGGCTTGGTAAGCGTCGGCGGTGAACAGTTGCATCGGTCGGTAGCGTGGATGAGCCGGCAAAGGCCCGATCCTGCCATCTTCTCCCAAACCGGGCTGAGTCCGACGCCGCTCGCTCAGCGGCTGGTCGGCATCACGAACTCGGCGCCCTTGGCGACGCTGGCCGGCCAACGCTGCATCACGCTTTTCTGCTTGGTGTAGAAGCGCACGCCCTCTTCGCCGTAGGCATGCATATCGCCGAACAAGCTCTTCTTCCAACCGCCAAAGCCCTGCCAGGCCATGGGTACCGGGATGGGCACATTGATGCCCACCATGCCGACCTGGATGCGGCGCACGAATTCGCGGGCGATGTGGCCGTCGCTGGTGTAGCAGGCCACGCCGTTGCCAAACTCATGGGTGTTGACCAGCTCAACCGCGGCCGCGAAATCGGGCACGCGCACGCAGGCCAGCACCGGGCCGAAGATCTCCTCGCGGTAGATGCGCATCTCGGGCCGCACATGGTCGAACAAGGTGCCGCCGGTGAAGAAGCCGCCCTCATGGCCGGCCACCTGATGGCCGCGGCCGTCCACCACCAGACTGGCGCCCTCCTCCACGCCCAGGGCGATGTAGTTCTCGATGCGCGCCAGCGCCTCGCGGCTGACGATGGGGCCCATTTCGGCATCGAGTTCCATGCCGTTCTTGATCTTGAGGCGGCGGGCCCGTTCTGCCACGGCCGGGATGATGCGATCGGCCACATCGCCGACCAACACCGCCACCGAGATCGCCATGCAGCGCTCGCCGGCCGAGCCGTAGGCCGCGCCGATCAAGGCGTCGACCGTCTGTTCGATGTCAGCATCGGGCATCACCACCATATGGTTCTTGGCCCCGCCCAGGGCCTGCACGCGCTTGCCCTGGGCCGCGCCGGTTTGATAGATGTACTGGGCGATGGGCGTGGAGCCGACGAAGCTGAGCGCCTTCACATCGGGGTGGTGCAGCAAGCCATCGACCGCCAGCTTGTCCCCCTGCAGCACATTGAAGACGCCGTCCGGCAGGCCAGCACGTTGCAGCAGCTCGGCCACGAAGAGGCTGGGCGAGGGGTCGCGCTCGCTGGGCTTCAGGATGAAGCAGTTGCCAGTGACCAGGGCCAGCGGCGCCATCCACATGGGCACCATAAAGGGAAAGTTGAAGGGCGTGACGCCGGCCACCACACCGAGCGGCTGGCGCAGGGTCCAGTTGTCCATGCCGGCCGAGACTTGGTCGCAGAAATCGCCCTTGAGCAGCTGCGGCGCACCGCAGGCGAACTCGACGATGTCGATGCCACGCGCCACCTCGCCCTGGGCGTCGGTGAAGACCTTGCCATGCTCGGCCGTGATCATGGCGGCCAGTTCGTCCTTGTGCACATGCAGCAGCTCCAGGAACTTGAACATCACCCGGGCGCGGCGCAGCGGCGGCGCATCGGCCCAGGCAGGGAAGGCGGCCTGGGCCGCCGCCACAGCGGCTTGCACATCGGCGGCATCGGCCAATTGCACCTGGCGCGCCACCTGGCCGGTGGCCGGGTTGTAGACCGGCTGGCTGCGCCCCGAGCTGGCGGCCTGCGCACGGCCGTTGATGAAATGGCCGACGTCGTCGCGGCGCTCGTAGGGAGGAACAGGGTTGTGGCTCATGGCGAGGGTCTCCGGGTCGGTGGCCCAGTCTAGGCAGGCCGGGCTGGGCTGCCAATCCGGATTCAGCAACTTGATTGTTCGGCAAAATGAACAATCATGAAGTCATCCACCAGCACCGAGGCCCGCCCTGACCAGCTCTGGGGCCAGCTCCACGCCCTCAGCGTGATCGCCCAACTGGGCAGTTTCACCAAGGCCGCGCAGCGCCTGGGCCTGTCCAAGGCCGCGGTCAGCCAGCGCATCGCCGATCTGGAACGCAGCCTGGGTCAGAGCCTGGTGGCACGCACCACGCGTTCGGTGCGCCTGAGCGAAGCCGGCCAGCGCCTGGTGGCCGAAACAGCCGCGCCGCTGGCCCAGATCACGACCGCCCTGGGTGCCAGCCGCGACGCTGTCGGCCAGCCGCGCGGCCGCTTGCGGCTGAGCGCACCGGTGGCCCTGGGGCGCCAGCATCTGGCGCCGCTGCTGAATCGTTTTTGCCAGGACTACCCGGAGATCCAGATCGAGCTGGACCTGTCCGACCGCCTCGTTGCCCTGGCCCAGGAAGGCTTCGACCTGGCCGTGCGCCACTGCAGCGCGCCGCCCGACAGTCATGTCGCCGTCAAGCTCTGCGACAGCCGCGCGCTGCTCTTGGCCAGCCCGGCCTATCTGCGCCAGCGCCCGGCGCCGCACGGCCCCGAGGATCTGGCGGAACACGCCTGCCTGGCCTACTTGCGCCCCGGACCGGCGCAGTGGCTGTTCGAGCGCCAGGAAGTCGGGCAGGAGGCGGAGCGCGTGAGAGTGCAGGTGCAAGGCCCGCTGCGCGCCGGCAATAGCGAAATCCTGCGCGAAGCGGCGCTGGACGGACTGGGCCTCGCCCTGCTGCCCGATTTCAGCGCCGCTGCGGCGCTGGCGAGCGGCGAGTTGGTCGAACTGCTGCCGGACTGGCGGCCGGTCGGCTTCTTTGGCGACGCCATCTACGCCCTGCGGCCCTGGAGCAGCGCCACGCCGCGGCCGGTGCAACTGCTGGTGGCGGCGCTGCGCCTGGCCTTGGCGGGCGGCTTTGGCGCACCGGCAGCGCCGGGGCAAAAAAAACGCCCACCTGGCAGGCCAGATGAGCGTTGAAAGTCCTCGAAAGGACGTCGTTGGGACGTTTGCAAGGGTTCGTGGAACGCCTCGCTTGGTCCGTACTCTAGGTGGCGACAGCTGGCCTGGGTATCCCCATTCGGTGGGAGTTCTCCGGCACTTGACCTGACAGCCGTGGACAAGCACAGCTTCGGCCGGACAATAGCGTCATGAATTCAAACACCAAGCCGCCGCGCCCACGTTCGCCCGCCCACGCCCCCCGACAGGCCCCCGGCCGTCGCCCAGGCTCGGCGCCGGGCCATGGCCCCAATGCCCGGGCTGGCAGTCGGCCTGGCGAGCGCCCAGCACCGGCCGCCGCCGTGAAGGCGCCGGCCGAGCCTCTGAACGAAGCCGAACTCGAGCATTTGCAGGCGCTGCTGGACCAGGTGCCTGCGCCGCTGGAACCGCTCGATGTCAGCATGCTGGACGGCTTTCTGGTCGGCGTGCTGCTGCAGCCCAAGGCCGTGCCGGCCTTCCAGTGGACACGCCATGTGCTGGACAGCGAGGAAGGCCGCAACCCGCCCGAGCGCTTCGACAGCCGGCCCCTGCTGGCCCTGGTCAAGCGCCGCTACCAGCAGCTCAACCAGGCCATCGTCGACCGCCAGTGGTTCGACCCCTGGGTGTTCGAGATGCAAGGCGAGGATGAAGAAGACGAGGCCGAGCCCTCTGAAGTGGTCTTCCCCTGGGTGGCCGGCTTCGCCCTGGCCACCGAACGCTTCCCCGAGCTGATGCGCGAGGACGCGGCCGACCTGCTGGAGCCCCTGGCCGCCATCTTCATGCACCTGGACCCGGATGACCTCGAGGACGCCGACGACTTGCTCGAAGAAATCGAGTCGCTGGAGCCGCCCAAGGATCTGGAAGAGGCGGTCGAGGGCCTGGTCAGCGCCTGCCTGATGCTGGCCGATGTCAGCCGGCCTCAAGCCAAACCGGCCGCGCCACAGCGCCCGCCGGCCCGGCGCGGCCCGCCGCCGCGCGGCCGCTACTGAAAAAGCCGGCTCAGGGCTTGGGGGCCCGCGGATCGCGGGTCTGGCGCTTCATCCAGTCGCTCATCTCGCGCAGCACATGGCCTTGCGACTCGCGCGCCGCATAGCCGTGGGACTCCAGCGGCAGGGTCACATAACGAACATTCCCGCCGGTGCCGGCCAGGGCCTGGTACAGGCGCTGGGTCTGGATCGGGAAGGTGCCCGGGTTGTCGTCGTTCTCGCCGTGGATCAGCAGGATGGGTTCCTTGAGCTTGTTGGCGTAATTGAACGGTGACAGGCGCAGGTAGACCTCTTGCGCCTCCCAGTAGGTGCGGCGCTCGCTCTGGAAGCCGAAGGGCGTGAGCGTGCGGTTGTAAGCGCCGCTGCGCGCGATGCCGGACTTGAACAGATCGGTGTGGGCCAGCAGATTGGCCGTCATGAAGGCGCCGTAGCTGTGGCCGCCCACCACCATCTGCGAGCGCTCGCTGACCCCCAGCTCCACCGCTTTGTCGATGATGGCCTGGGCATTGGCGGTGATCTGCTCGACAAAGCTGTCGTTGACCGTCTTCGGATCGCCGACCACGGGCATGGTGGCGTCCATCAACACCACATAGCCATCGAGCACCAGCATCAGCGGGCTGGTGCCGCCGAAGGTGTTGAAGCGCGTGGCCGAGCCGCTGACCTGGCCGGCGGTCGAGGCGTCGGTGAATTCCAGCGGGTAGGCCCAGACGAAGGTCGGACGCGGCTCCCCCTTCTTGAAATCAGGCGGCAGGTAGAGCCAGAAGCTCAGCTCCACGCCATCGGCGCGCTTGAACTTGACCAGCTCGCGCTGGATGTCGCGCAGCTGCGGCGTCGGGTCGCGGTGCTGGGTCAGGGCCTGCATCTGGCCGAAATCGGCACCACTGCGCAGCACCAGATTGGGCGGCTCGTTGAAGGTCTCGCGGCTGCTCAGCAGGCGGCCATCGGCCAGCAGGGTGATGGGCCGCTCGTAGTGCGTGCTGCCGGACTGGAACAGGCGCTCGGTCTGGCCGGTCTTGAGGCTCAGGCGGTCGATGAAAGGCCGGTCGCCGGCCGGGCTGGCGCCTTGGCCGACCAGCAGCAAGCGGTCTTCGGCATCCAGGCGCGCGACGCTGTGACCGTTGGGCAGCACGCGGGTCAGCGGCTGGCCGGGGTCCTTATACCGGTCACGCTGCGAGCGGTCCTGCAGGCGCTGCGGCGGCGCGCTGCCGTCCAGCGCCAGCAGATCGACGCTGAGCCAGCGGCGGTCACGGTCGAACTCGGCCACCAAGGCGCGGGCCTTGGACTCGACAAAACTCAGGTTGACCAGGCGGCCGGCGGTGCGATGGACCTCGCGCGCCTCGCCCTGGTAGGGCGCGTCTAGTCGCATCAGGCGGTCCCGGTGGCTGACCTTGGTGTTCGGGTCGCCACCGTCCAGTGCTTCCACCCAGTAGACGGCGCCATCGGCCAGGGGCGATGCCCAGTAGTCACGCGGGCCAGTGATCACTCCTTCGACCGGCACACCTTGGCGGATCTTGACGGCACCGAGGCTGCGCAACAGCTTGCCCTGGGCGTCACGCAGCTCGACCTCGCGACCGAAGTCATTCGCGCCGACCTGGTAGCTGAAGGGCGGGACCAGGCGCTCGACCAGCAACACGCCTTGCGTGCCCACGGTCTGCACCTGGGCGATCAAGCCCGGTGTGCCGATCTCGCGCGAGGCCCCGCTGCGCAGGTCCACCCGGCGCAGCACGGCGCTGGCCTGGTGCTGGAACAAGGCCTCGTCCTGGCGGTTCTTGAGCAAGTCCTGGCGCGTGAACTCGGGCGAGGTCTGGCCCATGGACTCCTGGATGGACGGGCCGCTGGGCACGCTGAACTGCGGTGCCGGGCCGCGCTGGTCCGGCACCGCCACCACCACCAACTCCTCGGCATTGAGCCAGGCCACATTGCGCTCGAACATGGGGTTCAGGCGCAGGCCGCGCAGCGGCTTGAGCGCGCCGGTGGCCACCTCACCGACCCAAAGCTCGATGGCCTTGTCGGTGCGACGGTTGAGCAGGAAGCGGCGGCCGTCCGGCGACCAGCGCAGTTGGTGGAAGGCACCGCCTGCCGGCAAGCGCACCTCGCGCGCTGGAGCTTCGGGCCGGGCCAGGTCGCGCAGCTGCAGCGATTCGATCGCGGTGATCATCTGCGGGCCGCCGGCTGCGGCGTCATACCGGCCACCGGCCAGGCGATGGATGCGGCGGGCCAGCTCGGCGATCGTGCGGTGGCGCTGCAGCTGGGCCACGGCCAGGGTCTTCTGATCGGGCGAGAGCTGGTGCACCGGCAGGCCCGGCGCATCAAGCACGGCGCGCATGGCCGCGGAGGGCTGCTGATAGCCCTCGGCATCAGCCGCGGCCGTCGTTGCTTGCGGCGCTTGCGCGAACGAGGAATTCAGGCAGCCCAGGGCCAAAGTGATGGCCAGGGGCAGAAGACGGGGGGCGGGGCTGAAGCGCATGGGTCTGTGTCGCCGTTATGAAACGAAGCGAGGACTCTAGCAGCGCCGACCACGGCGCCCGACCTGCCGGGTTTACTGAGTGAAGAGCCGTGCGGCGTGCAGACCCAGGCCCGTGGCCACCGAGGCAAAACGGTCGCCGCGCACATGCTGGGCTTGCGGGTAGTCGGCAGCGATTTTCTCGGCCAGGAAGCGCAGGCCGGTGGAGCCGCCGGTGAAGTAGAGCGCATTGATCTGATCGGGCCGCAGGCCAGCCTGGGCCACGGCCTCGCGGCCGGCTTGGACGATGCGGCCGATGTCAGCCTCCAGAGATTGCACCGCCACCGTTTCGCTCAGGGCGACCTCGAGGCCACTTTCGACCAGACCGAGGTCGATGACGGTGTCGCCACCGCCGGAGACGGCAATCTTGGCGCCCTCGGCACGGCCGGCGAGTTCGTGGCCGAGGTGATCCTCCACCACCGTCATCAGGCGCTGGTGGTGCTTGATATTGCCGTAGAAGCTGCGCATCTGGCGCAGCTCGGCCACGCGCTGCGGGCTGTAGACGGTGTTGATCAAGTGCCAGGTGGCCAGGTCGAAGTAAACGCCGCTGGGCACTTCGCGCGGCGGCGAGCCGGCGCGCTCGGGGCCGAAGCTGCGGTAGCCGAACTCACGCAGGATGCTGGCCAGCTCGATGTGGCGGTCGAAATCAGTGCCGGCGATGTGCACGCCGTGGTTGGCCAGGATGTCGTCGCGGCGGTCCAGGCGGTTCATGCGTTCGGGGCCGACGCGCACGACGGAAAAGTCGGAGGTACCGCCGCCGATGTCGGCGACCAGCACGATCTGTTCGCGGTCGATCTGGTGCTCGAAGTCAAAGGCCGCCGCGATGGGCTCGAACTGGAAATGCACCTCGTCGAAGCCGACCTTGTGGGCGGCCGCTTCCAGCGAGGCTTGCGCTGCGGCGTCGCGCGCCGGCTCGCCATCGACAAAGAAGACTGGCCGGCCCAGCACCAGTTTGTTCAGGGCACCGACGGCACCCGAAGCCTGCGCCGTGTTGCGCAAGCGCTTGAGGTAGCCGGCCAGGATGTCCGAGTACTTGACGCCACGGCCGCCGCCGACGTCGGTGGTCTGTTCGATCAGACCCGAGCCCAAGATGCTCTTCATCGAGCGCATCAAACGGCCGTCCGCCCCCTCCACATAGGCCGCCACTGCCGCACGGCCGAAGGCGCGCGGCGGGCCGTCGGCGTCATGCCGGCCTTCCACAAAGTAGAAAACCGCCGTGGGCATGGTGGTGTTCGCACCTTCCAACTCCACCAGGCGCATGCCCCCGCCCTCCTTGGGCACGGCAATCGCCGAGTTGGAGGTGCCAAAGTCAATGGCGCAGAAGGACGGGGCGGAAGCGTGGCTCATGGGAAAACGGCAGGAATGGGCCGAACGGCAGGGGGGCACGGATTGTACCGGCCCGCCTGCGGCACGCACGCCCAAGCTGCCTGGCTCAGAGGCCCGAACCGTAGAAGTTGAACTCCATGGGCGGGCGGCGTCCGGCCATCAGTTCGGCCAGGGCATGGCCGGAGCCGGCGCCATGGGTCCAGCCCAGGGTGCCGTGGCCGGCATTGAGCCAAAGATTGGCAGCCTTCTTGCTGCGGCCGATGTAGGGGATGTTGGTCGGCGTGCTCGGGCGCAAGCCGGTCCAATAGTTGGCTTCGCTGAGGTCGGCCACACCGGGGAAGAGCTCTTCGTAGCGCTTGACCAGGGCCTCGCAGCGGGTGCGCGAGGTTGGGCGGCTGAGGTCGCTGTCGAAGCCGCAGAGCTCGGCCGTGCCGGCGATGCGGATGCTGTCGCCCAGGCGCGAAATGGCGATCTTGCGGGTGTCGTCGAGCAGGCTGACGACGCTGGCCTGCTCCGGCTTCTTGAGCTTGAGCGTGGCCGAGTAGCCCTTGGCCGGGTAGATGTTGAGGAATTCGCCGAGGGGCTTCACCAGCGCGGGCGTGAAGGATCCCATAGCGGCGACAAAAGCGTCGGCGCGCAGCTCGCGCTTCTTGCCGCTGCGCACGTCGGCGATCTGCACCGCGTCGACCTGCTGGCCGCTGCGCGAGAGCTGCAGGATGTCGTGCTCGTACAGGAAAGTGGCGCCGCGCTGCTGACAGAGCTGGGCCAGCTTTTGCGTGAAGACCTTGGCGTCGCCCGATTCGTCGCTGGGCGTGAAGGTGCCGCCGTGGATGTTGCGGCCGAAGGCAACCAGGGCCGGCTCGATCTTCAGCACCTCATCGCGGCCCAACACGCGGCGGTCCACGCCGTGGCGACGCATGATCTCGGCACCGGCCGCGCCGGCTTCGAAATCGGCCTGCGAGGAGAAGAAGTGCAGGATGCCGCGCTCCAGACGCTCGTACTCGATGCCGGTCTGGCTGACCAGGGCCTTGAGCGACTCATGGCTGTAGCGGCCCAGCTGCACCAGCTGCTCGACATTGCGCTCGAAGGCGGCGTTGGTGCATTGGGTCAGAAAGCTCAGGCCCCAGATCCACTGCTTGGGGTCCAGACTGGGTCGGAACAGCAGGGGCGAGTCGTCGCGGAGCAGCCACTTGGCCACCTTGAAGGGTGCGCCGGCATTGGCCCAAGGTTCGCAGAAGCTGACCGAGATCTGCGCGCCATTGGCGAAGCTGGTTTCCAGCGCCGCATCGGGCTGGCGGTCCACCACGGTCACCTCATGGCCTTGCTCCAGCAGGTACCAAGCGGTGCTGATGCCGATGATGCCGGCTCCCAGGACGACGACTTTCATTGCGTGTACTCCACAAGTTCAAATTCAAACGCCAAGGGGACCCAGCAGCAGTTGTAATCCCAAGGCAAACATCAGCAAAGCGATCAGTGCGTCAATGCCGCGCCAAACCAACGGCCGGCGCAGGGGGCCGGCCGCCGCAGCTGCGCCAAAACCCAAAAGCGTGAACCACATCACGGATGCCAAGGAGGCGCCCGTCGCAAAGGCCCAACGCAAATCGGCCGGCTGCTGGTTGCCAAGCAGGCCCAGGAGCACCACGGTGTCCAGATAGACATGAGGGTTCAGGTAGGTCATGGCCAGCGCGCTGAGCAATGTGGCGGCCAAGCCGGCCGAACCGGCGGCGGCTTCGAGCGCGCCGGCGCCGCGCCAAGCACGACGGGCCGCCTGCACGCCGTACCAGAGCAGGAACAGGGCGCCGCCGTAGCGAAAGGCATTCATCAACCAGGCACTGGAGGCGATGGCGGCGCCGAGGCCGAAGACGCCGAGGCAGATCAACAACAGATCCGACAGCGCGCACAGGGCCACCACCGGCGCCACATGGTTTCTCAGCAAACCTTGGCGCAGCACCAAAGCGTTTTGCGCACCAATGGCCATGATCAAACTGGCTCCGCTGAGCCAGCCTTGGGTCATGGCGCCGAGGGCGCTGGGGCTGCTATCCATCATGGGTGGCGGATTGTCGGCAGAGTCCGTGCAAACCAGAAGCGTGATTCATATTTGTCGGCGTACATTAGCCAAACTTATGAAAGACCTGGATTCCGCCGGACTGGACTGCCTGGCTGCGCTGGCCGATGAGCGCAGCTTCGAGCGCGCCGCTCAGCGCTTGTCCATCACCCAGAGCGCCATCTCGCAACGCCTGCGCAGCCTGGAGGCGCAAGTCGGCCAGTTGCTGGTGGTGCGCTCACGGCCGCTGCGTCTGACCGAGCCCGGCAAGATCCTGCTGCGCTTTGCGCGCCAGCTGCAGGCACTGCGCACCGATGTGGCGCGCGAACTGGGCGCCCAGGTCGCGCCGAACGAACGCATTGCCATCGCCATCAACGCGGACAGCCTGGCCACCTGGGTGCTGCCGGCCCTGGACCCGGTGGTCCAGGCCGGTTTGCGCGAAGGCTATGGCTTGGAGCTGGTGGTGGACGACCAGGACTTCACCCATGATTGGTTGCGTCAAGGCGAGGTCTTGGGCTGCGTCAGCACGGTCAGCCAGGCGCTGCGAGGCTGCCTGGTGCAACCGCTGGGGGTGATGCGCTATGTCGCAGTGGCCAGCCCGGAATTCCTGAGGAGGCAACTGCCTGAGGGCCTGAACGAAGCCAACTTCGCCAGCACGCCCTTTCTGGTCTTCAACCGCAAGGACGACAGTCAAGTGCAGTGGGTGGCGAAAGCCTTTCAGGTGCAGGCGCCGCGGCTGCAGGAGCGCTATGTGCCGTCCAGCGAGGCTTATGTGCAGGCCGTCCGCATGGGCTGGGGTGTCGGCGTGGCGCCGGAGTTGCAGGTGCGGCCCTTGCTGCAGAGCGGTGCACTGGTGGTCCTGCGGCCGGAGTTGAGCGTGGATGTGACGCTGTACTGGCATCAGTGGAAGCTGATGTCGGATCTGGTGGCAGCGCCGGCGCGAGTGGCCTTGCTGGACCAAATCGGCCGGGCGCTGGCCCAGGGGGCGCGCGCGGCCTTGTCGATGTGATACGCGCTTATTCGGCCCGTGCCGAAGATGCAGCCGGCGCCACCGCGGCGGCCACCACCACATCAGCATTCACTTCCGCCTGGGCCAGGCGGCGGGTCGCGGGGCGGGTCTGATCCTGAACCGAGCTGGCTAGCACCACGGCGCTGCTCATGACCATACCGACCATGCTCAGAGCGAGCCACTTCATCAGAGATGCATTCATCGGGACTTCTTAGTTGGTGTTCGTGACGCAGTTGGCGTCTTGGATGGCATGAAGAATAGCCACAATGGTCTGGGCTGACCATCCATCCAAGGGGGGTACGAAGGGTTTTTCCCCTCACATCCTGGTAAGGATTTGTGAACGGGTAATTTTGCCACACCCCAAGACCGTGTCTTTTTACCAACTGCACGGCGAAGAGCACCCAGTTTGGGGATTCGCGAACTCGGCCCATCGCGCACACTGGTTTCGCACCATTTGATGCCCGCTTTACCTACCGATGTGCGAGGTTTGACATGCGATTCGCCCCAGCTTTGCGCTTCTTCCGCCGCAGCTCGCCCACCGCGCATGAGCAAGACCCGGCCGACCTCGGCACCGCCTTCGGCATGGAAGCCAGCCTGGAAGATGGCGACAGCTACCGCGCCAGCATCAGCGAGGTGGAACTGGAGTCGCAGCGCTCCCGCGCTGCGCTTGAATCACCGCTGGCTTGGCTGTCGGCCAAGCGCAGCTGAGGCGGTTTTCAGCGCACCAGCAGAACCGGCACGCTGCAATGGGCCATCACTTTGGTGGCCACTGAACCGAGCACCAAATTGCCGATCGCGCTGTGGCCATGCGAGCCCAGCATAAGCAGATCGAACTTGCCTTTGTCGGCCGCGCTGGCGATCACGTCAGCCGCCGGCCCCACTTTGTTGATGAACTCGGCGGGCAATTTCTGCTTGGCAAAAAAGCTGCGCAGAGTTTTCAGGACCTTCTCGCCTTCGTCGGCGTAGTAACCCTTCAGCAAGTCCTTGTCGAGCACGGCGGCCGCCCGAGCCGGAATGGCCGGCACCGCATGCAGCACGGTGTACTGGTGTGCACCACCCAGCCACTCATCGTGGGCCGCCAGATAGGCCAGCATGCGCTTGGTGTAACTGCTTCCATCAACGGCAACGAGAATCTTCATCGACCACACTCCTTGATAAGCCGGAAACACGTGCCCGGCGCCTGGCTTGGAGTCTGACACAGACGCAAGCCGGACCACTGACGAGGATCAAGTCCGCTCCGGGAACACCTCGATCAGCATATGGGGATCAAAGCCTGCCGGCTCACCTTTTCGACCATGTCCTCGTGCATTGCAGACCACACGCGTGTAGCCGCCGGCATGCTCGAAGCGATAGTCGTTCTGGCAGTGCAGATGGCCATGCAACCACAGACGTGCGCGCGGCAACAGGGCTTCGTCGTCATTGCAAAAACTGGCTGTGCCCGGCTGCTTGCCGTAGCGCGGGTCCGCGCTGCGCAAGCTGGGCGCGAAATGGGTGATGACTACGGTAGCGTCCCAGTCCGCGCCATGCTCAAGCTGGCTCAGCGCGCCCTCCAACCAGTGCAAGCAGTGCAGGGCCTGCTCACGCACGGCGGCAGCATCAAAGGAAGCGCCGCCACGGGTGGCGCCCATGACCCGCTGAAAGTAACTGCCGGCGCGCATGGCGCGTTCGCGCTGCCCCGGGCCGAAAGCGTCGAAATCGCTCCAGCGCGTGCTGCCCAGAAAGCGTACACGTCGCCCGGCTGCATCGCTGCGGATGCAGGCGCTGTCGTCCAGCAAGGTGAAGCCGAGTTCGTCCGACAATGCCTGCAGGCCCGAACGGGCCTGATCAAAGTCGCGCCCGTCGTATTCGTGATTGCCGGGCACAAACAAAACCGGCACGGGCCAGTCGCGAAAACGGCGCAAGCCGTCCCAGCGGCTGTCCACATCGCCTGCCAGCACCAGCAGGTCGGCGCCGGGCGCGGGCTCAGGGTCGAAGGACTCCGTCTCTAAATGGAGATCGGACAGCAGTTGCAGGCGCATCAGGGTTGCGCCAGCTCAGCAAAACCGCGCCACGCTCAGTTGGCGCCGTGGCACTGCTTGTACTTGCGGCCCGAGCCGCAGTGGCAAGGGTCATTGCGGCCGAGCTTGGGGCCTTCCCGACGCAGGGTTTCAACGTGGTAGCGCTGTTCTTCGGTCAGATCGCGCAGATCAGCCACGGTGACGATCAGTTCCTCGATCGCCTCGTCCAGATCCTTGAGCGGGTGCTCGCGGTCCAAGGTGGCGACCACTTCCTTCTCTTCGTCCGTTTCCGCGGGCAGATGGCGGTACAGGCGCGCCAGCGCGGCCATCACGGCATCGTCCGGCATATCGGCCAGATCGGGGAAGCACAAAGCGGCATGCTGGAAACCCGCCACCCAGGGCATCAGCGTGCGCGAAATCAAGCTCATGCCGGCATAGGTGGCCCGGGCCTGGGCGTCTTCCTCGCTGCCATCGGCCGGCGCCGGCGCTGCAGCTTCCACATCGCCTTCAGCAGGCTCATCCAGGTCGAGCACGACGGGATCAAACCAGCCGTCTTCCACCATAGCCTTGTTCAGGGCGGTGTAGCGGCGCTCAACGAGTTCACGGATACGGGCCAGCCAGGTCGCGTCGACTTCCTCGGGCAGCACGCCGCCGTCATAGTCGAAGATATTGGGCAGCCACTCCTCGATGTCGATCATGCGCGGCTGCACCAGCACGCCACACAAATAGCCGTCCAACATGGACGCGTCCAGGGCCTGCAGCGGTGCGGGCGTGGTGGCAAGAAGTTCGTCGAGTTCGGCGAACTCGGTGTCGGTCAGATCGATGCTCATGGTGCGATTGTCGCCGCAGTGGCTTCGTTCGCAAGCACTCCCACCGCCTGGGCTCGCCGAGCGGCCTCGATCACACGTTCACGGAGCCAACTCTCGGCACTGCGCCCTTCGCTCCGCAAATGCCAGAGCATGTCCACATGAACCCGCGACAAAGGCACCGGCAAGGGGCGCTCGATCAACTGACTGCGGTAGCCCGTGGCTTCGATGAAGCTGGCAGGCAGCACCGTCAGCAAGTCAGATTGAGCCACCACCCGCCCGGCTGTGAAGAACTGGTTGACCGTCAGCACGATGCGACGGCTGCGGTTCACGGCATTCAAGGCTTCATCGACAAAGCCATGGGGCCGCCCGGAAAAGCTGACCAACAGGTGGTGGGCCGAGCAGTAGGCATCGAGGTCCAAGGTCTGCTCCGCCAAGGGGTGGCCGCGGCGCATGACACAGACGTACTCGCTGTCGTAGAGCCGATGCTGGCGGATCACCGACTGGCCGCCCTGAGCGCGCAAGGCGGCCACGGCGCCAGGAAAGTAGCCCACGGCAATGTCCACCTCGCCTTGGTCGAGCAGGGCGCGCGGATCGCGTGTGGTCAAGGGCAGCACATGGACATTGGCCAAGGCGCGCGCCTGCTCCAGCTGCGCCACCAAAGGCGGCAAGAGCAAGGCCGCCGTGGCATCGGCCATGGCAATGCGAAAGGTGTGTTCCTCCTGCTCGGGCTGGAACTCCCCCGGCGCCAACAGCGATTGCAGACGCTGCAAGATCAGGCGCACCTCGGGCCACAAGCCTTCGGCCCGCGAGGTGGGTTTCATGCCGAAGGCCTGGCGGACAAACAGGTCCTCGCCCGTGGCCTCGCGCAAACGCTTGAGCGCGTGGCTGACAGCGGGTTGGGTCATGGCCAGACGCTGGGCCGCCCGGGTCAGGCTCTGTTCGGCCATCACAGCATCAAAGACTCGCAGCAAGTTCAGATCGAGATTGCGGAAGTTCACGGCGTTCACCCTGACTCAAGATATATTAATCGTTTATATCTTCAATTCCAACAATTCATTGGCAATCGCACTAGGGTTTACCCGACAATCACGCATCGGTTCAAAAAACCACCCAACAGGAATTGCCATGAGCATCGCGACCCAAACTTTCGGCCTCCCCGCACGTCAGAACCTGCGTCAAAACGTGCGACATGGCGGCACCTTCACCGCCATCGGCGCCCGCGTCTGGCTGCGCTTGATTGAATCCGTCAAGGCCCGTATGGCCGCAGCCGCCGAAGCCCGCGCCCAGCGCGAACTGCTGGCCCTGGCCGACTTTTACCAGGACAGCATGCCCACGTTTGCCGCTGAACTGCGCGCCGCCAACTGCCGCCGCTGAACCGGTTTAGGCAGCCTCGCGCTGCCTACGGACGTAAAAAAGCCCGCTTCTGCGGGCTTTTTGCTTTTCGAACAGGCCTTTGCTGCGATCGCGACAAAGGCCAACTCTGAGACCAATCACTCGGCGGCCAGGCGCGCTTCGATTTTGGCCTTGGTGGCGGGCAGCTCAGCCGGCAGGTGGTAGGCCAACTGCGCGAACAGCTCTTCATGCAGACCCAATTCGACGGCCCAGGCGGCCTTGTCGATGTGGGTGGTGATGTTGAACTGCTCCTGGCTGAAATCCAGGCCTTGCCAGTTGATGTCCTGGTAGCGCGGGGTGACACCGAAGGCATGCTTCTCACCTTGGCCCGTGCCTTCGACGCGGTCCAGCATCCACTTCAGCACGCGCATGTTTTCGCCGTAGCCGGGCCAGACGAACTTGCCGTCGGCGCCCTTGCGGAACCAGTTCACGCAGTAGATGGCCGGCAGCTTGGCGCCAGACGTCGCGCAAAGGGCATGCAACTTCTTGCCCATGTCCAGCCAATGCTGGAAGTAGTCGCTCATGTTGTAGCCCATGAAGGGCAGCATGGCGAAGGGGTCGCGGCGCACCACGCCTTGCTGGCCGGCAGCGGCTGCAGTGGTTTCCGAGCCCATGGTGGCGGCCATATAGACGCCTTCCACCCAGTCACGGGCTTCGGTCACCAGGGGAACGGTGGTCGAGCGGCGGCCACCGAAGATGAAGGCATCGATGGGCACGCCGGCCGGGTTGTCCCAATCGGCATCGAGCGCCGGATTGTTGATGGCCGAGACGGTGAAACGGGCGTTGGGATGGGCGGCCTTGGCGCCGGTTTCCTTGGCGATTGCCGGGGTCCAGTCCTTGCCTTGCCAGTCGATCAGGTGAGCCGGGGGGGTATCGGTCATGCCTTCCCACCAGACATCGCCGTCGTCGGTCAGGCCGACGTTGGTGAAGATCACGTTCTTGTTCAGGCTGGCCATGCAGTTGAAGTTGGTCAGCGTGTTGGTGCCGGGGGCGACACCGAAGTAACCGGCTTCGGGGTTGATGGCGTAGAGGCGACCATCGGCACCGGGCTTGATCCAGGCGATGTCGTCACCGATGGTGGTCACCTTCCATCCGTCAAACGCGGCCGGCGGGATCAGCATGGAGAAGTTGGTCTTGCCGCAGGCGCTGGGGAATGCGGCTGCGAAGTGGTACTTCTTGCCCGCAGGCGAGGTCACGCCCAGGATCAGCATGTGCTCGGCCAACCAGCCTGGGCTACCGGAGGGCCCCTGCGAGTCCGCGCGGCCCATGGTCGAGGCGATGCGCAAAGCAAAACACTTCTTGCCCAGCAAGGCGTTGCCGCCGTAGCCCGAACCGTAGGACCAGATTTCACGGGTTTCCGGGAAATGGACGATGTATTTGGTCTGGTTGCACGGCCACTTCACATCGGCCTGGCCCGCCTGCAGCGGCGCACCGACGGTGTGCACGCAAGGCACGAAGGTGCCGTCTTGGCCCAACACATCCAGCACGGCACGGCCCATGCGGGTCATGGTGCGCATGTTGACGGCAACGTAGGGGCTGTCGGACAGCTCGATGCCGATGTGGGCAATGGGCGAGCCGATCGGACCCATGCTGAAGGGCACGACGTAGAGGGTGCGGCCGGCCATGGCCCCCTTGAACAGAGCCTTGTCGCCGGTCTGCAGCCGGCTGCGCATCTCGGCGGGGTCCATCCAGTTGTTGGTCGGGCCGGCGTCTTCCTTCTTGGCCGAGCAGATGTAGGTGCGGTCTTCCACGCGCGCCACATCGCTGGGGTCGCTGCAAGCGAGGTAGCTGTTGGGGCGCAGAGCCGGGTTGAGTTTCTTGAAGGTACCGGCGGCGACCAGCTGGACGCACAGGCGGTCGTACTCTTCTTCAGAGCCGTCGCACCAGTACACATCCTTGGCCTGAGTCAGTGCGGCGACCTCGGCCACCCAAGCGATCAAGCGCTGGTGTTTGACATAGGCCGGCACATTCAGGCGCAGCCCTTCCATCACGGGTTGGTTCATAGCGTTCCCAATCAATATAAAAGCAGAATTGGGTCAAGCTCGTAAGCATGCACTCACTTGACAGGGAGTACACGCAGGTCGGGCCTGACCCAATGCCGCTGATGACCAAGCCCGCTGTGACGGTTCCGGCTCTCTCAGGCAAGGCTCACTCCGGTGGGAGCGGCGCGCTTTGATCGATGCAGTTTCCCGACCGGCTTACGGCGGGGAAGCAATTGTCACTCCAATGTAACGACGCCGTAACTCTGGGAGAACCCGCTGTTATGCATTTCCAGAATGAAGTCATGCCCGCGTCGGATTGCAGCGGCATTGCTCGATGGAGGCGCCAGATTTGTCACACTTCAGCCCATGAGCAAACTGATCAGCATCAATGTGGCGGCCGCCCAGACCTTGCGCTGCCTGGACGGGCAAGAGGTGCGCAGCGGCATCGCCAAGCGCCCCGTTCAGGGGCCGATCGCCTTGAACCCCATGGGACTGGCTGGCGATGAACAGGTCGACCTGAGCGTCCACGGCGGGCTCAGCAAGGCCGTCTACGCCTACCCTCAGGAGCACTACGCCTTCTGGCAGACCGTGCGCGCCCAGGCCGGCGCAGCTGCCTGGGGCGAAACGCTGCCACCGGGCAGCCTGGGCGAAAACCTGACACTGACGGGCTTGCTCGAAAGCCAGGTCTGGGTCGGCGATGTGCTGCGCTTCGCTGCAGCGGAACTGATCGTCAGCGAGCCGCGCCAGCCCTGTTTCAAATTCAACGCCGTCATGGGCTTCAACAAGGCCGCCAAGCTGATGAGCGAAAGCGGCTGGTGCGGCTTCTACCTGGCCGTCAAGACGGGCGGCTCCCTGCAGGCCGGCGAGAGCTTCGAGCTCCTGCCGGGGCCGAGGGATGTGTCGATACCGGAACTCTTCAGGGCGAGGATGAGACGCTGACCCTCAAGCTACACGGAGTAGCCAGCTCGCCTATTCCCCGGGCAAACACCCATCGCCAGTTCCAGGACAGCATCAAAGAATGCGGGCCATTCCAAACAACGATGGCCACAAGGCCCGGGAGGCAGGCAGGGATGGCAAGTTTCAAGCGACGCAAAGTTTTGCAAGGTCTGGTCGGGGTTGGCGCTGTCACGACCCTGCCCTCCTGGGGGCAGACCCCAGCGGCATCCAACCAGCCGCATCCACTGGAGGCCTTTGCCCGGCGGCCACTGATGCAGCAAGTGGCCATTTCCCCCAATGGTGAGCGCATTGCAGCCATCATCAACAACGGCAGCACCAGCACGCTCGTGACCCGGGCCTTCGCCGGGGGGCCGGTACAGACAGTCACATCGACCGACAACCTGGAATTCATCTTCCAGTGGTTCCGTTGGGTGAACAACGATCGACTGGTTCTCAGCCTGCGCTTCCCGGCCAAGCGCATGATCAATTTCGTGCAAAGTCAACCCACCATGGAGACACGCTTGGTCGCTGTCAATGCAGACGGCAGCCAGTTGGTCAACCTGGTCAAAGCCAAGGTCGGGAGCAATGAGCTGCGGTGGGTGAGCAACCAGGACCGGGTCATCGATTGGCTGCCCGAAGACGGCAAGCACATTCTGCTCCGCCTGCCCAATAGCGAGCGCAGCTACACACGGGTCATCTACAAGGTCAATGTGGACACGGGCGAGCGCAAATTCTATGCAGGAGGGCGCCCCGAAGCGATTGACTGGGTGACCGACAGCCAGCACCGGGCACGCGTCGCCATGACCATGAGCGAAGAGGGCGACTACACCATCTGGGTGTGTGACACCGACGGCAACAACTGGCGAATCCTGCGCAGTTTTGGTCCGCTTTCGCAGCGCTCGCTCGCGGTACTCGGCTTTGGTCTGGATCCCCATCAGCTCTACGTGCTTGCTGAGCACAAGGGCATGACCGCGGTTCAAGTGGTGGACCTACGGGACCCTAGTTTGGCTATGAACGTCAAGCTCAGTGATGAACGCTACGACCTTGATGGCAGCCTGATTCATGACCCCAAAGGTGAAGCCGTCGGCATCAACACCACGCGCCTGGGTGATTCCAGTATCTATTTTTGGGACCCTCGATACAAAGAATGGCAGAAGGCCATTGACGAGGCCTTGCCGCAACGGTTCAACCAAATCGGCAGCGTCAGTGCCAATGGTTTGCGCTATGTGCTTCGGTCCAGCAAAGTCGGACTCCCAGGCACGCTCTATTTGGGCGAGGAGGGAGACAACCCGAGCATCAAGACCTTGGCCCCGCTCTACCCAGAGCTCAATCTCCAGGCCCTGGCCTCAAAGCGACCGATTCAGTTCAAGGCGCGCGACGGCCTGACCCTGCACGGCTACCTGACCCTCCCCCATGGCAGCCAAAAAGACAAGGCCTTGCCCCTGGTGCTGTTTCCGCACGGCGGTCCGCAAGCCGACGACGGCCCGGAGTTTGACGAATGGGTGTCCTTCATGGCAGACCGCGGTTACGCCGTGCTGCAAGTCAATTTCAGAGGTTCCACCGGCTACGGGCGCGCCTTCATGGAAGCCGGTCTCCGTCGCTGGGGCCTCGAGATGCAGGATGACCTCAGCGACGCCGTCGCGGAATTCATCAAGCGAGGCATTGCAGACCCTGCCCGCGTAGCCATCGTTGGCGCCAGTTACGGCGGTTATGCGGCCTTGATGGGAGCGATCAAGACACCGTCGCTGTTCAAAGGAGCGTTTGCATTTGCTCCGGTGACCGATCTCGTCGAACTGACAGAAAACGAAGGCCAGGACTCCAGCAAGGAAGCCGTACGTCGGCAGATTGGTCATTACCGTGATGACCGAGAGCGCCTGCTTGCTACATCGCCCCGGCACCACGCTGACAAGATTCAAATCCCTGTTTACCTGATTCACGGCACCCATGATCGCCAGGCCGATTACCGCCACAGCGTTTTGATGGCGGAAGCGCTCAAGACCGCCGGCAAGCCCCATGAGTTTGTGACCCTGGAAAACGGCGACCACCAGCTGAGCCACTACCCCTACCGCCTGCGGCTGTTTGGCGACCTAGAAAAGTTCCTGACCAAGACCATCGGCCCTGGCCGCACCGTAAGCTGAAGTATCGGCAATAGAACGAGCCCCGCCTCAGCCCCCCAAAACCGGATAGTCCGTATACCCCTGCGCCCCGCCACCGTACATGGTGGCGCGCTCGGGGGTTTGCAGTTCGGCGTTGAGGCGCAGGCGGCGGACCAAATCGGGGTTGGAGATGAAGGGGCGGCCGAAGGCGACCAGGTCGGCGCGGCTTTCGGCCACGGCTTGCAGCGCCATCTCGCGGGTGTAGCCGTTGTTGACCATCCAGGGGCCGGCGAAGCGTTCGCGCATGGCGGCGTAGTCAAACGGCGCGTAGTCGCGCGCGCCGCCGGTCTGGCCTTCCACCACATGCAAGAAAGCCAGCTTGAGCGGCGCCAGCTGCTCGGCCACATGATTGAACAGCGTCTGGGCCTGGCTGTCGGGGCCAGCGTCATTGCTCGGTGTCACCGGGCTCAGGCGGAGGCCGGCGCGGCCGCTGCCGATGGCCTGGCTGACCGCCGTCATCACCTCGACAGTGAAGCGCGCACGATTGGCGATCGAACCGCCGTAGTCATCGCTGCGGTCGTTGATGCTGTCGCGCATGAACTGGTCGAGCAGATAGCCATTGGCACCGTGCACCTCGACCGCATCAAAGCCCGCCTCCATGGCGCAGCGGGCCGCGTGCGCAAACTGGGCCACCACGCCGGCGATTTCTTCGGTGCGCAGCGCACGCGGGGCGGAGTTGGGCAAAAAGCCCTCTTTCGTAAAGCTCTGGCCCGTGGCCGCGTGCGCGGTCGAAGACACGGGCGCCCGGCCTTCAGGCTGGAAACTGGTGTGGGATATGCGGCCCACATGCCAGAGCTGTGCAGCGATCTTGCCGCCTGCCGCATGCACCGCGTCGGTCACCCGCCTCCATCCCGCCACCTGCTCGGGCGTGTGGATGCCGGGCGTGTCGATATAACCCTGACCTTCAGCGCAGATCTGCGTACCCTCGCTGATGATGAGCCCGGCCGTGGCGCGCTGGCGGTAGTACTCGACCACCAGCTCTCCCGGCACCAAGCCAGGTGAGCGGCTGCGCGTCAGCGGCGCCATGACGATGCGGTTGGCCAGCGAAACATCGCCGATCTGGATGGGGTCGAAAAGATTGGGCATGAGCAGCAACAAAGATGCGCCGGAACGCGACAGAAGAACGATGGAACACCTTGAACCGCTCGCAGATTAACCCGCCCGGAGCTCAGCCCCGCGGCTGCAAGTGTTTGCGTCCTGTGGCATGGCCAGCTGGCGCCTGCTTAGATGGATAGACTCTGCCGCCATGCCTGCCGCCTCTGCTTTCATCAGCCCCCCCTTGCTCACACGGCGCCGCTGGCTGGCCGGCGCACTCGCCTGCAGCGGGGCTGCCGCCTGGGCGCAGCCCCGGCACGTGCTGCAGGTCGGCCCGCGCCGCGCGCTGCGCAGCCTCGCCGCCGCCGCGCAAGCCGCAGGCGACCACTGTCTGATCGAGGTAGATGCGGGCGAGTACCGGGCCGACGTGGCCCACTGGCCGCAGAACGGCCTCCATTTGCGCGCCGTGGGCGGCCGGGTGCAGCTCAAGGCTGAGGGCGCCCACACCATGGGCAAAGGCATCTTCGTCACCGCCGGCCAGGATCAGCGCATCGAAGGCTTTGACTTCAGCGGCGCCAGCGTGCCCGACGGCAATGGCGCCGGCATCCGCATGGACCGCGGCTCTTTGTATCTGCGCGACTGTCGCTTCCACGGCAACCAGATGGGCCTGCTCACCAACAACGAGGCCGACGCGCGCCTGCAGCTCGAAGACTGCGAGTTCGGCCCCATCCTGCCGGGCCAGCGCCACAACCACAACCTCTACGTCGGCCGCATCGCCGAGCTGCGCGTGATCGGCTGCCATCTGCACCACGGCCATTTCGGCCACCTGCTGAAAAGCCGCGCCGCCTTCACCCAGCTGCTCTACAGCTGCCTCAGCGACGAACCCGACGGCCGCGCCAGCTACGAGCTGGAGTTCCCCAACGGCGGCCGCGCCTGGGTGATGGGCAATCTGATCGTGCAAGGCGCGCAAACTGACAACCCGGCGCTGCTGGCCTACGGCGCCGAGGGCCAGGTCTGGCCCGAGAACGAGCTGAACCTGATCCACAACACCTTGATCGACCGGCGGCCATCGGGAGGAAAGTTTCTGCAGCTGAAGACGAACACCGGCCCGGCGCCGGTGCGCGTGCGCCTGCTCAACAATCTGCTGGCCGGCCCCAGCCGCCTCGAGCTCGCGCGCGACTGGGAAGCCTCCGGCAATGGCCACGCTTCTTGGGACGATTTCCTCAACGCGTCTGAGGGCGACTACCGCCTGCGCCCCGGCTCGCGCTGGCGGGGCCGGGCTGTAGCGGCCGGCATGGCCCAGGCCCCCGGCGGCCAGCGCCTGGCCCTGCGCCCCGAGCGCCAGTACCAGGCCCCGCACCACAGCCTAGCCCTTCCTGTCGCAGCCAGGGACCTGAGCCCCGGCGCCTTTCCGCTCGATTGATCACGCATTCCAGGCCCCGCCAAGCCCGGGGAAAACCCCTCGCGCGGGCCGCGCACGCTACAGTTCGCCCATGCTCGCCTATCGCCACGCCTTCCATGCCGGCAACCATGCCGATGTTCTCAAGCACCTGGTCCTGACCCAGGTGCTCCGCTATATGGCGGAAAAAGAGAAGCCCTACACCCTCGTTGACACCCATGCGGGTGCCGGCGGTTACTCGATCGAAGGCAAGTACGCGCAGAAGAAAGGCGAATACGTCCACGGCGTGTCCAAGCTCTGGGACGCCAAGGACCTGCCCGAACCCCTGGCCCGCTATATGGAGCCGATCCGCCTGTTCAACCCGGACGGCCAGCTGCGCCAGTACCCGGGCTCGCCGGCGATCGCCAACCTGCTGATGCGCGAGACCGACCGCCTGCGCGTCTACGAGCTGCACCCGACCGACTACCGCATCCTCGAAACCTACCTCGCCACCCGGCCCAACACCCAGGTCAGCGACAAAGACGGTTTCAGCGCCATCCGTGCCGAGCTGCCGCCACCCTCCCGCCGCTCGGTGGTGCTGATGGACCCGTCCTACGAGCTCAAAACCGATTACGCCAAGGTCGTCACTGCATTGCGCGAAGGTCTGGAGCGCTTTGCCGACGGCGTGTTCCTGATCTGGTACCCGCAGCTGCAGCTGCTCGAGGCTGCGCAGCTGGTCCAGCGCCTCAAGGCCGCCGCCGATGCCGGCGCCAAGAAGGGCTGGCTCCATGTGCGCCTGACCGTCGAGCAGCAAGGCGATGTGCGCGGCTTCGGCATGTTGGGCAGCGGCATGTTCGTGGTCAACCCGCCCTTCACCCTGCACGACGATCTGCAAGCCTGCATGCCCTATCTGGTCGACAAGCTGGGCCAGTACGACGGCGCCAACTTCGTGCTGGAGCAGCGCACGTCCTGAGCGCTCGAGCTCAATAGGCCACGGTGAAGCGTTCGCGGTGGTGCCGCGGCGCTTCCAGCTCATCCACCAAGGCCACGGCCAGGTCGGCCACGCTGATGCGTGACTGGCCCTGCGCATCGCTGAGCAGCTCTTCGCCGCCCAGGCGGTACTGGCCGCTGCGCTCGCCCGGCTCCAGTTGAATCGGCGGCGAAACAAAGGCCCAGTCCAGCTCCTGCTCGCCGCGCAGGCGGTTCAGCGCTTCGCGTGCCGCCAGGGCGCCGGCCTTCCACTCCGCCGGGAACTGGGGCGTGTCCACCAGCTGCACGCCGGGCGCCACGTAGAGGCTGCCCGCGCCGCCCACCACCAGCAGCCGCGCCACGCCGGCCTGCTTGACGCCGACCGTGATGGCGGCCGAGCCGCGCAGGAACTCCTCGAACAGCGCCGGGTGGCCCCAACCGGGGTTGTAGGCGCTCAGCACCGCGTCCACGCCCTGCACCGCCGCGGCCACGGCCTCGGCCTGGGTGGCATCGGCCTGATGCACCTCCAGCCCCGGCTGCGCGGCCAGCTTGGCCGGGTCGCGCAGCAGCGCTCGCACGCTGTGGCCGCGCGCCAGCAACTCTTTCAGCAGCGCCGAGCCCACGAAACCGGTGGCGCCAATCAATGCGATCTTCATAGTCAGTCCTTCAGTTCATATACCAGCCACAGCGGCCGGCGGGTTGCGATGGACTCAACTTTATGGACTTCACAATCAAGCCATAAGTCCTCAGAATCGCCTTGGACTCTTTAGAAAAACTTCATTTCATGCTGGACCAACTCAAGCGCATGGCCGTGCTGGCCACGGTGGTGGAGCAAGGCAGCTTTGTCGCCGCCGCGCGCCAGCTGCAGACCACCACCTCGGCCGTCAGCCAGCAGGTGCGGGCGCTCGAGCGCGATATGGGCGTCACGCTCTTGCACCGCAGCACCCGCAAGCTCAATCTGACTCCGGCGGGCGAGCTTTTTCACGCCGGCTGCGCCGCCATGCTCAGCGCGGCCCGCGGCGCGCAGCAGCAGCTGATCCAGCTGCGCGACGCGCCCGAGGGCGAGTTGCGTGTCGCCGCGCCGGTGGGCTTTGCCCGCCAGCTGGGCCCGGCCCTGACACCCTTGTTGCAAGCCCATCCGGGCCTGAGCCTGCATCTGGAGGTGGAAGACGGGCCCACCGATCTGGTCGACCGGCGCATCGATCTGGCCATCCGCTTCGGCCGCCTGCCCGACAGCAGCTGGGTGGCCCAGCGCATCGGCGAGAAAAGCATGGGGCTCTACGCCGCGCCTGCTTACCTGGCGCAGCGAGGCGTGCCAGCCAGCCTTGCCGATCTGGCCGATCGTGGCCACGACTGGCTGGCCCTGCGCAGCGGCACCGACCAGCCCCTCGCCCTGAGCCTGCGGCGAGGCGACGAAGCCCTGCAGCTGAACCTGCGGCCGCGCGCCAGCAGCAACAACCAGCTCAGCCTGCAGCAGCTCTGCGAAGCCGGGCTGGGCCTGGCCATGCTGGGCGGCGACGATGTCCACGCCTCGGTCCAGGCCGGCCAGCTGCTGCCCCTGCTGCCGGGCCTGCAACTGCCGCCCCTGCCCATCCATGCGCTGACGCCGCAGCGCGATGCCCAGCCGGCCAAGGTGCGCCACGCGATTGCCGCGCTGCGCGCCCAGCTGAGCCCCGCCCCACCGGGCTGACCCCGGGGGAAGCCGTCATGGTTTCGCGGTACGCTGCGCGTCTTGTCCGACCCACCAGCGACCATGAAGACAGCCCCTCCCCTCGGCCTCAGCGCCGCCGCCCTGGCGCGCAGCATTCCCTTTGCGCTCTTCATGGGCTTGCTGGCCTTGCGTGGCGCGCTGCCGGCCGGCGGAGCGCTGGACCCGCGCTGGGTCTACGGCCTGAGCGTGGCCATCGTCGGCGGCGCCCTGTTCTGGTTCTGGAAGGACTACGGCGAGCTGGCCCGCCAGAACCGCCCCAACGCCCGCCAGACGCTTTGGAGCGTGGGCATCGGCGTGGCCGTATTTGGCCTGTGGATCCACCTCGACGCGCCCTGGATGCAGCTGGGCGAGGCCACCGCCAGCTTTGTGCCGGTGAACGACCAAGGCCAGCTCGACTGGCCGCTGATCGTGCTGCGCTGGATCGGCGCGGCCCTGCTGGTGCCGGTGATGGAAGAGCTGTTCTGGCGCGGTTTTCTGATGCGCTGGATCGAAAGCCCCCAGTTCGAAACCGTGGACCCGCAGCGCGTCGGCCTCAAGGCCATCGCCCTGTCCACCTTTGTCTTCATGCTGGCCCACACCTTGTGGCTGGCCGCCATCGTCGCCGGCCTGGCCTATGCCTGGCTCTATGTGCGCACCGGCCGGCTCTGGTGCGCCGTGATCGCCCATGCCGTGACGAATGGCTTGCTGGGCATCTGGGTGGTCCATTCGGGGCAATGGCAGTTCTGGTGAGCCCCAGCGATGCCCTCCTTGACTGCTTGTCTGCCCGCCGCAAGACCTGACCCCCACGCCGGAACCGCCACCCATGTCCCAAGCCGATTCGACGCACAGCAGCCAATTCGCACTGCTGCGCCAGCGCCGCTTCGCGCCCTATTTCTGGGTGCAGTTCCTCAATGCCGGCAATGACAACCTCTTCAAGTTCCCGTTGATCATCCTGATCACCTACCAGCTGCAGCTGGACTGGTTGCCGGCCTCGCAGGCAGGGCTGTTGATCAACGCGCTCTTCATCCTGCCCTATGTGCTGTTCTCAGCCACCAGCGGGCAGCTGGCCGACAAGCTGGACAAGGCGCGGCTGATGCGCTGGGTCAAGTCGGTGGAGATCGCCATCATGGCCCTGGCCGCCTGGGGCTACTTCACGACCCAAGTGCCGGTGCTGCTGGCCTGCGTGCTCTTGATGGGCTTGCACTCCACCCTGTTCGGCCCGGTCAAATACGCCTACCTGCCGCAGCAGCTCAGCGAGCGCGAGCTGCTGGGCGGCAACGGCATGGTCGAGATGGGCACTTTTGTCGCCATCCTGCTGGGCCAAGTGCTGGGCGGCCTCTTGATCGCCATGCCTGGCGTGGGCGCGCAGTACGTGGCCATCGCCTGCCTGCTGACCGCCGTGCTCGGCCGCTGGCTGGCGCACTACATCCCCGCCTCGCCGCCCACCGACCCCGGCCTCACCATCAACTGGAACCCCTTCACCGAGACCTGGCGCAACCTCAAGCTGGCACGTGAAGAGCCTGTGGTGTTCCGCTCCCTGCTGGGCATCTCCTGGATGTGGTTCTTCGGCGCGGTCTACCTGAGCAACTTCCCGGCCTTTGCCAAAGAGGTGCTGCATGGCGACGCGCAGGTGGCCACCGCCTTGCTGGTGATGTTCTCGGTCGGCATCGGCATCGGCTCCCTGCTTTGTGAGCTGCTCTCGCGCCGCGCGGTCGAGATCGGCCTGGTGCCGGTCGGCGCCATCGGCATGACGCTGTTCTCGGTGGACCTGTACTTCGCCTCGCGCGGCCTGCCGGCCAAGGCGACGCTGGAAGGCCTGTCGGTCTTCTTCTCCCAGCCCGCGCATTGGCGGGTGATGGCCGATCTGGGCCTGCTGGCCCTGTTCACCGGCCTCTACAGCGTGCCCATGTACGCGCTGATCCAGCTGCGCTCCCAGCCGGCCTACCGCGCCCGCATCATCGCCGCCAACAACATCCTCAACGCCCTGTTCATGATCGCCAGCTCCCTGGGCGCCGGCCTGCTGCTCAGCGCCGCCGGCTTCAGCATCCCCGAGCTCTTCCTGGCCGTGGGCCTGGCCAATCTGGCCGTCAGCCTCTACGTCTTCATCCGCGTGCCGGAGTATCTGCAGCGCTTTGCTGCCCTGCTGCGCGGGGCCTAGGCCTCAGCATTCAATCGAATTGAAGCCTGACTTCAAGCCAGCGCACCGACTTCGGGCCTGAGGCACCCTACAGTGCGGCTCACCCCCCACCGCACCGGAGCCGCACCATGAGCCACGTCAGCAGCCAGGTCCTCGACCAAGCATTCCGCCAAGCCCGCACTTTCAACAAGTTTCAAGACCAGCCGGTCAGCGATGCCGTGCTGCAGCAGATCGTCGAGTTGGCCCAGTGGGGCCCCACGGCCATGAACGGCCAGCCGGTACGCTATGTCTTCGTGCGCAGCCCCGAGGCCAAGCAGCGCCTGGCGCCGGCCATGGCGGCGGGCAATCTGGCCAAGACCTTGGCCGCACCGGTGACCGTGATCGTGGCCGCCGACAGCCAGTTCTTTGAGCACCTCCCGACCCAGTTCCCGGCCGTGCCCGGCGCGCGCGACTCCTTCGTCGGCAACCCCGCCATGGCCGCCAGCACCGCCAGCCGCGACTCGCATCTGCAAGGCGCCTACTTCATCATCGCCGCCCGTCTGCTGGGCCTGGACTGCGGCCCCATGGGCGGCTTCGACGCCGCCAAGGTCAACGCCGAGTTCTTCCCCGACGGCCGTTTTCAGTCGCAGTTCCTGATCAACCTCGGCTACGGCGACCCGGCCGGCAACTACCCGCGCGGCCCGCGCCTGGGCTTCGACCAGGTCGCGCAAATTCTCTGATCGGAACGCTCGCTCAGGCCTGGCGAAAGCGGCGCCACTGCAGGCGCAGCAGCCTGCGCATCGCCCGGGCCTGGCGCCAGACCCAACTGGCGTGCAGCCAGCCCAGGAGCCCGGCCTTCCACAAGCTCCAGCGCTGGTAGCCGCGGGCGAACCAGGCCAGCTGCATCAGCGCCGGTCGGGTCAGGCTGAACAAGCGCGCGAGCACGGCCGTGCCCAGCAGCTTGGCCAGCACGATGAGGATCAGCCCCAGGCCGGCACGGCCGCTGCCGATCAGCCACAGCGCGCCGATCTTGACCGGCAGCAGCGCCAGCGCCGGCAGCAGCAGCACGGCCAGCGCGCCATAGGCCGGCAGCCGGCCTATGGCCGCTTCCAGGCGCCGCAGTGGCGGCCATTGCGCCAGGCGCGCGAGTTGCCGGGCCAGCGGCTCCCAACCCCATTCCTCGAACAGGATCAGCAGCGCCAGCAGCAGGCGGATCACGCCGCGCAGCGGCAGCCACAAGAATCGCAGCGGCAAGAACTTCATGAGGAGGCCATCATGGCCCAGCGCTGCAGGCGCTCACCGTGCCAAAGGACACCCTGGGCGCCCGGATGGCCGTCAATGCAGGCGTCAGTTCGCGCCGTGGCACAGCGGATAGGGCCGGCCACTGCCGCAAGCACACAGCGCCGGCGCCCCTGACGCGGCGGCCGCCTCCGCAGCATCGCGCTGGCCCTGCCAGTAGCGCTGAATCTGCTGCGCCTGCCGTACCAGCTCGGCCGCAGCTTGGTCGTGCGCCGCTTCGCTGGGCGGCTGCTGTTCCAGGCGTTCCCAGCCGGCCTCGCTGCCGTAGAGCTGCAGGGTCTCGAACCATTCCGGGTGCGCAAGCAGCAGCGGCTGCCAGGCCGACGCGTCCAGCTGGATGCCGCACAGATAGCCCTGGCACCAATCGTCGAGGATGACCAGCGGCTGGCCGTCTTCGCCCTCGGTGCAGCCGAACAAGGGCTGGTAGACCTGCCGCTCGGGCTCGCGCAAGGCCGCGGCCGTGGCCTGCCATTGCTTGAGCAGCAGGGCTTGCACCTGCTGGGCTTGGGCCGGGTCGGCGAAGCTGGGCTGCTGCTGGCCGTGCTCGGCATCAAAGACCCAGGCCAACACGTGCTCGGGCGCCACAGGCTTGGGGCCGCTGACCAGGGCGCAGATGAAGCCGTCGATCATGGGCGCTTGCATGGGCTGATCGAGGCCGGCGTCGTCGGCAAACAAGGCGTCTTCAAGCGCGGCGATGTCGTCCAGCGACCAGCCCAGCTCGACATTGAGCGCCTTGAGAGCGAACACCGAACTAGACCCCTCGGGCGCGGTCGGCCGCGAACTTGGCCTGGAAGGCGGCGAAACCACCCACATCCAGCGCATCGCGCGCTTCCTGCATCAGGTTCAGGTAGTAGTGCAGGTTGTGAATGCTGGTCAGCATGGGGCCCAGCATTTCGCCGCAACGGTCCAGGTGGTGCAGGTAGGCGCGACTGAAGGTCTTGCAGGTGTAGCAAGTGCAGGTCTCATCCACCGGCCGCTCGTCGGTCTTGTAGCGGGCGTTGCGCAGGCGCAGATCGCCGAAGCGGGTGAACAGATGGCCGTTGCGTGCATTGCGGGTGGGCATGACGCAGTCGAACATGTCGATGCCGCGGCTGACGCCTTCGATCAGGTCCTCCGGCGTGCCCACGCCCATCAAGTAACGCGGCTTTTGCGCGGGCAGCTGGTGGCCGATATGGGCCAGCACGCGCTGCATGTCTTCCTTGGGCTCGCCCACCGACAGGCCGCCGATGGCATAGCCGGGCAGGTCCAGCTCGGCCAGGCCGGCCAGGGAATGGTCGCGCAGGTTCTCGAACATGCCGCCCTGGACGATGCCGAACAGGGCGTTGGGGTTCTCCAGGCGAGCGAACTCGTCCTGGCAGCGCTTGGCCCAGCGCAAGCTCATCTCCATGCTCTTGCGGGCTTCCAGCTCGGTGGTGATGTGGCCCTTGCTTTCGTAAGGCGTGCACTCGTCGAACTGCATGACGATGTCGGAGTTGAGCACCGTCTGGATCTGCATGGAGATCTCGGGCGTCAGGAAGAGCTTGTCGCCATTGACCGGCGAGGCGAACTTGACGCCCTCTTCGCTGATCTTGCGCATCTCGCCCAGGCTCCAGACCTGGAAGCCGCCGCTGTCGGTCAGGATGGGCTTGTTCCAGCTCTCGAACTGATGCAGGCCGCCGAACTTGCTCATGATGTCCAGGCCCGGCCGCATCCACAGGTGGAAGGTGTTGCCGAGGATGATCTGGGCGCCCATCTCCTCGAGCGAGCGCGGCATCACGCCCTTGACAGTGCCATAGGTGCCCACCGGCATGAAGATCGGCGTTTGCACGACCCCATGGTTGAGCGTCATCTGGCCACGGCGGGCGTGGCCTTCGGTCTTGAGCAGTTCGAACTTCAGCATAGTGCCGCGATTGTCGCAGCTGTCATCCGGCCGTAAACTGGTCGTTCAGGGGCCATTCAAGATCCGCCCAGCGGGCAGGCCAGCGACCCCGAGTCGCCACACGAGCCCATGCCGTCCTTGTTTCGCCTTTCACTGCCCCGGCTCATGCCCCCAATCCTTCGCCTGGCCCTGCTGCTCGCAAGCCTGAGCGTCGCGCCCGCCACCGCCGTGGCCTGCGGCCCCTACAGCGTGGCCCTGTATGAATTCGGCAGCCTCGGCTATTTCGATGCCCAGCGCCAAGCGCAAGGCGTAGACAAAGACGTGGTCGAGGCGCTGGCCCGGCGCAGCGGTTGCGTGCTGAACACCCGTGTCGACTCGCGTGCGCGCATCTGGGAGCAGCTCAAGCAAGGCACGCTGGAGATGACGGTGTCCGGGGTGGCGACGCCCGAACGCGAGCAGCTGGCCGAGTTCTGGCCCTATCTGGGCACCCGCAACTACGCCCTGATGTCGCGCGACACCGCCCGCAGCTTGGCGAGCTTCGACGATTTCCTCGCTGACCCCAAGCTGCAGCTGCTGGTGGTGCGCAGCTTCAGGCATGGGCAGCAGATCGACGCCTGGATCGAACAGCTGCGAGCCCTGAAGCGGGTCAGCGAAGTGGGTGACTTCCCGACCGCCCTGAAGGTTTTGAAAGCCGGCCGCGGCGACCTGATGTTTGCCCACCCCATGGTGCTCGAGCATTGGCGCGGCGACGCCATGAAGGGCCTGACCATGCTCGACTGGGCGCCGGGCGACAGCGCCATCGGCAGCATCGTCGCCAGCAAAACCCTGGTCAGCGCGGCCGACCGCCAGCTGATGCGCCGCCATCTGGCCGCCATGGTGGCCGACGGCGAGCTTGAGCGAATTCTCAGCAAGCATGTGGGCGCGGACATGGCCAGCCGCCTCCGCTTGCCGCCCGGCACCCAGCCCTGAGGGCCTCGACCCCGCCGATTTCAGCGGCGCGCAGCGGCGTTCAACGGCCTTCGAAAACCCCCAGCGCCTGCTGCGTGGAGCCCCAGGCCAGCCAGACCGCCAGCGCCAGCGGTGGCAGCCAGCGCTCCAGGCCCTTCAGGCTCAGCGCCTCGGGCGAGCCCCAGGCGCTCAGACCTTCGGGCAACAGCCAGAGCAAGGCCGCCGCGGCCAGACCCAAGGCCAGTGGCATCAACCAGGCCAGCAGCCGGGTGGCGGCCGAGGTGACCGAGGGGGCCGCGGGCAGCCCCACGGCGACCGCCGCCCGCTGCTGCGCCGGCAAGGCCGCCATCACAGCGGCGCTGAAAGCAGCCTCTTCATCCAGCGCCGCCGCCTCCTGCGCCAGATCGGCCGCCGCCTCGCGCAGCAGGCCGTCCAGCCAGGCTTCGTCGGCGGCGTCCAGCCGGTCGCTGCTTGGCATTGATGGTGGGGTTGGGGTCATGGCAACACCTCTTCTTCAGTCGCATGCGGCGCCCAGGCCTGCAGAAGTTCCTTGAGCTTAATCTTGCCACGCAGCAAATGGGTTTTGAGCGTGCCCAGCGGCCAGCCCAACAGGGCCGCCGCCTCGCTGTGCGAGAGCTCGGCCAGATAGCAATGCACGATGGCCTCCTGCTCCGGCGCGCTCAGCCGCGCCAGCGCGCGGCCCAGGTCCAGGCGCAGGGCCACCTGATGGGGCAGCTCGGCCGGCAGGCCTGCCGCGGTCTCGCCCTCCCAAGCCCCATCGTCCTCCACCAGGCTCTCGCTGCGCAGCGCCAGCTCGCTCGCGCCCAGGCGCTGCTGCTGCAAAAAGCAGTTGCAGGCGATGCGGTAGAGCCAGCTGCGAAAACGCGCTTCACCGCGAAAAGCGGGCAGCGCGCGGTAGGCCTGCAAAAACGCCTCCTGCGCCAGCTCGTCGGCGCGCGCCGCGTCGCCCCGGGTCAGGCGGCGCAGCAGGGCACGCACCATGCCCTGGTGGCGGCGCAGCAGGCAGGCAAAGGCCGCACGGTCGTCGTGCTGCTGCACCTGGCGCACCCAGAGGCGGTCCTGGGCGTCCTTGGCATCCTCGGAGCTGAGGGCTTGTTCGTCCATGCGCAGGCAAAAACGTTATCAGGCCTCGCTCAGCTGTTCTTCTCGCTGCGCGTTTCCACCCACCACACCAACAGCAAAGCGAGGCCGATGAAGCCTGGGAGGCAGCCGATGGCCCAGAGCCAGCTGCCGGGCTGCATCGCATAGAACATCAGAGCCAGCGCCAGACCGAGGGCAACGTTGACCGCACCGCCGAGCAAGCTGTTGAAGGCTCGAACTCTGGGCGCCTGAGTTCGCAAGCCCATGTCCACACCCAATTGACCCAACAGCTCGGGCGGCAGTGGCTGGCCTTTGTCGGCCAGCTGGCGCAGGGTCTCGTGCAAGAGCTGATCGCGCCGCATCTTGGACTGCACGCCCATGACGATGGCGACGATGGGAATCAGCAGCGCCACGATGGGCACCAGGAAGGGGACGATGTGACGCAAATCGAGGAAGTCCATGGTTGCTGCTCCTGTAGCGGGTGCCTGAGTATTGGGCCGATCAAACAACAAAACTGATCGGGACGCAGGCTTGGATGCGTGGGCGGTGGCGTTTGGATTCAAACGACGCAAAGAATTTTTTTGGAGCGGGCTCTCTTGCCTTCTGCGCCGGCCCGGCCCGGCCCGGCGGCGGGCCCTGCCAACCCTGCCGCGAGAATAGCGCCCATGTCTTCATCGCCTTCGAGCTTCTCCATCGCCCAGGCCGTCCACAGCGAGCTGATCATCAAGAAGAGCCGCTTCATCGGCTGCGTCGAGCCCTGCAGCGGGCGCGAGGCGGCGCTGGCGCGGGTGCAAGAGCTTCGGGAACAGCACCCCACCGCCGTGCACGTGTGCTGGGCCCTGCTGGCCGGCGGCCAATCGGCGGCGGTGGACGATGGCGAGCCCAGCGGCACGGCCGGGCGGCCCATGTTGGAGGTGATGCGCCACCAGGATCTGGAGGGCGTGCTGGCCACCGTGGTGCGCTACTGGGGCGGCACCAAGCTCGGCGCCGGCGGCCTGGTGCGCGCCTACACCGACAGCGTGGCCCAGGCCCTGCTGCAGGCCGAGAAAGTGCCGCGCGTCGCCCTGCACACCCTGCGCTGCACCGTGCCCTATGCGTTTGAAGGCCTGCTGCGCCGCGAGATCGAAGGCGCCGGCGCCGAGCTGCTCGGCGTGCAGCATGGCAGCCAGGTCGAGTTCCGCTTTGCTTTGCCTGTGCCTGCCGTGGCGCCCCTGCTGGCACGGCTGCAGGAGTCGGGCCAGGGGCGCATTGGCTGGCTCAAGGATGAGGGGGCGGACGAGGCCTAAATCTCGTCACGCTGAACTCGTCAGAACAGGCTGCCCTGCGGCGGGCCTGCGCGCAGCCGGGAGAGCAAGGCATCGGTGTGCTCGGCCGGGCCCAGATCAAACGCCTCCGGCGCCGGCAGGCGCTCCGCCGCCAGCAAGGCCTGCGCCTCGCTGACCGAGCCGCGCAGCCAGGCCTGCCAGTCCTCGGGCCGTATCGTCATCACGGCGCGCTTGTCCTGCGCGTCCGGCGGCAGGGCCGGGTCGGGCTTGTGCAGGCGATTGAGCAGCGGGTGTGCGTCGCAATTGAGCGTCAGCATCGAATAGTTGGGGATGAGCTCGCCCGTCTCGGGGTGCTGCCACTCGGACCAGATGCCGGCCAGCGCCCAGGGCAGGCCATCGGCGCGGCGCAGCGGCCACCAGATGTTGCGGCCGGTCTCCCAGTTGGGCTCCTGGTAGCTCTGCGCCGGGATCAAACAACGCCGGCCGCTGAGCCAGGCATCGCGGTACGTGGGCCGCTCGGCCACCGACTCGATCCGCGCGTTGTTCGTCAGAATCGCCCGCCCCGCCGGCCGTGGCTGCTTGGAGCGCGGCGGCACCATGCCCCATTGGCCGATCACGGCCTGGCGGCCAGGTTCATCGCCTCCAGCGGCGGTACTGCCCGCCCGGATGAACAGGCCGCGCCCGAACGGCCCCACCGGCGCCAGCGGGTAGGCCTCTTCGCCCGCCCCGCCGGCTTTCACCACCACCCGGAAATGCCGCTCGACCTCTTCCTTGGGGCTGACGTTGTAGAGATTGCACATGGTGGGGCGACTGTAGCGAGTGCACGCCGCCTCACCGGCCCGAGCGAGTGCCCCGGGCCGCGCTGAGCTCAGCGTTGGCGACGGCGTCGCACCACTACGCCGACAAGGCCGGCACCTAGGGCCATCAAAGCCAGGGACGAGGGCTCGGGCACCGGCGACACGTTCAAAACCAGCGTTTGCTGTCCAAACGTGCTCATGCTTGAAAACAGGAAGTAGTTGTTGGACAAACCTGCAGTCGTGTTGCGCATGCCCAGGGCGAAGCTGTTGCCCTTGGCGGCCTCCAGGGAGCTCAATGCGTTCGCGTTCAGCTCGATCACAAAAGTGCTGAAGTTGTTGGCCTCGCTGATCGAGAAACTGCCGTAGTTCAGGCCGCTGCCGAGGTCCGCAAAGATGCTGGTGCCACGTCCACCGCCGTTCTCCAGACCCAAATAGGCCAGATTGCCGTTGTCAACGTCGTACATCACCCCCGTCTGCAGGCCCTGGCTCACACCCAGGGAATAGGGCAGAGCCATCTCCAGCCGAGCAGACAGCAGCTGCCCCGAGAACGAAGGCAGGCTCCAGCGGTAGAAGCTCCGGTACTCGCTTTGCAGCTGCCCGGTCAGCGTGTTGTTGTTCGCGCTCTGGTGCAGGCCAGCCTCGGTGAACCAACCCAGATTGCTGGCATTCAGGCGAATTTCATCGGCTTGGCTGCCGCAGGACGCCGCCGCCACACACAGGCTCAGCAGCAATTTCTTGTTCAGGGTCATCGTGTCTCCGCATCCACGGGGTTTTGAGTGCGCGGATTCTAGAAAGCGATTTCGCACCGACCATCCGGGACTTCTCGCAGCACGCCCCCTGATTCACGGGGTACGGGCAGAAAAGGCGGGCGCGACGCCGCGCCCGCCGCCCCTCGGCAAACGTGGCTGTCAATCGAAACGGAAGCGGAACTCCTGCATGGCCTCCACCACCTTCTTGTTCTTGCCCATGCTGCACTGGTAGGACTCGATGGCGCGGCGCACGGCGGACTGTAGGCGCTCGTCGCCTTGCAGGCTCAGCACTTCCACCTTGTTCGAGGCGTCGATGCGGAAGCGCGCGCTCAGGGTGAACTCGCCGTGGATGTCCAGCTCGGGGATTTCAGGGCGCGGCATCACGCGGCAATAGGTGGAGGCGCGCTCCGCCTTGGCCGCAGCGGCGGGCTGGGCCTCGGTCTGGCCGCCCGTGGACAGCGCCGCCGACACGCCCAGGCTGGCCGCAGCCAGGCTCAGGGCCAAGAGCAAGCCGCCGTGACGGCGCAGGCGGGACGAGGAACGGGCAACGCTCAGGCTGTTCATCTTCTTCAACATGGCGATTCTTTCAATCAAGGGATGGGTGGATTGCCAAGCCGTGGCAAGAGGCGGTACTGCCGAAGGCAGGCCCTGAGCCTTGAGCAAGGCCTGGGCATACACAGGCCAAGCCTCGGGGCGCCTGGCCAAGACCTGCGCATCGCAGGCCAGCTCCTGGTCCTGGCGCAGGCGGGGCAAGGCCAGCCAGACCAGTGGGTTGAACCATTGCAGCGCCGCCAGGCCCCAGGCCAGCGCACGCAGCGCGTTGTCGTGGCGGGCGGCATGGCCCTGTTCATGCGCCAGCACCAGGCTGCGCTCCTCGGCGCTGAAGCGCTGGGCAAAGTCGCTGGGCAGCACCAGGCGCGGCCGCCAGCAGCCGAGCAAGGCCGGGCTGCTGCCCGCAGGCGCCCACCACAGCCCAGGGCCGGGTCGCAGACGGCGCCGGTAGACCCGGTGCTGTGCGCCGGCCCACAAGCCCAGGCCAAGCACGCCCAGGGCCCAGCCCAGCAGCAGCAGTTGCACGGCAAGGGGCTGGATGCCCGCCAGCCAAGCCTGCACCAGCTGCCAGGCACCCCGCGCCGGAGCGCTCCAGGCCTGCAGCAGCACCATCACCGCAGGCAGCTGCAGCGCCTCGGTCCCGGAGGCTTGAGCCGCCAAGCCGGGCGCAGCCGCCACAGCCAGCGCCATCAGCGGCGGCAAGGCCCAGAGGCTGTACTGACCCTGCGCGCCCAGCCACGCGCGCAGCGGCCGACGCAAGAGCAGCACCCAAACCAAGCCCAGGCTGAAGCCCAGGCTCACGCGGCCCAGCAGGGCCAAGGCCGAGGCGGCATCGATGTCGCTCAGCGCAGAAATAGCGAAGCCGTTCATCGCACACCGCCGCGCCGTTTGCTCGCTGTACGAGCGTTCGCGGCGTTTGCCGGCTTGGCCTTGGATCCTGATGCAGGAGAGGCCGTTGGCGGCTGCTGGTCCAGCAGTTCGCGCAAGGCCTGCACGTCCTCGGGGCTCAGCTGCCGCTGGGCCGAGAAATGCGCCACCAGCGGCGACAAGCGACCACGAAACAGGCGGTCCAACAAGCCCAGCGATTCCTGCCCCTCCCAGGCCTGCTGCTCCAGCAAAGGGCTGTAGAGGTAACGCCGCCCTTCACGCTCGGCATTGATGGCGCCTTTGTTGAGCAAGCGGTTCAGCAAGGTCTTCACCGTGCCCAGCTGCCACTCGCTGGCTTCACCTGGCGCCTCGGCCGCCTGGGCCGCCAGAGCGGCGGCAATGTCCTCAGCCGCCAAAGGCTGCAGATCGGGCTGCGCCCAAAGCACTTGCAAGATGCGGCTTTCCGCGTCGGAGATCGATCCCATCGTCTGGCCCTTTACCCTTTCTCTGCACTTCGCGGCCTTTCGACCGCAATCGACAACAAGTGTTAACGGACGCAATGTTTACGCTTGTTGTCGTTCAAGGCAAGGGGGTGGGAACCCGGAGCGTGGATCCAACACTCCGTACCCATCCGATCGAATCAGATCAAGGCGCGGCCCGGCCCAGGGTGCTGCTGGCGCGCCACTCACGCGCCAACAGCCCGTACTGCAGCAGATCGTGGTGGCGCCCGCTCCAGAACGCGACTTCGCGCTGGCGGCCCTCCTGGGCAAAGCCCAGGCGCTGCAGCAGGGCGACCGAGGCCACGTTGTCTTCGTGGACCTGGGCCTCCACCCGGTGAAGTTGCATGCCCTCGCCGAAACCCCAGTCGAGTGCCGCCGTCAGCGCTTCGCGCATCAGGCCCCGGCCCGCCAGCTCGGGCGCCACCTCGTAGCCCAAGCTGCACTTCGCTCTTCCAGCCACGGTTCCAAGCGAACGAACAAGCCGCAGCTGCCGATCAGGCCGGGCTGGTCTATCAATTGCAGACCCCAACGCACACCGGGATTGGGCAACTGCCGCCAGCTGGCGAAGGTGGCAATCAGCCGCTTGGCCTCGCTCAAGTCCGTCAGCGGTTCGCTGCCAAACCAGGCCATATGGCGCGCATCGCTGTGGATGCGAAACAGGTCCTCGGCGTCGGCCTCGGTGATCTCGCGAAGGAGGAGGCGGGGGGTTTGGAGGAGGGGGAAGTCGGGCATGTCGTCTTCAGCAGATGGGGTCAGTCAGAGCCGGGCGGCGTGCGAAACGGCAAGCTGGGCAGTCAGAGGCCGAATGGCACCCCGGGCGAAACGGCCTGGGACTTCAAATTTAAGGTCTGCCCCTCCTAGATCCCTCGCAGCTCGCTGACTCACCAGGTAGGAACAGGTCTGTTCTTTCGAGTCTTCCCGTCTCGAGCGTTCAGCCGATCGACCTCTGCTTCGATGTGACTTGCGAACGTCGGGCTCTGGAGCAAATGGATAGCATGCGCCTTCAGGTCCGCCGCGGCCGAGAGATCAAGATTGCCAATGAGTCCCACCACGCGCACCACGTAGCTCAGCATGACCGTGCATGGCATTGAGCGCGTAGCGTCCACCTCGGACTCCAACTCCTCGAGCTCGGCATTGGCGCTTCCTGTCGCCCCAAGGCTAATGGTCAGCCAAGGAAACGCAGACTGGAAGTCGGCCAGGGTCTGCTCATCGGATTGGGTACGTGGTTTTTTGTCGAACGTGACGCCATCGCCCTCCGGGTACGGGCTCGCCCAGTAGCCCGCCGCCCTGATGGAAAGGAGCGACGCTTCTAAGAGAGCTTCCTTGCCGGCCAACTGTGCGACATGCCACAAGAGGTTGCCAGTGAAGTCGCCGCGCGGGGGAAGAAGTCTGGCCTTCATTGATCAGTCCTCAGAAGCTGCCGATACGGTTATTCAGAACCATTCGTTCGCTGTACAGGTGAAAGATTGGCCCGTCATCGCCAGCCCGGCGGCCGAAACAACGCCCGCCGGGAAAGGCAATCTGCTCGGCACAGCCACCGTCATGACCAGATAGCTCCCGGCCAACTTCTCTCAAAGCAGCGGTTTCAAGCTGGACTGCAGCTCGGTCATACGTAAGAGGACTTCCTTTACGGCTGCCTCCGGCGCTAGATCGCGCTGGTAGAGGTCAAACCACTCCGCCCCCTTCTTCGGTCGCTGACGCCCTTCGCCTTCACGGGCAACCGACGGGCTCTGCTCGTGAGAGCGAAGGAATTCCGACAGCCATCCGTAGCCCACGCCGAGCCACTTCTCGTGGCCTGGCACCTCGTCGCGCTTGTCCAGGAATATGTGAATGCGGGTGTACTTTGGAAAAAGGTTTGCCAGCCCGTCCATGTACCGCGTCAGCTGAGTAGGGCCCTCTGCTGCGCCAAACTTGTTCTCGATAGCCACGCATAACTGGAGACCGGGATCAATGGCCACGATGTCCAGCAGGTCTCTCTTGCGCTCTGTCGCCTTGACTGCCGAAGCCTTGCCTTTGGCTGGCAGTTTGGCCAGCACATTGAGCTCTGTCTTGACGATCAACGACGAGAGCGCCAGGTTGTGGACCTTCGCAGGCTCAAGGAAGCGGTACGTCTTCAAGTCCAGGTTCGCCGCGTTCTCTGAGCGTCCCGCCTGTGCAAGCAACGATCTCAGTGCCTTGTCGCCCAATCCATGCCCTTCGTTGGGATCGAGCAGCCAGGCGATGAGCCGCGAGACGTTGATCTCTCGGGGCGTGCAGATGTGCAGTGCATGATGCCGTGCACCCAGAGCCAAAAGCTGGTGAACATCCGGATCGCCGTACAAGGCGTTTGCGTACTCGGTATGCCTGGTCATTAGCCCATTCCCCTGATTTCTCGTTGTTGACGCCAGGCATGCTATTGCATCCTTGGAGGGCCAAAGGGTCAGGGCCCGAGGGTCAGGCCTCGAGTTTCAAGTCCTCGTACTCGTACCGCTTAGCTTGGAGCTCGATGGTGCCTCGGCGAATTGGCGAGAAAGGCTAATGGCCGAGACTATCAAAGGGACGCGCCGGCTCATTTGGCAAGCGGCGCAGCCCCGCAATCAGGTTCACATGGCGCCATCTGCCCCATTAAACGGCTCAACGGTATTGCAAGCCGAAGCGTGGGCGCAAACAAAGAAGGAGATGCAAGTTGAAAGACCTGGATCACACGTTTCCTCAGCCCTTCACTACGGCCACTGAGGATGGCCCAGAGGATATGGCCTGATCCCGACCCTTATGCGGCTAAAGTAAGCGCCCATAGCGCCAGGGAGGCGCACGGAAGCTCGACTCATGGCTGCATCAACCATTCAGGTAACTCAGTATCAACGCGGTCGAGTCGAGCGCCTTTCCGCTGAACTAACTTTTGGAATTGCACAGATCGGGAAAGCTGAACTGGCTGGATGGGCCACCATGAGCGCCAAGCACTTTGGTGGGTGCATGATTCGTCGAATCGGCAACATAACTCTACTAGCCAGAGACATTGCCGCTGGCGCTGTTGGCTTCTCGACCGATGCTGTTCGAGCCAGTCAAGATAATCGGCTGTTGGACTTTCTGTGCAAGTCGGCTGGCACTGCTGCGACGACAGCTGGTGACGCTGCAAAAGCTGCAATCGATGCAGCTTCAAAAATCCGAAGACAGCTCACGGAATCACCGGTAGATGCCGTCCCTCAGTTGCTTTCGACAGTCGCCGCCTCCCTGATCGTCGCAGGCGGTCCCAACGCTGACGGCGGTGCGGCCGACCTTGATTTGATGTTCGGAATCGGCGCACACCGGTCTATCCTCAGCCACTCCATCATCATGGGTTCTGCGCTGGAAGCGGGGATCATGAGCGTCCTTTCTTTGGTTGAGCTGGTTCACGATAAGTTGCCCTCCGAGCGAGACCCTCTTTGGGACTCCCTTCACGCACAGGCATCGACTCTCGCCGATGCCATCAAAACAGGTGCAGCGATTGGCTTGGCGTACCACCTATTTGTCGACGGGACCCTTCAAGCAGCGCCGTACCATGACTTGCCAGTTTCAGCGCCGCTGCCAGTTCATCAAGGCATCTTCGTTGTCAACGCTGTCGCTGAAGCCAAGAGCGCGATGCAACCGACAGGTAAGCCATCCCAACCCCGAGCCTCGTCGCAAGGCAAGCGCCACATTGGAAATAGGGCAAGTGCTAACGCAAAAGGGAGAGACTTCGCGCAACAGCACGGCAAGGCGTCTCAACTTGCGCACAAGGCCTATTTGGCCGTTGGTTTAGTAGTTGAGCCCCCCATTGCTAGAAGGATGTCAATCGAGCACTGCACGTTAATTCGTCGCTATGGCGTATGGATGCAAGCTCTCGCCAATGGCGACCTCGAACCAATAACACTGGAGCAACACGAGTTTGTCTCTGTGGCACATAAAGTGGCAGCAGCACAGACCCCATACGAAGTAGCATGGCGCGCATACGAATTAGCATGCTGGCAGGCAGACAACACTTGATCAACCGGTCGGAGTACTGGTTTTTACCTTTCGTTTTAGGGCTAGTGGTCCGGAGAAATCCCCACTTTGTCCTTGTAAAGGAAATTACTATTTTTGCCGATTAATTCGGTATTACGTTGTTCGCCCACCTATTTAGGGGCATTGAACAGTGGAGGACCTCGCAAGAGCAATTCATTGCGAGATTTATAACGAGTCCTGAAGGGCCGGAAGTTTATGTCAAGAAGCACATCGGTGTTACCAAGTAGCGATGATTCCGCTACATCATCTATTGCATCAAAGCGTTGGATTCCACCCGTAGAACGCTTCGCGTCCCACTATGCTCGATACAACGGTCCAATCGGTAAGCTTGGCGCCAACCCGACGACGCATACTGCTGAAGTTCGTTTTTTGGGCAAACCCGGCCTAGGCGTTGTGAAAGCCTTTGCGCTGAGTGATTTTGGCTGGGTGAACGAAGCAATTGCCTGGGCCCTTGGTAATTGCCTCGGAGTTGTAATGCCGCCGCAGGGAATGCTTCTTTTAGTCGCACCTGGTGAACTAGGCTCCGATAAAGAGCCTGAACTCATGGCGGCTCACAACCTGTGGGGCACAGGGGCTATTGTTCTTTGGTGCACCAGTCGCCTTGATATTAAGTGCCCCCAGAATGTCTGGCCGATTCACTGGGAGCGAGTTGTGATGTCAAAGCCGTATGGTCGCAGACTTGCAGCATTTGATGCGTGGCTTGGCAACTGTGACCGCATTGCTCAAAATGCACCGTATTGGTCGAGCAAAGGCTTGGTCGCAGCAATTGATCATGAAAGACTAGCCTTCGCGCAAGATTGGCGCAAAGGAGTACCGATTCATATGGACCGACTAGATGCCCATCAAACACATCTAATGAAGGTCATCCGAGAAATGATTGCAGCCAAAAAGCTCAGAGCAGCGGAAGCGAATGAGCTAGTCGCAGAGTTGGCGGTTATGAGTGAGCCTCATGCAGATACATTAAGTCTGGTTCATGCAGATGCGACGTCACTAGTCGGCGACAACTTTGGAACTGCTGCAGCAGCAAACCTTCTCAAATTCTTATCAGATAGAGCAACACCGGCATTCATCAATGAACGGTTGGAGCAATTGCGATGAACTTCGAATCTCTACTGCGAGACACAACCGTCACTTCTGCGTGGCGAGGAAGTTGGGCACGCTTGTGGCTTCGTCCGGACGTCTTTAGTGCACAAGAATTTTTGGTAGGCTGTGCTGCAATCGATGAACGAGGTCTGTCCGATTTCCGCGTTATTACAGATTCCCAGAAGTTCGAGTGCATTTACGGCGCTGGAACTAAAAGCATGTTCGACCGCATGCTGAGCGATCTGAGACGAGTGCTTGCCCGCGCTCGTGAAACTCGATCCACCTTAGCCGCGGAAAGCTTACCGTTCCCCTTCCGTATAGAAATGGTTGGCCAGCTTAGAGAGCAACTACCGAGCGAGGCACTTGAACGCATGCTCACTGATGGCACTGTTCCAATGGCCGACGATGGCCCGAAAGGAAAACGCCCTCGGTTTGCATCACGTGCCGCTGAGGACGTAGTTGCAGACATCATGGACCAGGTCCGGGGAAAAGCGGGGCTGAGTGCAAACTCGTTTATCAACGAGGGCTACTACGGAGACCAACAACACCAAGTGGGGGTAAATCTAGTAACGTCGAGTGCCGCAGGCGTCATTGCAAGCGGCTGGTTTGCTTCCGCGGATCGTATACAGCTTGAGTTCCTGCTCGGAGTAAACAAACTAGATACCTATGTATCGGTCACCGGCCGAGATCGCGCAAAGAGTGGTTTCTTCTTTATGCGACCGACTATTGAAGACGGACTCACTCGCGCTGTCGCCCAAGAGGTGGAAACTAGGCTAGATAACCTCGAATGGCGCCTCAAGCAAATGCATGTCCGTGTGGTTGTACTATCCAATGCAGAAGAGATTGCGTCTGAGGTCTGCGACTGGGCCGCGACCATTGATTGAGCTAGCGCAGTTTTGCAAGGCAAGACACAGTCATTCAATGTCATATTGATTGAGATCGACCTAGTTCTCACCCTCCCTACAGTGGCCCACGGAGTCACCTGAAGCCCGAGGGTCGCGCCTTGAATTTCAAGGCCTCGCTCCGTACTCGCCCCTTCATTGGAGGTGACCCAGCACCGTTGCCTCGGACGAAGCCGTCCCCAACCCGCTTCGGCAACAATGTCCCCCTAACGCACCCACCCGCCCCAGCCGACGCCATTTCCCGCCCATGAAGCCCCCCCGCCCCCGTTTCTCCCTCCTCCCCACCGCCGCCCTCGCCCTGCTCCTCAGCGCCTGCGCGACGACAACCCCCAGCACCCCAACGGAACCCGCCGGCCCCAAGATCGACCGGACGTATACCTCCGTGGCGCAGGACAGCCGGGCGCTGTTCATCGTCTTGCACTACACGGCGCTGGATTGGGAGAAGTCGCTGAAGGTGCTGGCCACAGGCGGGCAGGTGAGCGCGCATTACCTGGTGCGGGACGAGCCGGCGGCGATTTACCAGCTGGTGGATGAGAACCGGCGGGCCTGGCATGCGGGGGCGAGCTTCTGGGCGGGGCACAGCAATCTGAATTCGGCATCCATCGGCATCGAGATCGTCAACCCCGGCTACAAGGACACGGAGCTGGGCCGCGTCTACCCGCCCTACCCGCAGGCGCAGGTGGACGAGATCATTGCCCTGGTGCGCGACATCGCCAAGCGCCACAACATCCGGCCAGAGCGCATCATCGGCCATTCGGACATCGCACCCGGCCGCAAGCAGGACCCGGGCCCGAGCTTCCCCTGGAAGCAGCTGGCCGATGCCGGCCTGATCCCCTGGCCCGATGCGGTGCAGGTGGCGGCCAAGATTCCGCTCTACGCCGCCTTACCGCCGGACGCGGCCTGGTTCCAGGACAAGCTGACCCGCGTGGGCTACAGCACTTCGCGCAGCGGCATCGAGGACGATCTGACCAAAGCGACGATTGCCACCTTCCAGAGCAAGTACCGCCCGCGCGACTGGAGCGGCGCCATGGACGCGGAAACCGCGGCCCTGCTCGATGTGGCCACCAGCCCGGGCGGTATGCTGCTGGCCAAGTCCATGGCGGCGCCGGCGAACGAGCCGGCCAAGCCGCTGAGCTCGCGCTTCTGATGTGATGGGTTACACGGGCACAAAATCAACTCCGAATCAATGCAACCACAGAGGCACGGAGGCACAGAGGAATTCAATCCCTGCTGGGTGTTGGCTCTGTGCCTCTGTGCTTGCCTTGGAATTGATTGCTGCTTCTCGCCATCGACGCCCGGCTCATTCATAGCCCTTTCGCCCCGACCTCCCCATCGTGCTGACCTTTCTGCTCAAGCGACTCGCCACCCTGCTGCCCACGCTGCTGGGCATCACTCTGGTGGCCTTTGGCCTGATCCGGCTGGTGCCGGGCGACCCCATCGAGATCATGATGGGCGAGCGCCGCCTGGACGCGGCCACCCATGCGGAGCTGATGGCGCGCATGGGCCTGGACCAGCCCCTGCATGTGCAGTACGGCCAGTACCTGGCGCAGCTGGCGCGCGGTGACCTGGGCCAGAGCCTGGTCAGCCGCGAGCCGGTGGCCAAGGAGTTTGCGGCCCTGTTCCCGGCCACGGTGGAGCTGGCCCTGGCGGCCTTGCTGCTGGCCGTGAGCCTGGGCCTGCTGCTGGGTGTGACGGCGGGGCTCAAGCGCGGCTCGCTGCTGGACCAGGGCGTGATGGGCGTGGCCACGGTGGGCTACTCCATGCCGGTGTTCTGGTGGGGGCTGATCCTGATCATGTTCTTCTCGGTGCAGCTGGGCTGGACGCCGGTGTCGGGCCGCATCGGCATCGAGTACGACGTGCCCGTGCGCAGCGGTTTTCTGCTGATCGACAGCTGGCTCTCGGGCGAGGAGGGCGCCTTCCGCTCGGCCTGCCTGCACCTGTTGCTGCCGGCCACCGTGTTGGGCACCAGCACCATGGCGGTGGTGGCGCGCATGACGCGCTCCAGCATGCTGGAGGTGCTGCGCGAGGACTACATCCGCGCCGCCCGCGCCAAGGGCCTGAGCCCGGCGCGCGTGGTGCTGCGCCACGGCCTGCGCAATGCGCTGATCCCGGTGCTGACGGTGATCGGCATGCAGACCGGCAGCCTGCTGGCCGGCGCGGTGCTGACCGAAACCATCTTCTCCTGGCCCGGCATCGGCAAATGGCTGATCGACTCGATCGCCCGGCGCGACTACCCAGTGGTGCAGGCCGGCATCCTGATCTCGGCCCTGACCTTCATTGGCGTGAACCTGCTGGTGGACGTGTTGTACGGCGTGGTCAACCCGCGCATTCGCAGCGAGCGGTAACGAGATGACGACCCCTTCGACACCGACGCCGCTGCCCCCCAGCGCACAGGAAGACGAACTGCTGTTGATGCAAGAGCAGCCGCCCGGCCCGCTGCGCGAGTTCTGGCAAGGCTTTGCCGCCAACCGCGGCGCCCTGGCGGCGCTGGCCGTGTTCGCGCTGATCGCCCTGGCCGCGCTGTTCGCGCCCTGGGTGGCGCCGCACAGCCCGATCGAGCAGTACCGCGATCACATGCTGCAGCCGCCGGTCTGGGCCGAAGGCGGCAGCGCGCGCTTCCTGCTCGGCACCGACGAGCTGGGCCGCGACATGCTCTCGCGCCTGCTGCACGGCGGTCGGGTGTCGCTGGGCATCGGCCTGGCCTCGGTGCTGCTGTCCCTGCTGCCGGGTGTGCTGCTGGGCTTGCTGGCGGCGTTTCACCAGCAATGGCTGTCGCCGGCCATCATGCGGGTGATGGACATCATGCTGGCCTTGCCGGGCCTGCTGCTGGCCATCTGCGTGATCACGGTGCTGGGCCCGGGCCTGGTGAACACGGTGATCGCCATCGCCATCGGCGCCCTGCCCGGCTACACGCGGCTGACGCGCGCCGCCGCCCTGGCCGAGATCCACAAAGACTACGTCACCGCCAGCCGCGTGGCCGGCGCCGGCCCCTTGCGCCTGATGTTCAGCGCCGTGCTGCCCAACTGCATGGCGCCGCTGATCGTCAACGCGACGCTGAGTTTTTCCTCCGCCATCCTGGAAACCGCAGGCCTGGGCTTTCTGGGCCTGGGCGTGCAGGCGCCCACGCCCGAGTGGGGCACCATGCTCAGCGCCGCGCGCGACTATATGCAGCGCGCGCCCTGGGTGGTGACGCTGCCGGGCCTGACGATTCTGTTCAGCGTGCTGAGCATCAACCTGATCGGCGACGGCCTGCGCGACGCGCTCGATCCCAAACTGAAACGGACGCGCTGAGCCATGGCTGAGGACGCAAGCGTGCTGCCGCCCCCCCTGCTGCGCATCGAAAACCTGCGGGTCGAGTTCGGCCGCTTCCCGGCCGTGGACGGGCTGGATTTGAGCCTGGCGCCGGGCGAGCTGCTGGGCATCGTCGGTGAATCGGGCTCGGGCAAATCGGTGGCCATGCTGGCCTTGATGGGCCTGGTGGACGCGCCCGGCCGCGTCAGCGCCGACCGGCTGGAGTTCCAGGGTCAGGACTTGCTGCGCTTGAACGCGCGGGAACGCCGCCGCCTGATCGGCCGCGACATCGCCATGGTGTTCCAGGACGCGCTCTCCAGCCTGGACCCGAGCTACACCGTGGGTGCGCAGATCGCCGAGGTGCTGCAGACGCACCTGGGCCTGCGCGGCGCAGCCGCAAGGCAGCGGGTGGTGGAGCTGCTGGAGCTGGTGGAGATCCCCGATGCGGCGCGCCGCGCCGAGGCCTACCCGCACCAGCTCTCGGGCGGCATGAATCAGCGCGTGATGATCGCCATGGCGATCGCCTGCGGCCCCAAGCTCCTGATCGCCGACGAGCCCACCACCGCCCTGGACGTGACCATCCAGGCCCAAATCATGGAGCTGCTGCTGCGCCTGCAACGCGAGCAGGGCATGGGCTTGCTGATGATCACCCACGACCTGGCCGTGGTGGCCGAGATGGCCCAGCGCGTGGCCGTGATGTACGCCGGCCAGGTGGTCGAGACCGGCCCGCTGCCGGCCCTGTTCGACGCGCCGCGCCACCCCTACACCGCCGCCCTGCTGGCCGCCATCCCCGAGCACAACCGCGGCGCCCGCCGCCTGGCCGCCCTGCCCGGCATCGTGCCCGGCGCGCTGGACCGCCCGGCCGGCTGCCTGCTGAGCCCGCGCTGCGCGCAGGTGCAGGGGCGCTGCCGGAACGAACGGCCAGCGCTCACGAACGAAGGCGTGCGCTGCTTCTTCCCGCTGCCGCCTGCGGCCCGATTGGAGGCGCATCAGCATGGCCAATGAACACGTGAGCCAGCCGGTGCTGCTGCAAGCCGAGAACCTGAGCCGCCACTACCGCGTCAGCCAGGGCCTGTTCCAGGCCAAGGCCACGGTGCGTGCGCTCGATGGCGTGAGCTTCAGCCTTCGGCAGCGCCAGACCCTGGCCGTGGTCGGTGAATCGGGCTGCGGCAAATCGACCCTGGCGCGCCAGCTGACCCTGATCGAGCCGCCCAGCGCCGGCCGCCTGCTGCTCGGCGGCGAGGCCACGGCCGGCGCCGACGGTGCGCGCCTCAAGGCGCTGCGCCAGCAGGTGCAGATGGTGTTCCAAAACCCCTTCAGCTCGCTCAACCCGCGCAAGAGCATTGCCGCCACGCTGGACGAGCCGCTCTTGATCAACACGGCGCTCAGCAAAGCCGAGCGGCGCGAGCGCATCGAGGCGCTGATCACCCAGGTGGGCCTGCGCCCCGAGCATCTGGCGCGTTACCCGCATATGTTCAGCGGCGGCCAGCGGCAGCGCATCGCCATCGCCCGGGCGATGATTCTGCAGCCGCGCATCGTCGTGGCGGACGAGCCGGTTTCGGCCCTGGATGTGTCCATCCAGGCGCAGATCCTCAACCTCTTCATGGACCTGCAGGAGCAATCGGGCACCAGCTACGTCTTCATTTCCCACAACCTCAGCGTGGTCGAGCATGTGGCCGACGAGGTGATGGTGATGTACCTGGGCCGCTCGGTGGAGCTGGGCGAAAAGCGCCGCATCTTTGCCCGGCCCCTGCACCCCTACACCCGCGCACTGATGAGCGCCACACCGGCCCTGCACGCGGCCGAGCGGCGCGAGCGCGTGTTGCTCAAAGGCGAACTGCCCAGCCCGCTCAACCCGCCCAGCGGCTGCGCCTTCCACAAGCGCTGCCCGATGGCGGTGGCGCGGTGCGCGCAGGAAGCGCCGGTGCTGCGCGAGGTGGACGGGCGGCAGGTGGCGTGTCATCAGGTCTGAAGCGCGGCAAGCCCGGCCGAGAACCCAGTCTCGGCTTTCACCGACAATTTGCCTTCGTTGCGCAGCCCGCTGTTTGCGCATTCCACACCCAAGCCTCACTCACGCCATGCTGACCGACCTGATCGCCGCCTCCGCCGAAGACGCGACCGTGATTCCCCACACCCCGGGCCACGCCAACATCTGGCCCACGCTGGAGGTCTCGGGCGTCGAGCCCACGCAATGGGCCAGCCTGCGCCTGATCCTCAAGCAGCAAGCCCTGCCCGGCGCCATGGACGCCGCCCCGGTGGCCCTGAGCCATGCCATGCAAGATTTCGAGCGCGTGGGCCCGGCCGGCGAGCAAGGCGACCCCTGGCTGGTGGCCCTGCCCGAGGAGCTGGGCACCTTGCTGGCCCAGCTCTCGGAAGACCAGTTCCCCGCCCTGGCCCGCGCCTGGCTGACGGCCGAGGCCGAGCGCCGCCCGCACTGGGAAGCCGAGGCGCTGGAGTTTCTGGTCGCGGACCTGGCTGCGTTTGCGGCCACGGCCGTGGCGCAAGGACATCGCCTGTTCCTGTGGATCTGCCCGTGAAGTCAATGCCGACCACAGAGACACAGAGACACAGAGTTTTCTAACTTCGCATTCCTCTGTGCCTCTGTGCCTCTGTGGTTGCATTGAATTCCCACCCCACGCCGGAGCACATGACGATGAGCCACTTTGCTTTTCTCAGCCAGAACGCCTTCATGGGCTTGTCGCCCTCCCAACAAGGCAACAGCGACACGCCCTTCGGCCTCGCCGGCATTGCCTGGGACGGCTGCGTCACCAACCGGCCCGGCGCGCGCTTCGGGCCTTCGGCCATCCGCCAGGCCAGCCAGATGCTGTGCGACGGCATTCACCCGCTGTTCGACACCACACCCGAGGGCCAGCTCCACGACCACGGTGATCTGGCCCTGCCCAACACCAGCCTGGAGGCCATGCGCGCGGCCATGATGCCGCTGATCGCCCCGCTGATCGCGCGCCAGCACATGGTCTGGCTGGGCGGCGACCACAGCATCACCCTTCCTTTGCTGCGCGCTTACCGGGCGCAGCAGGGCCAGCCGCTGGCGGTGATCCATTTCGATGCGCACTGCGACACCTGGGTCGACCACTTCGGCGAACCGAGCGGCCACGGCACCTGGGTCTATGAGGCGATTCAGGAAGGCCTGGTGCGGCCCGAGTGCTTTGTGCAGTTCGGCATCCGCTCGGCCGGCCAGCGCGAGGCCCGCGAGTATGTGGCCGACCAGGGTGGCCTGATCTTCAACGCCCGCGCCCTGCGCGGCCTGGACAGCCCCGCCCAGCTTGCGCCGCTGCTGCAACAGGTGCGCGAGCGCATGGCCGCACACGGCCACCCGCCCGTCTACCTGAGCCTGGACATCGACTGCCTGGACCCCGCCTTCGCCCCCGGCACCGGCACACCCGAGCCCGGCGGCATGAGCAGCAACCAGGTCTTCAGCATCCTCGAAGAGCTGGTGCCCCAACTCAACTTCGTCGGCATGGACTGCGTGGAAGTTTCGCCGCCTTACGACCACGCTGAATTGACAAGTTATGCGGCCGCCCAGTTCGTCTGGACGTACCTGTGTGCGCGGCTCAAGCGAGCGGCGTGAGACCCAGGCTGACAGCATCCACCTCATCAGAAATCGAACCATGGCCGCAGCCCCTTTTGTTCCCGAAAGCTTCCAGCCTCCCGAGACGCTGAGCCTGCCCGGGCTTGTGCTGCAGAAGCTGGCGCCCCAGCACGCCGACGCCGACTTCGCCGCCGTGCGCAGCAGCGCCGAACGCATCCGCCATGTCTTCGGGCCGGACAACGGCTGGCCTGCCGCTGGGCTGAGCTTCGCGGAGAACCTCGCCGATCTGCAGCGCCATGCCGCCGAGTTCGAAGAGCGGCGCGCTTTCAACTACGCCCTGTTCTCTCCTGATGGCCAGGACTATCTGGGCTGCCTCTACCTGAAGCCCATCAAGTCTCGTCTGGAACATGACGCGCGGCGTGAGCGCTTCCGGGCTCAGCTGTTCTTCTGGCTCAGCGAGGCCGGCTTGAAGGCTTTGAGCGAGGCCCAGGTGCTGAGCACGCTGCAGGCCTGGCTGGCGCGCGACTGGCCTTGGCCGGCCGGCACGGTCGCTTGCCCGGGGCGTGCAGAGAGCTGGCCAGACTGGGCCGCCCTGGCCGACGCGAAGCGCTGAAGCCGCCGCCGGCGCACAAGTGCGCAGCATTGCTGGTTTTCCGGGAACACCGGCCATCTGTGCCGAATCCCCACGCCCCTGCTCATGCAAAATGGCTCGCCACTCGGGTGGCCGCGAGCCCTCGCGCCACCCCCACGCCACCAAGGAAGCGCCGCATGAAGGTCTCTCAAATCACCCTGCGTGAGCACGACGATATGAGCGCCGCCCTGGCAGCGTGGCAGCCGGAGGCGCCCGATCTGCTGCTGGCCTTCAGCGCCATCCCCTTGCTGCAGCGCCTGGCCGATCGGCTGGCGGCCCGTTTTCCTCAGGCCCTGCGCATCGGCTGCTCCACGGCCGGCGAGATTTCCAAGGACGGCGTCAGCGACCACAGCTGCGTGCTGACCGCCCTGCAATTCGAGGCCCGCGAGGGCAGCGCGCCGAGCCGCGCCATCGAGGCCAGCACCCAGCTGCTGGGCATGGCCGACTCCCAGGCCGCCGGCCGCCGCCTGGCCGAACAACTGCCGCGGGCCGGTCTGCGCGCGGTGCTGCTGCTGGGCCAGGGCGTGGCGGTGAACGGCAGCGCTTTGATCGCCGGCATGGTCGAGGTGCTGGGCCCGGACCTGCCCATCACCGGCGGCCTGGCCGGCGACGCTGCGGCTTTCAGCGAGACCTGGGTGCTCCACAGCGCCGGCGTGCGCAATGACCAGCTGGTCTGCGTGGGCCTCTATGGCGAGGCGCTGCTGTTTTCGCACGGCTCCTTCGGCGGTTGGTCGCCCTTTGGCCCGGCGCGGCGAGTCACGCGCTGCGAGGGCAATGTGCTGTTTGAGCTGGACGGCGAACCGGCCCTGGCCGTCTACAAGCGCTATCTGGGCGACTACGCCAAGGACCTGCCGGCCTCCGGCCTGCTGTTTCCCTTCGCCATGCTGGGCAGCGACCACAGCGAGGTCGGCCTGATCCGCACCATCCTGGGCATCGACGAAGCCGTCGGCAGCCTGACTCTGGCCGGTGACATCGACCCCGAGGGCTACCTCAAGCTCATGCACGCCAGCACCGATGCCCTGGTGGACGGCGCCGAGGCGGCCGCTCAGGCCGCGGCCGAAGCCACCGCCGTGGCCCAGGCCGGCGGCCAGGGCCTGGCCTTGCTGGTCAGCTGCGTCGGCCGCAAGCTGGTGATGGGCGGGCGGGTGGAGGAAGAGATCGAAGCCGTGGCCGACGTCTTCGGCCAATCGGCCGTGCTGACGGGTTTCTATTCCAACGGCGAGATCAGCCCCTTCACCGGCAACCTGGAGTGCAAGCTGCACAACCAGACCATGACCATCACCTACCTGGGCGAGCGGCCCTGAGGCCGGCGCCGGCCCCTCTGGCTCGATCGACGCTCGGCCCTTCTATGCACAAGCTACTGGCTCGCCAGATCAAGCGCCTGCTGGGCAGCGAGGAGCAGCAGCTGCCCCTGCTGCTGCAGGAGCTCTTACAGCTGTCCTTGCAGCCGGGCCTGTCGCCGGCCGCAGCGCGGCTGCTGGGCGGCCTGGGCAGCTTTTTTGACCGGGTGGACGGTGCCTATGAGCAGAGCGACCGCGACCTCGACCTCAAGACCCGCAGCCTGGAGCTCAGTTCGGTCGAGTTGAGCGGCAGCAACGACCGCCTGCGCAGCGAACTGGCCAGCCGGACCCGGGCCATCGAATCGCTGCGCAGCACCGCCCAAGGCCTGCTGCAGACGACCGGCACGGCGCTGCCGCCCTTGCATGACGACAACAATCTGGAGGCGTTGTCGCAGCTGATGTCCGAGCTGGTGCACCAGCGCGAGATCAGCCAGCAGGAGCTGCAACAAGCGCTGGGTGAACTGGCGCTGCAGCAGTTCGCGCTCGACCAGCATGGCATCGTCAGCATCACCGACCTGGCCGGCAACATCAGCTACGTCAACGACAAGTTCTGCGAGATCAGCGGCTACAGCCGCGCCGAGCTGCTCGGCTGCAACCACCGCATGATCAACTCGGGCCACCACCCGCTCAGCTTCTTCGAGAACCTCTGGGACACCATCTTGAGCGGCGAGGTCTGGCACGGCGATGTCTGCAACCGCGCCAAGGCCGGCCACCTCTACTGGGTGCAAGCGACCATCGTGCCGCTGAAGGGCGCGTCCGGCCTGCCGGAGCGTTTCATCGCCATCCGCACCGAGATCACCGAGCGCAAGTCCATGGAGGCCGCCATCAAGGCCGCCGAGGCGCGGCTGCGCCACATCACCAACACCGTGCCCGGCGTGGTCTACCGCTGCCGCGTCAATGTCCGCACCGGCCAGACCCATTTCACCTTTGTCAGCGACCGGCTCAAGGAAGTCCGCGGCCTGGAGCCGGCGGCGCTGCTGGCCGACGGCCGCATCTCGGCGGCCCAGATTGCGCCCGAGTACCGCGAGCGCTGCGTCCAGGGCGTGCTGCAAGCGGCCGCGCAGCGCGGCCCCTGGCGCGAGGACTACAAGATCATCCTGCCCGATGGGCAGGAACGCTGGCTGCGCGCCGAGATCCGGCCCGAGGCGGAGCTGGCCGATGACGGCTCCATCATCTACACCGGCATCTGGCAGGACGTCAGCCAGCTCAAGGAAGCCGGCGCCAGGCTGCGCGACATCACCGACAGCATCCCGGTGGCCGTGTTCCAGGCCCATCGCTCGGTGGGCGGGCGCTACGCCATCCCCTTCTGCAGCCGCGCGCTCGAACGCATCTGCGGCGTCAGCCCCGAGGAGGCCATGGCCGACACCCGCCATCTGCTGGCGCGTCTGGACCCGGAGCAAGCCGCGCAGCTGCGAAGCGTGTTCGACGCCTCGGCCACGGACTTGCGCCCTTGGGCCCTGGACTTCCGCCTGCGCCACAAGCTCAGTGGCGAGACCGTCTGGGTCCATGGCGAGGCGCAGCCCAAGCGGGCGGCCGATGGCGGCGTGCTCTGGAACGGCTATCTGGCCGACATCAGCGAGGCCAAGCGGGTGTCCGAGGAGCTGCGCCGCGCCAAAGAAGGGGCGGAGAGCGCGAACCGCGCCAAGAGCGACTTCCTGGCCAATATGAGTCACGAGATCCGCACGCCCATGAACGGCATCATCGGCATGGCCGAGCTGGCCCTGGACGGCCCGCTGGAGGCCAACCAGCGCGAGTACCTGAGCATCGTGCAGAGTTCGGCGGAATCGCTGCTGCGGGTGATCAACGACATCCTCGATTTTTCCAAGATCGAAGCCGGCAAGCTGCAGATCGAACACATCCCCTTCGAGCTCGGCCGCAGTGTGGCCGACACGCTCAAGACCCTGGCCCTGCGCGCCAATGACAAAGGCCTGGAGCTGGTCTGCTCGCTGGCGCCCGAGTTGCCCAGCCAAGTGCGGGGCGACCCCGGGCGGCTTCGCCAGGTGCTGATCAATCTGATCGGCAATGCCATCAAGTTCACCGAGCATGGCGAGGTCGTGCTGCGGGTCAGCCTGGCCGCCGGCGCGCCGGCCGCAGCCGGGGCCGAGGCGGACGAGCCGCCGAGCGTGCTGTTCACCGTCAGCGACACCGGCATCGGCATCCCGCCCGAGAAGCTGCAGTCCATCTTCGACGCCTTCTCGCAGGAAGACAGCAGCATCACGCGACGCTACGGCGGCACCGGCCTGGGCCTGACCATCTCGGCGCGCCTGGTCGAGGCCATGGGCGGCAGCATCTGGGTGGACAGCGAACTGGGCCGCGGCAGCAGCTTCAACTTCGTCCTGCCCTTTGCCAGCGCACCCGAGCCCGCCGCCACCGGCGAGCTGCCGGAAGCCCAGCGCATCCAGGACAGCCTAGGCGCCCTGCTGGCCGGCTCGGCCTTGCCGGGCGAGCAGCCGCAGATGGAGGTGCTGCTGGTCGAGGACCACCCGGTCAACCAACAGCTGGCCTGCGCCCTGCTGCAACGCTGGGGCCACCGCGTGAGCGTGGCCGACAACGGCCAACTGGCCCTGGAGCAACTGGCCCGGCGCCGCTTCGACCTGGTGCTGATGGACATGATGATGCCGGTGCTCGACGGCCTGGAAAGCACCCGCCGCTTCCGCACCCTGGAAGCGCAGCAGCGGCCGGGCGAACGCACGCCCGTGATTGCCATGACCGCGCGCGCCACGCCGGCCGACCGCGAGCTCTGTCTGGCCGCCGGCATGGACGACTATCTGTCCAAGCCCATCGACGTGACAGAGTTCCAGCGCTTGGTGCAGCGCTATGTGATGAACAAAGGCCACAAGCCAGCTGCGCTCCCGGCCAGCGCAGACGGCGCCGAGCCGCAGCGCCCGAGCGCCGCAGCGCCCGATTTCGACTACGCCCAGGCCCTGGCCGAGGTCGACCAGGACGTGGTGCACATCGTGCGCAACATCTTCATCCGGCGCTGGCCCCTGGACCTGGAAAAAATGCAGACGGCCCTGGCCGAGCAAAACTGGGAGTCCTTGATGCACAGCGGCCACGCCCTCAAGGGCACACTCGGCATGTTCGGCGCACAGCCGGCGGTCGAGCTGGCCCGGCAGATCGAGCACGGCGCCGAACATCGCCGCACTGCGGGCCTGGCCGAACGCGTGCAGGCCGTGGCCATGGAAGTCGACAAGGTCGTGCAAGCCCTGGCCGCTTTGGCCCCACCCGAATCCCCACCATGAAGTACAGCCAACGCCACATCCTGATCGTCGACGACAGCGAGATCAATATCGCCCTGTTCGAAGCCCTGGTGGCCAAGCTGGGCGCGGGCGAGGCCAAGTCCTTCAGCTCGGCCCGCGAAGGCCTGGCCTGGGCGCAGACCCATGAGCCGGACCTGATCATCGTCGACTACATGATGCCGGAGCTCGACGGCGTCGAGTTCATCGAACGCCTGCGGGCCACGCCCGGCAAAGAGGCGGTGCCCATTTTGATGATCACCGCCAACGACCAGAAGCAGGTGCGCTACCGGGCGCTCAATGTCGGCGCCTCCGACTTTCTGATCAAGCCGGTGGACCGGGTCGAGTTCCTGGCCCGCTGCGCCAATTTGCTGGCCATGAGCGAGATGCGCCACAAGCTCGACGACCGCGCCGCCTGGCTGGCCGAGGAGGTGCGCAAGGCCACGGCCGAGATCCTGGAGCGCGAGCGCGAGACCGTGATCCGCCTGGCCAAGGCGGCCGAGTACCGCGACCCCGAGACCGGCGCCCACATCCTGCGCATGGCGCACTACTCACGCCTGATCGCCCAAGGCCTGGGCCTGAGCGAGGCCGAGCAGGACTTGCTGCTGCAGGCCGCGCCCCTGCACGACATCGGCAAGGTCGGCATCAGCGACAGCATCCTGCTCAAGCCCGGCCGCCTGGGCCCGGCGGAGTTCGAGCTGATGAAGCAGCATGCCGCCTATGGCTACGAGATCCTCAAGGACAGCAAGTCCGCCATCCTTCAGGCCGGCGCTTCGATCGCCCTGGGCCACCACGAGAAGTTCGACGGCAGCGGCTATCCGGCCGGCCTGGCCGGCAGCGACATCCCGATCTTCAGCCGCATCGTCGCCGTGGCCGATGTCTTCGACGCCCTGACCTCGGCCCGCCCCTACAAGCCGGCCTGGGAACTCCGGGATGCAGCCGCCCACATCCAGGCCCAGTCCGGCAGCCATTTCGACCCCGACTGCGTGCGCGTTTTCTTCGAGCACTGGGGCGCGGTTCTGGACATCCGCGCGCGCTTCCAGGACGAGGACAACTGGCTCAGCTGAGCGGCGTCAAAGCAAGCTCCGCCGCGGGCAGCTCGGCTGCAGGGCCGCGGCCCGGCCAGCGGCGCACAAAGGTGCGCCGCACCCGATCAGAGCTGAGCAGGTACCAGGTCCACAGGCCCAGGATGCCGGCCGTCATCAGCTGGCGGATGAACTCTTTGGATTCGGCCTTGTCGGCGAGCGTTGGGACCTGCTGGATCGCCCACTGGTCCAACATCGCGATGGCCACCGAAGCCCACATATAGACCAAGTAGATCCGCACCGCGCTGCTGCGCCGCTTGAAATACACCAGCGCCAGCAAGATCCAGCCGACCAGCTGAACCAAGATGGCAATCAGTTCGGCCAGCAGCAAGGGCGCCATGGCCGGGTGATAGCGCGCTCCCCCCGGGACCGTGAACATATTCCAGGTCTGCATGCCATAGGCGGGCAGCGCGCTCCAAGCGCCTTGAACAATCATGACGCCATTGATCAGCAAGCCCAGGGCGAGCAGCAGCAGCGGACCGCCTAGCCCTTCACCCTCCGGGCCGGCCACGCTGGGGGCAGGCGCCGGATCCCAGGCATAGAGACGCTGAGCGCCACGGCCCAAGACGGCCAGCAGCAGCAAGGCAAATGCGAGCAGCGGCAACTGCGACTGGGCGATTCCGCCCAGGGTCGCCTCCGCCGAGGGCGTCGGGCTGTCGTCGCCCTTGTAGACCACATAGCCCAGCATCTTGCGAGCCTTCTCGACATTGGCCGCGTAGGCTGCGGTTCCCTCGGGCAGCACATGGTCGGCCAGCGAGCGGTAGTGATCGCTGATGTGCAGCCGCTGCGCGCCGCCCCGGATCTCGCGGCGTAGCGAGAAGGCCGGGTCCTGGATCTCCTTGACATCGTCCTGGAAGGTCCAAGTTTCGGGGAGAAGGAGCTCCAGTTCATGGTGCAGCTCCTGCGGATGCGAGAGTGCAAGAGGTGCATTGCGAATGGCGTCTCGCGGCGTCTGCAAGAGGCCCAACAGCTCCGGCACCTCCAGGGAAGCCTCCAGGCGTCGCTCGCGCTCGACCCGGGCAAAAAAGTCCTTGACCCGGTAGCGTTCCACCACCTTGAGGTGATTGCTTGCCGGCTGCGCATCCTGCACCTCGAAGTCCTGCTCCAGACTGATGCCCGGGTAGGAGCGCGCGTAATAGTTCAGATAGCGCTGCTGCAATTCCTTGGCGTTCTCGGCGGCAAGGCTGAGGCGCATTTGCTCGGCGCTCAAGCCCTCCAGCTCGGTGCTCACGGTCATCAGCGCGGCCTCGTTCAGGCCGGCGCGCGCATCCAGCTGTACCGTGACATGCCGTTTGCTCAACATGGCCGGCCCCGGCTCCATGGGGCTCAGGCCGGTGCTCGCCGGGTCCACCACCAAGGCCAGACCGAAGTTGGCCTGGGCGATGCTGTCCAGAGGACCGGGCTGGCTGGCGCGGGTGGGATCCAGCCAGTAAGGCTTGCCGTCAATCTCGGCCCGCACGATGACGTGGTTGAACGCCGTCGGCCGCGGCAAGACCTGGGCCAGGGATTGCTTCATCTGGGTGTGCACCAGGGCCGCCCGCGCCGGCACCCCCAGCGCCTGGAGCAGACTCAGGGTCAGCAAGGTCTTGTCCTTGCAGTCCCCAAAGCGCCGCTTGAACACCAGATCGGGCGCATTGGGCGCATGCGAACCCATGCCCACCTCGACGCCCAAGTAACGAACCTCGCGCTGCACAAGACGCAAGGCCTCGGCGGTGCGCAGCTTGGGGTCGCTGCCGAGCGCCGCAATGCGCGCCACCTCGGCCTGCAAGCGTGCCGACAAGGGGCTCGGGATTCGGTACAGAGGCTGGGCCCAGGCAGCCACCTCGGCCCAGCGGCCGAAGTCGCCCCATTGCACCTGGGCATAGGGCTCGTACCAGGACGGAGCATCGGGGCTGGGCTGCAAGCCCGCCTGGGCCTCCTGCCGCCAGACGTACTCTTCCTCGCCCGCCAACTGCCGCTGGCGAGGCGCCGGAGCACCATTCAGCGCCTTGAGATGCAAAGGGCGACCGGACGGCCACAGCAAGCGCGTGTGCAGGCGACTGACCGGGCTGGACCATTGCAAATCGAAGCCGCCAAAGAATCGATCGCCAAAGACCGGGTTGCTGCCTGTCAAGGTGTAGGCGTACTCGACCACATCGCCGACACGCACATCGTCCAGAAAGGCATGCGCCGTCTTGCTGCCATCGAAGATCAGGTAGTCCAACTCCTTTTCGCGCTGGAGCACGCGCAACTCGGTCGCCGGTAGGCGCTCAACACGCTGGCCGCCGCGATGGACCACGATCGAATGCAGGGCCAGACGTTCGTACGCAGGATCGAACCGGACCTCGATATTGGCCACACTCTCCACGCCCTTCGCGTTCAGGGCCTTCATGGCGTAGTGGCGGTAGACCTGGCGCTGCCGCCCATCGACCCGGGCCTGCACATCGGCCAGCAGGTAGTGCACACCCTGCCGTACCTGCTCCGCCTCCAGGACTTGCTCCAGCGGCGCCTGTGCCGGCGTGACCCAGCTCGGCAGCTGCGGTGCCCGCAACTCTTGGTGCTGCGTCAAGGCCTGCGCTTGCCGCGTCGGCACTTGCGCCTGGGCTTGCGCGTGCGCCTGCACCGACCCGAAGGCCAACAGGGCCACCGCAAGCACACACCGGCCTGCCGGCCCCCAGCTCTGAATCATCTCCGCTCCCTGAATGTTTTTTGAGGCTCATGGGCCCGGCCCGCTTGGGGCTCGACGGCGCGACGGCCGGCGCCATTGTCAAAGCCGGCGCGCAGTGCTCGGCCTAGGGCTTGCCCGCGGCGGGCAAAATAGCCCCAGCCCAGACCTGCCCGGATCCGCCCGCAACCATGTACCGACTCACCATCGCCGAGAGTTTCCAGGTCCAGATCGGAGACCGCCCCGCCCGCACCTGGTATGCGCTGGAGGGCGAGTTCGAGTCCGAGCAGCAGCTGCCGCCGCTGGGCAGCCTGCTGCTGCTGCAAAGCCCCGACGGCCGCACGGTGGCCGCCCAGCTGGCCGGGCGCTCGCTCTGGGAACGCGAGGCCTCGCTGCGCTTCAACGAACTGGAGGCCCAGAGTTTCGAGCCCGGTTCTCTGGTCTTGTGGCGCAGATCGCCCAACTGAGCGGCGCTCACAGCGAGTTTTCCCGAAGCTGAGAGGCTGAGCTCGGTCAGATCGGTCAGAATCGCGCCGCCCGGTTCGAATCCCATGAGCCACCGGGCAGGCCTCGCACCTGCAACTGCGCTGCGAGCCCCTGGCTCAGGAGATTCTTGCCATGCATCCGCTTCGCCGCCTCGCTTGCCCTGCCCTGACCCTGTCCACCCTGCTGCTGTTGAGCGCCTGCGGCAGCTATGAGCCGCCCAAGCCCGGCAACTACACCGAGATCGGCAGCAGCAAGGTCGAGTACGCCTGCGGCACCGAGACGCCCACGGCCACGCGCTTCAGCGTGACGCGTTGCCACAATATTGCCGACGCCAAGGCGCGCGGCGAAGCCAGCCGCGCGGCAGCCGACTCCCTGCGCGCGCCGCCGCCGGACGTGCGCTCGCGCTGAAATCAGCGCCAAGCAGCGGCGAGCCGCTGTGACCATGGCGGGGGCTATAGTCCTTTTTCTGACCCCGCTACCCTGCCCCCAATGAGCCCGACACGCCGCTTCTGCCTGCCCACCACGGCCGCCCTCAGTTGGGCCCTGGCCACCGCCGTGCTGCCCAGCAATGCCCTGGCGGCCAAGCCCCTGATCTTCTGTGCCGACGCCAGCCCCGAGGGCTTCGACCCCGGCCTCTGGGACAGTTCCAGCACCAACAATGCCAACCGGCAGATGTTCCAGGGCCTGCTGGCCTTCAGGCGCGGCGGCACCGAGCTGGTGTCCAAGCTGGCCACGGCCTGGCAGATGTCGCCCGATGCCAAGACCCTGACGCTGACCCTGCGCCGCGGTGTGCAGTTCCACAAGGCTGCCGGCTTTATGCCCAGCAGGGCCATGAACGCCGACGATGTGCTGTTCACCTTCGGCCGTTTCCTGAACCCCGAGCACCCCTTCAACAAGGCCTTCCCGGCCACCTTCGTCTACCCGCAGAACATGGGCCTGGCGCAGATGGTCGAAGGTCTGGACCGGGTGGACGACTACACGGTGCGCTTCCGCCTGAAGAATGCCAACGCCGGCTTCGCCAGCAATCTGGCCATGGTCTGGGCATCCATCCATTCCGCTGAATATGGCGCCCAGCTGCTGCAGCAAGGCCGCGCCAGCCAGATCAACAACCAGCCGGTCGGCACCGGGCCCTATCGCTTCAAGTCCTACGCCAAGGACGATGTGCTGCGCATGGAGCCTCACCCAGAGTACTGGGGCAACAAGCAGGCCGGCGCCCTGGTCTTCAGCATCAGCCGAGAGGCCAATGTGCGGGTGCAGAAGCTGGTGGCGGGCGAATGCCAGGTGGCCGCGGCCCTGCGCGATGTGGACCTGGCCGCGCTCGACGGCAAGCCCGACATCAGCGTCATGAAGACCCAGGCGCTGAACATCTCCTACCTGTCCTTCAATCTCAAGAAGGCACCCACCGACCAGCGCGAGGTGCGCGAGGCCCTGGACATCGCCATCGACCGCAACGCAATCTTCAAGGCCTTGTTCCCACGCGGCGATGCGCTGCAGGCGGTCAGCGCCTTCCCGCCAGCCATCCCCGGCTACAACAGCAAGCTCAAGAACGAATACAACCCGACCCGCGCCCGCGAGCTGCTGGCCAAGGCCGGCCATGCCAAGGGCCTGGAGCTGGACCTCTGGGCCCTGCCTGTGGCCCGGCCCACCAACCCCAATGGCCAGCTGATGGCCCAGCTGATCCAGCAGGATTGGGCCAAGATCGGCGTCAAAGCCAACATCAAGACCTACGAGTGGGGCGAGTACCTCAAGCGCGCCAACCAGGGAGAGCACAGCGTCTATATGAGCGGCTGGAGCGGCGAAACCGGTGACGCCGATGAATTCCTGACGCCCAATCTCAGCTGCGCCGCCAACCAGAGCGGCATCAAGTTCTGCAACAAGGAATTCGACGCCCTGATCGACACCGCCCGCGCCACACCCGACGCCAAGAAGCGCCAGGCTGCCTACGAAAAGGCACAGGAGATCTTCAAACGCGAGCGCCCCTGGATCACCATGGCCCACTCGGCCATCTACATGCCGGTGCGTCGCGACGTCAGCGGCTTCATCATGGCGCCGAACGGCAGCGTCGATTTCGAGAACGTGCAGCGCAAGTAAGCGACACGCGCGACGGCCCAACCAGGATCGTCAGGGTTCGGCACATTGCTGAAACTCAAATGCAACCACAGAGGCGCAGAGGCACAGAGCTAAAACCAATTCAGCTTTGTATTTCTCTGTACCTCTGCGCCTCTGTGGTTGCCTTTTGTATTCGGCTGCTTTGTGCCGACTGCTGAAGCTCGCAGCGCTCACTTCGAGCAGGGCGAGGCCGGCAAGGCATAGGGGCGGATCAGCTCGGCCGTGCGGCCGCTGCGGCAGAGTTCGCCCAGGGCCGCATTGAAGCGCTTGAAGTCGGTGGCGCTGACGCGCTGACGGACCAGGCCGAAGCTGTAGCTGAACTGCTTGGCCACGCCGGCCGCCTGCAGGCCAGTCAGGCCATGCTCGCGCAGCAACCAAAGGGCCACGTTCTCGTTCATGAAGGCCAGACCGTCAGGGCCGTAGCGGCCGCTGATGAGCTTGCGCAGCACGGTCAGGTTGTCGGGTTCCAGCACCAGTTGTGCCGGCTCGGCCGCGCTCTGGCCCTCGATCAGGGTCTTCAGGCTGATCGAGCTGCCCGAAGGCCCGTAGACGCCGATCTGATGGCCGGCCAGGGAATCGGCGCCGGCGTAGGAAAAGGCTTGGCCGGCGCGCGCGAACACGCTGTAGCGGGCATCCAGCACCGGCAGGGAGGCGCGCACCAGGGCCTGGCGTTGCGGTGTGTCCAACAAGGTGAACAAGCCGTCGGCCTGTCCGCGCTCGGCCATGGCCAAGGCGCGCCGCCAAGGCAGAAGTTCAATGCGACAGGACCAGCCCAGGCGAGCACAGGTCGCCTTGAGCACATCGACCATGGGGCCGGCCGGTTCACCGTTCTGCACGAAGGTGTAGGGCGGAAACGATTCGGTAACGAACAGCCGCTCCGGCACCGTTGTCAAAGCCACAGCCGAGGCCACGCTGGCCGCGAGAAACAGTCCACACATCGGAATCGCCAGCCTCAGCCTGCGTTGCACATTGCACTCCTTGTTCTGACACGTCCACAGCACCGCGGGCGTGACGCCGGCGGCCAGCATAGCGCCATGCCGAGGCGAACCGGCATCGCGGCCGCCGAAGCACCCGTCATTCGCCCGGCATCACACGGGGCGGAGGCAAGCAGATCTCGAAGCAGCTGCCCTGGCCCAGCTCGCTCTGCACTTCCAAGCTGCCACCGAGCACGGCGGTGGCGAGGTGGTGGGCAATGTGCAAGCCCAGGCCGCTGCCGCCCTGGCCGAAGCGGGTGCTGAAGAAGGGGTCGAAGACCCGGCTCAGATGCTCGGGCGCGATGCCCACACCATCGTCCTGCACCTGCAGGCGCGGGCCCTGGGCGCCGTCCGGCAGCAAGCGCAGGCACAGGCGGCCGCGCTCGCGGCCCACAAAGGCATGGATCAAGGCGTTGTCCAGCAGCTGTTGCAGCACCTGCTGCAAGGCCGAAGGCTGGCCTTGCAGGACGATCTCGGCCTCGGGCGCCTCCAGGCTCAGCTCGATGCCGGCCGCAGCCGCCGCCTCGCGGAAGCCGGCCAGCATGAGCTGACACAGAGGCAGCACGGCAAAGCGCTGCAGCGGCTCGCCCCCCGGGTCGCGCGCCAGCTGCTTGAACTGCCGCACCAGCTCGGCGGCACGTTGCAGACCACGCAAGAGCAGGTCGGCCGAGGCTTCGGCGTCGCTGAAGTAACGCTCCAGATCGCTGCGCTTCATGCTGCGTGATTCGGCCTGCACGGCCAGTTGCAAGGTACGCTCCTGCCAGGTGCTGGCGGCCAGCAGGCAATTGCCGATCGGCGTGTTCAGCTCATGGGCCACACCTGCCACCAGGCGGCCCAGCGAGGCCAGACGCTCCTGCTGCAGCAGCTGGGCCTGGGTGCGTGCCAGCATTTCGGACCGACGTGCCTGCTCCTCGGCCAGCTGGCGCAGATGCTCGGCCTCGGCCAGGGCGCGTTCGGTCTGGTGCAGCACTTGCAAGGCCAGCAGGCGCTTGTTGGCCGCGTCGCTCTGGATCTTCAGGCGCGCGCCCGAGGCCTGGCGGATCAGCTGGTAAGCGAGGTCCACATCGCCCTGCTTGCGGTGCTCCTCGGCCAGGGCCTCGAAGAGTTCGCCCGGCACCAGATAGCCGGCCATGCTGTGCGCCAGGGCCAGGGCCTGCTCCAGCAGCTGCAACGCGGCCTGCCCCGGCGCCTCGCCGGCCGGGCCGTTCAAGCCATGCTGGCTGTGCAGCTCGGCCAGGGCACGCAGGCTCTCGATCTGGCGCAGCACATGGCCGGTCTGGCGCGCGCCCTCCAGGGCCTCCTGCGCCAGTTGCAGGGCCGGCGCGACTTGGCCCTGGCGGGAGTGCAGCTGGGCCAGGGCGCGGCAGGCGTGGATGTGCAGATCCGGGTGGGCCTGGCGCAGCGTCAAGGGCAGCAGCTCGGCCAGCGCCGCCTGGGCGCCCTCGAGCTCATCGAGGTCCAGGCAGAGGTCGGCCCAGTATTTCAGGGCGATGCAGAAATTGCGGCCCGGCGGCAGCCGGCGCAGCAGCTGCAGCGCGTCTTGCAGGCTGCTGCGCGCCGGCTCCAGCCGGCCCAGGCGGCGCAAGGTCTCGCCCATCTGGGCCAGGCCGTGGCCGGTGCTCAGCGGCAGCTCATGCTGGCGCGCCAGAGCCAGAGCTTTTTCCATCCACTGCAGGGCCAGCTCATGCTCGTTGAGGCTGTTCAGAGCATCGGCGGCATTGAAACCGGCGGCGATCGCGCGGCTGAGCTGGCCGGTCATCAGACCCAGCTGCATGGCGCTCATGCGCTCGGCCGCGGCATGGCCGTAGTCGCTGGCCTGGGCCGCCAGGGTGCCGCGCAGCTCATGGGCCCAGGCGGCCACGGCCGGGCTCATGCCGGCCAACTCGGCGTCGCTCGGTGCGCCGTGTTGGCGGCCACGCACCGGGTCGATATAGGTCAGGAACAGCGCGGACATCAACTCAGTCACCTGGGCGCGCTCCTCGTCGCCGCCAGCCCTCGCGGCCAGGGTCGCCTGCCCCAAGGAGGCGATGGCCTCATGGCTGCGCCCTTGGGCGATGTCCACCCGTGCCAGGGTCAGCCAGGCTTCGCAGCGACCGAGCGCATCGCCCAGGCGCTCGAACGCCGCCAGGGCCAGCTGCGCCTGGCGCTGGGCGGCGAGCAGTTCGATCTGCTGTAAGAGCAGCAGCTCCGCGTCCAGCAAGTCCAGCCAGGCGCTTTCAGGGCTTTCGGCGCATTTCTGAGGGCCCGCGGCCAAGGCGACCCGGGCCTGCTCGGCCAGCAGGCGGGCGCGCCGGCCATCGCGCTGGCGCAGATGCCAGGCCAGGGCAAGGCGGCGCGAGATCGGCAGCGGCCAAGCCGGTTCATCCAGCTCGGCTTCCCAGACCTTGAGTACCTCATCGCGAACGCTGAAATCCATCGAGCCCTCGTTGGCAAGGCCCAAGAATACGGGCAAATGACGGGCCACGCCCCTACCCATTCACCCATTCACCCATTCACCCGTTCACCCGTTCGCGATTCACGATTCAACACGCCCCTACTGCCTGGCCACCCAGTCCGCCAGCGCATCGAGCACCGGCCGGCCGCGCCGCCCGGCCTGCTCATCGTTCACAAAAGCCACCAGCACCCAGGTGCGGCCGCGTCGGTCCGGCACATAACCGGCCAGGGCCACGGCCTCATTGAGACTGCCGGTCTTGAGGCGTGCGCGGCCCTCGGCCGGGCTGCCTTTGAGGCGGCGGCGCAGCGTGCCGTCCACGCCGGCCAGGGGCAGGCCGCTCAGCAGCTCGGGTGCCAGCGGCAGGCGGGCCGCGCGCGCCAGCACGGCGGCCAGCAGCTCGGGCCGGATGCGCTCGCGCCGCGACAGGCCGGAGCCGTTCTCCAGCACCAGGCCCTGAGCGTCCAAGCCTTGCCCGGCCAGCCAATCACGCACCGCGCGCTCGGCCGCGGCCAGGGTCTCTTCGCCGGGCCGCGCGACGGCGGCGCCCAGGCGCAGGTAGACCAGGCGGGTCAGCGGGTTGTCCGAGCTTTTCAAGGCGCCGCGCAGCAGCTCGCCCAGCGGCCGGTCCTGATGCTGGGCCAGGACCTGAGCGCCCGCGGGTGTGGCGGCCTCCTGCACGGCCGGTCCCAGGCTGCCGCCCAGCTCTTCCCAGAGCGAGCGCACAACCAAGGGCACAAGAGCCTGACGGTCGACGAGATTCATGTCCTGACGCTGCTGGCACTGGCGCGGAAAGCTGCCCTGCAGGCGCAGCAACCAGCCCTGGCCCTCGGGCGCAGGCACAAGCAGCGGGCGGCCGAAATCGAGTTCCCATTCGGCGCAAGGGCGCGCGCTCCAAGCCAGGGCACTGAGGTCCAGCTGCAGGCCGCGCCAGGCCGGGCTCAAGCGGCCGCGCACCGTCTGCCCATCGGAGGCCAGGCTCAGTCCGAGCAGATTGCCGTTGAGCATCAGGGCGTCGGGCACCATGTTGTAGGCCGACTCGGGGTATTCGTCGAAGGGCAGCAGGGCCGGCAGGGGCCGCGTGGGGAGGAACAAACTGCGGTCCAGCACCAGGCCGGCCGGCACCTCGCGCACGCCCTGCTCGCGCGCCTGACGCAGCATCAGCCAGAGTGCGCCCCAATCGAGTTGAGCGTCGGCGCCACCGCGCAGATAGAGCGGGCCGGCCAGGCGGCCCTCGGCATCGGGCGGGCCTTCGCTCAGCAGCTCGGTGCGGCCGCGCGAGGCGGCGCCCAGGCGATCGAGCGCGACCACGGCGGTCAGCACCTTGATGGACGAGCTGGGCGCCATTGCCCGATCGGCCTGCCAGCGCAGGGACGGCGATCGGTGCATCCGTCCACCGGGCCCGGCCGCTTCGTCGAGCGGAAAGGCCACCACGCCCAAGGCCGTGGCCGGCAGACCGGCCTGCTCCAGCGCCGCCTGCACCGGGGCAGGCAGCTCCGCGGCCTGAGCCGACACGGCCGCCAGCGCCAGCAACACACTCAGCAGCCAGCCGGGCGCGCGATGGAACGAGGCAGCGCCGCTCACTTCAGCGCGCGCACGAACTCCAGCACCTGGGCCACCATGGGCGCATTGGACTGGGGCGACTCGATGTCGCCGGCCAGCACATGCTGGCTGGGGCTCTGGCTGTAATCCACCTCGACCAGACGCTTGTCCGGGTGGCTGAAACGCTCGAAGGCCTCGCGTGCCGCCTGCACATTGATGACCTGGTCGCGCGGCGACAACATCATCAACAAAGGCGCCTTGACCTTCTCAAGTGCGCTGTCACGCACGCGCGCCACCAAGGCCATCATGGGGAACAGGGCCGAGGTCGGGTACTCATGCGTCCAGTAGCGGGCCTTGGCCGGGCTGTTGGGCGTCCAGCGGCTGGTTTCGCCCTGGACCCAGCGGGCCAGGATGCGGCCCCAGGGCCAGTTGATCACCGAAGCCCAGATGTTCTTGGGTCCGAAATTCGGCGAGACCATGACCCAGCCGGCCACGTCCTGCGCCTCGGGGCGCAAGGCCAGCCAGGCCGACAGGGTGGCGCCGGTCGAGGTGCCCATGACCAGCACGCGCTCACCCAGCTGATGACCGATGGCCAGGGCCTCCAGCGCATCGGCCTTCCACTCGCTGACGGTCATCGTGCCCATGGCGGCGCCGGGCCGACCATGGCCGGCCAAACGGGCGTAATAGACATGGCCGCCCAGCTCTTTGGCGATCAGCTCGGGCACCGGGGCCAGCTCTTGCCGCGTGGCGCTGAAGCCATGCAGATAGACCACCACCCAAGGCGCGCGCTGGCGGCCGGCTGGGCCCCAGACGATGTGCTTCTCGGCGCCCGGGGTGACATCACCCAGGCGCGCCTCGGCGGCGGCCAGATGAGCGTCGAACTGATCCAGCTGCGAAGGCAGCGGCGCCACCGTGTCCGGCGGCAACCAGGCTTGGTCGGCGTTGCGCGGCCCCATCAGCAGCACAGCGCCCAGCAGGGCAGCGACAAAGAGAACCGGGCCTTTGGACTTCAAGCCAGCACAGCGGCCATGGCGCTGGCCGTGGCCTCAACGTTCTTGTTGTTCAGGCCGGCTACGCACATGCGGCCCGAGCGCACCAGGTAGACGCCGAACTCGTCCTTCAGACGGTCCACCTGGGCGGCGGTGAGGCCGGTGTAGCTGAACATGCCGCGCTGGGTCAGGAAGTAGTCGAAGTTGCGGCCCGGCAGCTTGGCCGTCAGCACCTCGTACAAGGCGTTGCGCATAGCATGGATGCGCTCACGCATCTCGGTCACTTCGCCTTCCCAGAGGCTGCGCAGCTGCGGGTCGCTGAGCACGCGGGCGACGATCTGGCCACCGTGCAACGGCGGGTTGGAATAGTTGCGGCGGATCATGAACTTCATCTGACCCAGCACCAAGGCGGCCTGGGCCGCATCGGGGCAGACCACGCTCAGTGCGCCGCAGCGTTCGCCGTAGAGGCTCATGCTCTTGGAAAAGCTGTTGGCGACGAAGAAGGACAGGCCGGCATCCAGCATGGCGCGGATGGCAAAGGCGTCTTCGTCGATGCCGTCGCCATAGCCCTGGTAGGCCAGGTCCAGGAAGGGCAGCAGCTCGCGCTCTTTCAGCACCGGGATCAGCTCGTCCCACTGCAGGGGGCTCAGGTCCACGCCGGTCGGGTTGTGGCAGCAGGCGTGCAGCAGCACGACGCTCTTGGCCGGCAGGGCGCGGATGGCTTCCAGCATGTCCGCAAAGCGCACACCACCGGTGGCGGCGTCGTAATACGGGTAGGTCTTGACCTCGATGCCCGAGCCTTCGAACACCGCGCGGTGGTTGTCCCAGGTCGGGTCGGACACATAGATGGCGCTGGCCGGGAAGTAGCGCTTGATGAAATCGGCGCCGACCTTCAAGCCGCCGCTGGAGCCCACGCTCTGGATGGTGACGATGCGGCCTTCGGCGCGCGCCGGGTGGTTTTCACCGAAGAGCAGGCCTTGCACGGCGCTGCGGAAATTGGCCGCGCCTTCCATGGGCAGATAGGGGCGGGCGCCGGCGTCGGCCACCACGGCCAGCTCGGCCTTGCGGACCGAATCCAGCATGGGAATGCGGCCTTCGTCGTCGAAGTAGATGCCGATGGACAGATTGATCTTGCCCGGGCGGCTGTCCTTCTGGAAGGCCTCGTTGAGGCTCAGGATCGGGTCGCCGGCGTAGGCGTCAACGTGCTGGAACATGGTGCATCACTCCAAGGGCAAGAAATTAAGCGGCATTATCGGCGCTGCGCTGCAAAAGCATGGCGTCGCCGTAGCTGAAGAAGCGGTAGCGCTGCGCAATCGCGTGGCGGTAGAGCGCCATCACACGCCCATGGCCGGCCAGGGCGCTGACCAGCATCATCAAGGTGCTCTTGGGCAAGTGGAAGTTGGTGACCAGGCTGTCGACCACGCGGAAGTTGAAACCCGGGGTGATGAAGATCTCGGTCTCGCGCGCCCCGGCCACCAACTCGCCGCCCTGGGCGGCTGACTCCAGCGCGCGCAGGGTGGTCGTGCCCACGGCCACCACGCGGCCGCCGCGCGCCCGGCAGGCGGCCACCGCGGCCACGGTCTCGGCCGGCACCTCGAACCACTCGCTGTGCATCTTGTGCTCGCTCAACTGCTCAACGCGCACCGGCTGGAAGGTGCCGGCGCCAACATGCAGGGTGACATGGGCTGTGGCCACGCCGCGCTCGGCCAGGCGGGCCAGCACGCCCTCGTCAAAATGCAAGGCCGCGGTCGGAGCGGCCACCGCGCCGGGCTCACGGGCGAACACGGTCTGGTAACGGCGCACATCGTCGGCCTCGTCGGCATGCTCGATGTAGGGCGGCAGCGGCACATGGCCGTGCTGCTCCAGCAGGGCAAAAGGGTCGCTGGGGAAGCGCAGATGGAACATGCCGCCATCAGGCCCGCAGCGGCCCAGCACCTCGGCATCAAAGGCCTCGTTGAAGCGGATCCAGGTGCCCGGTTTGGGTGATTTGCTGGCCCGCACATGGGCCCAGACCTCCAGCGTGCCGGGCAACACCCGCTCGATCAGCGCTTCGACCGAGCCACCGGTCGCCTTGGCGCCGTACATGCGGGCCTTGATCACCTTGGTGTTGTTGAAGACCAGCAAGTCGCCGGGGTGGAGCAGATCGGGCAGCTCGCGGAACACGCGGTCCACCGGTGTGTCGCTGCGGCCATCGAGCAGGCGCGAGCCGCTGCGTTCGGCCGCCGGATGCTGGGCGATCAGCTCGGGCGGCAGTTCGAAATCGAAATCATGGACGGTGAAGCCGCGCGAAGCGCCGCTGATGACGGAAGAAACCATGGGATTGAGGGCCGGACGGACCCGTGCCAAACGCTGAGAAGCGGCGATTTTCCCATGAGCCAAGGCGCGCTGCCGAGCCTCAGAAGCCGCCGGTCCCGGTGGCCAGTAGGCTGCCCTCGGCACCGACGATCCAGCCGGTCCGGCTGTCCAGCATCTGCACGCTCTGCAGGCTCTTGGCGCTGGCGGAGTCCTGGGCCGACCAGGACTTGCCGCCATCGCGGGTGGCGAGGACCGTGCCGGCCTCGCCGACGATCCAGCCATTCCTGGCATCGCTGAACTGGATGTCATTGAGGATGGCCTGGGCCGGCACGGCCACCCAGCTCCAGCTGATGCCGCCATCCTCGGACTTCAGCACCGTGCCGGGAATGCCGAGTGCCCAGAAGGTCTTGCCGTCGAGGGAGTAGAGGCGGCGCAGCGACTCGCGTGCGCCGGAGTAGCGCAGCTGCCAGGTCTTGCCATCATCCTTGGACTGGGCGATGCCGCCGGCGGCACCGACGGCCGTCACCAAGCCATCGCTGCCGATGCGCAGATCGGCCACCTGGAAACTGGGCTGAGGCAGCGTCACCCAGGTCTGGCCACCATCGTGGCTCAAGGCCATGATGCCGCTGTCATTGCTCGCCCAGCCCTGGAGCTCGTCGCTGAAGCGGAAGGCGGTCCAGGTGCTGCTGTTCAGGCCAGAGCTCCAGCTCTCGCCACCATCGATGCTCTTGTAGATCTGGCGGTTCGGCGCCAGCAGGAAGGCCGTTCGGGCATTGACGTACTGCAGTCGGGCCAGAAAGCTGTAGTAGCCCCCGGTTCCGAGATCGGCGCGCTTGAGAGACCAGGTCTTGCCTGCATCGGCACTGGCCAGCAGCTCGCCCTTGGAGTTGACCATGAGGCCGTTCTTGGCATCCCGGAACGCCACCGTGTGCGCGCGGCCTTGCAGGCTGTTGTCGGCCTCTCGCAATTGCCGCCAGGTATTGCCCTGATCCAGGCTGGCGAAGACGCCGCGAACGGGGTCGTTCAGCAACAGCCCGGCGCCGGCCGCGGCCAGCGTCAGGCCATAGCTGTTGCCAGTGCTGAAGCCATCTGGCAGCTTGAGGTCTTTCCAGCTACGGCCCTGATCGTCGCTGTAGTGCAAGCTGCCGGACCACTGCGCATAGACCCGGCTGCCTTGCACAAAGACGCCATTCATGCCGTTGCCGCCAGATGGCGTTGCCACAGTCCAGCTGGCGCCACCGTCCTCGGATCGGTAAATCTGGCTGTAGGCGCTGGCCAGCAGTTGCTGGCCCGCGGCATCGAGTGCCCGAAACTGCAGAACATCCGCGTCTGCGCTCAGGCCGGTGCCGGCCACCTGGGTCCAGCTCTTGCCGGCATCATCGCTGCGCCAGAAAGCCTGGCGACGGACATATTGCGACGTCTTGGGATCCCAGGTCCCCCAGTCCCGGGCGCGCGCGATCAGCGACTGCTCGCCGATCGACTCGACCGTGCTGCCGTAGGCGCCCAATGTCGTGCCGTCGCTGTCCTTGAATTGCAAGACCTCGACCGGCGCGGCATCGAGGCTGGCATAGCGGCGCAGTCGGTCCGAGGACAGCGCCACATAGGCGCCATCCGCCGTGCCAACCAGACCTTGAACACGGGCCATCTTCCAGCTCTGACCGGCGTCCTGGCTCAGGTAGACCGCCGTGCTGCCGCTGAATTCCAGGATGTCGGCCGATCGCAGCCGCAGCCGCGCCGGATCGAAGTCATATTGCCAAGGCGCGGCCACGCTGCGCCAGGTAGTGCCGCCATCGCGGGTGCTCAGCAGGCTGCTGTTGCTGCCGCGTATCCAGCCGGTCTTCTCGTCCAGAAAGACCACTTCCAGCAGATCGGCCGTGATGCCGCTGCGCTGGCGCAGCCAGCTCTGGCCGCCGTCCGTGGTCTTGAAGATCTCGCCCTTGGCGCCAATCCGCCAGCCGGTGCTGGCACTGACAAAGGTAAAGGCATTGACCGCGTTGCCGGTCGGGCGCGGTGCCTGCCAGCACCAGCCGCTGTCGGCCGCGCCGCTGCATTCCAGACCGCGCACGCCGGCCAGATTGTTCACCGTGAGCAGCGAACGCACCTCCTTCGACTGACCCGCCTCATTGCTGATGCGCAGCCGGACTTCGTACTCACCGGGCTTGGCATACAGATGCTTGGGCGCGGCTTCGCTGCTCGAGGCCGCGCCATCGCCGAAATCCCAGCTGAACTGCAGCTTGGACAGGCTGGCCGCGCTGCTGCCGAAGCTGAAGGCATCGGCCATGTCGCCGCTGGCCGGCGCGCTGATGCTGAGGTTGTCCGGCAGAGGGGTGACCGGGACGGGGGGCGGCGCATCCGAACCACCACCACAGGCGGCCAGAAGCAGAACCAGTCCTGAAGCCAGGACCTGGCGGATGGCTGTTGCAGCCGGGGCGATCTTCATGGAATTTCCTCTCTCGTGGGCCATCTAGGGCAGCAGGCCTTGAACGGCGGCCTTGTCGTTTTGCGTGCGAGATCTTAGGTGGCATTCCCAGCAGCCAAGCCCCCCACAAGGGGGGACTCCAGACACCGCAGCCACCACTTGTGCGACGGTTGACCCAGGTCAATACCTGGCCCCGGCCGGCTGCCAAGATGGCAGCAAGGAGATCGTCATGAACCCGTCTTTCACCGAGGAACAAACGCAGCAGTTGCGCGGCGACCTGCTGCAGCGCCGGTTGGCCCTGGAGCAGGAACTGGACGGACTGCTGGGCAGCCAAAGCCGGGCCGAGCATGCACGCGAGCAGCTGCTGCAGGACGGCGACGGCAATGGCCAGCGCGAGACCGCGCTCGATGCCGAACGCGAGATCGATTTGGCGCGCAGCGACCAGATCCTGCAGGCGCTGCGCGAAGTCGGCGTGGCCCAGGCCGCGCTGGAGCGCGCCGACTTCGGACATTGCCAGGACTGCGGCGAGGCGATTCCCTGGGCATGCCTGCAGGCGCAGCCCGCCAGCCTGCGCTGTCTCAGCTGCCAGGGCCTGCACGAAGGCCCGGCAGCCACGGCACGCGCACAGACACAGCGGCTTTGAGCGGCTATCAAGCAGGACCGACCGAGTTCCGACCTCCGATCACCTCACCGCCTTTCTTTCCCTCACCCCCTTCTCTCTCTCTTTTTCTTGCCTTCATCAGGACCATCGCCATGAACCATTCCAGCACCAGCCACATCACCACCTTCCACGCCGTCGTCTGGCTCGACCATCAGCAGGCCAAGGTTCTGCAGTTCGACGCCGAGCATGTGCAGGCCGAGAAGATCAAGGCCCACAGCCACCACACCAAGCAGCATGGCAGCGCCGTGCGCAGCGAACATGAGTTCTTCGCCGAGGTCTGCGATGCGCTGAACGGCATTGAAGAGATCCTGGTCGTCGGCTCCAGCACCGCGCAGAGCGATTTCAAGCATTACGCCGACAAACACCGCCCATTGACGGCCAAGCACATCGTCGCCTACGAGACCGTGGACCACCCGACCGAGCCGCAGCTGGTGGCCAAGGCACGCCAGTTCTTCGTCAAATACGACCGCATGGCCGGCACACCCTCGCCGATGTAAGCCAAGGCATGGTCTGAGGACCGTAGACTCCGTTCTTTGCAGCTTTTGAGCCATGAACGTGGGTCGTCGATTTCTGCGCCCCACCGGCGGCGCCTCGCATCATGCAGCGCCGTGAATGCATGTGGGAAGGCCTGGCACTTGGTCTCAGCTCCGCTTGCGGAAGCAGCCTGCTGAACGCCTTGGTCATGAGCCAATCGGCTCATGCCGCTGGGCTTGCCGTTGCGGGCATGGCGTCCCTGCAGGCCTTCACCGAGCACCTGCCACCCCTGAACTTTCAGGACGACAGCGGCCGAGCTGCGGGCTTCAGCACCGAGCTGCTGCAGCTGATGGCGGCGCAAGCGCGCATCCAGGTGGACATCCAGGTGCAGCCCTGGCCGCGCGCGGTGCAAGCGGCCGCTGTTCAGCCCAACAGCATCCTCTATTCCCTGACCCGCCTGCCTGAGCGCGAAAGCAAATACCGCTGGGTCGGCCCCATCAGCGAGCGCCGCATCATGCTCTACAGCCTGAGCAAGCGCCGCGACATCCAGCCGCTGAAAGACCTGCGTGACTTGCGCGAGCTCAAGGTGGGCGTGGTGCGCGAGTCGGCGGCCGCACGCCTGCTGCAGGCCGAAGGGCTGCGCCCCGGCGAGGAGCTGGAACTGGCGCTCGATGACGGCAGCAATCTACGCAAGCTGCTGGCCAGCCGCATGGACCTGATCGTGCTGCTGGACTGGGCGGCCGCCTGGCACCTCAAGCAGCTGCGCCTGGACTACAGCACGCTTCGGCCGCTGCTGGAGCTCGACACCCGCCACAGCTATTGGTACGGCCTGCACCCCGACAGCGACGATCGCGTGGTGCAGGCCCTGCAGGCTGCGCTCGACCAGCTGCGCAGCGATGGCCGCTACGCCCGCTTGCGCCAGCGTTACTTCGGCTGAGCCGCGGCGCGGTAGATGCTGCGCCCGGCCTTGATGGTCTCGCGCACCTGAATGCTGCGCAACTGCGCCGGCGGCACGGTCAGCGGGTTCTTGGACAAGACCACCAGATCGGCCAGCTTGCCCACTTCCAGCGAGCCCTTGCTCGCCTCCTCGAAATGCTGCCACGCGGCCCACAAGGTGATGGACTTGAGCGCCACCTCGACCGGCAGGCGCTGATCGGGGCCGAGGATGTCGCCGCTGCGGGTGCGGCGGTTGACCACCGCGTCCAGGATGGCAACGGCGTCGGGGAAAGCCACCGGCGCATCGTGATGCTGGGTGAAGATCATCTGGCGGCGCAGCGCCGATTGCGCCGGCGAGATGCGGTCGCCGCGCACCGGGCCCAGGGTTTCGTCGCGGTGCCAGTCGCCCCAGTAGTAGGCATGCATGCCGAAGAAACTCGGCGTCACGGCCAGGCGCTTCATCGCATCCAGCTGGTCCTCGCGCACAGTCTGGGCGTGGATCATCACCGTGCGCCGGTCGGCTGCGCCGTACTTGGCCGTGGCCGCTTCGACGGCGCGCAGCATCTGGTCGGAGGCCGCATCGCCATTGGTGTGCACCAGCAGCTGCCAGCCCTTGGCATAGGCTTGCTCCACCGCCTGCTGGGTGGCCTCGTCGCTGAGCGCGGGGTAGCCACGATAGTCGTCCGCCTTGCCGGCCGGCGGATGGTGATAGGGGTGGGTCAAGAAAGCGGTCTTGCCCTGGGGCGAGCCATCGAGGCTCAGCTTGACGCCGCCGATGCGGAAGCCGCCCTTGTACTCGCGGCTCCAGTAGCCCCCTTGCTGGTTCATCAAGCCGGCGGTGAAGGGCAAGGTGATGTCGGGGTAGGAGACCAGGTCGATCAACATCTTGCCGCTCTGCGACAGCGCCACCCAGGTCTTGTTGCTGTTTTCGTCCGAACGGCCGTCCTGGCCGGTGGTGAAGCCAAACTTGGCGTACAGCTTCTGGCCCTCCAGCAACATGGTGGCGTAGTCCTGCGGCGAAGGTTGGACCAGGCCCATGCCGGCGCTGAACCAAGCGGTTTCTTCCAGCACACCGTTGGGCGTCTTGCCATCGGCTTCGCGCTGGATGTGGCCGCCCTCGGGGTCCTTGCTGTCGGCATTTAAACCGGCCAGCTGCAAGGCCTTGCTGTTGAGCACACCCAGATGGCCGCTCTGGTGAATGATGATGACAGGCAGGTCCTTGGAAACGGCGTCGAGTTCCTGGCGCGTCGGCGCCCGTCCTTCCTTCAGCTGCGCTTCGTCATAGCCGAAGCCGAGGATGATTTTGTGGCTGCGCGCCACCGGGCCCTTGGCGTAGTCTCGCAGCAGACCCTGAATGGCGGCCACGCTGCTGCCCTTGCCATCGGGCGGCGGCAGCAGATTGGCCGACACCGCCTGCAAGCCTGTCAACGAGACATGGCCATGGGCATCGACAAAACCCGGCAGCAAGGCCTGACCCTTGAGGTCGACCACCCGGGTCTTGGCACCTTGCAGGGCGCGCACCTCGGCCTCGCTGCCCACCGCCTGGATTCGGCCGGCGCGTACGGCCAAGGCCTGGGCGCGCGGCTGAGCGTCGTTCATGGTGATCACATCACCGTGCAGATAAATGGTGTCGGCCGGCGGCAGCGCAGCGGCCTGAAGGTTCAGGCTGAGCGCCAATGCACTCAGGGCCAGGGCACGGTGAAGGACGACAGGACGCATGGGCAAGGCTCCCGGGGCGCGTTGCCCCAATCGTGGAAGCACCAAGAATACTTGACGGCTGTGACGCCACGGCCCGTCAAAGCACAGCGTAACGCCCCGGCTTGTGGTTGACCGCGATGAAGAGGTTCATCACCACCGCGGCCAGCACCGAATAGGCCACGCGGGTCGGGTCCACCACGGTCAGCGCGCACAGCACGATCACGCAGTCGATGCCCATCTGCACCTTGCCGGCCCGCCAGCCTTTCGCATGCTGCAAGTAAAGCGACACGATGGTGGCGCCGCCCAGGCTGGCGCGATGGCGGGCCAGGAACAGGCAGCCCGAGCCGAGCAACAAGCCGCCCAGCACGGCGGCATAAGCCGGGTGCAGGCGCTCGATGGCGAAGAGCTTGGGCGACCACTCGGTCAGTGCCGACAGCCAGGCGATGGCGATGAAGGTCTTGAGCGTGAACTCGCGCCCCATGCGCTGCCAAGCAAACCAGTAGAAGGGAATGTTGATGAGGAAGAACAGCTTGCCCAGGCTGATGCCGGTGGCGTAGTGCAGCACAAAGGCCGCGCCGGCCGTGCCGCCGGTCATCAGACCGACCTGGGCGAACAGAATCAGGGCCAGAGAAACGAAGAGCACGCCGGTGAAGATGGCCTGTGCATCCTCAAACAAGCTGTGGGCATGGATGTTCGGGTCGAAGTAGGGCGCGGGGCGCGCCGCGTCGGCGGCTTGCGGCTTCGGGGCAGGCGTGACTTCGGGGGCCGGTGCTTCGCTCATGGACGCAGTTTTGCATGAAGCGGCGGGCTCGGGAAGACAGCTGAGGCTCTCAATCCCGCCCATGAGACCTGCTCCGGCCCGCGCTTCAACCCGCGCCGCAGCTCCGGCTCGCCCGCAAACCCTTGAGGAAGGCACGGCGCACACCGCCGGCAGTGATGGCTGCTGCCACCTGGCGCGAGTGGCGTTCGGCGCCGCTCAGCTTGCGGATCCAGCCGCGGAAGGGGATGACGCCCTCGGCCGTGCGCTGCAAGGCGCCGACGGCCGCGCCCGAGCCGGCCTCGGCGCCGCGCTCCAGCAGGCCCGGGTGGCTGTCCGAAACCGGAGCATCGATATCCGGGCCCAGCACCTCATCCAGGGCCTGGATGTCCAGCGCCAGGCTGGCGCAGTCCTGTGCGGCCGGCAGTCCGTAGGGTGCCCGCTGCGCCGCTGCCAGCACGGCAGGTATGGTGGCACTGACTAGGTTCAAGTCACTCAGCGGCGTGGCGACGGCCGTGCCGGCTTTGCCTTGATCAGTGCTGGAACAGGCAGCCAGCAGGCACAGAGCGGTCAAGGGAATCAGGGATTTCAGGCTTCGCATGGGCGGGACGATAGCAGAGCGCCGGTCCTTCAAAGGGCCGCGCTCGGCGCCGGCCGGCTGCTCCTGCATCGGCCGCAGGCTGGCGATCTCGAAGTACCCGCCCCAGATGAGATCTCCTGGACCTCGGGTGACTGTAGATACAGCGTCATGTCGCCAAGCTGATACAGGGCATTCAGAGGCGCTTGATCAGCTCCACGCGGCGGTTCTTGGCCCGGCCTTCCTCGCTGCGCCGGTCGGCCACCGGCAGGTCCGCGCCATGGCCGAGCGCCGACAGGCGGGCGGGTGCGATGCCCAGTGCACAGACGGCGCGCTGCACCGCTTCGGCGCGCTGCAGCGAGAGCTTGCGGTTGTCGGCGGCCGAGCCGATGTGATCGGTATGGCCTTCGATGGAGAGCTTGAGCGTGGGCTCGGCCCTGAGCAATTCGGCCACGGCCTGCACGGCCGCCAAGCCGTCGGCCTTGAGATCGGCCCGGCCGGTGTCGAACTGAAGGTGCAAGGTGGCCAGGCCACGGCTCTGGATCTCGGCCGCCAGCTGGCGGGCCGTGACGGCCTGGACCAGGGCCGCCGGCTCGACGATGGTCAGCACATAGCGGTAGGTGTCCGAGCCCAGGTCCAAGGCCACCCAGCGGCTGGCCGGGCCCTGCCCCAGCTGGAACAGAAAGCGGCCACCCTGGGCGATTTGCGCATTCGACAGCCCGGTGTTCAGCGCCTGCGCACCCAGGCTGGCCAAGGCATGGAGGTGGTTGCGGTAGATGGCCAACACCGAGCCGCGCTCCTGCTCGTCGATGTAGGCGATCTCGGTCACCCGCCCCTCCACCTCGATCTGGCCGCCGGGCAGGCGCACGGTGCCGGGCAGCACCTGGCCTTCGCCGCCGAAACGGCGTGCGCCGAAAGCTTCTTCCTTCTTGTCCTCGATCACATAGCCCGGCATGCGCGAAAGCAGGGGGTGGTCGCTCGGCGAGGCGGCTGTCGCTGCTGTGGCGGCCGGTGCGGGTGCGGCGGATGCGTCGGATGTGGCCGCGCCGAGCACCAAATTCAGTGCCAGCACCCAGCGAGCGCAAGGGCGCGGGGCCCAAAGAAGTGAAGTCACGGTCATAGGTCCTTGCTTGCCCACGGCGGGGCCTGTGGGCCGCGAGTCTAGGAGCGGCAGCGCTGCCGGCAGCCCATATTGCAAAGTTGTCGCAATTCGTCATCTGCGGTGCAAGTGGGTGGCCAGCGGGGCAAGTCCAATCGATCACACCCCCTCCAGCATTGCCGCCCCAGGCGGCTGCCCCATCAGCCCGAACGGAGTTCTTCATGCACAGCCAGACTTCATCGCCATCGCGCTCCAAGCTCAGCTCCGTGCGGCGCCGCGGCCTTCAGGCCCTGACCGTTGCCACCCTGGCCCTGGCCTGCCTGGCCGCCAGCGCCGCCGGGCCCTGGCGCGAAAGCCGTCAGAACAGCCCAAGCGGCCTGGGCGGCGAAGGCCTGCTGACCCTGAACTACCAGGGCGAGCCGCGCAGCTTCCTGCTGCGCCTGCCCGGCTCGCTGCCGCGCGATGGCGCCCGCCTGCCCCTGGTGATCGCCCTGCACGGCGGCGGCGGCCATGCGGCCAATATGGAAGAGATGACGGGCTTCACAGCCAAGGCGCGGCAGGAGGGCTTCATCGTCGTCTACCCCGAAGGCAGCGGCCGCCTGCGCCACAGCTTCTTGACCTGGAACGCCGGCCACTGCTGCGGGCAAGCCATGGAAAAGCGCGAGGACGATGCCGGCTTCATCCGCGCCCTGATCGAGCACCTGGAGGCCAACTACCCGGTCGACCCCATGCGCATCTACGCCACCGGCATGTCCAACGGCGGCATGATGACCCACCGCCTGGGCAGCGAGCTCGGTGACCGCCTGGCCGCCATCGCGCCGGTCGTGGCCACGGTGTTCGGCGACGAGCGCCGGCCCCAACACGGTGTGCCGGCACTGATGATCAATGGCGGGCTGGACCAGTCCGTGCCTCCAGCCGGCGGCCCCCCGGGCGGCGCCTTTCCCGGCGCCTGGGACGGCACCCCGACCTTGCCTGCCCTCGCCCAGCTGAGCTTCTGGGCCGGTGCCAATGGCTGCGTCGGCGAAGCGGAGACCTCGGTGCAAGGCGTGCTGAGCCGCTGGCGCCACAGCTGCCCGGCCGGACACAGCGCCGAGCTGCTGCTGGTCGGCGACAACGGCCACGCCTGGCCTGGCGGGCGGGCCGGCAGCCGGCGCGGCGACACGCCCAGCAACGCCGTCAATGCCACCGACGAAATCTGGGCCTTCTTCCGCCGCCACAGCAAGTAGACGGAAGCCGGGCCCCGGCCTGGTTTCGGTTCAGCCGCGATTCAAAGGCAGGCGCACCGTCACCCGGTGCCGCCCCGCCTCATGCGCAAAGCTCAGGCGGCCCTGCATGCGCTCCACCACCCGACTGACCACGGCCAGACCCAGGCCAGTGCCCGGGTGGCTGCGCGCCAGGTCGCCACGCGCAAAAGCCGGCAGCAGTTCGCTGACGGGGCCGGGCAGGCCCGGGCCACCATCGCTGACTTCGATGCACACCTCGTCACGCTCGCAGCTCAGGCGCAGACGCACCGGCGGCAGGCCGTGCACACGGGCGTTGTCGAGCAAATTGGCCAAGAGGCGCTCCAGCAGCAAGGGGTGGCTGGCGGGCAATAGCAAGGTCGAGGCGGACGGCGGCAGGTCCAAGTCCAGCTGCACGGCCGGGCCCCGCTCCGGCTGCGGCGGCAAGGCGGCCAGCAGCTGGCGCGCCAGAGCCAGCAGATCGGTGCTTTGATTCAACGGCAACTCGCCGGCGCGCACATGGTCGAGAAAGCTGCCGATCAGGCGATCGGCTAACTCGGTGTTGCGCACGATGGACTCCCGCCAGCTGGCGGTGTCGGCGCTGTCCGGCAGCAAGCCGGCGGCGACGCGAATGCGCGCCAGGGGGCCGCGCAAGTCATGCGAAACCCCGGCCAGCAGCAGGGCACGTTCCTGCTCATGCAGGGCAAGGCCTTGCAGCAGGCTCTGGTAGGCGGACTCGATGGCCTGCAGCTCCGGGGGCGAGCTGAGCAGCGGCGTGCTGGCAGACGCCGTGCTGGCAGCCGACGCCCCAGCCGCCAGTGCCAGGCCCGGGCGATAGCCCTGCATGCGCAGGCGCAGGTCCTGCAGCGGCCGCATCAGACGGCGCGTGAAGACCCAGCTCAGGCCCACGCACAAGAGGCCGGTGATCAGCAGCGCCAGCAGCAGCCGGCGCGACACATTGGGCAGCAAGGCACGGTCGTTCAGGCCCAGCCACTGGCGCTGCCCCGACGGCCCGGCCACCTCCAGCCACAGCATGGGCGCGTCGGCGCCGCGCGTGATGCGCGCCGCTTGCACCGGCACGCCCTGGCGCTCCAGCTCCTCCACCAAGGCGGCCATGCGCGGCCCCATCAGCAGCGAGCGCATGGCCGGCGGCGGCGCCTGGCGGCCGTACTGCAAGGGCCGCGCTTGGCTCAGGCCCGGCTCGGGCCAGCCAGCGGCCTGGCGCAGGCTGGGCGCCCAGCGCTCGCCCACCAGGCGCGCCACCGCCTTGTTGCGCTCCATATAGACCAAGGCACCGAACACCAGTATCAGCAGCAGGGCCAGCAGGATCTGCAGCAAGAGCAGGCGGGCGAACAGGCTGTCGAAGCGCCGCCAGCCCTGGGGACGCTTGGGGTCGCTCGGGGAGCCGATGGAGGGGCGCGCACTCATGGTTCAAGCCGGCAGAAAGACATAACCCTCCCCACGCACGGTGTTGATCCAGACCCGATCGGGGCTGGCCTCTTCGAGCTTGCGGCGCAGCCGCGCCACCTGCACATCGACGCTGCGGTCCTGCGGCCGGTAGCGGCCGGGCTGCACCGCCTCGCTGAGCGCTTCGCGCGGCAGGATCTGCCCGGGCACCCGGGCCAGGGCGGCCAGCAGCTTGAACTCGATGCCGGTCAGCGCCACCACCCGCTCGCCGACGCGCAGCTCGCGCTTGAGCAGATCAATGCTCAGGCCCTCGAAGCGCAGCAGACCGGCCTCGCTGCGCCCGGGGGTCTGGCGGCGCAGCAGGGCCCGCACCCGGGCCACCAGCTCGCGCGGCTCGAAGGGTTTGCTCAGATAGTCGTCAGCACCGAGCTCCAGGCCCAGCACGCGGTCCATGGGCTCGCCGCGCGCGGTGAACATCAGAATGCCCAGCTCCGCATGGCTGGCACGCCAACGGCGGCAGAGCTCATAGCCGCTGGCATCGGGCAGCATCACATCCAGCAAGACCAGGTCGGGGCGCAGCGCGCGCAAGGCGCGCTCGCCGTCGCCGCCGGTCAGCACCGTGTGCACCTCCCAGCTCTCGCGGCCCAGCAGCGTGGCCACCAGGGCGGACAGTTCGGCGTCGTCATCAACGATCAGGATCAGGGGTTTGCCTTGCTGCATGCGGGCGCAGTGTAGAGGCGGCGGCGGGCCTGCAGGCCGAGGTTTCAGAAACGTCACAAAACTCGCGGCGCGCCGGCAGTCAGGCCCACGGCGCCGACCTATCATCGCCAGCGCCAGCCGGGCGCTGCCCGGCCTTCCCTCACGATCAAGGCGTCGGACTCTGATGATGATGAACACATTCGCTGCGGCACACGCGCCCGGCCGGCCGCGCTGGCGGGCTCTGCTGAGCTTGGCCCTCTGCCTGCCCTTTGGTCTGTCCCTGAGCCTGGTGGCCACCGGCGCACACAGCGAGCCGGCGCCCACCTTTCAGTGGCCCGGCAGCGCACGGGCGGCTGTCAGCCTGTCCTACGACGACGCCCTGGCCAGCCAGCTCGACCACGCCATCCCGGCGCTGAACGCGCTGGGCCTCAAGGCCACCTTCTACCTGACCCTGGCCAGCCCGGTCGTCCGGCAACGCCTGCCGGAATGGCGGCGTGCCGCGGCAGCGGGTCATGAACTGGGCAACCACACCCTGTTCCACCCCTGCTCCCGCTCGGCGCCCGGCCGCGTTTGGGTGGCGCCGCACCGCGATCTCGACAAGATCAGCGTGGCCCAGATGCTGGAAGAGGTGCAGCTGGCCAATGCCTACTTGTATGCCATCGACGGCCAGACCGAGCGCACCTACACCGCCCCCTGCACGGACCCACTGGCCGGCGGCAAGCCTTACCTCCCAGCCGTGGCTGGGGAGTTTCTGGCCATGAAAACGCGCGTGGGCGGGGTCGTGCCTTCGCTGGCCACGCTGGACCTGGCCGATGTGCCCACGGCCGGTCCGGTGGGCTCCAGCGGCGCCGAGCTGATTGCCACCGTCGAGCAGGCCGCCGCCCAGGGCACGCTGGCCAGCATCACCTTCCACGGCATTGGCGGCGACCACCTGAGCGTGTCCAAAGAGGCACACCAGGCCTTGCTCCAGCACCTGGCGGCCCACCCGGAGCGCTTCTGGGTGGACAGCTTCGTCAACATCGCCCGGCACCTGCGGGCGCAGCGCGTGGGGCTCAAGCCCGAGGCGGCGGCCGGCTCCTCAAGCAGCGGGCGCTGAGAGCCCGTCTGCCGTCCAGACATACGCTTCGTCGTCGTGCATCTGGCCGGCGATGCAGTCCTTGTCTTTCAGGATGCGATCGAAAACGAAGCCGGCTTTTTGCAGCACCCGTGCCGAGGCCTGGTTGCCCACCGTCACCGTGCTGACGATGCGCCGCACGCCGCGCTCACGCAACGCGGCCGTGGTGGCTTGCACCGCCTCGCTGGCATAGCCCTGGCCCCAGGCGAGGCGCAGCAGGTAGTAGCCGAGATTGGGGGCGTTCAGCTGGGCATCGATCTCGGCATCCAGCCGACCCAGGCAACGCCCATCGGCTTTGCGCCGCACCGCCCAGATTGGCCAGGCGAACTGGCCATCGGGTGAACGTCGGCCCTCCAGCTTTCGCCAATGGGCGGCCAGGGCCTCCACGCTGTCGGGCTTGTGCATGGAGATCCAGCGGTAGAGCTCGGGCTCTTGCAAGCCTTCAAACAGCTCGGCCGCATGGGTGGCACGCAGGGGCTCCAGCCACAGGCGGGGGGATTCGATGGGTGCGGCCAGGCGGGCCAGCAGGTCGTCCGAGATCATGAGGGGTCGCTCAAGCCCGATCGCGCAACTGCGCCAAGAGCGCCAGCGCCTCGCGCGTGGTGGCCTGCTTCGGGTCCTGCAGCTGCACCCGCAGGGCCAAGGCCTGATTGAAGCGCGATTCCGCCTCGTCGAGGCGCCCCTGCTCCACCAGGCTGCGGCCCCAATGCTGCAGCGCCATGGCGCGCAAGCGCGCCCAGCCGCCAGCCTCGCACAGGCCCACCGTGCTGGCGAAGATGGGCTCGGCCTCGGCACGCTGGCCGAGGTATTGCAAGGCGGTGGCGTAGGCACACCAGAACCAACCCAGGGCTTCGTGCGGCACCGGAGTCTCCAGACCTTGAGCCAGGGCCTCATGCGCCTGCAAGAGCTGCAAGGCCTCACCCTCCTGGCGGGCCGTGATCAAGAGTCCAGCCAGATCGGCCACCACCTCCAGCAAGGCCGTCTCATCCACGGCCCTGCCGACCGATGCATTCCCCTGCAGCAGCGCCAGCTGCTCGCGCAAGGCAGCGATGCTGCGCGCATGGGCCTCAGGGTCGGGGGCGGTGAAGCGGAGGAATTCCGCGATGGGAAATCGGTCGGATCGCATTGTGTTCAATTGAAATGCCCTTCACAGGGTGCTCTGATTAGTCCAGCCTGCGCTCATTTCCGAGCCCAGCTATGAAACCGTGAGTCCAAGCCGTCTGACGAACGAAGCAAGGGCATCGGCGGACTTCTCAGGTACACCCTGCAAAAGGCAATGGGGAGCGTCAAGCCGCACCAGCTGAACCGATGCCAGCACACTTCTGATGAGTGTCGCAGCCCTTGCCGGCACCACTCGATCTGCAGAAGCTTGCAGATAAAGGCAGGGCACCCTCATCTGCGACAACTCTACCGTCACATCAACTTCCAACACGGCGCGAACCCTGGCGCGCATCACCGATGGACTGACTCGCCCTACAGCCTCCTTGAGCAGGCTGCGCAACGTACCCTTTGCGAAGGACCCCAGCAATGCCCAGCTGAGCAGAGTCGAGGGAATCCAAGTGAATGGCACCGACGGAAGAAGACCCCGAAGCCACGCCAGGGCAGGACGGGGATTCCGCGCAAAAGTACAGCAAAGAATCACGCCTTGCAGACCTGGCCGAGATGCCGCCGCTAGCTTGATTGCGACAGGGCCTGAGAAAGACTCGCCAAGAAGGACAAATGGCTCCTTCGCGGGAAGCAAGCCACCCACATACGAAACAAGATCGTCGTAGCCGAGGCTTTGCATCTCGGGATAACGCACCACCAAGACCTTGAAATCGGCCCCCAGGGATTCAATCAAGGGCTCGAACAAATCGCCGGTTCCATCCATGCCGGGCAGCAGCACAAGCGTCGGGAGACGGGTTGATGAGCGGATCGGAACATGATCGCTAGAACTTGCTTGCACTGACTCGCGCTGCATGAGAGGCTCTCTAGTGGTCGTCCACAATCTGCACCCGCGGCCACCGTTGCCCGTACTGCTTCTGCGCAATCCGCTGGCGAAAGGTCTCGACACTGACCCGCGCCGGGTTGCGGCGAATGCGCATGGCAAACAGGTCGTCCAGGCCGTAGGGGGCGATCACGGTCAGCGTGTCGTCGGCCTCCAGGCGCACGGCCACCGAGGTCGCGAACTCGGGCCAAGAGGCGACCGCGTCCTGAAGCGAGCGCAGCGGTGCCACGGCATGGCCGAAGCAGGACTCGAACCAGAGATGCACATGGGCCTGGTTCGTCAGCTCCCAGGGCAGATCCGGACAGTCGCGCGCCAGGGCCGCCTGATGCCCCGCCTCCAAGCCCGGCGGCTCCTCGGGGTCGAAATAGACCAGGTCCAAGTCGGCCAGACGCGAGGGCTCGGTGTGGCCATGCAAATGGTCCCAGACCCGATTGCGCAGCGCCCCGGCGCCGATGCACCACTGGGGCAGGCCCAGATCACGGGCGGCATGGAGCGCCCGCATCAGCCAAGGGGAACTGCGCACGATGGCCTGCAGCTCGTCCTGGCGATCGGGGTGCCTGGCATTCACCCGCCCCGCCTCGTGGCCGAGCGCGCGGCCGCGCTCTCGCAAGCATTCTGGCTGCGGCACATCGGGCTGACGATCTTGCTGATAAACTGGATATTCATACAGTATTCGTGTCGCGCGCAGAGCCAGCGGGCCTTTGGGCTGAAGGGCAGCCGGTGGCACCGAACGAAAACACCATTATGTTGCCAGTCATGAGCTGCGAAGAGGCTTGAACATGCAGATGCCAGCGCCCCGCACCAGCTCGACGCCCCGGCCGGGTTTCGAACTCCGCCCGCAGGGCAAAATCCCGCCCATGCCTTCTTCGGCCCCCCAGCCTCCTCGTCCCTCGCCTGCCGGTGCTGCACCGGCTGCTGCATCGGCGGCCGCCCCCAAGCCCAAGTCCGCGCCGCAGAAGGCCATGGAGAAACTGGGCCTGCTGCGCGACATCGACCTGGCCCTGCACCTGCCCCTGCGCTACGAGGACGAAACCCAGATCACGCCCATCGGCCGCACGCGCGAGGGCGACACCGTGCAATGCGAGGGCGAGGTGATCGAATGCCGCATCGAAACGCGCGGCCGGCGCGTGCTGCTGGTGCGGCTGGAAGACGAGACCGGCGATCTGCTGCTGCGCTTCATCCACTTTTACCCCTCGCACCAGAAAAGCATGGCCGTGGGCCAGCGCATCCGCGTGCGCGGCGAGCTGCGCCACGGCTTCTTCGGCCGCGAGATGGTGCACCCGACCTTCAAGGCCGTGCAGCCCGACACGCCGCTGGCCGAGGCGCTGACGCCCGTCTACCCGGCCAGCGCCGGCCTGCCGCAGACGTACCTGCGCCGCGCCATCGCCTCCGGCCTGCAGCGCGCCGATCTGCGCGAGCTGCTGCCCCAGGGCACGGTGCCCAGCAGCTTGCCGCCGCTGCGCGACGCGCTGAACTTTCTGCACCACCCGCCGCCGCAGGCCCGCCTGGGCACGCTGGAAGACCACAGCCACCCGGCCTGGCAGCGGCTCAAGTTCGAGGAGCTGCTGGCCCAGCAGATCAGCCAGATGCAGGCCCAGCGCGAGCGCGCCCTGCTGAAGGCACCGGCCCTGCGCGCCAAGCCGGGCGGCCTGGTCGAGCGCCTGCTGGCCGTGCTGCCCTTCGGCCTGACCGGCGCACAGCAGCGGGTCAGCGAAGAGATCGCGCAAGACCTGGCCCTGGGCCAACCGATGCACCGCTTGCTGCAAGGCGATGTGGGCTCGGGCAAGACGGTGGTGGCGGCCCTGGCCGCCGCCGTGGCCATCGATGCCGGCTGGCAATGCGCGCTGATGGCGCCGACCGAAATCCTGGCCGAGCAGCATTTCAAGAAGCTGATCGGCTGGCTGGAGCCCCTGGGCCTGCAAGTGGCCTGGCTGACCGGCAGCGTCAAGGGCAAGGCGCGCCAGAAGATGCTGGACGCGGCGGCCAGCGGCGCTGCCCAGCTGGTGATCGGCACCCATGCGGTGATCGAAGACAAGGTCAGCTTCGCGCGCCTGGGCCTGGCCATCATCGACGAGCAGCACCGCTTCGGTGTGGCGCAGCGCCTGGCCTTGCGGCGCAAGCTGGCGTCGATGGATTTAGAGCCACACATGCTGATGATGAGCGCCACACCGATTCCGCGCACCCTGGCCATGACTTACTTCGCCGACCTGGCGGTCAGCACGATCGACGAGTTACCCCCAGGCCGCACGCCCATCGTCACCAAGGTCTTTGCCGATGGCAAGCGCCAGGACGTGATCGAGAAGATCGCTCAGGAGGTGGCCGGTGGCGCCCAGGTTTACTGGGTCTGCCCGCTGATCGAAGAAAGCGAGGCCCTGGACCTGAACAATGCGACCGAGACCCATGCGGAGCTGGTCGACGCCCTGCCGGGCTTCGAGGTGGGCCTGCTGCATGGCCGCATGCCGCCGGCCGAGAAGGCCGCCGTGATGGCGCGTTTTTCGGGCGGAGAGGCCAGCGTGCTGGTGGCCACCACGGTGATCGAGGTCGGCGTGGACGTGCCCAATGCCAGCCTGATGGTGATCGAGCATGCCGAGCGCTTCGGCCTCTCGCAGCTGCACCAGCTGCGCGGCCGCGTCGGCCGTGGCGCGGTGGCCAGCGTCTGCGTGCTGCTCTACACCGGCCCGCTGTCAGACACCGGCAAATCGCGCCTGCGCGCCATGGCCGAAACCAACGACGGCTTCGAGATCGCCCGCCGCGACCTGGACATCCGCGGCCCCGGCGAGTTCATGGGCGCCCGCCAGAGCGGCGCCGAGCTGCTTCGCTTTGCCGACCTGCAGGAAGACTCCCTGCTGCTGCAAGCCGCCCGCCGCCTGGCACCCCAGCTGCTGGACAAATACCCCGAGGCCGCGCAGCGCCAGGTGGCGCGCTGGCTGGGCTCGAAGGCGGAGTTCCTCAAGGCTTGATGGAGGGCGGCGCGCAACCATGTGGCTGATGCTCCGGTTTGTCGCGCCGAACTGACTCAGTCCTTGCTGGCAGCAAGCAGGCACGCATCGCGCCGCTTGTCGAACACCTCGTTCATCATCAAAAAATCCCGGGTCAATCGGGTGGCGCAATTCCCTGCGCCCCAGCCTGCGGTCTCGAACAGGAACTGCTTGCCCTGCTCGCCGAGGTAGCCCAAGGTGCTCTTCATCTGCCGACGACACACCTCCATCTGGGCCTGATAACTTGTCTGAAGCTCCGCCCGAGACTCGTTTCTGTCGCGTTCGCAGGCCGCCAGGCGAGTGGACTTGGCCCCCGCCTCCTGAGCCTGCACGAACGAGCTTCCCATCCAACAGGCCAGGAACACGGAGGTGACAGCTCGCTTCACAGCTGCATTCGAACTTCGCATAAACCCCATCAACGTTTCAAGGGCGGCACCATCACCACCATGTCAGCCTGGATTCTCAGGGACTGAAACGGGCATGCCGCTTCCGCCGCACATCGCCGTGCGCCCTGCAGATTCAGTCACCGGCCTTCTGCACCGCATCCACCGGCTCCGCCACCACCCGCGCATAGCGCTGAAAACTCCAGTAGGCCCAGGCCCAGTCCATCAGCACGACCAGGCGGTTGCGGAAGCCGATCAAGAAGTAGATGTGGACGAACAGCCAGAACAGCCAGGCGAAGTAGCCCGAGAACTGAAGGAATCCCAGATCGGCCACGGCCGCCTTGCGGCCGATGGTGGCCAGGGCACCGTAGTCGCGGTAGCGAAAAGCGCCGGGCGCATCGGCCGGCAAGGGAGGCAAGACCTGACCCTGTGGCGCCCGCAGCGATTGCAGGATCTGGCTTGCTGCGTAAGCGCCCATCTGCTTGGCCGCCGGGCTGACGCCGGGCACGGGCTTGAGCGTGCGGCCATCGGACTGCCGGCTGTGCGCGGCGGCCAGGTCGCCGATCACAAAAACCTCCGGGTGGCCAGGAATATTGAGCCGACCGTCGACGATGACGCGGCCGGCGCGATCCAGCGCCACGTCCAGCATACGGCCCAGGGGCGAGGCGGCCACGCCGGCCGCCCAGACCACGGTGCGGGCGGCGATGCGCTCGGTGCCCTCGGCGCCTTCCCCGGTCTGCACCTCCACTCCGCCCGCATCAATGCCGACCACCCGGCAGCCGGTACGCACCTCAACGCCCAGGGCACGCAGCTGCGCCTCCGCCTTGGCCGAGAGCTCGGGCGGCAAGGCCTGCAGCACGCGCGACGAACCCTCCAGCAGCAGCACGCGGGCGCTGGCCGGGTCGATGCGGCGGAACTCGTTCTTGAGCGTGTGGCGAGCGATCTCGGCCAGGGTGCCGGCCATCTCGACCCCGGTAGGGCCGGCGCCAATGACCACAAAGCTCAAGCAGGCGCGCTGCTGCGCCGGGTCGGGCGAGCTCTCGGCCTGCTCAAAGGCCTTGAGCACGCGGGCGCGCAGGGCAAAGGCGTCTTGCAAGGTCTTGAGCCCCGGCGCATGGGTGGCCCAATCGTCGCGGCCGAAATAGCTGTGCGTGGCGCCGGCGGCGACGATCAGATAGTCATAGCCCAGGCTTTGGCCATCAGCCAGCTGCACGCGGCCTTGCTCGCGATCGATACCGCAGACCTCGGCCATCAGCACCATGGCATTGCGCTGGCCGCGCAGCATGTGGCGGATGGGCGCGGCGATCGAGGGCGCCGACAGGCCGGCCGTGGCCACCTGGTAGAGCAAGGGCTGAAACAGGTGGTGGTTGCTGCGGTCGATCACCGTGATGTTCACCGGGGCACCGGCCAGGGCGCGGGTGGCGGCCAAGCCGCCGAAACCGCAGCCGATGATCAAGACCCGGGGTCGCGCAGCGAGGTGACCTTTGCCGTTGTTGTTTGTGCTCATGCGGCGATTCTGGCCGCCCAGCCGGGCCGCCGGCGCTGCCATACGCAAAGCGAATGACTTGCAGCGGTGGCGGGCATGGCTGCCCGGCACCACACACGATCAGTTGCAACCGGGCTTGGGCGGCGTGGCGGGGCCGGGGTAGCCGTCGCTGAGGGTGCGCAGAAAGCACAGGATGTCGGCGATGTCGGCATCGCTTACCAGCCGCGACGGGCCGAAGGGCGCATTGCGCATGACATTCGCTTGCAAGGCCGCAGGAAGATCGTCGTAGAGCTGCACCTGGCCTGCGACGGTCGGGTACCACTGCGCCGGGTCGGTATCGCGCGTCGCGTAGAAGCGCAGCACCTGCTCCAGGCTGCTGAATTTGCCGTTGTGAAAATACACCGGCCTATGCTCGACATTGCGGAGGCTCGGGATTCGGAAGAAGCCACAGGCTTCGTCACGCCCTTGCATGACGCTTCTCTTCGACTGACAAAGACCCAGATCGAAGGCATGGGCGTCCGCATTGTTTGGCAGGTCTGCATTGCGCGGAACGCCCAACGCCGCATAGCCAAAGGATGTGAAAGCAACTGGCGCATTGTTCGAGCTGAACGAAGGATGACAAGTCAAACAAGCCCCTCGCTGGGGATCGTTGAACACCCTCAGGCCGCGGGTCTCAGCATTGCTGAACTGCGCCCGCCCCTGCTGAACCCAATCGAACTTCGAGTCGTAGGGGTGGAAACGCGGGTCTTCGAGCTGAAACATCTGCAAAGCCTGGCTGGCCTGGCTGACCAGGCTGTCGTCGTCCGGGGCGGAGGCGCCGGCGGCGGGTGGGAAGGCGCGACCGAAGTCGCCAGCATAGGCGGCGCTACGCAGCTTGCGCGCCAAGATCCCGGCATTGCCGTTGTCCATCTCGCGTGGGTTGAACCATGGAAGCTTGGCCTGCTCGGCCAGGGTGTCGACCCGGCCATCGGCCATCAAGCCGCCGCGCAGATCGGCCACGGCGGTCTGGGCCGTGCCAGTGAATGCGGGCAGCCTCTCCAAATAGCGCAGCGAAGGCGCGGCGCGCGTGCCGAATTCGGTCTCGAAGGCCCCGCCCACCTGCACCGGAAGACTGTTCGGCGGCCCGTGGAAGAAGGCCGGGTCATGGCAGGTGGCGCAGGACATGCGGCCGGAGCCGCTGAGATTGCGATCAAGAAAGATCTTTTCGCCCAGCTGGGCCTGCAAGCTCAGCGGCTTGCTGCTCGTGGAGGGTGCCGAAGCCGGCATGCCCGGGCTGCTGGCAGCGCCAGCTGGCGCCACCGCGGGCGAAGTTCCACCGCCGCCGCAAGCGCCGAGCAGCAAGAGCAAGCCCATTCCCAGTAACGACGCGCGCCGAGGCAAGACGAAAGGGGTTTCAAAGGCCACAGGCATGCTGCTGATTGTCGAGCTTAGGCCTGGATTCGGGCGCCTAGGGAATTCACCCGGGCCCAAGTGCAGGTGCACCGCGTCCAATTCCTCTCACACCAGCTTTGGCTGTCATCTGCTTTAGACACCCCGCCCACCATGACCGAACACCTCGACTCTTGCGCCCCGCCCCAGCCATCGCCCTGCCCGCGGCCGCAACGCCGGCAACTGCTGCTGGGCGCAGGCCTGGCCGGTCTGCTGCAGGCTTGCGGTGGCGGTGGCGGCTCCGAACCCGCACCAGTGCCCACACCTGCACCCGTTCCGCCGGCACCCATCCCCCCGGCGCCCACGCCCCCGGCCCCGAGCCCAGCCACAGCGCCCTTTTGGGCCAACTACGGCGGCAATGCCCAGCACCAGGCCCAGACGCTGATCGCCACCCAGGCCTTGCAGCGCATCGTCTGGAGCACGCCGGTGGACCTGGCCCCGCCCTACCGGGCCGGCGGTTTTCTGCTGATCCACTACGGCACGCCGGTGATTTCAGGCGGCAACACGGTGCTGGTGCCGGTCAAGACCACGAGCGCCGGTGATTTCGAGGTGCAGGCTCGCAAAGCCACCGACGGCAGCCTGCTCTGGACCCTGAAAAGCGACTACCTGCTGCCGGCCAGCAGCTGGACGCCATCCTGGAACATCGGCCTGGACTTCAAGGGTCGCTTGTTCGCCCCGGCCGCCGGCGGCCGGCTGCTGATCCGCGACGCGGTGGACAGCACCAGCGCCAGCGTCCAAACCCTGGCCTTCTACGGCAACGCCGCGTTTGATGCCGACAGCGTCAACTACCGCGACAAGATCCGCATCAACACGCCGCTGAGCCTGGACAGCCAGGGCACGGTGTTCTTCGGTTTCACCGCCAAGGCCGGCGCACCCGGCGGCCTGCAAGGGGGCATCGTGCGTGTAGCGGCCGATGGCAAAGCGCTGTGGAAGTCCGCCGCCGAGCTCAGCGGCGATGCGAACATGTTCCAAACGGCGATGAATGCCGCGCCGGCCCTGTCCGTGGACGAGAAGACGCTCTACATCGCCGTCAACAGCGACCCTGCCAGTGCCAACATGCAAAACGGCTATCTGCTGGCACTGGACGCCGGCACCCTGACGCTCAAGGCCAAACGGCGCCTGATCAACCCAGCCACCGACCTGATCGCCCGCGTCAGCGACAGCTCCACCGCCTCGCCCACCGTGGGACCGGATGGCGATGTCTTCTACGGCGTGTTGGAGAACAGCCGCCTCGATCACAACGGCCGCGGCTGGCTGCTGCACTTCAATGCCGACCTGAGCCTGCTCAAGACGCCTGGCTCCTTCGGCTGGGACGACACGGCCTCCATCGTGCCGACCAGTGCTGTGCCCGGCTACAGCGGTGCCTCCAGCTATCTGCTGCTGGTCAAGTACAACAACTACTTCGGCATCGGCACGGGCGACGGCCAGAACAAGATGGCCTTGCTGGACCCACAAGCCAGCCAGGCCGACCCGATCAGCCCGGCGGTGACGGTCATGAAAGAGGTGCTGACCATCGTCGGCCCCACGGTCGATGCCGAGACCCCGGGAGGCGTGCGCGAGTGGTGCGTCAACACGGCGGTGGTCGATGTGAAAGGCCAGTCCGCCCTGGTCAATAACGAGGACGGCACGCTCTACCGCTGGGATTTCCGCAGCAACCGCTTCAGTGAAAGCGTCAAGCTCAACGCCGGCATCGGCCAGGCCTACACGCCCACCGTGGCCGGGCCCGATGGCTTGGTCTACAGCATCAACGGCGCGCAGCTGCACGCCGTGGGGCGTTGAACGTCTTGGCTTGCGCCAAGAGCTGCCGGGGCGGCAAGGCGAATCAACAAAATCAGGCCGACAGCTCGACGCAGGCGCTCGGCACCACGCCCAGCTCCTCATGGCTGACCAAGAGCAGGAGCCGGTCCGTGGCCTGAGCGGCGCGAGACAGCTCGCTGCGCAGGTGCGTGAGCGAGACGGCATCGAGCGCATTGAGCGGCTCATCCAGCAGCAGCAGAGGCGTGCCCAGGGCCAAGGCCGTGGCCAGCGCTGCTTTGTGCTGCGTGCCGGTGGAGAGGCTGCGCAGCGGCTGGCTCAAAAAGGGCTGCAGACCGAAGCCTTCAATGTGAGCGCGCCAGGCCGCCGCATCGGCACGCGGGTAGAGCCCGCTCAGAAAGGCGAAGTACTCGGCCGGGCTGAGATGCTCAAACGGCGGCGGCTCGGCGCCCACGAAGGCGACCTGGCGGCGGTAGGCCAGCGGCTCTTGCAGCAAATCGCAGCCCTGCAGTTCGGCGCTGCCGTACTGCGGCGCCAGCGCACCGGCCAGCAGCTTGAGTCGGGTGGACTTGCCCGTGCCATTGGCGCCGCGCAGCCAGACCAGGCCGGGACCGAAGTCCTGGCTCCAGAGGTCGACCACGCGTCGCGCCTGGCCGGCATAGGCAAAGCTCAGGGCGCGGACATGCAGATGGAAATCAGGGGCTTGAGGGTCGGGCATGGTTTCAGAGGATGACTTCGCTGGCGAGGGCAACCCAGACGCCCCAGGACAAAAGCCAGCGGCCCGCACGTGCCTCGGGGCTCAGGGCTTCGGGCCGCCAGAGGGCCAAGGCGGGCGCCGCGGCGGCGGCAATAAAGAAAACAGGCGTGGCACGGGGGCCCAGCGACCAGGGACCCAGCGCCAGCAGTACGGCCCAACTCAGCCAGGCGGCCAAGGCCGGCAGCAGGGCCAGGGCATAGAGGCGCAGCGACCAGTCGCGGGGCTTCAAGGGCAGCATGGAACTGGCCGCCTGCAGTGGCGCATAGCATTGCCGGGCCTGGGCCTGCAGGCGAGCGCAGAAGCCCTGGGTCAGCAGCGTCGAGAAGGCCAGAGCCCAGGCCGCGTGCTGCGGAAGCCAGCAGGCCACGGTCAGACACAGGCTGAGGCCCAGGACTGAAGCCAGCAAGCCATGCCGCACCGGCCGCGCCGGGCCACGCCAGAGCGGCAGCCAGAGCAAGGCGGTCCAAGTCGACACGGCCTGGCGGCGCGAGGCCTGAAGCGCCGCCGGCGCACGCCGGGCGGGTGCTCCGGGGCGTCGCCGGTACTGCATCAAGGCCAGAGCGCCCCCGGCCGAGAACAGCAGCGAGATCGCGAAGCCGAGCACCGCTTGCAGCCACAGACCCTGCATCCAGGCCGGGCTGGCGGCCCGCCAGGCGGCGAAAGAAATGAGGTTGAGCAAGGCCCAGGGCAACAGAGCCAGGGCCAACACGCCCAGATCGGCCCGCCAGATGTCCGCCCTTTGCAGCGGCAGCGCTCGCTCGAAAGGAATCCAGCGCACTGGCAGCAAGGCCTCGCGCAAGCCCCAGGCCAACAGCAAGCCCGGCAGCGCATGGCCCAGCAGCGCGGCTAAGGAGAGCGCGGGCGGCTTTTCGGCCTGCATGGCCCAAAACAGGGGCAAGGCCGGCCAGCCGATCAAGGTACTGATGAAGCTGCCCAGCACGGCGGCCACCACAGCAAGAAAAGCCGCCCAGCGTCGCAGCAGGGCGGCCAACTCGGCACGGCTCCATTGCAGGCGCATGCGCGCCAGGCTCAGGGTCGCGGGCTGCGAGGGGCTTATTGCAGTCTTTGCACCCAATAGATCAGCACTTCCTGGCGCGGCCGCGAGACATCGGCATCGGCGTAGTAGTAGGTGGGCACGGCATTGATGGCCTCCACCGTGGCCATGCCGGAAATGACCCGTCCGAACACGGCGTAACCAGGCTGGGTCGGGCTCTTGTAGTCATTGCCCGGATTGTCTTTCACATTGACGAAGAACTGGTTGGTGGCGCTGTTGGGCTCGCCGCGCCGCGCCATGGCCAGGGTGCCGGGCAAATTGGCCAGGGTGTTGTTGCTCTCCAGGGGCACCGGCCCGTAGGTTGCACGGCGCTCGTACATGCCGCTGGTGTAGCCGCCGCCCTGGATCACGAAGTCGCGCTCGACGCGGTGGAACAAGGTGTTGTTGAAGTGGCCATCGGCCACATAGCGCAGGAAGTTGGCCACGGTGGCCGGCGCGTAGGCGGTGTAGAGCTCGAAGACGATCTCGCCGCTGCTGGTCAGCATGCAGACGGTGGAGAAGCGGCTTTGCGCCGATTTGGCCAAGCCCTCGTTGCTGCAGCTGTTGGTGTTGGGGCGCGGGTTCGGATTGGGCACCGGCACGGGCACCGGCTCCGGGCGGTAGTGATCGCCGTCACCACCGCCGCCACCGCAGGCGGTCAAGGTCACCAGGGCGGCCACAGCGGCCAGGCGCAAAACAAAAGAGCGCATGAGACAAGACTCCTGAACAAGGTGTCTGCTCAACGCGCTCGATAGCAGCGCCGCTGACGGCGCTGACATCTGCTTACCCTTGCGGGTGAAAGTCAGCTTATTTGAGCTGTGTGGCCCAGTAAAGCAGCACTTCGGTGCCGGTCATGTCGGCGCCTGCATAAAGCTGCGGCTCGGCATTGATGGCATCGACCGTGGCCAGGCCCGAGATGATGCGACCGAACACGGCATAGCCGTTCTTGCCCGAGATGGCGGCGCTGTAGTCCAGCGTCTTGTTGTCCACGGTGTTGAAGTAGAACTGGCCGGTGGCCGAATCGACGGCGCTGGTGCGTGCCATGGCGATGGTGCCGCGCACATTGGACAGACCGTTCTGGTTCTCCAGCATGATGGGCGCGAGCGTGCCGGCCTTGGCCACATTGCCGCTGGTGAAACCGCCGCCCTGGGCCACAAAACCGGGCACCACGCGATGGAAGATGGTGTCCTTGTAGTAGCCACTCTTCACATAGGCCAGGAAGTTGGCCACGGTGATTGGCGCCTTGGCGCTTTCCAGCTCGATGACGATTTCACCCTTGCTGGTCAGCATGCAAACCGTGGCCGAAGCCGGGCTGGCGTTCGACGCAGCAATGCCGGCGGCGCTGCAGGTGGTGGTGGGCGCCGTCGGGACCGGGTTGGGCTTGGGCGTAGGCAGGGGCTTGCCGGCATCGGCCGAGCTGCCGCCGCCGCAGGCGCTCAGCAGGGTCAGGGTGCTCAGGCCGGCGGCCAGCAGTGCGGCCTTGGCAATGGAGAAGCGGGATGTGGTGTTCATACAGGACTCGAAAAAAGGCGGTGAATCAACAAACAAACAAGCCTGGCTGCTCGCCAGCGACCGGCCTGCAGTATCCATGCAGCGACGCGCGCAGGACTGCCGTTTTGAACGCACAGCGCACACACGTGGGAAATTTTCCCACCAACCCATGCAGCCAGACAATCCGCCTGGCTCAGAGCTCGAGGTTGTCGATCAGCCGTGTCGTGCCCAGCTTGGCCGCGCCCAGGGCGACCAGGGCCTGGCCCTCGCGGGCCGGGCTCAGATCATGCTGGCAGCGCAAGGTCAGGTAGTCGGGTTGCCAGCCGGCATTGCGCAGGGCCTGCATGCTCTCGGCCTCGAGCGCAGCCAGATCGCGTTCGCCGGCCTGCCAGCGATCAAGCAAAGCCCGGAGCGTGCGGCTCAGGCGCAGGGCCTCGGTCTTCTCGGCCTCGCTGAGGTAGCCGTTGCGCGAGGACAGGGCCAGGCCTTCCGGGCTGCGCGTGGTCTCGCCGGCGCGGATCTCGATCGGCAGCGCCATCTGCGCCACCATGCGGCGCAGCACCATCAGCTGCTGGTAGTCCTTCTTGCCGAACAGGGCCAGACTGGGCTGGACGATGTTGAAGAGCTTGGCCACGACGGTGCAGACACCGATGAAGAAGCCGGGGCGGAAATGACCTTCCAGGATATCGGCCAGCTCGGCCGGCGGGTGGACCTTGTAGCCCTGGGGCTCGGGGTAAAGCTCGCGCTCGTCGGGCGCGAAGACGATGTCGCAACCGGCGCCCTGCAAGAGCTCGGCGTCGCGCGCCAGGGTACGGGGATAACGGTCAAAGTCCTCGTGCGGCGCGAACTGCAGGCGGTTGACGAAGATGCTGGCCACCACCAGGGCATCGAGGCCTAGAGCCGCGCGGCCCTGGCGCACCAGGTCGAGATGGCCCTGATGCAGATTGCCCATGGTGGGCACAAAGGCGCGGCGCGGCTGCCCGGCCAGGGCCTGGCGCAGTTCGGCAATGGTGTGGATCACTTGCATGGTGGTCGGAGAGAGAAGGCGAGGCTCAATAGCCGTGCAGATCGTCCTGCGGGAAGCTCTGGGCCTTGACCGCGGCCACATAGCGCAGCACCGCGTCCTGCACCGAGGCCGCGCCCTGCATGAAGTTCTTGACGAAGCGCGGGCGACGGCCCGGGGTCACGTCCAGCATGTCGTGCAGCACCAGCACCTGGCCCGAGCAGCCAACGCCGCCACCGATGCCGATGACCGGGATGCCCAGGCTCTGGGTCAGCTCGGCCGCCAGGGCGGAGGGCACCATCTCCAGCACCAACATCTGCGCGCCGGCCTCGACCAGCTCGCGCGCATGCTGTTTCATCAGCGCCGCGGCCGCTTCCTCGCGGCCCTGCACCTTGTAGCCACCCAGCATGGTGGCGGTCTGCGGCGTCAGGCCCAGATGGGCACACACGGGAATGCCGCGCTCGACCAGAAAACGCACCACCGGCGCCGTCCAGCCGCCGCCTTCGAGCTTGACCATGTGGGCGCCGGCCTTGACCAGGGCGGCCGCGCTCTTCCAGGCTTCCTGGGGCGAGCTCTGATAGCTGTCAAAAGGCAGATCGCCAATCACCCAGGCGCTCTTGCGGCCGCGTGCGACGCAGCGGGTGTGATAGACCATCTCGTCCAGCGAGACCGGCACGGTGCTGCTCTGGCCCTGCAGCACATTGCCCAGGGAATCACCGACCAGCAGCACGTCCACGCCGGCTTCGTCCAGCAAGGTGGCAAAAGCGGCGTCATAGCAGGTCAGCATGGCGATCTTGTCGCCGCTGGCATGCATGTCCAGCAGGCGCTGCAAGGTCATGGGTTTGCGCTCGGTCATGGCGGCTCCTCGGGGGCTGTGGGGGCGGAGCCCGCAAAGCCAGGCCCCATTTGGCGCGCAGTGTAGCCGCCCATCTCCGGGTTTGCGCTAGGCTGAGACGCCCAATGGCCGGCCGCCGCCCCGCACAGGGCCCGTGCTCCAGTTAGGATGGGCCGCATGACCCTGACCGAGTTGCGCTACATCGTTGCCGTGGCCCGCGAACGCCATTTCGGCCGCGCCGCCGAGGCCTGTTTCGTGTCCCAACCCACGCTCAGCGTGGCCATCAAGAAGCTTGAAGAAGAGCTGGACGTGCGCATCTTCGAGCGCGGCGCCAACGAGATCAAGGTGACGCCGCTGGGCGAAGACATCGTGCGCCAGGCCCAGTCGGTGATCGAGCAGGCCAGCGCCATCCACGAGATCGCCAAGCGCGGCAAAGACCCCCTGGCCGGCGCCCTCCGCGTGGGCCTGATCTACACCATCGCACCCTATCTGCTGCCCGAGCTGGTGAAAAACGTCATCGAGCAGTACCCACAGATGCCGCTGATGCTGCAAGAGAACTTCACCGTCAAGCTGCTGGAGATGCTGCGCACCGGCGAGCTGGACTGCGCCATCATGGCCGAGCCCTTCCCCGACACCGGCCTGGCCGTGGCGCCGCTCTACGACGAAGACTTCATGATCGCCGTGCCGGCCAGCCACCCCTTCGCCGGGCGCGATTCGGTGTCGGCCGAGGAGCTCAAGAGCGAAACCATGCTGCTGCTCGGCGCCGGCCATTGCTTCCGCGACCATGTGCTCGAGGTCTGCCCTGAGTTCGCCCGCTTCAGCAGCGACGCCGAGGGCATACGCAAGAGCTTCGAAGGCAGCTCGCTGGAAACCATCAAGCACATGGTGGCCTCGGGCATGGGCGTGACCGTGGTGCCGGCGCTCAGCGTGCCCCTGCTGCCGCCCGCGCATCTGCGCTTCGTGCCCTTTGCGCCGCCGGTGCCGACGCGCCGCGTGGTGCTGGCCTGGCGCAAGACCTTCACCCGCTACGAGGCCATCGCTGCGTTGCGCAATGCCGTCTACGGCTGCAGCCTGTCCGGAGTGAAGCGCCTGTCATGAAACCCGCAGCCGCAGCCAGGACCCGGGAGCTGCGGCTCTACGAGCTCGATGGCGAGCTCGCCACCCTGCGCGCCGGCCGGGACGACACGCTGAGCGAGGCCGAGCGCTGCCGCCTGCTCGTCGCCCTGGCTTGGCATGAGCGCGAGCGCAACACCCCGCAAGCCTTGGCGCGGGCCGAGGCCGCCGAGCAGGCCCTGGCCGCCACGCCGGCGCTGCCCGCCGACGAAGGCGCGGCCTTGCGGCGGCGCCTGAGTCTGACCCGGCTCGACGCGCTGCGCCTCCATGGACGCTTCGCCGAAGGCCTGCCGCTGGCAGCCGAGCTGCTGGTGGAAGCCGCAGCCGCGCAGGACTGGCTGGCTTGTGCCGACAGCGCCTGGCTGAAGTCCCTGCTGCACAGCGGCGCCGGGCAAATGGACGATAGCTGCGCGGCGCTGGAGCAAGCCATCGTCTGGGCCGAGCGCGCCGGCGACCGCACGCGCCAATGGATCTTCGAATGCAGCTTGGCGCGCAGCGCTGGCCTGCAGAACCGTGAAGCCGCCGAATTGCGCTGGGGCCAGCATTTTCCGGCCAAGCTCAGTGGCCTGCATGCCAGCGCGGCCGTGCTGATCGAGCTCTACCAAGGCTACCGCGCCCTGCGCGCGCGCGATCTGAAGCTGGCGGTGCGTCGCTTTTCCGTCCTGATCCAGCCGCTGCAGGCGGCCGGCTTTGTGCGCGAGGCCATCAACACCCTGGGCAATTTGGGCAGCGCCTTCAACGACTTGAATGACCCGGAATCGGCCCTGGAATGGATGGAGCGCGGCCTGGACATGGCCCGCGCCTCGGGCTGGTCGACCAGCCTGGGCGGCTGCCTGATGCAGATGGGCGAAACCTTGCGCCGCCTGGGCCGTCTGGAACTGGCGCGCAGCCTGCTCGACGAGGGCACACAGATCTTTGCGCCCCAGCCCGACTCGCGCAACTATGCGGTCTGCCTCAGCTACCAAGGCCTGCTCAGCCTGGATCTGGGCGAGGGCCAGCGGGCCCTGAACTACTTCGAAGCGCTGGACCGCCATCCGGGCGGCTATCTGGACCTGCGGCGCAATGCCCGCCGCGGCCATGCACGTGCTCTGCTGCTGTTGGGCCAGCTGGAGCCGGCACGCCAGATGGCCAGCGAGGACCTGGCACGCGCCGAAGCCGAAGGCGCAGCCGAGGCTGAGGTTGAACTGCGCATGGTGCTGGCCCAGATCGCCCAGCAGGACCCCGGCCCGAACGGTCGGGCCCAGGCCTTGCAGCAGCTGGAGCTGGCACGCGAGCGCGCCCAGTCGATCGCTGGCAACAAGGACAGCGCCGAACTGCTGGCAGCCCTGGCGCAAGCCTATGCCGGCACCGGCCGCTACCGCGAGGCTTTCGAGACCAGCCAGCTGGCCGCCAACGCCCGCGCCAACATGCTCGGCCGCAGCTCGGCCGATCGCGTCGAGGCCCTGCAGCTGCGCCATCTCAATGAAAACGCACGCAGCGAAGCACAACATCTGCAGGACATGGCCGAGGCCGAGCGCCAAAAGGCCGCGCTGATGCAGCGCAACAGCCTGACGCTGGAAAAGCTCGGCCTGATTGGCCTGGAGCTGACCCAGCACCTGGAGCTGGGCTCGATCTTCGATGCGCTGAGCCGCCACATCCCGGCCCTGCTCGATGCGCGGGCCTTCGAAATCTATCTGCTGGATGAGGATGGCGAGAGCCTGAACTCGGTGTTCGGCCTGGAGGACGGCCAGCCCCTGCCGCATGACTGCATTGCACTCAGCGACACCGACTCCAACGCCGCCCGCTGTGCACGCGAACGGCGCGAGCTTTCGGTCCATCTGGCCGCCGACGGCAGCGACCCCAGCCAGGTGCCCGGCACCATGCGCACCCTGAGCGCGATGTTCGCGCCGTTGCTGATCCAGGAGCGTCTGCTGGGCGTGGTGACCGTGCAGTCACCGCAAGCCCAGGCCTATGGCGAGCATGAGCGCATGGTGTTCCGCTCGCTCAATGCCTTCACCGCCATCGCCCTGGACAATGCCCACGCCTACCGGCGCCTGCAGCAGGCGCAGAGCCAGCTGGTCGCCAAGGAAAAGCTGGCCGCCCTGGGCTCCCTGGTCGCTGGCATTGCCCATGAGCTGAACACCCCACTGGGCAACAGCCTGCTGATGGCCAGCACCCTGGAACAACGCAGCCGCGAGGTGGAGCAGGCGGCCGAGGCCAAATCGCTGCGGCGCAGCGAACTCGAGGTCTTTTTGCGCGAGACCCAGTCGGTGGCGCGCCTGATCATGCAGGGCCTGCAGACCGCCGCCGAGCTGATCACCAGCTTCAAGCAGGTGGCCGTGGACCGCACGGCCGAACAGCGCCGCCTGTTCGACCTGGCCCTGCTGTGCGAGCAGGTCACCGCCACCTTGCAAGCCGGCATCCGCAACAAGGGCCACCGCCTGGAGCTGCAGGTGCCCGAGGGCCTGCTGCTCAACAGCTTTCCCGGCCCCCTGGGTCAGGTGCTCAGCAATCTGGTCAACAACGCCATGCTGCACGGCTTCGGCGCCCGGCGCGGCGGCCTGATGCACTTGAGCGCCCGGCCGCTCAAGGATGGCCGGGTCGAGCTGCGCTTTCGCGACGACGGGGTCGGCATCAGCGCCGCCCATGCCGGCCGCGTGTTCGAGCCCTTCTTCACCACCAAGTTCGGCCAGGGCGGCAGCGGCCTGGGCCTGTCCATCAGCCACAACATCGTCAGCTCGCTGCTTGGCGGCAGCCTGGCGCTGGACCCCGCGCCGGGGCCGGGCTGCTGCTTCGTGCTCTGCCTGCCCCTGCAGGCGCCCGAGGCCAGGGCCCGAGAGGAACCGGGAAGTGCGGATGCCGCCGCCCTGTAAGGCCTGGCCAGCACAGCTGAGCGCAAGAACCGGGTGGTCGGCCAAGAGCTCGCCCTTCACACTGCCGCCATGAACAGCCCCCGTTATGAACGCATCCGCCAGGCCCTGGAGCAGCTGAGCCAGGGCCCGGTGCCCCTGCAAGCCCTGGCCGATGCCGCCGGCCAAAGCCTGTTTCACTTCCAGCGCAGCTTTGTCGAGCTGGCCGGTGTCACGCCCAAGGAGTTCAGCCAGGCACTGGCCTTGCAGCGCGCCAAGCAAAGTCTGGCGCAGGCCGACTCGGTGATGCAAGCGGCCCTGTCGGCTGGCTTGTCAGGCCCCTCGCGCCTGCATGATTTGTTTGTCGGACAAGAAGGTCTGAGCCCAGGCGAGTTCAAGAATGGCGCGGCCGGCCTGACGCTGCGCTGGAGCAGCGCCGACAGCTTGCTGGGGCCGATCTGGTTGGCCGCCAGCGAACGCGGCGTGGTGTCGCTGGTGTTCAGCCAAGGCGCCAGCGACGAACACATGCTGGCCAAGGCGACAGCCCAATGGCCGCTCGCGCAATGGCAGGAGGCGCGACAAGAACTGGCACCCATCCTGGACGAAGTGCTGCGTCGCATCAGCGGCCTGGGGGCCAGCCGGCCCATCGGCTTGGCCTTGTCCGGCACGTCCTTACGGCTGAAGGTCTGGCAGGCGCTGATGCGCATACCAGAGGGTCAGGTCTTGAGTTACGGCCAATTGGCGCGGCAGGTCGACGCTCCACGGGCGGTGCGGGCCGTCGCCAGTTGCGTTGCAGCAAATCCGATTGCTTACCTGATCCCCTGCCACCGGGTGATTCGCGCCAATGCGGACTTTGGCGAATACCGCTGGGGGCCGCGCACCAAACGTGCTCTGCTCGGCTTGGAACTGGCTCGCGGCGAAGCCTCGGCCTGCTCAACAGGCGCTATTTGACGTCGCTGCCGAAGACTGTTTTCTTGGCCACGGGCAGCCATTGGTCGATGTTTTGGCTGGTCGCAATCAAGACCGGCACCAGAATCTGCTTGGCCGGCGGTGACGCAGCGCTGCGGCTCGCCAGCAGCGCTTCTGCGGCCTGACTGCCCATCAACAAGGGCTGCTGCATGCCCACCGCGACCAGGGCCTTGCGTCTGAGCAAGTCGACAAACTCGGGAATGCCATCGAAGGACCCCAGCAGCAAGTCGTTGGATCGCTTCAGCTCACGAATCGCCTGCAAAGCGCCGAGCGTGGGCTGATCCACCTCGACAAACAAGCCGCGCAGCTTGGGGTGCTGGGTCAGCAAGTCCTTGACGAAACCATAGGTCTCTTCGGTGCTGTAGGTCTTCATCTGCCGCAGCGCCAGTTCCTTGCCAAAGCCGGCATCGCGCATCGCATCACGAAAGCCATTGGTGCGGTCCTGGCCGTTTTTTCGGTCCAAGGCAATCGTGCACATGGCATAGGGCTCGCCCTGCCAGCCGCGCTCCTTCATGACCTGGGCCAAGGCCTCGCCTACACCGTAAGCGCCCTTGTAGTTGTCTGACTTGACGTAGGAGACATAGTCGCCGCCATTGGTGCCGATATCGGCCACCACCACCGGCACCCGGGCTTTGCTGGCCAAGTCCAGCACATCAACCGCCGACTTGCTGCTGGTCGGTGAGAGCACCAAACCCGCCACGCCCTTGCCCAGCGCGGCCTGCGCGTTCTGCAGTTGCAGGGCATCGCTGTTGCGACTGTCCAAGACCTGAAAGCCATGCCCTCGGGCTTCAACATACTGTTGAACGCCCTGACCCAGGGTGCGCCAAAAGGGCAGATCCAAACCGGGCGTCAGGTAGACCACTTGCGGCGCCGCGGCCTGTGCGGATCGCAGACCCAAAGCCCCAAGGCCGACTCCCGCCAAGGGCGCCAAAACCAAACCACGTCGGAGGGTCTGAAGTTCCAGGTCCTGAACTTTGCGTTTGTCCATCTGCGTCCCCTTGGTTTTTCGCTTCATGGGGCTTGGCCAGAGCAGCTGTCCCGAGGCTCGAACCCGGCCATGCCTGCACATCTTGGCTCAGCCGTCCTCAGCTGTCTATCGTCTCCAGGGGCAGCAAGAGGGTGACGGTACAGCCCTGGCCCGGCACACTGTCAACTCGAATCTTGCCGGCCAAAATGCTGGTGACGATATTGAAGGCAATATGCAGCCCAAGGCCGGAACCGCCACTGCCCAACCGGGTCGTGAAGAAGGGTTCAAACACACGGTGCAGATGTGCCGGATCAATCCCGCGCCCGTTGTCCCGTACCGTCAGTTCGAGGTGGCCAGCGTCTTTCATGATGGCGGTGATGCAGATCAGGCCTTCATCGCGATCTTCGAAGCCATGGCGAATGGCGTTGTTGATCAAATTGCCAAGAACCTGCCCCAAGGGTCCGGGGTAGCTGAGCATTCGGATGTCGGGGGGAATCTGCTGTTCCAGGTGAAAGGCGCCGGCCTTGAGGGAGGGCTGCAGCGTCAAACAGACCTCGTTGACCACGTCAGTCAGCGCAAAGCGCCGCCTTTGCGCGCTCTGACGATCAACAGCCAATTGCTTGAAGCTAACGATCAGCTCCGATGCACGTGACAGATTGCGCAGCAAGATATCGCCGGCGGCCTCCATCTCATTCAGATAGCGCACCAAGCTGCTGCGCGTCAGAGTCTGCAAGCCATTGCGCTCGAAGCTGCTGGTTCTGTCGACAACGGTGCTGGCGGCCAGCAAACCATTGCCAATCGGCGTGTTCAACTCATGGGCAATACCCGCCACCAAAGCCCCCAATGCCGCCAGCTTCTCTTGCGCCACCAGTTCACTCTGAGTCAGGCGCAGGGTCTCAATCAGTTGGACCAGTTCAGCATTGACCTGCTGCACGGCTTCGTCACGCTCAATCAGCTTGCCCTGCATCAGCTTCATTGCATACAGCAGGCTACTCACATCGCGGTGGCCCACTTCGACATCCACGCGCAGATTTCCAGCGGCGATGGTGCGTGCGACTTCGGCTGCGTACTCCGGCTCGCCGCCCAGCTTGGCCAGCAATGAGCGTGTGATGGATGCCGTCACCAGCACACTCAGCAACAGAGCCAATGCAGCAATGGACAGTATCCAATTGCGCGAGCTGAGATAGGCGCGCTCCACTTCGTGGCTGGCCGTCACCATGCGCTCGCTTTGAAAGCGCCGGAGTTGCTCCAACAGTTCGAAATAGGTGTTTTGGTAGCCGTGCAGATCCACCACCAGCAAGTTGCGCGCCTCACCCATGCGCTGGCTGCCGATCAGCTGGATGAAGTCGTCCTGGTTGATGACATAGGCCGAATGGACTACGCGGATCTTGTCCATCAAGTCCAGCGCCACCGGATCGCGGACACTTTGCTTGAGCTCGACCAGGGTCTGCGTCATGCGTATCTTGGCTGCGGAAATATCGCGCAACTGTTCTGCGACCTGCTCGTCTTCCGCCAGGATCAGCGCATTGCGCATGGCGCGAGCAATCAGCCCTAACTCCTGCGTCAGCTGGTTGACCAACAAGGTCTTGGGATAGCGGTCGTTCAGCGCTTCGCCGGTCGTCTCACTCAAAGTCTTGAGCTGAAAGACGGCCGTCGCCATGGTCAGCACCAGCAAGAGGATCACCGCGCCATAGCTGAGGGCCAAGCGCTGGCCGATCTTCAGACTGACCGAGTGCAAGCGCGACGCAGTCAGCAGGCTTTGAAGAACGGATCTCAAGCGCAAAACTCTGGTTGCATGGTTTAAGAAACAGCAGGATCGAGTCAAAGCAAGAACGATGCGATTCAGTCTACATGCCTCAAGGCGGGCAAATGCGCTGGCCTCTTGCGCTAGGGCCAAGCCAGACCTTTCAAAAGCTCTCGTGGCTTGGGTGCTTCGATACCCGGCGGAAAGCACGGCGTGAAGCACGACGCACAGCCAAGGCGCTGAGCGCCAGTCCGCTGGCGACCAAGAACAGGGCCGCGGCCGCAGCGGCGCGCAAGAGGCTGTTGTTGAAGTCCTCGCCGCCCTGGTAGTCCATCAGGTGCAAACGCCAGAAAAAGTCGTAGAGCACCCAGGCCTCGTTGCGCACGGCCAGCAGCTCGCCGCTGCGGGGGTCGAAGTAGAAGCGACTGCTGAAACGGTCATCGAAGCGGACCCGCCAGACGGGCCCCGGCCGCTCGCCCAGTTCGCGCACCAAGCCGAGCCGGCGCGGCACGGTCTCGATCCGCTCGACGCCCAGCAAGCGGCCCTCGCCGATGTAGAGCGTGCGGGCAAAGGCCTCGATCTCAGCCGCACTCGGCGGGCCCAGGCGCTCACCACCGGCGCGCATCCAGACTTCGCCGCCCTCGGCATAACGAAGCTTGAGCGCCGGACCGGCCGGCGTCGCCACGCTCTGCAGGGCCAGCAGCGCGCCCCGGTCGCCGGGCAGATCCTGCTGCTTCAGTTGCCAGCCCACGGGCAAAGAGAGCTGCGGCTTGCGCAAGACCTCGCCACCCTTGACCCAGGCCTGGAAGGGCAGCCAGGCAAAGATCAGCCCGCCGAGGATCCAGGCCAACACCTGCACGGCCACCAGGTAGCCCAACCAGCGATGCCAGCGAAACAAAAAAGGACTCCAGCGCATGGCCATGGTCATGATTTCTTTGGAAGATGGGCGGCGATTGTCAGGCGAGCAAGCTTTTGGCTATCCACACGTTAAAACTATTCAATTGGCGAGTTTGATAGAAGAAATCTAAAGTCCATCCATCCCAGCACCCCCTCACCTCAGGAGAGAAGCGCCATGTCCACCGAATCCAAATGCCCCTTCCACCACGTCGCCGGCGGCGGCACCAGCAACCGCGACTGGTGGCCCAAGCAGGTGCGCGTGGACTTGCTGAACCAGCATTCCAGCAAGTCCAACCCGCTGGGTGAGCAGTTCAACTACGCCGAGGCCTTCCAGAAGCTGGACTACCACGCGCTCAAGGCCGATCTGGTCAAGCTGATGACCGACAGCCAGGATTGGTGGCCGGCCGACTTCGGCCACTACGGCCCGCAGATGGTGCGCATGGCCTGGCACGCGGCCGGCACCTACCGCACGCTCGACGGCCGCGGCGGTGGTGGCCGTGGCCAGCAGCGCTTCGCCCCGCTGAACAGCTGGCCCGACAACGTCAACATCGACAAGACGCGCCGCCTGCTCTGGCCCATCAAGCAGAAATATGGCCAAAGCATCTCCTGGGCCGACCTCTTCATCCTGGCCGGCAATGTGGCGCTGGAGAGCATGGGCTTCCGCACCTTCGGCTTCGCCGGCGGCCGCGAAGATGTGTGGGAACCGGATCAGGACGTCAACTTCGGTGCCGAGACGAAGTGGTTGGCCGATGACCGGCGCTTCCACGCCGGCGCCAGCCCGCGTGAACTGGACGCCAACCTGGCCGCCACCCATATGGGCCTGATCTATGTGAACCCGGAAGGCCCGAACGCCAGCGGTGACTACTTGGCCGCGGCCCATGACATCCGCATAACCTTCAATCGCATGGCCATGGACGACGAAGAAATCGTCGCCCTGATCGCCGGCGGCCACACCTTCGGCAAGGCCCACGGCGCCGCCCCTGAAGCCCACAAAGGCCCCGAACCCGAAGCCGCCGGGATCGAGGCCCAGGGCCTGGGCTGGCAGAGCAATTTCGGCAGCGGCCATGGCAAAGATACCGTCTCCAGCGGCCTTGAAGTGACCTGGACCACCACGCCCGCGCAGTGGAGCAACAACTTCTTCGAAAACCTCTTCAAGTACGAGTGGGAGCTGATGCACTCGCCGGCCGGCGCCAAGCAATGGGTGGCCAAGGATGCGCCGGAGATCATTCCGGACGCGCACATCCCAGGCAAGTTCCACAAGCCCACCATGCTGACCACCGACCTGACGCTGCGCTTCGACCCGGCCTTCGGCGCCATCTCCAAGCGCTTCCTCGAGAACCCGCAAGCCTTTGCCGAGGCCTTTGCCCGCGCCTGGTACAAGCTGACCCACCGCGACATGGGTCCGAAAGCCCGCTACCTCGGCCCGGAAGTGCCGAAGGAAGAACTGATCTGGCAAGACCCCCTGCCCGCGGCCACACACCAGCCCACGGCGGCCGACATTGCCGACCTGAAGGCGCGCATCGGGGCTGCAGGCCTGTCGGTGAGCGAGCTGGTCTCGGTGGCCTGGGCCTCGGCCTCGACCTTCCGCGGCAGCGACAAGCGCGGCGGCGCCAACGGTGCCCGCCTGGCCCTGGCGCCGCAGAAAGACTGGGCCGTCAACCAGCGCGCTGTGCAGGTGCTGCCGAAGTTGGTCGAAATCCAGAAAGCGGCCGGCACCGCCTCGCTGGCCGATGTGATCGTGCTGGCCGGCGTGGTCGGCGTCGAGCAGGCGGCTCAGGCGGCCGGCGTCAAGGTTGAGGTGCCCTTCGCGCCGGGCCGGGTCGATGCCCGCCAGGACCAGACCGATGTCGAATCCTTCGCCGTGCTGGAACCGCTGGCCGATGGTTTCCGCAACTACCGACGCGGCCCGGTCGGCGCGCCGACCGAAGCGCTGCTGATCGACCGTGCCCAGCAGCTGACGCTGACGGCACCGGAGCTGACGGTGCTGATCGGTGGCCTGCGCGTGCTGGGTACCAACTTCGACGGCAGCACCCAGGGCGTGTTCACCGAGCGGGTCGGTGTGCTCAGCAATGACTTCTTCGTCCATCTGCTCGATATGAGCACGGCCTGGAAGGCCAGCGACGCCAGTGACGAGCGCTTCGAGGGCCGCGACCGTCAGAGCGGCGCACTGAAGTTCAACGCCAGCCGCGCCGACCTGGTGTTCGGCTCCAACGCGGTGCTGCGCGCCTACGCCGAGGTCTACGCCAGCGCCGATGGCCGCGAGAAGCTGGTCCGCGACTTCGTGGCCGCCTGGACCAAGGTGATGAACCTGGACCGCTTCGAGCTCGGCAGCCGCTGAAACCCGGAGTCAGACATGGACCTGAAGATGCGCCGAAATTTGCGCCTGCTGGCCGGACTGGCCATCCATTGCGGCGGTGCCGCCGCGGGCCTGGGCATGCTGCTGCAATTCACGCACAACCAACCGCATTGAACGCCGTGCCGCGAAAGCGGCATTGATGCACAGCAAGAAGGGCTCGCTTGACCGGCGAGCCCTTCGTTTTGGCGGGTGCGGACTGACAGAATGCGCGCCATGCATCTGATCCTCACCGACGATGAGTTTGCCGAACTGGAGGCGCGTCTCCATGCGGCCGGTTCCGCCGCCTGCGTGCACGAGCGCGTGGCACTGGCCTGGCATCTGCGCGAGCGCCACACGCGACGCGCGCAGCAGCTGGCCGAGCAGCTGTTGGCCGAACTGCAAGATGCCCCGGTCGCCCATGCGCTGAATTCCGGCGGCACGGCCGCGGGCCTGCGTCTGCGCCTGCAACTGCTGCAGGCCGAATGCCTGTGGCTGTTCGCCGAGCTGGACACGGCCCAGGCGCAAGCACGCCAGGTGGTGGAGCTGGCGCGCCAGCAGGGCGAGATGCCGCTGCTGTCCGATGCTCACCTGCTGCTGGCTCAGATCGCCGGCGACCGCTACGACCTGGCCCTGCGCTGCCGCGAGCTCGATGCCGCGGCCAGCGTGGCCGTGGGCTGCGATGACGATTTCCGCTTGGAGTTTGCCCAGCTCTGCCTGGCCCATGCCGCCCTGCGTCAAAACGGCCCGGCCGCCGCCGCGCAGTGGAGCCTGCACGTGCGCGAGCGCCTGGCCCAAGCCCTGCACCCGGCCCTGCATGTGCTGTGCAACGAGTTCCTGAGCTTCGAGGCCTTGCAGCGCTCGGACTTCCGCACCGTCTTCCAGGTCTGCAGCCACACCGTCACCGAGCTGACCCGCGCCGGACTGCAGCGCCAGATAGCGCTGACGCTGACGACCATGGGCGTGGCCTTCTCCAACCTCGGCGACGACGCCCAGGCCATGGAATGGATGCAGCGCAGCCTCAGCCGCGCGCGGCCGACCGGCTGGCCCCTGGTCTTGGGCCTGGCCCTGCTGCAGGTGAGCACGGTGCAATGCCGGCTGGGCGAGCTGGAGGCCTCGCAGCAAGCGCTCAACGAAGGCCTGGCCCTGCTGGCGCCGCTGCAAAGCTCGCGGGCCTACAGCCTGGGCCTGGTCTATCTGGCCGAGCTGCAGCGCGACCTCAAGCAGCCCGAGGCCGCCCTGGCCTCCGCCCTGCGCCTGGAGGCGCCCGGTCCCATCCCGCGCAGCCTGGACCTGCGCCTCAATGCCATGTGCGTGGCCGCGCTGTGTCTGTCGGAGCTGGGTCGCGCCGAAGAGGCCATGGCCACGGCCCATAAAGCCCTGGCCCTGGCCCAGCCCAGCCATTTCGCCTTCTACCACTGCGAGGCTTTGCGCACCCTGGCCACCCTGCACGAACGCCACGCCCTGCCGGCTCCGCCCGAGATGGCGGTGGCCAGCGCCAGCCTGCATTACCTGCTGCTGTCCCTGGCCGTGTACGCGCCCGAGGCCCAGCACAATGTGCCACCGGCCGTGTTCGACGCCATCGCCAGCGAGTACGCCCGCCTTGGCGATGGCCTGCAGGCGTTTCACTACGCCGGCCGGGCCCGCGCAGCCAGCGAAAGCGTGCACAAGCAAGACGTCAGCAAACGCCTGATGTCCATGGAAGCGCGCTTCCAGGCCGAACGCACGGCAGCCGAGAGCGAGCATCTGCGCCAGCTGGCTGCGGCCTCGGCCGAGCGCGCCGAGCTGCTCAGCCAGACCAGCGCCACGCTGGAAAAGCTCAGCCTGATCGGCCAGGAGATCACCGCCCATCTGCAAGACCAGGCGGTCTACGCCACCCTGGACCGCAATGTCCACGGCCTGCTGACGGCCAACCATTTCGCCGTCTACCTGCTCGACGAAGCGGCTCAAGAGCTGCGTCTGGCCTACGGCACCGAGAACGGCCGGCCGATCACGCCCTTTGCCATTCCCTGTGATTCATCGCAGTCCCAGGCCGCGCGCTGCGCCCGCGAGCGCAGCGAGATCTTCCGCGACATCGACCCGACGCAGCTGCAGTCCCTGCTGCCCGGCACCGCCCCGACCTTGAGCTCCATGTTCATGCCCTTGCTGGCCAATGGGCGCGTGCTGGGCGTGATGTCCATCCAGTCGACCCAGGCCTTCGCTTATGCCGACCGCGAACGCCTGATCTTCCGCAGCCTGGCCGCATATGGCTCGATCGCGCTGGAGAACACGCGCAACTACCGCCGCCTGGAGAGTACCCTGGGCCATCTGCACCAGGCCCAGGCCGAGGTGCTGGAAAAGAACCAGGAACTGGAGCGCGCCTACCAATCGCTCAAGGACATCAGCCTGACCGACCCGCTGACCGGCCTGCGCAACCGCCGTTTTCTGGAACAGCACTTGGCCGCCGAAGTGGCGCAATGCCTGCGCCTGTATCAAGACTGGCGGCGCCAGCCCGAACGGCCACGTCCGACGGAGTCGGACCTGGTCTTCCTGCTGGTGGACATCGACCACTTCAAGCAAGTCAACGACGACTGGGGCCACCCGGCCGGCGACGCCGTGCTGGTGCAGATGCGCGAACGCCTGCGCCGCGCCTGCCGCGAATCGGACTATCTGGTGCGCTGGGGCGGCGAGGAATTCCTGGTGGTGGCACGCGCCGTGGACGCCACGAGCGGGCCGCTGTTCGCCGAACGCATTCGCGCCGCTGTGGCCGAGCAGCCCTTTGTCATCGACGCCGGCGGCAGCCTGGCCCTGAGTTGTTCGGTCGGTTTTGCCGCCCTGCCCTTCATCGCCGAACAGCCCGAACGCCTGGACTGGCAGCAGGTCGTCAGCCTGGCCGACCAGGCCCTCTACATGGCCAAGCGCGCCGGCCGCAACACCTGGGCCGGCCTGTCGGCATGTGCCGAGAGCGCCACGCTGGCCGATCTCAGCCATTTGCTCAGCGCGCCGCAGTCCTGCGTCGAAAAGGGGTGGCTGCGACTGAGCCAGCCGGCCCTCATTTCCAGGCACTGAGCAGGGTCAGCGCTGCAGCGGCCATCAGCAGCAGGCCCACGCCCGCCAGCAAGCCACGCTGGGCACCCGCGCCCGGAGCCGCCACGCGGCGGGCGCCGAGCGCGCTGAGCAGCACCGTGCCGTAAATGACGATCTGGTTGCCGGCAATGATGGCGCTGAGCAGGGCCGCCTGAGCCAGCACGCTGCGCTCCTGGGTCTGCAGATAGGCCGGGAACACGGCCAGCATGAAGGCATAGGCCTTGGGGTTGAGCAGGCAGTTCAATACGCCTTTGCTGAAGATCGCCATGGACGACTGCGGCAAGCGGGCAGGCTGGCTGACTTCCTCGGCTGCAGCAGCAACAGCCGGCTGCCAGGCGGCGCGCACCATGCCCCAGCCAATCCAGGCCATATAGGCCGCACCTGCCAGCAGCAAGAGATTGAAGGCGGCCGGCCACCAGAGCAGCAAGGCCGCCAAGCCGCTGAGGTTGATCAGCACATGGAGCACGCCGCCGACGACGATGCCGGCCAGCGCGACGCCCCCGGCGCGCGCGCCCGAGGCCACGGCCGTGCCGACGATGAAGGCCATGTCCAGGCCCGGCAGGACGATGATGCCGAAGGTGAGAACGAAGAAGATCCAGAGGCTGTGGGTCGGTTCCATGGGAGGCAGAGGGAGGCGGAGGAAAGCTGTAGGGCTGCATGCTCGAGGGCACAGGTCGCCAGTCTAGAAGCCATACCGGACATAATCCGCCCTGTATGCAACAGGAGAACCCGACCCGACGCGTCCTGGCCCTGCTGGAATTGCTACAGGCCAAGGCCTTGAGCCCGGGGCCTGAGCTGGCGCAAGCCCTGGGTGTCGATGTGCGCACATTGCGGCGCTACATCGGCCATCTGGTCGAGCTGGGCATCCCGGTGGCGGCGCAGCGGGGCCGCGACGGCGGCTACGGCCTGAGTGCCGGCCACAAGCTGCCGCCGCTGATGTTCAACAGCGACGAGGCCCTGGCACTGGCCATGGGCTTGCGGGCGGCGCGCGAGCTGGGCCTGGACGGCATGCTGCCCGCCCTGCACAGCAGCCGCGCCAAGCTCGAACGGGTGCTGCCTGCGACGGTGAAGCGCCGGCTCAGCGATGTTCACGAAACCGTGGCCCTGGACTTGCGACGCGGCGCGGCGCCGTCCGATGGACAGCCGGCGGGTGTACAGGCGGAACTGGCGCTCTTGAGCGCGGCCGCCCGGGCGCAGCAGCGTGTCAGCCTGCGCTATCAGGATCGCGACGGCAGTTGCAGCGAGCGCCAGCTCGATGTCTACGGCCTGGGGCTGCGCGGTGGCGCCTGGTATGCGGTGGGCTTTTGCCATCTGCGCCAGGCCCTGCGCTCCTTCCGCTTGGACCGGGTGTTGGCGGTGCAGCCCCTGGCCGCGAGCTTCGGCCGCCCGGCTGGGTTTGATGTGCTGGCATTCCTGAACGAAGCCCTGGCCCGCCTGCCCCGTGCCCACCAAGTGCGCTTGCTCTTGCACACCGGGCTGGACGCCGCCCGCCGCGCCCTCTACCCCGAGCTCGGCCTGCTGGAAGCGCGCGCCGAGGGCGGCGTGGTGCTGAGGGCGCAGATCGACGATCTGACCAGCCTGGCGCGCGAGCTGGCGGCCCTGCCCTTTGATTTCGAGATCCTGGAGCCCGCCGCGTTGCGCCATGCCCTGGCCGACCATGCCCGCGCCCTGCTGCGCCGCAGTCAGGACTGAGGCCGCCGCTCTATAGTGTTTGCCAGCCCCACCCCATTCTTTGCTCTCGAACAGGAGTCCTCATGGCCAAGAAGCCCGTCGCCAAATCCGCCGCCAGCACCAGCATCAATATCGGCATCAACGAGAAAGACCGCGCCGCCATCGCCGCCGGCTTGTCCAAGCTGCTCGCCGACACCTACACGCTCTACTTGACCACGCACAACTTCCACTGGAACGTGACGGGGCCGATGTTCAACACCTTGCACACCATGTTCATGGCCCAGTACACGGAGCTGTGGAACGCGGTCGACCCGATCGCCGAGCGCATCCGCTCGCTGGGCCATGTGGCGCCGGGCTCTTACGCCCAGTTCGCCCAGCTCAGCAGCCTGCCCGACGCGCCGACCCAGCCACCCAAGGCCCTGGAGATGGTGCGCATCCTGGTGGAAGGCCATGAAGGCGTGGCCCGCACGGCACGCAGCCTGTTCGCCGCCGTCGACAAGGCCAGCGACGAGCCCAGCGCCGACCTGCTGACCCAGCGACTGACGGTGCACGAGCAAACTGCTTGGATGCTCAGGAGTCTGCTGGAGGACTGAGCAGGCAGACAAGAAAGTTGGCGAAGCCCGATGGTGCACCAGCGCCAGCACCGGCCGGCTGTCGGCGCTTGCCTTTGCTAGAGTGAAGCGCGGCCAAGTCCTGGTCACAGTCTTGTCAAGACTGCGTCTTTTTGGCCGTTTATGCTAAGCCCATTTCTCATCGGACTGTTTCCCGACCCATGCCTGTTTTCCGCACGCTTTTGATCAGCCTGCCCTTGTTGTGGGCGGGCAGCGTGGGGGCGCAATCTGCGGCCTCTTTGAGCTGGAACGACGCCATGCATCGTCTGCAAGAGGGCTCCGATCAACTGGCCGGTGCCCGCGCCGTGGTGGCGCAGCGTCAGGCTCAGGCCGAGGGCATCGCAAGAGCCGGCGGCCCAATGGTCTCGGCCCAGGGCGTGGCCTACACCTACCGGATGAGCCTGGATCTGGACCTGGATCCCCTCAAGCAAGGCCTGGGCAATGCCGTCAATCTGCTGCCGCCGCAGGTGGCTGGCATGCTGCCTGCGCTGCCGCCCCTGCCCTCCAACTACACCATCGAACGGCGCAACAGCAGCCAGTCGGCTTCGGTGAATGCGGTCTGGCCCATCTACCTGGGCGGTGCTCCCGATGCCTTGCGCGGGATGATCGGCGCTCAAGGCGATGAAGCGCAGGCCGACCTGCAGCACAGCGAGGACGAGGCCATCGCTGTGCTGGCCCAGCGCTACTTCCAGACCCAGATGGCGCGCCGCGCCGCCGCCTTGCGGGATGCCGCTGCGGCCGGCGTGGCCGAGCATGACCTGGCGGCCGAAAAGATGCTCAAGGCCGGCGTGGCCTCGCAGCTGGAGCGCCTGCAGGCGAAAGCCGCCCTGCAGGACGCGCAATACCAGGCCCGCAAGGCACGCAGCGATGCGGACCTGGTGGCCATGGCTCTGGCACGAACGCTCAAGTTCGACGGCATACCCGCCCCCAGCACGCCGCTGGCGCTCAGCTCGCAAGCACTGCCACCGCTGCAGGACTTCATCAACACCGCCCTGACCCTGCACCCGGGTCTGTCCAAGATCGCAGCAAAGAAGGCCCAGGCCGAGTATCTGAAGGCAGGCACCAAGGCGCTCAACAAGCCCCAGGTCTTCGCCTTCGGCCAACGCTCCCTGAGTCACAACGGCGACTGGCTCGCAGGCGTCGGCGTGCGCTTCAATTTGTGGGACTCGATCGACCACCAGGCCATGGAGCGCTCGCACCAAAGCCAGATCCACCAGGCCGAAGCCGCCGAGGCGCAGGCCCGTAGTGACATCGCCCTGCTGGTGGAGCGCCAATGGCGCAGCGCCGAGCAGGCGCGCAGCCAGTACATCAGCCTCGCGGCGCAAGATGAGCTCGGCCAGGAATTGCTGCGCCTGCGTCGGGCCGGCCTCAAACAAGGCACGAGCACGGCCATCGACCTGATCGATGCCGAGCTGAACCTGAGCAAGTTGCGCACCGAGCGCGCCCAAGTCGCCTATGAGCATGTGATGGCCCTGGTCGGGCTGCTGCAGGCCTGCGGCCAGATCCAAAGCCTCGCCGACTACCTGGCGCGGGCCGATCTGCGTCTGGAGTGAATCGGCCCTGCCCCACCTGCATCAAGGAAAAGTCTCCCCTCATGAAACTTCCGAAACTTGTCGTGCCCGTCCTGGCGCTGACGGTGCTGGGCATCGCGGTCTATGCCATGTGGCATCACCAGCCGCCCGCGCCTGAGCAATTGCAAGGGATGATGGAAGCCCGCGAAACCGATATCGCGCCCAAGCTGACTGGCCGCATTGCCGAATTGCACGTGCAAGAAGGCCAGCGCATCGAAAAGGGCAGCCTGATCCTGCGCATCGACAGCCCCGAAGTGGCGGCCAAGCTGGCCCAGGCCAACAATGCCGAGGCGGCCGCATCGGCCGTGGCGCAGAAGGCCCGGAACGGCGCACGGCCCGAAGAGATCCGCATGGCCCAAGCCAATTACGAGCGCGCCCGGGTGGGCGCCGACTTGGCACGCAAGAGCTATGAGCGCGTCGAAGGGCTGTTCAAGGAAGGCCTGGTGGCCGCGCAGAAACGCGACGAGGCGGAAGCCAACTGGCGCGCTTCGCAAGGCCAGGCCGATGCGGCCAAGGCCCAGGCCGACCTGGCCCGCGCCGGCGCCCGCAGCGAAGACCAAGCCGCCGCCACCGCGCAAGCGCGCCAGGTGGCCGGTGCGGTGCAGGAGGTGGAAGCGGCACGCGCTGAAACGGAACTGAAAAGCCCGGTGAATGGCGAGGTCGCCAAGCTGCTGGCCAAGGTGGGCGAGTTGTCGCCGGCCGGCGTGCCCGTGTTGACGGTGGTGGACCTGAGCGACCAGTGGATGCTGCTGAATGTGCGCGAGGACCAACTCCAGCGCTTTGCCATCGGCAGAGAATTCGATGCCACGCTGCCGGCGCTGGCCGATGGTGCGAGCAAGCGGGTGCGCTTCAAGGTCATTGCCTCTCAGGTCCTCCCCGACTTCGCCACCTGGCGCAGCACGCGCAACAACCAGGGCTATGACTTGCGCACCTTCGAGGTGAAAGCCCAGCCGCTGAAGCCGATTGCCGGCGCACGGCCCGGCATGAGCGTGCTGGTCGCACGCTGACGCTGATGCAGGCCTGGGGCACTTGGGGTAACTGGGGTACTTGGCGCAGGGAGTGGGCGCGGCTGCGCGCCAGCCCCTTCGATCTGGCCATGGTCTCCTGGCTGCCGCTGCTGATGGGCCTGCTGCTGGTCTGGACCTTTGCGTCCGGCCTGCCGACACGCCTGCCCATCGGCGTGCTCGACGCCGACCACAGCGCGCTCTCGCGCCAGCTGCTGCGCATGCTGGACGCCTCACCGATGCTGAGCCTGAGCGCGCAGTACAGCGACGAAGCCGAGATGCAGCGCGACCTGCGCGCCGGTCGTGTGTACGGCGCGCTGGTGATCCCAGCCGGCACGGCGGCCGCGGTGAAGCGCGGCCACCCCAGCCACCCGGCGCAGCTGGCGCTGCTGCACAACGCCCAGTTCTCCAGCCACTCGGGCCTGTTGCAAAAAGCGCTGCGCGGCGTGGTGGGCACGCTCTCGGCCGGCATTGAAATCTCCATGCGCGAGAAACGTGGCCAGAGCCCGCTGGCGGCGCGCCAGAGCCTGGAGCCGGTGCGCGCCAGCCTGCAAGCTGTCTACAACCCGGCGCTGAATTACCAGCAGTTCCTGGCCGCCGCCCTGCTGCCGGCCCTGCTGCACATGCTGGCCATGGTGGCCGGTGCCTGGAGCTCGGGCACCGAATTGCGCGCGGCCAGCGCGCCGGCTTGGCTGGCCAGCGCGGGGGGTCAGGTCTTGCCTGCGGTGCTGCTCAAGTTGGCGCCCGCCTGGCTGCTGCTGAATGCGGTCAATGGGCTGCTCTGGCTGCTGATGCGGCAGCTCGGTCTGGTGCCGGCCGACAGCCTGCTGCCTCTGCTGGGCCTGCATGCGCTGCTGCTGGCGGTGTATGCAGCGCTGGGCGCATTTGTGGCCCTGGCCGCCAGCTCGCTGCGCACCGCGCTGTCGGCGGCCGGCTTCATCACCGCGCCGGCCTTTGCTTTCTCAGGCCTGGCCTTTCCGCTGATGGCCATGCCGCCCGGCGCGCGAATGTGGGCTGAGTCGCTGCCGCTGACCTGGGTGTTGGAAGGCCAGGTGGGCCTGCTACAGCAAGGCCGCAGCGCCCTGGAGCTGCTGCCGCTGGCGGGCTGGCTGGGCCTGGGCGCGGCCGCGCTGCTGCTGGCGAGCGCCGCCCTGCTCCAACGCGCGGCCCGCAGGCCGGCCTGCTGGGGGCGGCGCTGATGCGAACTTGGCTCGCCACGCTGGCGCAAACCTGGCGCGCCGCCCTGACAGACAAGGGCACGCTGCTGATGTTCATCGTGGCGCCCGTGCTCTACGCCTTTTTCTACCCCTGGCCCTACACCACGCAGGAGCTGCGCCGCGTGCCGGTGGCCATCGTCGACCTGGATCACAGCCATATCGCGCGCCAGATCGGCCGCTTCACCCAGGCCAGCCCGCGCCTGGATCTGCGCTTCGTCACCGCCAGCGAGGCCGAGGCGCGGCGCGCGCTGGCGCGGCGCGAGATCGAGGGCTATGTGCTGCTGCCCGCCGACATGAAGCGCGAGATCGTGCGCGGCCAGGGCGTGGTGCTTCCGGTGCTGGCGGACGGCGCCTACTTTTTGATCAACAAGGTGGTGCTGAGCGGCTTTGGAGAGGTGATAGGAACGGTCTCGGCCGGGGCCGAGCTGCGCCAGCTGCAGGCCCGCGGCGCCCCGAAGCAGCAGGCCGCCTTGAACCGCAGCCCGCTGAACTTGAGCCTGGTGCCGCTCTTCAACCCGACCGAGGGCTATGGCAGCTATGTGGTGCCGGCGGTCGCGGTGCTGATCATTCAGCAATTGCTGCTGATGGGCAGCGCGATGTGGGTGGGCACCTGGTTCGAGACACGCCGCACGCCCGAGCCATTGCTCGGCGTGTGGAGCGCGCGCACCGCCGCCTTTGCCAGCCTGGGCCTGCTTTCGGCGGCCTGGTTCTTCGGCCCGGTGTTCCGCTTTTTTGACTACGGCTATGGCGGCAATGTGGGCGCGGCGGCCTTGTTGCTGCTGCCTTTTTGCTGGGCCATCGCCGCCCTCGGCGTGGCCCTGGGCGCACTGCTGGCCGACCGCGAACGCGCCCTGCAGGCCCTGCTGTGCAGCTCGTTGCCGATGGCCTTCCTGAGCGGCTTCTCCTGGCCGCGCGAGGCCTTGCCCGCGGCTCTGGTCACGGCCGGCGACTTCATTCCGGCGGTGGTGGGCATTCAGACCTTTCTGCGCCTGAACCAGATGGGCGCCACGCTGGCCGAGGTGCGGCCCTTCGCCGAGCTGCTGCTGCTGCACGCGCTGGCTTACAGCGTCTTGGCGGCTGGGGCTTTGAGCTGGCGCGCTCGACGCGCAGGCCCACAGCCCGCAAAGACCTCGCCGGCGCCGTAAGGCAAGGACGAGCCCAGCGCCTGTCGGCGCCGCCAAGAGACGGCCTGGAGGCTCAGGAGCCTGCTGGAGGCATGAGCGTTGGAACTTCCCTTGCTGCGCTGATGGGCTCGCGCTGACCCTGAACAACACGCGCCGAAGGCTGGCGGGCCAGAAAGGCATCGAGCCGTGCCTCGTAGTCGGCCGCCACCGCAGCTTTGACCGAGGGGCGTGCCAGCAGCGCTTGACTCCAGGCCTGCAGGCGCGGCAATGGATACAGCAGCGCGGTGGCATCAATCAAGCCGGCCCGGTGCAGGGCCGGGAAATAGCGAAAAACCGGCGCAAAGGCCGCGTCGCTCAGTGCGAAATCGGCACCAGCAAAGTACGGCCCGGCAGGGTCCAGCTCGGCTTCGAGCTGGACCAGGCGCTGCTTCAGCGCCGCCCCTTGAGCACGCAGGCTGTCCTCGTCCGCGGCCCGGTACAAGGCGGCGATCTGGGCCAGCAGCTGCGAGGCGAACTCCATCCAGGCGCGGTGGCGCGCCCGGTCCAGTGCATCGCTGGGGTGCAGGCGGCGTTCCGCCGGGCCGGCATCCTCCAGGTATTCGCAGATCACCGAGGACTCGAACAGCGCCCGGTCCGGCCCGCCGGCCGCATCCTCGACCTGCAGCACCGGCGTCTTGCCCAGCGGCGACAGGGCCAGAAACCAGCCGGGCTTGTCAGCCAGATCGACATCCCTGCGCTCGAAGCGCAGGCCTTTTTCCTGCAAGGCGATGGCCACCCGCTGCACATAGGGGCAGAGTGCATGGCTGACCAGCAGATAGGGGGTTGATGCCGGCTTCATCGCGCACTCCCACGAGCTTGGAAGGGGCGGGCGAAATCGCTGCGCCGCCAGGCCCAGGCACCGTCACCCAGCAGCCACTGAACCAGGGAGGCCAGGGCCAGAAACACCGGGTACTCCCAGCCGCCCCCGGGGCTGGTGTGAACCCAGCCATTCGGCAGGTGCAGCCAGGCAGCCCCGAGCAAGATCGGCAGCAGCAGCAAGGCCGCCTGGGGCGCGTAACAACCCACGATGAGCGCCAGACCGCCAAGCAGCTCCAAGGCAAACACGGGATAGGCCAATAGGCCCGGCAAGCCCTGGCTGAAAAAGAACTGGGCGGTGCCTGGCAGGCTGAAGACCAGCAGCTTGAGCAAGGCATGGGCGATCCACATCAGGCCCAGGCTTTGGCGAAGGATGAAGCCAGCCCACTGGGCCGCGGAGGTGTCCGCAGAGGCAGGCGAGAAAGCAGGTCGGAGTGTCATGAGTGAGGGGGCAGCTGAGCTGCCTGGAGTGCACAGAAGGCCTCACTCTAGAATTGCCAGATTGCAATGAAAATATGCAGTCAAGCAAATGTCTATTGCATCCACGCAATTCACTCTGAGTGCCGCCGATCTCAAATTGATGCTGGCACTGCTGCGCGGCGGCACGCTGGCGGCGGCCGGCGAACGCCTGGGCGTGGACGCCTCCACGGTGTTCCGCAGCCTGCAAAAGCTGGAGCGCGGCCTGGGGCAGCGGTTGTTCGAACGCTCTCGCTCGGGCTACCAGGCCAATGATTTGGCCCTGCAACTGGCAGCGCATGCCGAGCAGATCGAGGCCCAGCTCGAAGCCGCACAGAATGCCGCCCGGCTGCAGCCCGAACAGCTGGGCGGCACCGTGCGCATCAGCAGCACCGACACCTTGCTGCACGGCCTGCTGGCCCCGGCATTGAAGCCCCTGCAAGCGCGGCATCCCCGGCTGGGCTTCGAGCTGCACACGGGCAACGAACTGGCCAGCCTGAGTCGGCGCGATGCCGACATCGCATTGCGCGCCACCCGCCGCCCGCCGGAGCACCTGATCGGCCGCCACCTGGGGCCGCTGCGTGTGGCCTTGTTCGTGGCGGCAGACAGCCCGCTGAGCAGCCTCGAGGATGCGCTGGCGGCCGAGTGCCCCTGGGTCGCACCCGACGAGGCCTTGCCAGAGCACCCCTCGGTGCTCTGGCGCAAACGCCACTGGCCCAAGATCACGCCGCAGTACCAAGTCGGCAGCATTCTCTCGGTGCAGGAGCTGGTGGCCCTGGGTCTGGGGGTGGGGGTGCTGCCCCTGTTCCTGGCGCAGCAGCGAACCGGCCTGCGTCAGCTGGGCCGGCCGATCGATGAGGCGCAGAGCGAGCTGTGGCTGCTGAGCCATCCCGAGTCGCGTCACCTGCGCCGCGTGGCGGAGGTGTTCAGCCATTTGGCCAGCACAATCAGCCTGAGCTGAGCGGGCCGCGCGGCCCGCGAATTCAGCGCTCGCCGAAGGCCGAGCCCTGCTTCAACCCCTGCGCACGCAAGGCCAGCGCCTGACGAAGCTCCGCCACCGTGCCCGAACGGCCATGCACGCCGACGATCCAGGCCGGCTCCAAGCGCTGCGCCTGGATCAGGTCCAGCAACTCCTGGCCCGTGGCAAAGGCCGGGGGCACGGGGCCGAAGTCCGGGATGTAGAACAGATCCCCCTGAAACAGCGCCCGCGACTGGCCGTCATAGGCGACCAACATATCGCTGGCATGGCTGCTGGCCAAAGGCCACAGCTGCACACGACGGTCACCCAAATCCAACACCTGAGGACCCTGCAGCTCTTGCACCCGCTCGTCCCACACGCCCCAGGCGGCGCCGAGCTGGCGACGCAAGGCCTGGCGAGCCTGGGGCCCGACCAGCACCCGGGGCGCGTCTGCTTGGTAGGCCGGCAGCCCGGCGATATGGTCGCGGTGAGCATGGGAAACCACCACGTGGCTGACCTTGCGCCCCGGCGCCAGCTGCTCAATCAGCGCGCGCACCAACGCCGCTTCGGCCGGGCTGACCGGCGCGTCGTACACGACGATGCCCTGGCTGCCGATGCTGAAACTGCTGTGGTAGCCGCTGCTTGAGCCGTCGACCCGGTAGCTGCCAGCGCCCAGCGGCGTGGCGCGCAGACCGGCAGAGTCAGTGGGGGCGTCGGTGTAGCCGGCTGGCAGGGTGAAGGCCGCTGGATTCGCGTTCGGCGTCGCCACGGCCCGGACCTGCCAGACCCAGGCCGGTGCCTCGCCGCGCTGCTCGCTGATGCGGCGCGGCTGCTGCAGCCCGCCGGTCAGGGTTTCGTAGTCGCTGTACTCATAGCGCCGACCCGCGCTGCGGGCCCAGAGCACCCGGTCGCTGGCACCGTCCAGGGCCAGGCGCGCCGGCCGGCCGGCGCCATCCTCGAAGGCCAGGCTGCCGTCGCTGGCAGGCTCGCCGCGCGCCGCACTCAAGCGCTGAAGCAGCCAGGCCGGGACCAGGAACTCCTGTTCGGCCCAACGCTCACGGGCGGCCGCGGCGGGCAGACGCGAGATGGCCAAGCCTTGCCGCCACTGCAGCAGGTCGACGGTGCTCACGCCCTCGGGCCGGCCGATCTCCAGAAATTGGAAGCGGACCGGGCCGGGGTAGACACTGTCGGTCTCCAAGCGGTAGCGGCCCTGCGGGTCGAGCAAGAGCTGCTGCCGCAGGGGCACGCGTGCCAAGGCCTCGGCCGGATTGCGGGCCTGTTCACCCACCAGTCGCTCGGTCCGCATGTCCAGTTGCAGGGCCGCGCCCACGCCGGGCGCCCGGACATGCGCTTCATCGGCGCGCAGCTCCTGGGCTGACAGTCCCGAGGGCAGGCTGCCCAAGGCGCAGAAAGCCACCAGCAGCGCCAGGCCGCAGGGTCGAAAACGCTTCGGCAAGGAAGCGTGCATGGGATTCATGGACATGGGCACCGTGTTTCAGCCGGGGAGGCCGGAGTGTGCCCAGGCCTTGACGCCCTGCCAGAAGTCACCGACGGTGCGTGGCCGGAGTAAAGGTCCGAGGCACCGCGCCATCAAGGGCGTCGCGCCAGCTCCAGATACTTCGGATCCTCATAACGGAAAGCCTGCTCGCCGGCGCTTTTCAGCACCGCCTGCAGATGCGGCAGTGCCTCGGCCTCCCGGCCCTGCTCCAGCAGGCACTGGCCCAGGCGCAGCTGCGGCAAGGGCTCGGCCCGGGCCGACTCGAAGCTGGCCAGCAAGGCGCTGAAGGTGTCGCCGCTGGCTTCAAAGTCCTCCAGTAGGAACTGCATATCGGCGACGGAGAACAAGAGGGTCTGCGCCTGCGCATGGGCAGACCAGGGCTCGGGCAACAGCTCCAGCGCCTGCTCGAACAGGTCCAGCGCGGCCTCGAACTCGCCCTCATCGGCCTGCTCATCGGCGCGCTCGACCAGGGCACGAACGCGCGCCACTTCGGCGGGTGACAGATCAGCCATGGCCGATCAACCCAGCACCGCCGCCATGCCCGCCAAGCCCAGGCCCAACGCGGCAAGGGCGTCGCCGGCAATCAAGCCGCCGCCGACCAGGGAGGTACTGCTCATGTCCGAAGGCAGCTCGTTCTCACCCGGCTTGGGTTTCGGCGCCAGGGTGTTGATGGCACTGGAGATCACACCACCGGCAGCAAACCACATTGAGGTGTGCAGATTGACGAAGCCGCCGAAGGACGAGGCGTAAGGGCTGGGCAGCACCACCGCGTCGAGCATGAAGTCGGTGGCGAAGCCGGCCTTGCTGCCCGCAGCGAAGCGCTGGTAGCTCTTGTTGGCCTTGATGATCTTGCGCAGCAGCTCGGTTGCGAAGCCGATCAGCACGCCGATCAGGATGGCCTGCGTCTGGTAGGGCTTGGGCTCGGTCAGGCTGCGCAGGGCGCCGACGAACTTGTAGGTCATGGCCGAGGTCCATTGCGCGGGCGCCTGGTCGGCGCTCATCACGGTCTGGTCCAGCTGCAGCACCGGGTAGGCGGTCATGAAGAACTTGGCCACGGCCACGGCCAGCACCGAGCCGAGCAGCAGGCCGGCCACCTGGAAGCGGAATTGCAGGGTCCGGTTCGAGCCCAGGCGCCAGCCGGTCGAGCGGTCCTGCTGCATATCGCCGGCCACGCTGGCCGAGACGAACACCACCATGGCCGCCAGCAGGCCCAGCATCGGGTCCTTGAGGCCGATGCTGGCGAGGATCAGCACGGTGACGACAAAAGCGCTGGAGATCGGGTTGGAATCGGTCAGGCCCAAGGAGATGCCGTTGACGATGACGAACAGATAAACCAGGGCCACGGCCAGGATCATGTAGCCCAGGGGCTCGTTGAAGAACTGCACGCCGCAGACGATGGTGGCCACGGTCCAGACACCCACCCAGGCCAGCAGGCGCGGCAGGCTGGCGCGCGGGCCGGTGCGCTGTTCCTCGGGCACCACGACGCGCTCACCCGGCTGGGTCAAGCGGCGAGCAACACGCCAGAAGATCAGGCTCAGGTCGACCACGGCCGCGCCCAGAATCATGCCCAGGGCAATCAGGAAAGCGATCTTGCGGAAGGGCTCGCCTTCTTTCAACCAGCCGATGCTGACGAAATACGGCGCCAACGCCCAGAAGATGCCGCCGCCGACGATGGCCGGAATGCCGACCCGGGCACCGACGATCAGACCGGCGCCGAAGGTGGAGGTGGACAGCTCGATCGCACCCAGCACGGCGATCTTGGCCGCGCCGATGCCGCCAATCAGGCCGGCACCCATGCCGCCGAACAGGCGCGACACCGATTGCTTGAGCAGCACCGGGTCGGTCAGCGCGCGCAGGATGTTGGCGACCGCCAGGCCCGAGGGGAAGGTCAGCTGCATGCGCTCGACCAGGATGGGCGTGTAAAGCATGCCGATGCCGGCGGCCATCATGCCGATGCAGAGCATGTAGGTGACCAGCTGCCAGGCCGGCACCTCAGGCATGCCCATCCAGGCCATGGCCTGGATCAGGGTGCTCATGGCCATCATGCCGGCCACGGAGGCGGCCGTGGTCTGGATGTAGTTGGCGCCATGCTTGCCCTCGGCGCCGTAGCCGTAGGTGACCACCGAACCCAGGATGCCGGCCAGCACCTGCCCGCCGACATAGAAGCCGATGGAGAAATTCATGAAGGCCGCGGCGATGCCACCCAACGGGCCCAGGATCAGCATGCCAATGGCAGCCAGCAAGGTGTAGTAGCCCCATGTACCCACCGGGGGCAGCCAGGCCCAGCGACGGGTGTCGATCGAAGCGCCCGGAGGCGGAAAAGCAGGTATGGCGGACATGTCAGCTCAAGAAAATAGGGAAAGCCATGGCGCACAAATGCGCCGGGGAGTGGCGCGCAATGTAACCCCGGGTTCACAATCCGACCATGCGTGAAGTCACCCCCACCGGTCTGAACGCGCCCGCCACCACGCGGGTGGCCATCGTCTGCTTCGATGGTTTCGACGAGTTGGACTGCTTCATCACCCTGGGCTTGCTGAATCGCCTGCGCCCCCTGGGCTGCTCGGCCGAGCTGTGCGGGCCGGGCAGCGCCATCAGTTCGATGAATGGCGTGCAGCTCCAGCTGCAGCGGCCCCTGGAATGGGCCAACGAGGCCGAGGCCGTGCTGTTCGGCTCCAACCTCTACAACCGCGCACTGGCCGAGAACTCGGCCCTGCTCGACCGCCTGCAGCTCGACCCCTTGCGCCAACGCGTCGGCGCCCTCGGCTCCGGCACCTTGCTGCTGGCCCGCCTGGGCTTGCTGGGTGATATGCCCGCCTGCTGCGACGCCGCCACCCGCCCCTGGCTGCTGGAGGCCGGTGTGCGCGTTCTGGAGAACGAACCCTTTCATGCCCACGGCCCCGTGGCCACCGCCAGCGGCGGCTTGGCCGCGCCTTTGCTGGCCACCTGGTTGATGCTGCATCTGCAGGGCGAGGCGGCCACGCGCGAAGCCCTGCGCCCGGTCGTCGCGGCAGGCGCGCGCGAGCCAGCGGTGGACCGCCTGCTCGCCCAGGTGCGCAGCGCCTGCACAGGCGGCTTGGAGCATCCGGCATGAAAGCCCGCAGCGCTTGGTCTGCGACTTTGGCTCTGGCTTTGTATGCTTTGCCGCTGCACGCGGCGGAGCCGGCCGTGCGCCCGCCACCGCTGCGCATGGCCCATACCGAGGCCATGGCCTTCCCCTTGCTCACCGTCAGCGGCCCGAACAAGCTCAGCGGAGGTTTTCTCAAGGAACTGGGCGATCTGATCGCTGCCGAGCTGGGCACACAGGCACAGCACCAGCTGGTTTCACGCCGCCGCATGCAGGCCACGGTGATGGGCGGCGACGCCGACATCGCCTGCTATTTCAGCCCGCTCTGGCTGCCGGGCACGGGCGAGAACTGGACCGTGGCCGTGGTGCCCCAGGTTGAACGGGTGGTGTCGCTGGCCGCAGCGCCGCTGCACTTCGAGAGCAACCAGGACCTGATCGGTCGGCGCGTCGCCGTGCTGCTGGGCTACCAGTACCCGCAGTTGCAGGCTGCGTTCGAGGCCGGCCAGGTCACCCGGCTTGACGAGAGCCAGGTGGATCTGTTGTTCCGGCGCCTGCGCCTTGAAATGGCCGATGCCCTGATCACCTCGGAGGTGGAAATTGCCGGCTATTTCAAACGCTACCCGCAGGAGCGGGAGCGCTTCCACATCAGCAGCCGCAGCTTCTCAGTCACCGACACCCAATGCCTGGTCTCGCCCGCCTCGGCCTGGCGCCTGGCCGCGATCAACGAGGCCTTGCAGCGGCTGATCAAAAGCGGCACGGTGGCCCGCCTGGCCCAGCGCTATGGCATGAGCAGCGGGCGCTGACATCGGCGCTCACACGCCTTGCTCCACTCATGTGCGCCGAGCGACCGCTCGTGCGCGTTCTGGCGGCTTTCGCCTCCTGCGGCCCTGACAATGCCGGGCCCCACCTACGCTTCGCATCGTTTCCAGGCCTGCAACACCTGTGCAGACTCTTTTTGACAAAGGCGAGCGAGACTTCATGAAAACCACGTCCTTTCCGCTGCGCGCCCTGATCGCGGCGCCTCTGGTGGCCCTGATGGTCACGGCCCTGGCGGCCAATCCGAACCAGTTGCCGCAGGGCTGGTTCCGGGCCGGTGATGCCGCGGACTGCCGCAGCACCACCGAGCCGCGCGCGGGCGCGCCCACGCCCAAGGTGTTTGTGCTTGATTGCAAGAGCGATTCGCGCGGCTTTGTCACCACCATGCAGAGCATTCAGGCCCGGGATTACACCGGCCAGCGCCTGCGCTTGAGCGCACAAGTCCAGGGCGAGGCCCTGTCGCAATGGGGCGGTATCTGGCTGCGCGGTGACGTCGGACAGGACATCGGCCGCGTTTTCGACAATATGGAGCTGCGCCCGCTGAAAGGCAGCTTCGGCTGGCGCGAGGCCTCGGTGGTGCTGCAGATTCCCAAGGAGGTGGACTCCCTGCATTTCGGCACCTTGCTGACCGGCGGCGGGATCTTGCGCAGCACCCGTTTCAAATTGGAAATCGTGCCCGACAGCGTGCCCGAAACCCAAGGGCCCAAGGACGCGCTGCTGCTGCCGCGCCAGCCTCAGCATCTCTCGCCCCCGTGAGCGCCCCGTCACGCTCTGCAGGACCGCGCGGGCCAGCCAGCCTGGCGGCGCGCGCCTTGCGCGAGGAATTCGGCCGCCCGGCGCTCTGGCCGCAGCTGGGCCTGGGCTTGCTGGGCTTCGGCCTCAGCGCGCCGTTCTGGGCCAGTCACGCCGCCTGGTGCCTGGCCCTGGGCTTGTGGCTGGGCTGCGTGCTGAGCCAGCTCCTGCTGAAGGCGCTGAGCTTGTGCGCCGATGGCGGCCTGCAGCGCCGGGGTTGGGCGCTGGCCCTGCCCCTGTGCGCCCTGGCCATGCTGACGGGTGCAAGTGCGGGAAGCCAGCTCGAACAGGCGCTGAGCGCGCGGCTGCTGGACCTGCACCGCTGGACGCAAGGAGAGCCGCTGGCACGCGCGAGCCTGCATCTGGGCTTTGTCGCTCTGCTGCTGGGCCTGCCCTTGTTGCAGCGCACGCGCCGCCTGGCCGGCGAGCAGCGCCTGGAACAAGAGCGCGACCGGGTGCGCGCCGAGCTGCAGCTGCTGCAAGCACAGATCGAGCCGCATTTCCTCTTCAACACCCTGGCCACGCTTCGCGGCCTGGTGCGCCAGCAATCGAGCCTGGCCCTGCCTCTGCTGGACCGCACGACGGCCTTTCTGGAGGCGGTGCTGCCCGAGGTGCGCACGGCGGACTCCACCCTGGGCCGCGAGCTGCACATCGTGGAACAGTACCTGGCCATCATGGCCCTCCGCCTGGGCCCGCGCCTGCGCTACCGCATCGATGTGGACTCTGCACTGCATGCCCTGACCTTGCCGCCCTTGCTCCTGCAACCTTTGGTCGAGAACGCCATCGTGCACGGCATCGAGCCCTGCGAAAGCGGCGGCGAGCTGCTGCTGCAAGCGATCCCCAGCACCCAAGGTCTGCAGCTGTGCGTGCGCAACAGCGGCGAGCCGCTGCTGCTCCGCTCGCCGCAGGCCGGCCAAGGCCTGGCCCTGGCCAATCTGCGCCAACGCCTGCAAGCCTTGTACGGCCATACGGCCGAGTTTCATCTCCGGTCTCTGAGCGAAGGCACCGAGGCAAGCCTGAGCCTGCCCCTCAGCCCCAAGGCACAAACGGTTTCATGACGCCCGCCACCACCGCCCTGATCGCCGACGATGAAGCGGTGCTGCTTGAAGAGCTGCGCTGCCTGCTGCAAGAGGCCTGGCCCGAGCTGCACATCGTCGCCAGCGCCAGCAGCGGCAGCGAAGCGCGCCGCCTGCTGGACGCCCTACGGCCGGATATCGCCTTCCTCGACATCCGCATGCCCGGCATCGATGGCCTGAGCCTGGCCAGGCTGGCGCCGCCGCAGACCCATTTGGTTTTCGTCACCGCCCATGCCGAGCACGCGCTGGAAGCGTTTGAACATGCGGCGGTGGACTATCTGCGCAAGCCGCTGACGCCGGCCCGGCTGGCGCTGACAGTGCAGCGCTTGCGAGAGCGCCTGGCACAGCGCCAAGCAGGGCCAAGCCCATCCTCCGCCCCGCGTTTTCTGCAAGCCTGGATCGGCAACAGCCTGCGCCTGATCGAGCTGGAGCAGGTGGCCGTGCTGCGCTCCGAGCTGCGCCACACCCGGGTGCAAAGCTTCGATGGCACGGCCCTGCTGCTGCGCACGCCGCTCGGCGAGCTGCAGCAGGAACTGGACCCGGCCCTGTTCTGGCAGGTCCATCGCGGCACCGTGGTCAACGCCCGCGCCATCGAGCGCGTCGAGCGGCGCGAAGACGGCGAGCTGCAGTTGCATCTGCGCGCTCAGGCAGGGACGCTGGCGGTCAGCCGCGCACATCGCAGCCGCTTCAAGGGCATGTGAAACCGGGCTTGCCACCCGGACGCCCGGGCGCTCAGCGCGCCGCCGGCTCCAGCGCGGCCAAGGCTGCCTTGGCCGCGGGCAGCTCAGGCTTCAGTGCCAATGCGCGACGATAGGCCGCGGCGGCTTGCTGCTTGTCACCCAGGCTGAGCAAAACCTCGCCCAGGCTGTCCCAGGCATTGGCCGACTCCGGGTTGAGCTGGGTGTTCAGGTCCAGCAGGGCGCGCGCTGCCGCCTTGTTGCCGCCGCGCAGTTCGCGATAGCCCTGGTTGGTCAGATAGGACTCGCTGCCGGCTTCGTCACCGGCATCACGCAGGGCCCGATAGGCCGCCAAGGCAGCCTTGGCCTCGCCCGCCAGCAGCAGCTCGCGCGGCATCCGCTCGGCCTCGGCCAGGCGCGCCAACAACTGGGCCGTGCCGTCTCGGCGCTCCAGCTTCAACTGCCAGCGGCCTTGGGCGTCCGGGGCGAAGCTGCGCGCCTCGTCCTGCTCGCGTTGCAGATAGCGCCCGCCAGCCACCGGCACCAGCTCGCGCGCCGTGTCGCCGCCACGAGCCATGAAGAGCTGCTCGCCCTTGCGCGTGATCTGGATGAACTGCTCAGCGTTGACGCGGTAGCGGCCGGGCGCCTTGTCCAGAGCTTCCGCGCTGGCCGGCAGCGCCTGGTGGGCCTTGAAGCCGGGCCATTGGTACTCGAAAGCCACGGCACGGCGCAGTTCGTCCATCAAGGCCGGCTGGTTGGCGTTGATCATGATGGCCATGCCGACGCCGGCGCTCGGGTGGGCCATCAGGCTGGCACAGAAGCCCTCGTTCCAGCCGCCGTGGGCGAAGTAGACCTCGCCCTCTTCCTCAGGCAGCCCGAAACCCAGGCCGTAGCCGCTGCCGGCGCGCTGGCTGAGCATGTCCTTGACCATGGGCGTGGACAGCAGCGCTGTCTTGTCGCCGCGCCAGGCGGCCTGCACGCCCAGGGCGAATCGGGCCAGGTCCTGCGAGGTGGTCCACAAGCCCGCGGCGGCCAGCTCCGGGTAGCTGTGGCGCTTGCCGAGCACCGCGCGGCCGTCCGGCAACACACCGGCCGCGGCGCGCGCCAGCAGCGGCGCCGGCAGGGGTTGGGCGAAAGTGCTCTCGGCCATGCCCATCGGGCCCAGCACGCGGCGTTGCATCAGCTCGGCAAAAGGCCGGCCGTCGGCCTCGCTCATCAAGAGCTGGGCCACGGTGTAGCCGCCGCCCGAATAGCGAAAGGCCTGGCCCGGCAGCTGATTCACGCGCACGGCATCCGAGTTCGCCGGCGGCTTGCCGTCCAGCACGGCAGTCACATCGGGCAGGTTCTGGCCCGGTGCATAACCACCAAAGCCATGGACCGTGAGGCCACCCGTGTGGCTGAGCAGATGGGCCAGGGTGACCGGCACCTGGGCGGTCCAGGTGTTGTCGGGGATGCGCCAGGCTTTCAGGCGCGCATTGACCGGCTCCTGCAAGGCCAGCTTGCCTTCCTGCACCAGGGTCAGGGCACCCAAGGCCGCCACCGGCTTGCTGATGGAGGCCGCTTGGAACAAGGTGTCCGGCCGCACCGGCAGGCCGGCCTCGCGGTCGGCCAGGCCGTAGACGCGGGTCCAGGCCAGGCCGTTCTTGTCAATCACCGTGATGCTGAGGCCGGGCACGCCGTAGTGCTTCATGCGTTCCTGCAGCGTCCAGCTGCTGTCGCCGACAAAGCTGACCGGCGGCCGCAAGCCGGCCAACACGCGGGCGATGCGAGCCTCGTCACTATCGGCCGCTGCCGGAGCGCTCGCAGGCACTGCCGGGGTCGCCGCTGACGCCGACCCGGCGTAGGCCAGACCCAGGGCCAGCGACAACAGGGAGCGGCGCAAGAGGAGCGCAGGACGGGAGGCTGCGGCGAGGTGAAGGCGGTGGCTGACGGTCATGGCGGGATCCGGGCGTTGGCTGAAGTGGCCGCAGCGTAGCCAGCACCCGCCGTTCCGTCCAGCGCCAGCCTGATGAAATGACGCCTTAGGGGCCCCAGCTGCCGCCGCGGCGGACCAAGGCTCAAGTCCCCGGCTGTGAGCGCCCGCCTACTTGGTGCTGATCACCTTGACGCTGGCGTCGACCTTGCTGCTGTCGAGGATGCCGACACCATTCGGCGTGCTGGCCACCCATTTCTTGAGTTCGTCCTCGCTGTCGAACTGCTTGGGTGCTTGGGCCCGGCCGGTGAAGATCAGCTGGGTCCAGATGGCCTTGTACTGTTTCTCGTTCTTGCCGACATAGCCGATCACGAAGTCCTCGCGCAGCTTGCCTTCCTTGGGCAGCGCCACCTGCACCGCGCCGCTGCCGGGCAAGGTGTTGGCTTGGCCCAGAAACAGGGCCTTGACCTCATCGGCCGAAGGCTTGCCGGCCAGGGCCGGATTCACCACCACCACCGGTTCGGCCAGACAGGCACTGCCACTGAGCAGCAGTCCCGACAACAACAGGATCTTGGGGTTCAGCATCATGGTCTTGCTCCTCAGAACACATGGTCGAGGGAAACCGCAATCGCCTTGGCATTGCCCATGAAGGGGAAGGCGGACTTGTCCTTGAAGATGTCGTACTGGAACTTCAGAGCCGTGTCGGAGCGGAAGTCCCAGCGCAGGGTGGCGATCCAGGTGTTGTGCTTCTCATTGGCCGTCGGGTCGTCCTTGAAGTCCTCGGTGAAGCGCGAGTAGGTCAGCATGGGCAGCCAGTCGCCGAAGCGGTAGCCGCCACCGAGGAAGAAGATGTTGTAGATGTCCTTGGGCGAATCGGGCCGGACGAAGCGGTTGATTTCGCTGCGCAGCACGAAGTTGCCATGGTCGACATTGCCGGTGATGCCGTAGAAGTTCTGCTTCACCCCGTCCTTGTTGACGCTGCGGGATGCACCGGTGCCGAGGAAGCGATCGACCTTGCTGGTCATGGCCACCATGCGCAGGGAGCCCCAGTCATTGCTGAGCTCGACGAAACCGCCGACGATGCCCTTCCATTTCTCCTCGACCTTGTCGCCGTAGTAGATCTGACCCAACATGCGATTGTCCTTGTCGGACTCGCTGCCGGCCCAGACATTGGCCGAGATCGAGAGGCTGCCTATGCTCTTGCGGTACTGCAGATTGGCGCCGTTGTAGGCCACGATCTGCCAGCCGTAGAGGTCGCCCGGCGGGCGGATCCAGGGGTAGGCGTAGCCGACATGGAAGAAGTCCGAATAGCCGAACAAGGGCAGGCGCTTGCGGCCGGCCTGCAGGGTCAGGCTCTCGTTGAGGTTCCAGCTGGCATAGGCCCAGTCCAGCGTCGGCTTCATGTCGTTGGCGGCATGGCCGGTCAGCTGGCCCGTGAAGCTGAGCGCATCGCTGGGCCGGTAGATCACCTGCACACCGGCGCGGCTGTCGGGCTTGAGCGAGAGCGAGTCGCGGTAGACACCGACATCGGGATAGTTGGCGATATAGCAAGGGCACTTGAAGCCGTAGTAGTCCTGCTTCACACCCGAAACCGTCTTGCCCACCCCGAGGGTGGCAAAACCCGAGACGCTCCAGTCATCGGCCCGGGCGGCCGTGCTGGCAGACGCCAGCATCACAAAAAGCAGACCGAGGGAAAACGACAAACCCTGTTGTGCGTGGCGCATGGCGTTGAACTCCTGGAAGAGCCTGGGGTCAGGTCATGATGCCACCGGCGGACTTCGTGCGATAGCCGCCCAACGTGACATTGTTGCCACAGCGCGGACCGCACGCGCAGGGACTTGGCTAGCGTGTCAAAGGCGCAAGAATCGGGTGGCCGCGCGCCAGTGCCGCAAAGACACTCGCGCCATGAATGAATCACAGATCCACACCCCGCCCCGAGCCATGTCCTGGCGCATCGCGCCCATCCGCGCCAGCTTTCTGCAGCAGGTGCGCGAACAAGGCCGCGACGACCTGGGCCAGGCGGTTGAACACCACATCGCCCAAGGTGGCGAGCCCTGCCGCGATGTCCTGCGGCGCGCCCGCCCCGGCGAGGCCTTGATCCTCGCCAGCTATGGCCCTTTTTCTCAGGCCGGCCCCTATCGCGAATACGGCCCGGTCTTTGTGCTCGCCGAAGCCTCGGACGAAACGCCAAACCTCCAAGCCCGGCCCTGGGTCGGCGACAGTCCCTACCTCGGGGCCAGCTTCGTGCTGCGCGCCTATTCGACGGCGGAGACCATCGTCGACGGTCAGGTCGTGCCGCAGGAGCAGGCCGAGGCCCTGCTGCAGGCGCTGCTGACGCGCCCGGATGTGGCCTTCGTGCTGGCACGCTTTGCGGGCTATGGCTGCTATGCCTGCCGCCTGGAACGCGCCGAGGGCGCGCCGGCTTGAAGCGTCTGCTGCGATAATCCGCCCCTTTCGCCGACCCGCGCTGCCCAGCTGCGCGCCGCACCCATGTCCGCCGATCAGCAGCCCGACCACATCCCGTCCCATATTGAGAGCGAAGTCAAGCGTCGCCGCACCTTCGCCATCATTTCCCACCCGGACGCGGGCAAGACCACGCTGACGGAAAAGCTGCTGCTGTTCTCGGGCGCGATTCAAATCGCTGGCTCGGTGAAGGCGCGCAAGGCCTCGCGCCACGCGACCTCGGACTGGATGGAGATCGAAAAGCAGCGCGGCATCTCGGTCGCCTCCTCGGTGATGCAGATGGAGTACCGCGACTGCGTCATCAATCTGCTCGACACCCCCGGCCACCAGGACTTCTCGGAAGACACCTACCGCGTGCTGACCGCGGTCGACGCGGCCCTGATGGTGATCGACGCCGCCAATGGCGTGGAGCCGCAGACCCGCCGCCTGCTGCAGGTCTGCCGCGCCCGCAACACGCCCATCCTGACCTTCGTCAACAAGATGGACCGCGAGGTGCAAGACCCGCTGGCCCTGATGGACGAGATCGAGCGCGAGCTGGGCATGACGGTCGTGCCCTTCACCTGGCCGGTCGGCATGGGCAAGCATTTCCACGGCGTGATGGACCTGCGCGAAGAGCGCATGCGCGTGTTCTCGCCCGGCGAGGACCGCGTGGCCGGTGACGAAGAAGTCCTGGAAGGCATCAACAACCCGGCCTATGCCGAGCGCTTCGGCATGCAGTACGAGCAGGCGCAGGGCGAGATCGAGTTGGTGCAGGACGCGGCCGCGACCTTCGACCTGGACGAGTTCCTGGCCGGCCGCCAGACGCCGATGTTCTTCGGCTCGGCCGTCAACAACTTCGGCGTGCAGGAAATCCTCGACGCCCTGGTGCAGTTGGCGCCGCCGCCGGGTGAGCGCGCTGCCATGCAGCGCGTGGTCAAGCCCGAGGAAACGAAATTCACCGGCGTGGTGTTCAAGATCCAGGCCAATATGGACCCGGCCCACCGCGACCGCATCGCCTTCCTGCGCGTGGCTTCGGGCCACTTCGAGCGCGGCATGCGACTCAAAGTGGTGCGCTCGGGCAAGGAGTTACGCCCGAACACCGTGGTGAGTTTCCTGTCGCAACGGCGCGAGCTGCTGGACGAGGCTTTTGCCGGCGACATCATCGGTATTCCCAACCACGGCGTGCTGCAGCTCGGCGACACCATCACCGAAGGAGAGGCCCTGCAGTTCACCGGCCTGCCCTTCTTCGCGCCGGAAATGTTCCGTTCGGTCGAAGTGGCCGACCCGCTCAAGACCAAGCAACTGAAAGCCGGCCTGCAGCAGCTCGGCGAAGAAGGCGCGATCCAGGTCTTCCGCCCCATGGCCGGCAGCGTGCTGCTGCTGGGCGCCGTGGGCCAGCTGCAGTTCGAAGTGGTGGCCCACCGCCTCGAGCACGAGTACGGCTGCAAGGCCCGCATCAGCGGCAGCCGCTTCCAGGTGGCGCGCTGGGTGACCTGTGACGACGAGAAAGAGCTCAAGCGCTTCATCGAAGCCAACGACCACCGCATGGCCCTGGACGCCGTCGACGCGCCCACCGTGCTGGTCGAATACGCCCCCGAGCTGCGTGCCATCGAAGCCAACTGGCCCAAGATCAAGTTCCACGCGCTGCGGGAGCACGCAGGACTGGTGTTCCAGAAGCGACTCGAAGGTTAAGTTGAGTTGAGTGCATCAAGCGTGGCCCGGTGACCGCCCGGCCGCGCCTCGCACGGCCGGGCCGGGGCGAGCCAAGCACCTTTGGCCTTGGCGTCGCAAAAATACACATCCCTCTGTGCTAGCCTGAAGCCACAGGCCCGGTGGCCCGAGGAGCTGCGATGCAAACCCTGAACGAGATGCTGGCGCTCAAGCTGCTGACCCCAGAGCAGCACTTCGAGATCCTCAGCTGGACCACCCGCGCCAAGACGCCCGAGAAGATCATGGAGATGCCGCCGCACCTCTGGCGTTCCCTAGAGCTGGCCGCCGTCTTGATGGGCTTTGAGAGCGAGTCCGCGCAGGCGCTCTGAGCTTGCGGCCTAGTTCACAGTCACTTACACCGAGCCCCTCCCGGCCTCTGCTATCGTCAGGTCAGCCGCGCAGCTGCCATCCGGGCAGCGCTGCGCTTTGTGCCGGCATGCCGGCGGCCCATGGGCGTGCCGCGCCCCGAAATACCGCAATGACCACACACCGCACCCCCACGACCCGGCTGCTGCCGCGCAAGACCTGGCCCCTTCTGATCAGCGCGGCCACGGCCGCACTTGCGAGTGGCCTGGCAGCCCCGGCCCAGGCCGGCAGTGGCACCTTGGACAGCATACGCAGCAGCGGTGAACTGGTGATCGGCTACCGCGCCGACGCCATCCCCTTTTCCTACGATCTGCCCGGTGCCAAGCAGCCGGTGGGCTATGCCATTGAGATCTGCAAGCAGTTGGCCGAGGTGATGAAGAAAGAGCTCAAGCTGAAAGACCTGAGCCTGCGCTTCAAAGCTGTGGACAGCAAGCAGCGCTTCCCGGCCGTGGCCGAGGGTCAGGTCGACCTGGAATGCGCCAACACCACCAACAACCGGGAGCGCCGCGACAAGCTGGGCATGGCCTTCACCATCCCGCACTACATCGCCGGCACCCGCATGCTGGTGCGCAAGGAGTCGAATATCGAGCGCGTGGAAGACCTGGGCGGCAAGCGGGTCATCACCACCAAGGGCACGACCTCGGCGCCGCTGATCAAGGCCAAGGCGCAGGACCTGAGCCTGAGCATCAAGCTGCAGGAATGCGACGACGACCAGCAATGCTTCAATGCCGTCGACAAGCGGCAGGCCGATGCCTATCTGATGGACGACATCCTGCTTTACAGCTTCCGCGCCAGTGCGCCCAAGCCCGAGGAGTTCGCCGTGGTCGGCAAGCTGCTGTCGATCGAGCCCCTGTCCATCATGATGAGCAAAAAGGACCCGGCGCTGAAGAAGTTCGTCGATGTGGAAATGGCCCGCCTGATTCGCAGCGGCGAGGTGGCCAAGCTCTACAAGCATTGGTTCGAGTCGCCGATCCCGCCCAAGGGCTTGCAGCTCAATGTGCCGATGAACTATCTGATGCGGGATTCCTTGAAGTTCCCGACCGACCAGGTCGGGGACTGAAGCTCAAGCACTCGGCTGAGGCTCCAGCACCCGGCCCAGCATGAGCTTGACCAGCACGAGGATCACGCCCGCGGCTGCCACCAGCACGGCATGCAAGGCCCAGAACTGCGTGCCCGGGAGCACGTCCAGCAGGCCCGCCAGCCAGCCGACGAAAGAGTTGCCGATGAAGAGGTGCAAGTAATAGATGCCGATCATCAAGCCCTCCAGCCGGCGCGGCGCTGCGCGCGAATAGAGCGCCAGGCCGACCGGCAGGATATTGGCAAAGCCCAGGTCATTGAGCAGGGCATAACCCACCGTCCAAGCGAAGCTGATCTTCTCGCCGGTGGCCTCGATCTGAGCCGCAGCGATCACCAGCAAGGCCGGCGCACAGGCCGCCATCAAGGCGCCCAGCGCCATCTTCGTGATTTCGTCCGGCTCGCGTCGGCGGGTCGCCCACCAACGCCAGAAGGCCAGCGAGGCGATCATGGTGGCCGTGCTGAGGAAGGCGTCCACCGCCTGCAACCAGGTCACGGGCACCTGCCAGCCGAACATGACCAGATCCATATGCTTTTGCGACCACAGCGGGAAGGCATTGTTGAACTGCTGGTTGCCGACGATGGACAGCATCAGCACCGGGATCAGCGCGATCAGCAAGATCAGACGGGCCCGCTCGTTGGCCGTCATGCGCGGCTTGGCCTCAAGCGTGTTCCGGGCGGCGCTGACCCGCGGCGCCTCGGCCGGCAACCAGCGGCGGCCGGCCAGATAGACCACCAAGCCGATCAGCATGCCTACGCCGGCGGCGCCAAATCCCCAGTGCCAGGCCACCTTTTCGCCGAGCGTGCCGCAGACGATGGGCGCGAGGATCACCGCCACCTGCACGGCCAGCATGAAGATCTGGAAGGCACTGGCACGGCGCTGGTCGCCGGGCACATAGAGCGCACCGACCTGGGCGGCGATATTGCCCTTGAAGCAGCCGACGCCGATCAGCAAGCAGGCCAGCGCAGCCAGGAAACTGGCCTCAAACGCCATCAGGAAATGGCCCAGGGCCATCAGGCTGGCGCCGATGACGACGGTCCGGGTGCGGCCCAGCAAACGGTCGGCCAGCAGACCGCCGAACAAAGGCGTCAGGTAGACCAGGCCGGCGTAGAGCCCGAACACCACCGAGGCCAGCTGCTGCGGCGAGCGCGGGCCGGTGACGCCCTCGATCCAGGCGCGCAGGGTTTCAATGCCTGCGACATGGCCGATGTTCTCGGGCAGGAACAGGTAGTTGCTCAGGTAGAGCACCAGCAGAGCCTGCATGCCGTAGTAGGAAAAACGCTCCCACAACTCGCAAAAGGCCAGCCAGCCCAGGCCGACCGGATGGCCAAAAAAGGCGCGATCGCTGCGCGCCGCCGCATCGGCGACCACTGGCGGGACGATCGCTTCGGCCGGCGCGGACGCCGAAGTGGATGAGGGGGAGAGAGAGGAAGTGCTCACAGGTGTAGAGCCGGCGGCCCAGGACAGCTGGCCTGGGCCCTAGGGCCTCGAATGAATCAGAAGCCGGCACTGTTGCGCAAACCAGGCCCGGGGGCAATCCGCACAGACCAAGGGGCGCAGCCCTGTGTGCGCAGGGCGCCAGCGCGGGACAGACCACCACCGGCCTGGGTGGATTCATCCCCTCGATTCTTCCATCCGTCGCCCTGGGGCTGCGCGCCGGCCGGTCCCGCGCCTACAGTCGCCGCCAGATGTTCCGGCAGACCGGGCTCGAAGTTCAAGCCAGTCCCTGCCGCCTCAGATCAAACACCAACAATTCCACCGACCCGCTATGAGCACTGTCCATCCCGCCTCCCTGCCCGACACCAGCCCGCGCCCGTCCCTGCTGGCCATGGCCGCCCTGCTGGGTCTGGCTCTGCATGCCCCAGCCCATGCCGATGGCCTGAGCGACCTCAAGAGCGCCCTGCAGCGCTTGCAAGGCCAGACGCCGGTGAAGGCACAGCTGGAGGTCAAGACCCTGCGCCGCAGTGGCGAGGGCAAGGAGCTGGACGAAGACCAAGGTGCCGCCGTCATCAGCGTGGAAGATGGCAGCCGTGGACTGCAGCTGATCTACAGCAAGGACTTGCTGGCACGCAGCGAGGCCGAAGAGCGAGCCAAGACCAAGGACAGCAAGAGCAAGTCGCCCACCACCCTGGGCCTCGGTGAACTGAAAACCAGCGATGTGCGGCATATGCTGTCCGCCGCCAGCCATTTGGCGCGCCAGATCGATGAGGCCAACTTCCGCAGCGAAAAAGCCGACAACTACAAGGGCTCGCCCGCACGCCTGCTCAGCTTTGAAGTGCCGATGGAGCGGATCCCCGAAAAGGAACGCAAATACATCAAGAAGTTCGAATCCCAGATGGAGGTCTGGATTGCCGCCGACGGCACGCCGTTGGGCCTGCGCTCGCAGAGCAGCTTTGGCGGCCGGGCCTATATGGTCTTCAGCTTCGAAGGCCGCGCCGAGGATGAGCGCAGCTACAGCGTGGTCGGCGACCGCCTGATCACCGTGCGCCAGGAAACTCGCACCGGCAGCTCCGGCACCGCCGGCAACAGCGACTCCAAAGTGCTGCGCAGCTTGCAGATCCAAAGCTGACAGGGAAGACCCGGCAGACTTCGGGGCCGCCGCCCGGCCCGGCCAAGTCAGGCCGGGCAGACCTGAGCTTTCTCGCCCTCTCGGGCGATGCGCCAGTGGTCCAACAATGGTTGAGCGACCCGCACATGCAAGCGATCAGTCTGCCGCAGGGTGGCTGCAGGAGCGCCGGCACGAGCGAACCGGCGGCGCAAAAGCTGCCTGGCAGCCCATCTCCTGCCTAGGCTACTGGCCGGTTCGTGACCGGCCCGGCCTCGCGGCACCGGGCCCCGCTCAGGGCTTGCTGCTGTAGTTGGCCGGAACCCAGACATAGCCTTTGCCGTCGGCACGCAGGCGGCCGATGCCAGGAAAGGCCACATGGGCCACACCGACGTAATAGCCATTCTTGGCGGCGTCGGCGTAGGCCTTTTCGCGCTGCGGACGGGCGGCTTTGGAATCGCTGTCGAACTGGATGGTCACCGAAGGATCCGGGAATTGCACTGCGGCCACATGCATCAGGTCGCCCCAGATGGCCAGCTTCTGGCCCTTGCTTTCGGCCACGTAGACATTGTGGCCAGGCGTGTGACCGTAGGTGGAGACGGCACGCACGCCAGGCACCAGCTCCACGCCTTGCGGCGAACCCTCGAAAGGCTTGAAGCGGCCGGCCTCCTGGTAGGGCTTGATCGACATCATGGCACCCTTGAAACCGCCTTGCGCGGCCTCGGGGGCCTTGGCCATATTGGACTCGCTGAGCCAGTAGTCGGCCTCGCGCTGGTCGATGCGTACCACGGCATTGGGGAACGCCGCCTTGCCCTCGCTGAGCAGGCCGCCGACATGGTCGCCGTGCAAATGGGTGATGTAGATCTCATCGACCTGCTCGGGCTGGTAGCCGGCAGCCTTGAGATGGCCCAGCAGCTTGCCAAGCGTAGGGCCGAACAGACTGGCGGCCCCCGTGTCGACCAGCACCAGCTTGGCTCCGGTGTTGATCAGATAGCCGTTGACCGAAGTCTCCAGCGGCGTGCCCAGGTAGGCGTGCTGCAGAGCGCGCAAGACCTGACCCGGCTTGGCGCCGGTCAGCAGCTTGTCCATGGGCAGATCGACCGTGCCGTCGTTCAAGGCCGTGACTTCTAAATCCCCCAGCATCATGCGGTAGTAGCCCGGCGCCTGGGTCTTGACTTGGGGCGCGGCGGCCTCGGCGCTGTGAGGAAGGCCGGCAGCCAGCAGAGCGGCGGCCAGGGCAAGACTCGAAGTGGCAAGACGGGACATGGCGGTGTTCCTTGGGCAGGTGAACAAATGGCTGGTTCAAGCCGGGTGCCGGCAAGCATAGCAAGCCGGCTTGCTGCGGGCCGGAGCCGGTGACAATGCCCTCACGAGGACGGAATTCATGAAAAAAATTGGCATCGTCGGCGGCGTGGCCTGGGCCTCGACCGTGGAGATCTACAAAACCCTGTGCCAACTGGCGCAGGCCCGCGCCCAGTCGCTGGACAACGGTCTGGGGCCGACCGGCGCGCCGCAGATGCCCGAATTCAGCATCGAGTCGCTGAACATCGCACGCAGCCAGAGCCTGCGCGGCATCGAGGGCGACGAGGCTTCCTGGGCCGGCTTCGACGCCTACTTCCGCGCGGCGCTCTTGCGCCTGCAGGCCAGCGGCGCCGACTTCGCCCTGATTGCCAGCAACACACCGCACAACCGTTTCGACGCCATCACCGCCGGCCTAAGCCTGCCAGTGCTGAACCTGTTTGAGCTGGTGGCCGCGCAGGCGGCAGCGCTGGGCTTGCGTCGTCTGCTGATCCTGGGCACCGAGCCCACCATGCGGGGTCAGGCCTTGCCGTCCGCCCTGGCGCGCCAGGGCATCGAGGCCTGCGTGCCGGCGCCGGGCAGCGCCGAGCGGGCAGCCTTGGTGCCGCTGATCCTGAGCCTGCAGGCCGCACCTCAGCCCGAAGCCGCCGCTGCGCAGATGCACGATCTGGCGCTACAGACCCTGGGTGCAGCGGCCTTGCAGCAGGACGCGGCCATCTGCCTGGCCTGCACCGAGCTCCCCCTGGCATTCCCGGCCCAGCGCGAGGCGGCGGTGTTTGCAGCCGCTGGCCTGCGCTACCTCAACACCACGAACATCCTTGCAAGGGCGGCGTTTGCACGAGCCCTGGACGAAGCGTGCCACGTGAACCGCTGAGCGCCCCCCGCCACCTCACGACTCACGACTCACGACTCACGACTCACCATTCACCCATTCACCCATTCACCCATTCACCTGTTCACCTGTTCACCCCCCCCCCCCCCCCCCCCCCCCCCCCCCCCCCCCCCCCCCCNCCCCATCACCAAGCTAAAAGCCATGTATTCCTTCGACCTGCAGATGAGCGAGATCCATGTGCTGCTGGCCTGGAGCAGTGTGGCGCTGTTCCTGGTGCGCGGCCTGGCCTTCCAATTCGGCGGCCAATGGGCGCTGGACAGCCGCCTCAGCGTGCTGGTCTTCGGCATCGACGCGCTGATGACCATCACGGGCTTGAGCCTCTGGGCCTTGCTCTTCATGAACCCCTTTCTGCGCGACAGCTGGTTGCTGGCCAAGCTGATCGCCCTGGTGGTCTACACCGGCTGCGCCCACTGGGCCATGGGTCAGGGCGAGTTCCGCGGCCTGGGCTATCTGCTGGCCTTGCTGGCCCTGGCTTATATGTTGGCTTGCTCGATCACCCGCAGCCCCTGGCTGGGGCTGTGAGCACCGGCACCCTCCCCTTGATCGCAGCGCTGACATTCGGTGGCCGGCGGACACCGCCGGTTTCATACGTTACAGAAGACCAATATAAAACCAGATAAACCCCAATCCAAAACCACTTGTGCGCGCTGTGCGCACTACGCAGAATCGTCGAATCCCAACAAGGAGGACGTTATGCGCATTCGAACCCTCGCACTCGGCCTGCTGGCCGCCACGCTGCCAGCCCTGGCCACCGCCCATGGTTACATCAGCGCGCCCGAGTCGCGCAGCCTGCTCTGCAGCAAAGGCGGCAACAGCAATTGCGGCCCCGTGCAGTACGAGCCGCAAAGCCTGGAAGGCCCCTCGGGCTACCCCGCCACCGGCCCGGCCGATGGCCGCATCGCCAGCGCCGGCCTGACCCAGTTCGGCGCCCTGGACGAGCAAACCAGCACGCGCTGGACCAAACGCGCCATCAAGGCCGGCGCCCAGACCTTCTCCTGGACCTTCACCGCCAACCATGCCACGCGCAACTGGCGCTACTACATCACCCGCGCCGACTGGAACCCCAACCTCAAGCTGAGCCGCTCCTCTTTCGAAGCCCAGCCCTTCTGCACGGTAGACGGCGGCGGCAAGCAGCCGCCCAAGACCGTCAACCACAGCTGCACCGTGCCGGCACGCAGCGGCTATCAGGTGATCCTGGGTGTCTGGGAGGTCGCCGACACCACCAACAGCTTCTACAACCTGGTGGACGTCAGCTTCGACGGCACGCCGCCCGTGATCACCTGGAACCCCAAGGGCACCATCTACCCCTCGGTCGACCTGGCCGCCGGTGACAAGGTCGCCACCCGGGTGTTTGACGCCCAGGGCGAGCGGCCCGAGTTCCAGACCCGCATCACCATCGCCAACAGCACGGACGGCCAGCGCAACAACTGGCCCTTCCTGCTGGCCGGCCGCATCAATGCCGAGCAAAGCCAGCTCAAGGCCGGCCAGAAGGCCGCCGACGGCAGCATCAGCCCGGCCTATGGCCAGAACGAGGTCTTTGTGCGCAGCGACAGCAGCCTGGAGCGGGTGGAGATCCAGATCGACAAGACGCCGCCGCCCAATGTCGACCTGCTGGTCAACGGCGTGGCCGCCGAATACACCGCGCCGGCCAGCGGGCCGCTGAACCTCAGCTTCAGCGTCACCGCCGTGGGCGAGTTGGATGTGACGGCCACCTTGTTCGACGCCGCCGGCAACAGCAAGGCCCAGACCAGCGTCTCGCTGAACAACAGCGGCCAGACCCTGAACCTGGCACTCAACCCCGCCACCGCCGGCGCCTACAACCTGGTGGTCAAGGGCAGCCCCAAGGCTGGCGGCAATGTGCTGCAGAAGACCTATGCCATCACCGTCAAGCCGGCTGGCAGCAGCACCTACGACTTTGTGTTCCCGAACAGCCTGGCCAGCTACAAGGGCGGCACCAAGGTGCTGCAGCCCAAGAACGGCAAGGTCTACGAGTGCAAGCCCTTCCCCTACGAGGGCTGGTGCCGGCAGTGGAGCAGCAATGCCACCGCCTACGAGCCCGGTGTGGGCGCACACTGGACCGACGCCTGGATCGCGCGCTGATCACGCCCTTAGGCGCTGAACTTCACGCTGCCACCCGGCGGTGCTGCAATCTGCCCCCGTCCCGCCGAAAAGCTGGGCCGGGGGCAAGCCCTTAAGACTGCCTTCATCGGCATCGGTTCCAATGCGGGGATGACCGCCTTTGCCTCCTCCCGGACCTCTGGGTCCCCCTCCCCCAGGCGCCGCTTCACGCTGGCCCTCAGCGTGGAGCAGCTGCTGCTGATCTCCAGTCTGTTCTGGCTGTTCAGCGCCAACCGATTGTTCTTCGCCGCTGCGCTCAAAGACCGCGTCGCCGGCGATGCCAGCAGCTGGAGCTTCGGCCTGGCCATCGGCGTGATGGTGCTGGCCCTGCATGTCTTGCTGGTCGGCCTGGTGGCCCACCGCTGGACCATCAAGCCGGTGCTCGCCGTGCTGCTGATCGGCACCGCCTGCTCCACCTTCTACATGCAGACCTACGGCGTTTACCTCGACCCGACCATGCTGCGCAACACCTTGCGCACCGACCCGGCCGAGGCCTCGGAGCTGCTCAGCCTGCGCATGGCCGGCCATGTGCTGCTCTGGGCCGGCCTGCCGCTGCTGGCGCTATGGCGGGTGGACCTGGTGCGCCGGCGCAGCTGGCAGCGCGCGCTGCTGGTGCGCCTGGGCGTGCTGCTGCTGGCCCTGGCCACGGCGGTGGCGGCCATCATGGCGGTGTTCCAGCCTTTCTCCTCGCTGATGCGCAACAACAAGGAGATCCGCTACCTGATCACCCCGGCCAACTACATCTGGTCTCTGGGCTCGGTGATCGCGCAAGACCTGAAAGGTGCGGCCAAGCCGCGCCAGCCCCTGGGCCTGGACGCGAAACCGGGCGCGCAGATGAGCGCCCGCGCCAAGCCCCTGGTGCTGGTGCTGGTGGTGGGCGAGACCGCGCGCGCTGCCAACTGGGGCCTGAACGGCTATGCCCGCCAGACCACGCCGCAGCTGGCCCAACTGCCCGAGCTGATCAGCCTGCCGCCGGTCGAAGCCTGCGGCACCAACACCGAAACCTCCCTGCCCTGCATGTTCGCGCCCATCGGCCGGCGCGATTACGACGAAGCCCGCATCCGCGGCAGCGAATCCCTGCTGCACCTGCTGGCCCGCGCCGGCGTGCAAGTGCAGTGGCGCGACAACCAGAGCGGCTGCAAAGGCGTCTGCGACGGCCTGCCCAATGACTATGTCGATGACCAGAATGCCCCCGGCCTGTGCGACGGCAAGCGTTGCCTGGACGAAGGCCTGATTGCCGACCTCGACGCCCGCCTGAGCGCCGCCAAAAGCCAATCCGCCTCCACCCACCTCTGGGTCATGCACCAGCTGGGCAACCATGGCCCGTCCTATTTCCGCCGCTACCCCGAGGCCTTCGAGCGCTTCAAGCCAGCCTGCCAGAAGGACGATCTGCGCCTGTGCAGCAAGGAAGAAATTGTCAACGCCTACGACAACGCCCTGCTCTACACCGACCATGTGCTGGCCGAGCTGATCAAGAAGCTCAAGGCCCGCTCGGACGAAGTGGACACGGCCCTGATCTACGTCTCCGACCACGGCGAATCGCTGGGCGAGAACGGCCTCTTCCTGCACGGCATCCCCTACGCCATCGCCCCCAGCCAGCAGACGCAAGTGCCCATGCTGATGTGGGCCAGCCCGGGCTTCGGCGCCAATGCCGGCCTGGACATGGCCTGCGTTCGCCAGCGCGCCCTCCAGCCGCAGCCGCCCACCCGGCATGACCATCTCTTCCACACCATGATGGGCCTGCTCGACGTGCACAGCAGCGTGTTCGCCCCGGACTGGAACCTGGCTCAGAACTGCAAGATCGGGGCGGCGAAATGAGCGCCCCCGTGCCTGCCGCGGCGCCGGCCTGGCGCCGTGATCTGCTGCTCAGCTTGATCGCCCTGGCCCTGCTGGCCGCCTGGGAATGGAGCGGCCTGGACCTGAGCATCTCGCGCCTCTACGGCGATGCCAGCGGCTTTGCCTGGCGCGAGGCCTGGCTGACGGCGGGCCTGGGCCACCAGGGCGGGCGCAACCTGGCCTGGCTGATCTTCATCGCCTTGATCGTGGACGCCATCCGGCCCTGGATCGCCCGGCCGGGCCGATCGGCCTTGCCCAGCCCGGCGCGCAGCGAGCGGCGTTTCTGGCTGCTGGTGACCCTGGCCTGCCTGGTCGCCATCCCGGCGCTCAAGCAAATCAGCCAGACCAGCTGCCCCTGGGATCTGCAAGAGTTCGGCGGCAGCGCACCCTATGTGCCGCACTGGCTGCTGGGCGTCAAGGATGGCGGCGGTGGCCATTGCTTCCCCTCGGGCCACGCGATTGCGGCCTTTGCCTTTTTCAGCCAGTTCTTCCTCTGGCGCCAGGATCGCCCGGCCATCGCCCGCCTCTGGCTGGCCGGTGTGCTGGTCTTCGGCACCCTGTTCGGCTGGGCCCAGCTGGCGCGCGGCGCCCACTATGTGAGCCACACCCTGTGGTCGGCCTGGATCTGCTGGGCAATTTGCGTGGCGGCTGCGGCCTGGCGGGCGCGCCGCGCGCCGGCCTGAGCGGCGTTCAGTCCGCCAGGCGGCGGCGGATGTCGGCGCGCGCGGCCTCGGCGGCGACCAGGGCCTCGACGCAGTCGCCATCCAGCCGGCCCGCCGCCACTTCACGCCGCAGCTCGGCCAAGCAGTCGGCCTCGCTCCAGCGCGGCTTGTAGGGCCGTTCGGTGGACAGAGCGTCGTAGACATCGGCCACGGCCACGATGCGCGCCACCAGCGGGATCTCGGCCAGGCGCAGGCCCAGGGGATAGCCCGAGCCGTCGCCACGCTCATGGTGGCCGCCCACCACCTCGCGCATGATTCGCGCCATCGGGTCGTCCTGCAGGCTCAGGTCAGCCAAGATGTGCTCGACCAGCTCAAGCCCGATCTGCACATGGCGCTTCATGTGCGCGAACTCTTCGGCGTCCAGTCGGCCGGGTTTGAGCAGGATGCGATCGGGGATGCCCACCTTGCCAATGTCATGCAGGGGCGCGAACAGGTGCACATACTCGACCTGTTCGTCACTGAGGCCATGGCTGGGTGCCAGGGCTTTGGCGATCAGGCGCGCGTAAGCGGCCATACGCTCCAGGTGGCGGCCGGTCTCGACATCTCGGATGCGGGCCAGGCCAGTGGCGATGTCCACCGCGCCCACCAAGGTGTTGACCGCTGCCAAGCGCAACAGGTAAAGCTGGCTGACGATGTCGGCCAGGATGTCCAGAAAGGCCGTGACCTCGGTGCTGAAGACCTCCGGCTCCTTGGCATCGAAAAACAGGAAGGCCGCCAGCTCGTGGCCGCTGAAAATCGGCAAGGTGTAGCTGCTGCGGTACAGCTGGCCGCGCAGCCAGGCTGTGTGCGCGGTGGGGTGGGCAAAGCTGACCTCAATGTCGTGCACGACACGGGCTCGGCGCTCGGTCTTGAGCTGCAGCAGCGAGGGCACATCCGCCAGCACCGCCTCGTAGCGCTGCAAAGCTTCGCCGTCCTCGTTGCTGCTGGCGAAGGTCTTGAGCGCATCGCTGACCGGGTCGTACAGCGCCAGCGCCATACGGCTGATCAATGGAAAACGCGTCTGGATGATGCCGTGCAGGCTGCGCAAGCGCCCGGCCAGGCCGGACTTCTCGATTTCCAGCTGGTGCAGGGCCCAGGTGGACAGTGCTTGACTCATGAAGGGCGCTCCTGGGCCGTCTGCCTCCCAGGTCAGCGGCCACCTTGGCTCATCCTAGCCCTGCTTGCCCTTGATTCAAGCGGGAGATGGGCCGGCTTTCGCGGGCATATTGGGCAAGACAGGCTTCTTGCGAAACACCAGCACATTGCCCGCCATCACGCAGGCCAGGCCCAGCAGCGCCGGCAACGTCCAGCGGTAGCCCTCGAACAGGGCCGAGACATTGAGCGCCACCACCGGGAACAGCACCGTGCTGTAGGCCGCCCGCTCAGGGCCGAGGCGGCCGACCAGGGTCAGGTAGGCGGTGAAACCGATCACCGAGCCCGGAATCGCCAGATACAGCAAGGCACTGCTATAGCGCCAACCCGGCTCGTAGGCAAAAGGCACGCCCTGCAGCAGGCAGTAGCTGAGCAGCAGCAGGGTACCGACCAGCATGCCCCAGGCGTTGGTCTGCGCCGGCTTCAGGCCCTGGCCCTGCAGGGCGGCCGAAAGCAGATTGCCGGTTGAGAAGCACAGCGTGCCACCCAGCGCCCAGGCCAGGCCTTGCAAGGTGCTGGCACTGGCGCCGTGGGCGCTGATCTCGGGCCAGAACAGCAGCAGCAAGCCCCCCAAGCCCAGCGCACCGCCGGCCAGCACCTGGGGCGCCAGGCGCCGGCCATGGACCAGGCGGCCCAGCAGCGCGTTCCAGAGCGTGGAGCTGGAGAACACCACCGCCACCAGGCCGCTGTGGATCAGGGCGCTGGCGTTCAGGAAACAGACGAAGTTGAAGCAGAACAGGCACAGGCCCTGACCCAGCACCCACAGGCCCGCACGACCGCGTGGCCGCTGCAGCTGGCCGCGCCAGGCCAGCCAGGCGAACAAGATCAAAGCGGCCAGGCCGAAGCGGTAGGCAATCGACAGGGGGATGGGCACCACGCCCAGCTGCCACTTCAGGGCTATCCAGGTCGTGCCCCAGATCAACACCACCAGGGCGTACAGCATTGCATTCACGAAATCGGCTCCTCGGAATCAGGGCCAGAGCATGCCGGCCGTGCCCTGCAGTGGATTGCACATTCCTGCGCTTTTTGCGCGCGGCGGCGGGCACTGCAAGCCTGTGCCGTCGAAAATCACGCCATGTCCACTGACCCCGCCTCGCCCAGCCCAGCCGCCGGCGCCGCCCCACCGCCCCAGGTGTTCGCGGTGCTGAGCCAGTCGCGCGCGCAGCTGGAGCGTCAGGCGGACCTGGGCGGCGCCCTGCGCCTGGCCCAGTGGCGCAACCGCGAGGACCACACCGGCTACAACCGCCCCGGCCACCACACCTTGTCGGTCTACCTGCACGGCGGCCAGGATGTGCGCGTGGTTGGCGAACGCAGCCCACTTGATGCCGCGCACGGCCAGCCGGGCACCTTTTGCATCCTGCCGGCCGACCATGAGTCGCAGTGGCAGATCGCCGGCCCACTGCGCTTTGTGCATCTGTATCTGTCCGACAGCGCCTGGGCGCAGCGCATCGTCCGCCTGCTCGACGCCGAGCCGCGCGCCTACACCTTGGCGCCGCGCATCTTCGGCCAGGACCCGGCCTTGGCCGACTGGGCCCGCCTGGTCAGCGGGCTCGACTGGGGCGACACCCAGCAGCGCCTGCAGGCCCACCAGCTCAGCGAAGCCGCACTGGACCGCCTGGTGCTGATGGCCGCCCAACCCCATGCCCGAGAACGCGCCCTGCAACTGGCCAAGGGCGGCCTGGCCCCGGCCGCGCGCCGGCGCGTGCTGGAGCAAATCGAAGCTCAGCTGGCGGCAGGCCAGACCGAGGGCCTGAGCCTGGCCGAGCTGGCGGCCGAGGCCAATCTGTCCGAATTCCACTTTGCCCGCATGTTCCGCCACAGCCTGGGCTGCAGTGTCCACGGCTGGATCAGCCAACGCCGCAGCGCCCGCGCGCAAGCCCTGCTTCGTGAGCGCTCCGAGCTGAGCCTGGCCGAGATCGCTACGCAGTGCGGCTATGCCAGTGCCAGCCATCTGAGCCGCAGCCTGAGAGCGGATTTGGGGGCGACGGCGGGGCAGTGGCGCCGGGCGGGTCTGTAACGACCGGGCCGCTCGTGGGCTAGCTCAGGGTGCTGAGGGTGCCTTCGGCCTAGCTGGTGCTGGTCAGCTGGTTGACGGAGTCATAACCATAGCTGAGGGTCAGGTCTTGCCTTCAGACTTAAGGCCTGACCCTTTGCCCTTCTCTTCTCGCTCCCTGCCAGCGCACTGCCTTGGAGCCCGCTCGCTCAGGATCCATGTGGATTGACCCGCTGCGTCATAACTCCTAGGATAAACGCCACCATCACTCCCGACGAGCGCCACAATGTCGACACAGGAACTGAATTTCCTTCCTCTGGAAGAACTCCCAGAAGAGGTTTTGTTGCAAGTATCTGGCGGTACAGGTGCACTTTTTGTGGTGCCACTGGTGACTGAGGCGATGCAGAACCTAGGCATCGTTCAGTCAGACCAAAGCAATTCATAAGTCTTGACCAGCCAGAGGCCACAGCTCTGACGCGTCGGCCGCATGCGCTTGAGCCTAGCCTTGAATTTCAAGGCCATCGTCACCTGACTGGCTTGCTTGGTACCTAGTGAATTGGCTCAGCGGCTTGCGCGCGGCTGCCTGAGAGCACCGGCACACCTATGTGGACTGCGCGGCGGGCTGCATGGCGGCTGGCGTGGGCCGGGCGCCTAGAATTCGTGGCGCTTCGCCACTCTTGCCCTCCTATGTCTGCCTCCTCCACCCTCGATTTCGCCGGCCGTGCCTGGCGCGTGCGCCGGCCCAAGCCTTTTGTGCTGGTGATCGAGGGGCTGGAGCCGCCTGAAGCAGGCGCTGCGATCGCGCCCAGCGACTATCTGCACGAGATCCTGCTGCAGCCCGAATGGCGTGAACCGTTCTTCCAGCTGGCCGATGCCACGGGTCTGGTGGTCTGCCTGAATCTGGACAGCCGGCACCCGAGCTACCGCGATGTGCGCGGCCGCTCCAGCAAGGGCCGGCTGAGCCAGGGCGAGTACTACCACCACGACGGCTGCTCGGGTCCGACCAAGCCACGCTTTGTCGAGATTCGCTGCCCCTATCAGCCGCAGACCCGCTCCATCGCCACCGCCGTGGCGCCCCACCATGCGGTGGTGGCGGCCATGGTGCAAGCCCTGTCCGAGGAGTTGAAAGCGGCGCCAGCGCTGCAGGCGCTGATGCAGGGCCGCGATCTCTCGCCGGCCGCCGTGCAGTCCATGAGTTATGAAACGCTAGACCAGCTGCAGGGCCAGATCACGCGCACCGTGCGCCGCAAGCTCGACGCCGAGGGCGCGCGCGCCTATTTCCGCGAAGTGGACCGCTTGGCCGACGCTTACTTCGAGCCTTGGCAGCTGGGCGAGAGCCGCATCATCGCCAATGCCAACGGCGGCCCGACCATGCAGCACCGCCGCGCCTACCAAGAGCTCCATGCCGGCGGCGTGGCCAATGGCCATCTGGTCAAACGCTGGCCCAACGAAGAGCTGCCCTTGCCGGGGCAGGCCCTGGACACGGCCCTGTTGGCCTCTTTTTGCAGCGAGGAAGATGGCACGTGTTGGCGGGCCGAAACCGGGGGCCAGGCAGGCGCCGCTCAGGCCCAGATGCGGTAAGGCCAGAAAGCCTCGTCCTCCTCAATGCGGCGGCGCAGCTCTTCGGGGCTGAAGCCGGTAACGCGGCGGGTCTCGCGGCAGAGATGGGCCTGGTCGGTGTAGCCCGCGTCCTGGGCCAGGGCGCTCCAGACCACCTCACCGGCCTCCATCTCGCGGCGCACCTGGAAGAAGGTGGCCTCGGCCCGGCTGATGCCGCGCAAGGCGCGCAGGCTCTGACCACTCCATTGCTTGATGCGCCGCTCGATTTGGCGCAGGCTGGCGCCATGGCCACCGGCAATCGCGCGCAGGGCCAGGTGTTGCATCCAGTCACGGTAGCGGCCGCGCTCGGGCGCGGTGGCACGCTCCTGCTGCAGGGCCAGCCAGCGTGGCAGGAAAAAGGCCTCCAGCAGCGCCATGCACTGTTGCTCGTCCTGCGCGGCCAGCATCTGGGTATTGAGTTGGCGCCAGTCATCGCCAGGCAGAACGCTTTCGATGGGCACATAACGGTCCAGCAGGGCGGCCAGGTCCAGACCGGTCAAGGCATGCAAGGCCTCAGGCTGCAGGGCCACCATAAAGCTGCGGATGCCAGCCTCGGAGCGGAAATGCGCCGGCCGGCTGCGCGGACCGCCGAGCAAGGCGCGGTGTTCGATGGGCCGCAACTGGCCTTGTGCCTCGACCTCCCAGCCGCCGCCCTGCAGCGTCCAGGTCAGGCCGCACAAGGGGCTGGCGGCGAAATGGCTGTCGCGTTGGGCCTCGCTGAGCGGGGCCGCCACACTGGCGGTGTCTCGCCACAGGCAGGCCCGCACGCAGCCGGCCAGGGCAAGGCTGGGCACCAGCAAGCAGGCAACGGCGTCGGGGTGGCGGTTGGTGGTGGGCATGGCGGAAGTGTAGGCAGCGCGCGGGCCCATGCCTGCACGCCCTCCGCACAAGACCCGCCTCATGTCGATTTCGTTCAAGACGCGCTCACTGGACCTGGCCATGATGCGCCGCATGGACGAGCACAGCCCCACCCAACTTCCTGCCGACGCCGGCAAGGCAAAGCGCCCTCAGGCCGCCTCAAGCAAGCCCGGCCCTTCCGGCCCGCGCGGCATCGGGTTTCAGCAGCTGCGCGCCCTGCGCCAGGATTACCTCGGCACGGTGCAAGGCTGGCACCGGCGGTGGGGCGATGTGGTGCAGCAGCGCTTGTTGCTCTACCGGGACTTCAGCTTCTTGCACCCCGAGCATGTGCGCGAGTTGCTGGTGCAATCGCACGAGGGCCTGCTGCGCTGGCCGCGTGCGACCGAGATCTTTGCCTCGGCCCACGGCCAGAGCGTGCTGGTGGCTGAAGGCTCCGCCTGGAAGCGCCAGCGCCAGATGCTGCAGCCCGGATTTGCGCCCAAGCGGGTCGACGCGCTGCTGCCGCTGATGGTGAGCGCCGGACAGCAAGCGCTACAGCGCTGGGATGGCTCCGGCCGCGAGGCCTTCGGCTTCGAGGCCGCCATGACCCAGCTGACCATGGAGCTCATTCTGCGCAGCCTGTTCTCGCGCAGCGACGAGGCCCAGGGTCGCGCCGCGGCGGAGGCTGTGCATGTGCTCAGCGTGGTGGCCATGGGCGAGTTTTACTGGCCGGTCAGCAGCCCGCTGTGGGCGCCCTGGAAAGCGCCCAAGCGACGCGCCCTGGCGACGCTGGATGGCTTCATCCGCCGCGAGCTGGCGCGCCGGCGCGAGGACGACGCCCCGCACGACGACCTGCTCGCCATGATGATGGAGGCGCGCGATGCCAAGGGCCGCGGCTTTGACGAACACGGCCTGCGCGACGAGTGCATGACCACCTTTCTGGCCGGCCACGAGACCACGGCAGCCGCACTCACCTGGTGGGGCTGGTGCATGGCCAGCCATCCGCAGGAGCAGCAGGCGATTGCCGAGGAACTGGACCTGGTGCTGGCTGGGCGCGCACCGACAGCGGCCGATCTGCCCCGGCTGCCACGCCTGAACCGCAGCATCAAGGAGACCTTGCGGCTCTACCCGCCCGGCGCTGCCCTGATCACCCGCGTCGCGGCCACGCCCTTGCACGTGGCTGGCTGCGAGATCCCGCCCGGCGCCATGGTCCGCTTGACCCCGGCCCTGACGCAGCGCGACCCGCGCTGGTTCCAGGAGCCCGAGGCCTTCCGCCCCGAGCGCTTTGACCCGGACAGCGGCCATGGCGAGATCCCGCGCGGTGCCTACCTGCCCTTCGGCGCCGGCCCGCGCGTCTGCCTGGGCAGCCATTTCGCCAGCACCGAGATGATGGTGATCGGCGCCTTGATCCTGCAGCACTACCGCCTATGCCCGGTGCCAGGGCTGCCAGCACCCACGCCGCGCTTGGACATCACCTTGCGGCCCAGCCAAGCCCTGAAGCTGCGCTTGCAGAGGCGCTAGCGGCGCGGCATGGTGCAGAAGGAAATGAAAATCGCCGCTCAGCACCCGAGGGCTGGCAGCGATCGAATGCGGGCCGGGCCCGCGGGGATCTGGGTTCGGCGGCCGAAACCGCTGGCACGCTCAGCGAGCTGCGTGACCCTTGCGGCGGCGTGCGGCCAGCATGCCAAGCAGAGCGATGCCAGTCAGGGCGAAGCTGGCTGGCTCGGGCACCTGGGAGCCGCTCGACTGATTGAAGGCCAAGCGGAAGGCGACATCGGAGCAATCGCTGTGGCAGCCGGCCCAATTCACGCCAGGCGACACGCCACGGCTGTTGTCATAGACGAAGCTGCCATTGGCGTAAGTGTCCTGGAAGTTGTTGGTTCCGATGTAGACACCATCAGCCTCTCCATCAAACAGACCAGCGGCACTGAAGTAGGCGACGTATTGCTTGCTGGCGTCGAGATTCAAGCCGCCGGTGCTGATAGCGATTTCGGTGAAGTCGTTGTAGACACCCGAGAACTCACTGCCGGCAAACAGATTCGAGCCGACGATGCCGCTCCCGCTCCATTCGGCCACATAGGCACGCAGACGCGAGGTGCCATGGCTCGACTTGAGCCAGAAGCTGAAGGAATCGAGACGGGTGTTGGTGGCATCAGCGACCTTGAAGGTCTGGCCATAGGTGGTGGTGTCAGGCTCGCCCAAGGAGGACCAGTGCATGCCGCCGGCCAGGGGATTGACGATCACGGCATCGGCCGAGGCGCTCATGGGCAGCAACGCGCTCAGCGATGCGATGCCAAGGGCCAGGGCGGAGAGAGCGTTCTTGCTGTTCATGATGATGAGGTCCGCGATGCTGCGTTGGGTGGGGCCGGGTGAGGCGATTGCCTGTACTCGGGCTGGACTTCATTGTTGGCTGCGACCTGGCCCCCTGTGCCCCCCGCGCCTGCGGGTGAAAACAAGGGAGCCAGGGGCAAGTCGTGATGAAAGTCGCGCTTCCCAGCCGCGGCCCAGCGCCGCCATAGCGCCTTCAAGCGCCAGGCGTGGCCAGCAAACGCTGCACCAGGCGGCGCGTCAGCGGCGCCAGCAGCAGCACGGCCGGGAAGGCGATCAGCCAGGCCGGCCACCAAGCGCCCAGCCAGTGGGCAAAGAATCCTGGGCCGGGGCCGAGCGCGCGCAGGGTCGCCACGGCCGAGACCAGCAAGGACATCAGGCCCGAGAGGATGAGGCCGAACAGCAGGGGTGCGAGCTTCTGGGCTGCGCCGCGCGCGCTGCTCATGAGGCCTGGGCCGCCAGGGCTGCTGCCGCTGCGGCGGTGTCGGCTTGCGGGCTGCCGACGCGCAGCAGGCTGTGGGCGAAGTGAGCGCCGAACATGCGGGCGGTCTTGATGTCGCCGGGCGCCATCGCTTCGGCCGGCGCGCCGTGCTCGGCTTGCGCCATCAAGCCGGACCAGGAGCCGAGGCGGTTGGCCGCTTGCTCATAGGGCACGCCGGCATGTTGCTCGGGCAAGATGGGGTTGCCGACCCAGAGCATGCCGTGCTGCATGCTGAACACAAACAGAGAGAGCAGGGTCGATTGCTTGTCTCCCGCCGGCAGGGAGGACACGGTGAAGCCGGCGGCCAGGCGACCCTTGAGCGCCTGCTGGCTCCACAGGCGGCCGGTGGCGTCCATGAAGGTCTTGAAGACCCCGGACACGCCGCCGAGGTAGGTGGGCGAGCCGAAGATCAGGCCATCAAAGGCGAGCAGCTCGGCCGGCTGCAGGGTCAGGTCTTCGGCCTTCAGCAGCTGCGCCTGGACCCCGGGCACGCTCTCGGCGCCCAGCAGGATGTGGCGCGCGATGAGCTCGGTGTGGCCGTGGGCGCTGTGATAGACGATGGCGAGGGTTCTGGGTTTCATGGCGGGGTGCTCCAGTTGAGACAACAAGGACTTCAGGCGAACAGGCAGGCAAGGCTCCGCCGGCGCGAAGTCCGGGCGCCAACGAAAGGAAGCAAAAGGGAGATGCCTGGCGGCCGCGCGGGCTCAGCGCATCAGAGGCGCCAGAGCCAGGGCCGCGAGGTAGAGCCCGAGGCCGAAGACCAGATGGTTGGCCAGGCTGCGCAGGCAGTTCTTCAGCGGCGTGGCGGTTTTGCGGGCAAAGAATCCGGCGCCCAGGGCCGGCTGCATCAGGCACAGCGGCATCAGCACCGTGGCCATGCCGAAAGCCAGGGCCGGCCACAGGCTGGGCTGCTGGACCCAGGCCAGGCCCTGCCAAGCCAGCAGACCGGCGGCGAAGCCCAGGCCGACGGCGTAATGCAGCAGCCAGCCCAAGGCCAGCTCATGGCGCACGGGCTCGGCGCGGGCGATGGCCGCATGCACGATGCGACCGCGTGGCATGTGGCCGACCCAGCGGCCGATCAGCCCGAAGCTGGCGCTCGGCGCGCCCAGCATGCGCTTGAGCACCAGCAGCAGCCAGACATCGAACAAGGCCGTCGCGCCCAGGCCGATCCAGGCGATGGCAAAGAGCGTGCTCAGTGCGGTTGAGAGCGGGTCGCTTGTGGCGGCCGCATGGGCTGTGAATGGCATGGTGGGCTCCTGCTGTGGCTTGACGTTCTGAGGCTGTTGCGTTCACTATAGAAGTTGAAGTCAACTTCAAGTCAAGCAGGAGATTGCAGATGGTCATGGACATCGCCGAAGTCGCCAAACGCAGCGGCGTGGCCGCCTCGGCCCTGCGCTACTACGAGCGCCGGGGCTTGATCCGCTCGCTGGACAGCCAGGAGGAGGGCGAGAGTGCCCGGCGCAAATTCGCACCCCATGTGCTGGACCAACTGGCCCTGGTCGCCCTGGGCCAATCCGCGGGCTTTTCGCTCGACGAGATCCGCGACATGCTGACCAGCGCCTCGCCCAAGGGCGCCCAGATCGACCGCAGCCGGCTCACGGCCAAGGCCGACGAGCTGGACCGCAGCATCAAGCAGTTGCAGGCCATGAGCGCGGGCCTGCGCCACGCCGCCGCCTGCCCGGCCGCCAGCCATGCCGACTGCCCCTCGTTTCAGAGGCTCTTGAAGGCAGCGGCGGGCAAGGCCTTGGAGAAGAAGCAAATGCAGGCGAAACAGCGAGCGCCACGGCCACGTGGGCCCGGGGTTTAGCGTCTGGATTCAAGGATTGGCACCGTGGTCATTTCAGTGACCGAACGATGACGTGTCGATCTGATGCAGCAGCCCTGCAGCGCGGCATGCGGGCAAGCCACTAGCCCGCAGCGCTCGGCCCTCGTTAGCATCGATTCCTTTCCAGGGACTCCGGAGCGACAGACGATGAACCGCCAAATTCTCAAGGCCACCTTGCTCGCCGTGGCGCTGGGCCTCTCGGCCGCCACCAACCTGCCTGCACAAGCCGCCGCCCTGCGCTGGGCGGCCCAGAACGACATCCTGACGCTGGATCCCCACTCACAGGACCACAACACCTCCAACACCATTGGCGCCCACATCTACGAGGGTCTGACCCGCCTGGACGCCAAGTACCAGGTCGAACCGTCTCTGGCCACCAAATGGACCTACCTCACGCCCACCCAGGTGCGCTTCGAGCTGCGCCAGGGCGTCAAGTTCCATGACGGCAGCGCCTTCACGGCCGACGACCTGCTGTTCAGCTTCGAGCGCATCCGCCAGCCCTTGGGCACCAAGCAGACCTACGTCTCGGGCATCAAGGAGATCAAGAAGATCAACAGCCACAGCGTGGACCTGATCCTCGAAGCGCCCACGCCCATGCTGCTGACCAACCTCAGCAACTTCTCCATCATGAGCAAGGCCTGGGCGAGCAAGAACAAGGCCGAGAACATCTCCGACTACAAATCCAAGGACGAGAACTTCGCCTCGCGCAATGCCATGGGCACCGGGCCCTACAAGCTGGTGGGCTGGCAGCCCGACCAGAAGGTCAGCATGGTGGCCAACAAGGACTGGTGGGACAGCAACAAGGGCAATGTGACCGAGCTGAGCTACCTGCCCATCAAATCGGCGCCCACCCGCGTGGCGGCCCTGCTCTCCGGCGATGTGGACATCGTCACCGACCTGCCGCCGGCCGACTTTCTCAAGCTCAAGGAGGAAGGCAAGGTCAAACTGATCGAAGGCCCCGAGGTGCGGACCATCTTCTTCGTCATGGACCAGGGCAGCGACGAGCTGCGGGACTCCTCGGTCAAGGGCAAGAACCCCTTCAAGGACCACCGTGTGCGCGAGGCGCTCAATCTGGCCCTGGACCGCGAGGCCATCAAGCGCAGCATCATGCGCGGCCTGTCGGTACCGGCAGCCCTGATGATCCCGCCGGGCGTGAACGGCTACGACGCCGCGCTCGATGCGCCCCTCAAGCCCGATGTCGAGCGCGCCCGCAAGCTGCTGGCCGAGGCCGGCTATCCGCAGGGCTTCGAAGTGCCGCTGAACTGCCCGAACAACCGCTATGTCAACGACGAACAGATCTGCCAGGCGGCGGTGGCCATGTGGGCCAAGATCGGCGTCAAGGTGCGCCTGATCACCCTGCCCTTTGTCACCCACAGCCAGACCTTCCAGCGCTTCGAGTCGCCCTTCTACATGCTGGGCTGGGGCATCTCCACCTACGACGCGCTCTACGGCATGCAGGCCTGGGGCCACACGCGCACCAGCGGCGCCGACGGCAACTTCAATTTCGGCAAGGTCAGCGACGCCAAGCTCGATGCCCTGATCCAGCAGATCAAGTTCGAGCCCGAAGTGGCCAAGCGCAATGCCCAGATCCGCGCGGCCTTGCTGCGCCTGCGCGACGAGCACCTGTTCATTCCTCTGCACCACCAGGTGCGCCCCTGGGCCATGAAGCCGGGTGTCGAGACCTTGCACCGCTCAAATGACCAGTTTGAGGGGCGCTTCACGTCCATCAAATAGGGCGAGCAGACTGGCACTGCACCTAGCGGCCCTTCTTCTTCTGCGCAGCGAAAAAGTGCGCGAAGGCGCTCAAGGCCGCCGGGTGAAGAATGCTGCCGTGGTTCTCTCGAGGCAGGTAATCGAAGACCAGCTCTTGCTGTGCGGGCCGCTGCTGGCCAATGAGCGCGGCCAGGGCACGCGTGTCGCGCTCCATCTCCGGGCCTTCCTTGCCCACGGCCAGGTAGACCTTGCGAACGCCGCTGCCTGAGTCCTGGCCCTGCAGTTTCAACCACTGCGGCGCTTGCTTGAGCAAGGAGCCCTGATCCCACCACAGGCTGGGGCTCATGATCACGTAGTGATTGAACAAGGCCGGCTTCTTGAGCAGCACCTCGGTGGCCAGGAGGCCGGCCAATGATTGGCCGATCAAGATTCGGTCGGGCCCGGTGCGAAAGTTCTGCGCCACGAAGGGCTGCACCTCGGTTTCCAGGTAACGGATGAACTGCTCAGAACCGCCCGCGGTCTTGTAGGCCTCGCTGTAGGCCTGCAGCCACTTGGGCAAGGCATAGTCCGGCGCCGGCCTGAAGGTCATGTCGCGCTTGCGGTCGGTGTTTGCGATGCCCACCAGGATGGCCGGCGGCAGCCGCTCCACCCAGGGAAAGCTGGCGAACTGCACGGCACCGGCCATGTGGGTGAAATCTTCCTGCTGCCCGCCATCGAGCAGATAGATCACCGGGTAGCGCCGCTCAGGATGCTCGGCATAGCCCTCGGGCAGCATGATGTTGAGCTCGCGCGCCTCGTTCAAGACCTGGGAATGCAGGGCGTGGGTCTGAGCAATGACATAGGGTTTGCTGGGCATTGAGCTCGCAGCGACTGCGACTTGAACGTCCGCAAGACCGGGGCTCGCCATAGCACCATGGGGCAAACAGGCCATCACGCTCAGCAGTCCGCTGACCACGGGGCGGAGGAAGCAAGCTTCTTTCATCGGCGGAGTCTCCAAGCTGTACGAAGTGGGGCCATGCCGCAGAAGACAGGGCGCAGCGGGTGGCATGCGACGCCGGCCTGTCATTTGGGGTTCAGCGCGATACCAAGCGGCGCCGTGCGAAGGCGCCCAGCGCCAGCAAACCGCCGAGCATCAGCAGCGCACTCTGGGGTTCAGGCACAGGCTGCGAAAGCACATCGCCGTCGCGCACGGCCAAGGCCGAGTACTGCTGGTCCTTGCTCTGGTAGTACTGATTGCCGTAGTAGGCATAGAAGTACCAGGCTTGGTTCGAGCGGTTCGGCAGCTCGGTGCCAGACCAGAACACAAAGGTCGACAAGCCAGTGAAGGGGCCGAAGTTCTTGTCTTCCCAGCCTGGTTGGATGGTGCAAGCATCATTGCCGGCCAGGGTCGGCGTGCAGTAGCCTTTGTTGCCCAGGGTCACATAGTAGAGATGACCCATTTCTGAAGCCTTGCCCCAGCCTTGGCCGGTGGCTGCCACACCGTAGTCAGTGCTGCCATTGTTGCTGTTGCCGTAGCGGAAAGCCTGGCCGTTGACCGGCGTGACCTTGGGCAGGCGCCAGTTGTTGAAGCCGTAAAGCGATTGGGTATTGAGCTGGGCAATCCAGCTCTGCGCCCCGTCCCAGCTGAGGCGACCGTCGGCCTCAAAGCTGCGGACCGCGCCGAAATCAGCCAGCCAGCTGATGTTCAGTTCCGTGTCGTAGTAAGCCTCGAAGCCAGCCTTGGCTGGGTCGAGATCACGCCCTTGCAGGGCCGCTTGTGCGCTCGGCAACGCGGCCAAGGCCATACCCATGCCCAGGCCAATGGCGGCCAGGAACTTCTTGTTGGTCTTCATCTCTCTTCAACTCCCTCTGTGTGGCTCTAGCAACCCACGGTGCGAGCCCCTCTTAGATCTGCACTCGCTTTCACAAAGTGCCCGGCGACAAGATGGACATGATCGACGTCATGTGTTCCCTCTTGCTCTGCAAGTTCAAGCGACTTGCTGCTTTTAACTCGCGCCGGATTGTATGAGGCTGGTCCTGTACGCCCGGTCGAGACGCATGACCATGGGGCGCACTCACTTCGTCCAAACATCATCCATCGCCTGTTTTTTGGACATTTCCGCCACCGGCACTGTCTAAAAAAAAGTCACCATCCAGTCGGCCGACCTCGCTTTGCGCAACACCTCACGCCCGCTCGCGTCGTTTGCGCCCCTTCCAAGCCCCAAAGCCGTGCTCTAAACACCCCAGCAGGGAGGCTGAAGGGCCATTTGGACTAGTGGTTTGCACCAGTCTGGGTCGCGTGCCCGCTTCATGGGCACAGCTATTGCAGAAGCAGTGCGTCGCTGCAGCCGTTTGTTCTGTGGGTCCCTGGATCGAGCCACCGTTCGATTCATTCCACGGCAACCAGCAACAACAAACCGACGAGCCGAGCCAAGAAGAGCACGGCCGCTCCTTTTTCCTTTTGCAGCTGCAGCAGCCAGACCTAGATCACAAGCAAGCAAGCCACCCCACGGAGACAAACCGATGCGCTTCACCACCACCACCACCGCCAAGACCACCCAGAGTTCATGCGCCCGCAGCGAGCATGAGCAGCAAGCCCATGGCCAGATCCGCCTCTCGCCGCTGAGCCTGGCCATGGCCGCGCTGTTCACCTTGCCGCTGAGCGCCCAGGCGCAGACCAGTGCGGACGCTGCGAAGGCCGACTCAGCAGCAGCAACTGCAGCAACAGAAGCCAGCACCAACAAGCTCGAAGCCGTGAAGGTGACCGCCCGCCGCCGCGAGGAAAGCCTGCGCGATGTGCCGGTGGCCGTGACCGCCCTCAGCGCCACCGCGCTGGAAACGCTCAATGTGAAGAACCTCGGCGACCTGCAAGGCCAGGTGCCCAACCTGACCGTGTACGCCGCGCGCGGCAGCAACTCCACCATCACCACCTTCATCCGCGGCGTCGGCCAGGCCGACCCGCTCTGGGGCGTGGACCCGGGCGTGGGCATCTATCTGGACGATGTCTATATGGCCCGGCCGCAGGGCGCGCTGCTGGAAGTGTTCGATGTGCAGCGCATCGAAGTGCTGCGCGGCCCGCAGGGCACGCTCTACGGCAAGAACACCATCGGCGGCGCCATCAAGTATGTGTCGCGCCCGCTGGGCACAGTGACCGAGGGCTCGCTGAGCTTCTCGACCGGCAACTACGGCCAGGCCAATTTCAAGGGCTCGGTCGGTGGCTCGGCGGCCGACGGCCAGATTCGCGCTCGCTTCGCCGTGGCCAGCCTGAACCGCGAAGGCTATGGCAAGAACCTGACCGATGGCAGCGATGTCAGCAACCAGGACACCACGGCCGCCCGCGCCACCGTGGGCTACTACGCCAAGGACATGCCGCTGACCGTGGTCTTCAGCGCCGACCGGGCGCTTGATGAGTCCGGCATGCGCGGCTTCAAACGCTTGAACGCCAACCCGCCGGTGGAAAGCAACTACGACATCGCCACCGGCATGGCCAACCAGAACAGCACCGACACGCGCGGCCACTCGCTGACGGCGACGCTGAACCTGTCCAACGAGTGGACGGCCAAGTTCGTCCACGCCAACCGCCGCGGCCTGACCAACACCGGCATCGATTTCGACGGCCTGCCCGCCAAGACCGCCGATGTGCTGGCCCGTTATGCCGACAAGCAAACCAGCAACGAGCTGCAGTTCAGCTACGACAGCGGCAGCGGCCACGCCGGCGTGCTGGGCCTCTACCAGTTCGACGGCGAAGCCGGCGGCACGGTGCTGAACAACTTCTTCAACCTGCTCTTCGGCAGCACCAACGGCACCGTCTACACCAAGGGCAAAGCGGCCTATGCCGACTGGAGCTGGCGCCTGAGCCCGGCCTTCAGCCTCAGCACCGGCCTGCGTTACACCAAGGAAAGCAAGCGCGCGCGCGTGCTGAACCAAGGCTTCAAGGACGCCACCTTCAGCCAGGTGACCGCCGCCACGGCCGACTTCGACAAGACCCGCGAAGTCAGCAACACTGCGCCCAAGCTGTCCCTGGACTACAAGCTCAGCGGCACGACGAACCTCTACGCCAGTGCCTCGCGCGGCTTCAAATCGGGTGGCTACAACGTGCGCGCCCAGGCCACAGCAGTGCCGCGTTCGGCCGAGCCCTTCAACGACGAGACCCTGGACTCGCTGGAGCTGGGCGCCAAGACCGTGCTCGACGGCGGCCGCCTGGAGATCAACAGCGCCGTCTTCCACAACAAGTACAAAAACGTGCAGCTGTCCATCTTCACGTCCTACACCGCCGCCAACGGCGTGCCCAGCTTCTTCGGTGACTTCACCAACGCCGGCCAGGCCACGGTGCAGGGCGCGGAAGTGGAGTTCGCCTGGCGCCCCGACTCGGCCTGGTCCATCAGCGGCAATGTGGCTTACGTGAACGCCAAGTACGACGAGTACATCGACCGCGGCGTCAACGTGGCCAAGGACAAGAAGTTCAGCAACACGCCCAAATTCCAGGGCGCACTGAACATCGAGTACCGCACCGGCGTACCCCTGGGCGGCGTGCTCAAGACCCGCCTGGGCCTGAACTACCGCACCAAGGTCTACCCGACCACCGACCTCAGCGAGGTGATCGCCCAGAATGCCTACGGCCTGGTCTCGGCCGGCATGATCTGGGAGAAAACCGAGCGCTTGAGCTTCTCCCTGCAAGGCAGCAATCTGGCCAACAAGGCCTACCGCACGGACGGCTACAACATCGCCTCGCTGGGCGTGCTGAGCGGTTTTTACGGTGCGCCGCGCACCATCACGGCGGGCGTCGGCTACAAGTTCTGACAAGCAGGTGATTTTTCTACTGCGCCCCGTCCGCCTCGGGCAGAGCCCTCGGCCTTCGCCAGGCAGGCCGAGTCCTCAGGACTTGGCCTGTCCGGGCTCAGCCTCGCCTGACAGCGGCTCGCTACGAAAACTCACGCGCTTGTCCGCGTGCCCACCACCTTGATTTGGCCTCAGGGCGGGGCTGCTACATTGCTGCAACCTCGCCCGCCAACCATGCCTGCCGCAGCTTCAAAGAACGCTTCCCTGATCCCCGAACTGCCCGCCGATGCCGACGGCGTGCTGCGCATGGCTGCGCAGTCCTTGTTCGATGTGCTGGCCCAGGCCACCGAGGGCATGATGGTGGTGGACCGCTCGCACCGCATCGTCTGGATCAGCGAGGGCTACAAGCGCTTTCTGCCGGCCCTGGGTTTTGGTGACGAGACGGAATTCGTCGGCCGGCCGGTCGAGGAGGTGGTGCCCAATACCTTGATCCCGCAAGTGATCGCCTCGGGCAAGCCGATGCTGATCGACCTGCTGACCAACCGGGCCGGCACTTTTCTGGTGACCCGCCTGCCGCTGCGCAACGAGGCCGGTGAAGTGATCGGCGCGCTCGGCCTGGTGCTGCTGGACCACCCCGAAACCACCATGCAGCCGCTGATCTCCAAGTTCGGCCGGCTGCAGCAGGAGTTGGACGACACCCGCCGCCAATTGGCCGCCGAGCAGAGCAAGAACCGCCGCTCCAAGCACACCATCGCCAGCTTCATCGGCAGCAGCGCCCCGGCGCTGGAAGTCAAACGCCAGGCCCGCCGCGCCGCGCTGAGCAGTTCCACCGTGCTGCTGCTGGGCGAGACCGGCACCGGCAAGGAGTTGCTGGCTCATGCCATCCACGCCGCCTCGCGGCGCGCGCACAAGCCCCTGGTCAGCATCAATATCGCCGCCGTACCCGACACCTTGCTGGAGGCCGAATTTTTTGGCGTCGCCCCCGGCGCCTACACCGGCGCCGACCGCAAGGGCCGCGAGGGCAAGTTCAAGCTGGCCGACGGCGGCACCCTCTTCCTGGACGAAATCGGCGACATGCCGACCACGCTGCAAAGCAAGCTGCTGCGCGTGTTGCAGGAGCAGGAAGTGGAGCCACTGGGCAGCAACACCGTGATCCCGGTCGATGTGCGCGTGATCGCCGCCACCAGCCGAGACCTCGGCGCCATGGTCGCGGCCGGCGAGTTCCGTGCCGACCTGTACTACCGCCTCAATGTGCTGCCCCTGCGCGTGCCAGCTTTGCGCGAGCGCCTGGACGACATCGAAGCCTTGGCCGAAGCCCTGCTGGAGGACATCGTGCGGCGCGCCGGCATGGCCTCGCGCAGCCTGGCGCCCGATGCGCTGGAGCTGCTGATGCAGCAGGAATGGCCCGGCAATATCCGCGAGCTGCGCAATGTCCTGGAACTGGCCTGCCTGATGGGCGACGAGATGCTGCTGCAGGCTGCTCAGCTGGCGCCCTATCTGAAGCCTGCCACAGATACGACGGGCCGCAACGTGGCCCTCGCGGGGAGCGAACTGCGCCCGGTACCGGCGCCGGCAGCCCCGCCTGCCCACAGCCCTGATGACGCCAGCCTGCTGCGCCCCCTGGCCGAGCAGATCGCCGAGCTGGAACGCAGCGCCCTGCGCGCCGCCTTGCGCGCCACCGGCGGCAACAAGTTCGCCGCGGCCAAGCTGCTGTGCATGTCGCGTGCCTCGCTCTACGACAAGCTGCCTCTGCTCACGCAGGAATGAGGAAGCAGGCGCGGCGGGTTCAACGGTAGCTGGGGTTCCAGGCCAGATCCTGCACCGCACGACTCAGCCCGGCGGGCTGGAAGTCACCCAGATTGCCCAGGGCGACAACGGCACGGCCTAGGCCAGGGAAGCGCTCGAAGCGCGCCGAGAAGCCCTCACTCTGGCCCTCGTGCCAGCAATGCAGCGGGCCGCCCGGGCCGCGCTTGAAACTCCAGCCCAGGCCATAACTGTCGCCCGAGTCGGTGCGCACGCCCTGGGCCCAGAGCTTCTCGAACACGCGTCGATAGGGCTTGAACGGCCCCCAACCTTGCAGGGCGCGCTCCCACTGGATCATGTCCCGCAGGTTCATTTCAAAGCCGCCGCAGCCGGCCGCCATCCAGCTGCGCACGCCCGGCGGCTGCTCGGCCCCGATGTCGACGACCGCACCGCCTGGGCCACGCTGATGCGGGGCCGCCATGTCGGCAAAGCCGGGCGCGGGCTGCATCAGGCGAGAGCTGTTCATGCCCAGGGGTTCGAACAGCTTCTGCGCCAGCACCTGCTCATAGGGCCGGCCAGCCAGCCGGCCGATGGCGCTGGCCAGAACGTTGTAGCCCACATTGCTGTACAGGAAACGTTGGCCGGGCGGGCTCAGCAAGGGCTGGCGCATGACGATGGGCAACCATTCGGCCTCACCGTAGTTGCGCGGAAACAGGGCCTGCACCTCAGGGTCGCCGAAGTCGACGTTCTTGGGCAGGCCGGAGGTATGTTGCATCAGCTGGCGCAAGGTGATGGCCTGCCAGGCCACAGGCAGGCCGTCGAAGAGACCGGCCAGGCCCTGGTCCAGGCGCAGCTGCCCGTCTTCCACCATCAGCTGCGCGGCGCAGCACAGCAAGGGCTTGGAAATGGAACAAATGGCAAAACGCATGTCTTCGGTGACCGGGCGCTGCTGTCCCACATCGGCCCAGCCCAGGCCGCGCGCGTAGATGGGCTCTCCGTCCTGGACCAGGGCCAGGGCCAGGCCGGGCATTTGCTGGTCGCGCAACCATTGCTGGGCGTAGGCATCCACGCGGTCCAGGGCTGCGGCCGAGGGCGAGGTGCGGGCCAGCGCGGCGCCTGCGCGGCCGGCCAAGCCCAGGCCTCCGGCGGCCAGCACGGTCTGCAAGAGCTGGCGTCGTTGCGGTGAAGGGTTCATGGTGGGCTCCTTGCTCCCGGCTGCGCCCGTCGGCACAGCCGGCCTGTGTCTGGCGAGCAGACAGCTCCATATGGCTGTTTGAAATTCATACACCTTGTCCAGGCTTCAGCCAAAGTGCCTGCGCCCCAGCCCTGCTTCCGAACAGGGCAAGACCTGACCCTTAGGGAACCAGGCCTCGAGCCGCGCCATGGTAGGACGCTACAGCGAGGCCTATGGCGCCTGCCAACTCGGGGTTTACGCCAGTTTGGGCGCTCTGCAGCTGCCACTGCCCTGCCGCAGGCACGGGCCTTGCACCATGATGGACATCAAGCCCGGGCGCAGACCCAACAAGGCAGCACCACAACCGGAGACCTGATTCATCATGCCCCCCAGCCCTCAATTCCTCATCCCCCGCCGCGCGGCGAGCCTGGCCCTGATCGGCGCTTGCAGCTGGCTGGCCCTGGCATCGCCCATGGCCGCCCAAGCTGCAGCGGGCGAAGTCCGCGTCGCCCTGATCTACAGCAAGACCGGCCCGCTGGAAGCCTACGGCAAGCAGACCCAGACCGGCTTCATGATGGGCCTGGACTACGCCACCGGCGGCACCATGACGGTGGGCGGCAAGAAGATCGTGGTCATCGAGAAAGACGACCAGGGCAAGCCCGATGTGGGCAAGAACCTGCTGGCTACGGCCTATGGTGACGACAAGGCCGATCTGGCCGTGGGCCCCACCGCCTCGGGCGTGGCCCTGGCCATGCTGCCGGTGGCCGAGGAGTACAAAAAGATCCTGCTGGTCGAGCCGGCCGTGGCCGACTCCATCACCGGCGACAAGTGGAACAAATACATCTTCCGCACCGGCCGCAATTCCTCGCAAGACGCGATCTCCAATGCCGTCGCCCTGGACAAAGCCGGCGTCACGATTGCCACGCTGGCGCAGGACTACGCCTTCGGCCGCGACGGCGTGAAGGCCTTCCGCGACGCGATCAAAAAGGCCCGCATCGTCCACGAGGAATACCTGCCCACGACGACCACCGATTTCACCGCCGGTGCCCAGCGCCTGATCGACAAGCTCAAGAACGAGCCCGGCCGCAAAGTCGTCTTCATCCTCTGGGCCGGCGTGGGCAACCCCTTCAAGATCGCTGACCTGGATTTGAAGCGTTATGGCATCGAGATCGCCACCGGCGGCAACATCCTGCCGGCCATGACGGCCTACAAGCAGTTCCCCGGCATGGAAGGCGCTGCGTACTACTACTTCGGCATCCCCAAGAACCCGGTCAATGAGTGGCTTGTCGCCAACCACTACAAGCAGTTCAAGACCCCGCCCGACTTCTTCACCGCCGGCGGCATGACGGCCGCCATCGCCGTGGTGGAGGCACTCAAAAAGACCGGCGGCGACGCCAACACCAACAAGCTGATCAAGACCATGGAAGGCATGAGTTTTGAAACGCCCAAGGGGAAGATGACCTTCCGGCCCGAGGATCACCAGGCGATGCAGGCGATGTATCACTTCAAGATCAAGGTGGATCCGGCGTTTGCGTGGGGGGTCCCGGAACTCGTACGAGAGATCAAAGCCGAAGAGATGAATGTGCCGATTCGGAATCAGCGGTGATGGGTTGTTAGGCTGATTCGATTGGAGCGCCGGATGCTCGGCTACTGCGCGACTCCAGTCCGTCGTTGCGGGTCCCCCCGCGAATCCTCACGTAGCGCTGCTACGTTCCGGTTCACGGGTCCTCCCGCGCCTAGTCCTGAAGCCGCTCGCTACGCCTCGGGCGCTAACGATGGGCGTTCCGAACCCGGTTGTTCCTAACGGGCCGCCACCGCAAGTCAGTACAGCAAGCTTTTGGCGTGCGCCACGCCACTCACCGAGATCGAACCTTGGGCTAGGCGCTGAGGCCGGACACCAACAGTCCTGAGGACTGTTGGTGCCTGCCGAAGGACGAGGCCTCTGGCCGAGGCGGGAGGACCCGAGAACCGGAACGTAGCAGCGCTACGTGAGGATTCGCGGGGGGACCCGCAACGACGGCTTGGAGCCGCGCAGTAGCCGAGCATTCCGCGCTCTGATCAAAACAACTTCGTGGACAAAGCCCCGTGCTTGAAACCAAAAACCTCTCCATCCACTTCGGCGGCCACAAGGCCGTTGACGCGGTGTCTTGCAGCTTCCAGCCGGGCACCCTCACCGCCATCGTCGGCCCCAACGGCGCCGGCAAAACCACCTATTTCAATCTCATCTCCGGCCAGCTGAAAGCCAGCAGCGGCAGCGTCTGGCTGGACGGCCTCGACCTGACCACCCTGCCCGCGCCGGCCCGCACCCGCCTGGGCCTGGGTCGGGCCTTTCAGCTGACCCAGCTGTTCCCGCACTTGACCGTGCTGGAGAACGTGCGCCTGGCCGTGCAAGCTCGGCGCGGCCTGGGCCTGCGCATGTTCTCGGTCTGGCTGCAGCACCAGGACCTGATCGACGAGGCCATGGCCATCGTCGAGCGCGTGCGGCTGCAAACGCGCGCCCAGGCCACGGCCGCCAGCCTGCCGCACGGCGACCAGCGCAAGCTCGAAGTGGCCCTGCTGATCGCCCTGCAACCCAAGGTCTATATGTTTGACGAACCGACCGCCGGCATGAGCGTGGACGAAGTGCCCGTGGTGCTGGACCTGATCCGCGAGCTGAAAGCCCAGGGCCAGCACACCATCCTGCTGGTCGAGCACAAGATGGACGTGGTGCGCGAGCTGGCCGACCGCATCATCGTCTTGCACAACGGCCAGCTGGTGGCCGATGGCGAACCCGCCGCCGTGATCGCCTCGCCCGTCGTGCAGAACGCCTACCTCGGCGCGGCGCTGCCCGCGGCAGAGATGGAAGGCGCCAGCGCATGAGCACGAATACGGCCGCAACTACTAACGCCACTTCGCTGCTGACCCTGCAGGGCGTTCACACCCACATCGGCGCGTATCACATCCTCCACGGCGTGGATCTGGAGGTGCCGGCCGGCCAGGTCACCATGCTGCTGGGCCGCAATGGCGCGGGCAAGAGCACCACCCTGCGCACCATCATGGGCTTGTGGCAAGCCAGCCAGGGCCGCATCGACTTCGACGGCCAGCGCATCAGCGCCAGCAGCCCGCGCGAGCCGGCGCAAACGCCCGAGATCGCCCAGCGCGGCATTGCCTATGTGCCGGAGAACATGGGCATCTTTGCCGACCTCAGCGTGGCCGAGAACCTGCTGCTGGCCGCGCGCGGCGCGCGCCGACTGAGCGAGCTGGATGGGCAGCGCCTGGACTGGCTGTTCGGCCACTTCCCCGCGCTCAAGAAGTTCTGGCTCTACCCGGCCGGCAAGCTCAGCGGCGGGCAAAAGCAGATGCTGGCCATCGCCCGCGCTCTGATCGAACCGCGCCGCCTGCTGCTGATCGACGAGCCCAGCAAGGGCCTGGCGCCCGCCATCATCCTGAACCTGATCGAGGCGCTGCGTGAGCTCAAGCGCGGTGGTGAACACGGTCAGGCCCCCACTACCGTGCTGCTGGTCGAGCAGAACTTCATGGTGGCCCGCGCCCTGGGTGACCGGGTCGCGGTGATGGACAACGGCCGCGTCGTCCACGCCGGCGCCATGCAGGCCCTGGCCGAGGACGAGGCCCTGCAGCAGCGCCTGCTGGGCCTGAGCCTGGCGGCTCACCAATAAAAAAATGAGGACCGGCCGAATGAGCACACAAGCTGAGACCCTGAGCACCCTCCCTTCCGCGGCGGATGCCGCCGCCATCCCCAAGGCCCGCTTCGACATGCGGCCGCTCTGGCTGCTGGCCGCCCTGCCCCTGCTGGCCCTGCCCCTGGTCGGCAGCGGCAGCACCTGGCTGACGCTGACCATCGCCGGCCTGGCCATGGGCCTGATCATCTTCATCATCGCCTCGGGCCTGACCCTGGTGTTCGGCCTGATGGATGTGCTGAACTTCGGCCACGGCGTCTTCATCGCCCTCGGGGCCTTCATGGCCACCACGGTGCTGGGCGCCATGAGCAGCTTCACCGAGACGCCTCACCTGGGCGCCAATCTCTTCGCCGTGGCCGTGGCCTGCAGCGCCGGCATGGCGGTGGCGGGCGCGGTGGGCCTGCTGTTCGAGCGCGTGCTGGTGCGGCCGGCCTACGGCCTGCACCTCAAGCAGATCCTCATCACCATGGGCGGCATGATCATCGGCGAGGAGCTGCTCAAGGTGGTCTGGGGCGCGCAGATGATTCCCCTGCCCCTGCCCGAGGGTTTGCGCGGCTCCCTGCTGCTGGGCGAGGCGGCGGTGGAGAAGTTCCGCATCGTCGCCGTGCTTGCCGGCCTGGCCGTGCTGCTGGCCCTGCTCTGGCTGCTCAACCGCACCAAGCTGGGCCTCTTGATCCGCGCCGGCGTGCAGGACCGCGAGATGGTCGAGAGCCTGGGCTACCGCGTGCGGCGCCTCTTTGTGGCGGTCTTCGTCGGCGGCTCGGCCCTGGCCGGCCTGGGCGGCGTGATGTGGGGCCTGTACCAGCAAGGCGTGACGCCGCAGATCGGCGCACAGGTCAATGTGCTGATCTTCATCGTCATCATCATCGGCGGCCTGGGCTCCACCGTGGGCTGCCTGGTCGGCGCCCTGCTGGTCGGCCTGCTGGCCAACTACACCGGTTTCCTCGCGCCCAAGCTGGCCCTGTTCTCCAACATCGGCCTGATGGTGGCGGTGTTGATGTGGCGGCCGCAAGGCCTGTACCCGCTGGGTCAGCGTTGAACAGCCAGGGACCTCAAGCCATGCATTCCTCCTTCTCCCTCAAGAACCTCCTGTCGCACGACCTGCCGCGCAGCCGCTGGCTGGCCCTGCTGCTGAGCCTGAGCGTGCTGGGCCTGGCCCTGCTGCCCTTCATCTTCCCCTCGACCAAGGCGCTCAATGTCGCGGCGAAAGTGCTGGTCTTCATCGTGCTGGTGGCCAGCTACGACCTGCTACTGGGCTACACCGGCATCGTCAGCTTTGCCCACACCATGTTCTTCGGCATCGGCGCCTACGGCATTGCCATCGCCAGCAGCCGCATGGGCGCGGGCTGGCCGGCGCTGGCCACGGGCTGGGCGGCTGGCCTGGCCTTGTCGCTGCTGCTGAGCCTGGTGATCGGGCTCTTCAGCCTGCGCGTGAAGGCGATCTTCTTCGCCATGATCACCCTGGCCGTGGCCTCGGCTTTTCTGACCCTGGCCTCGCAGCTCTCCGACTTCACCGGCGGCGAGGACGGCCTGAACTTCAAGCTACCCGCCGCCCTGCAGGCCTCGACCGAGTACCTGGAAGAGCCGCTGCTGGGCGTGACGATTGACGGCCGCCTGCTCAGCTACTACCTGCTGTTCTTCGCCGTGCTGGGCCTGGTGCTGCTGCTGCTGCGCATCGTCAACTCGCCCTTTGGCCGCGTGCTGCAGGCGATTCGCGAGAACGAGTTCCGGGCCGAGGCCATCGGCTACCGCACCGTCGTCTACCGCACCTTGTCGAATGTGCTGGCCGCCCTGTTCGCCAGCAGCGCCGGCGCCTTGCTGGCCATCTGGCTGCGCTACGCCGGGCCGGACACGGCCATGTCCTTCGAGATCATGCTGGACATCCTGCTCATCGTCGTCATCGGCGGCATGGGCACCATCTACGGCGCGGTGCTGGGCAGTCTGGTGTTCGTGCTGGCGCAGAACTATCTGCAAGACCTGCTGCGCCTGGGCGAAGGCGCGCTGCAGGGCGTGCCCCTGCTCTCGCAGCTGGTGTCGCCGGACCGCTGGCTGCTCTGGCTGGGCATTCTTTTCGTGCTGGCCGTGTACCACTTCCCCAGCGGCATCGTCGGGCGCCTGCGCCTGGCGGCTGCTCTGCGGGCTCACCAGCAGACAGCCACATCGGCGGAGGTGTCCTCATCATGAACCCCAGCTCCCACTACCTGCGCTGCGAAGGCCGCGAGCTGCATTACACCGAATGGGGCAGCGAGCACCGTGAATGCGTGATCGCCTGGCACGGCCTGGCCCGCACCGGCCGCGACATGGACGAGCTGGCCCGCCACCTGTCCACGCATTACCGCGTCATTTGCCCGGACACCCTGGGCCGCGGCCTCTCCGAGTGGAGCCCGGCGCCAGCCACCGAGTACTGCCTGGCTTTCTATGTGCAACAGGCCACAGCCCTGGTGGACCAGCTGGGCCTGAAGGAATTCCACTGGGTCGGCACCTCCATGGGCGGCGCCATCGGCACGCTGGCGGCGGCCACCCGCCTGCGCGGCCGCATCCGTCGCCTGGTGCTCAATGACAACGGCCCACAGCTGGCCGAGGAAGCGCTGCAGCGCATCCGCAGCTATGCCGGCCAGCCGGCGGCCTTTGCCACCGTCAGCGAGCTGGAGCAGTACTTCCGCAGCGTCTACAAACCCTATGGCTGGCTCAGCGACGACCAGTGGCGGCAGCTGACCGAGACCTCGGTGCGCCGCCTGCCAGATGGCCGGGTCACCCCGCATTACGACCCGGCCATGGCCCTGCAGTTCACCCACCACCCGGATGACTACCTGCTCTGGGACGCCTGGGACAGCCTGGCCCTGCCCGTGCTGTGCCTGCGCGGCGAGCATTCCGACCTGCTGCTGGAAAGCACGGTGCAGGCCATGCGCGAGCGCGGCCCGGCCGCCGCCGTGGTCACCATCCCCGGCTGCGGCCATGCGCCGGCCCTCAATGTGCCGGAGCAGCTGAATCTGGTGGAGCGCTTTTTGCGCGCCGACGGGGTGCAGGCATGAACGACTCAAGACGGTCGGACATGCGGGTATCTACGCAGCAGAGCGGCACCGGCCGCTGCACCAGCGGACATGCGCTGCTGCTACGCTCGAATCGACCCCACCCTGAATGAACCGGCGAACGTCTGACGATGAGCGAACTGATTCTTGAAACGCGAGGTCTGGGCAAGGACTTCAAAGGCTTCACCGCCGTGGACGGGGTGAACCTGCAAGTCGCGCGCGGCGCCATCCATGCCTTGATCGGCCCCAACGGGGCGGGCAAGACCACCTGCTTCAATCTGCTGACCAAGTTCCTGGAACCGACCCGCGGCCAGATCCTGTTCAACGGGGTGGACATCACCGGCGAGCGCCCGGCCGAAATCGCCCGACGCGGCGTCATCCGCAGCTTCCAGATCTCGGCCGTGTTTCCGCACCTGACGGTGCTGGAGAACGTGCGCATCGGCCTGCAACGTTTCACCGGCACCAGCTTCCATTTCTGGAGGGGCCTGACCGGCCTGAAGCAGCTGGATGCACGCGTGCTCGCCCTGCTGGAGCTGGTGGACCTGCGCGAGATGGCCGGTCTCAAGGCCGGCGATCTGCCCTACGGGCGCAAGCGCGCGCTCGAGATCGCCACCACCATGGCCATGGAGCCGGCGCTGATGCTGCTGGACGAGCCGACCCAGGGCATGGGCCACGAGGATGTCGACCGGGTCACCGCCCTGATCAAACGCGTGGCCGAAGGCCGCACCGTGCTGATGGTTGAACACAATATGAAGGTCGTCAGCACCATTGCCGACCGCATCACCGTGCTGGCGCGCGGCTCGGTGCTGGCCGAGGGCGACTACGCCGAAGTCTCGCGCCACCCCGCCGTGCTGGAGGCGTATATGGGCACCGAGGCGACCGAGTTGCAGGGAGCACATTGATGACGATGTCTAGCAACTTTTCGGGCCCAGCGCCGGGCCGCCCCAAGCGGGCCCGCATCCCCTCGGGGGATCGGCCGATGGTCTCATCGGACGAGGGGCTGACATGAATGCATTGGAGATCCGTGACCTGCATGCCTGGTATGGCGAGAGCCACATCCTGCATGGCATCCATCTGTCCGTGCAGCGGGGTCAGGTCTTGACCCTGCTGGGCCGCAACGGCGCCGGCCGCACCACCACCTTGCGCGCCATCATGGGCCTGACCGGGCGGCGCCAGGGTTCGATCCGTGTGCACGGCGAGGAGACCATCGCCCTGCCCACCCACCGCATCGCCCACTTGGGCCTGGGTTATTGCCCGGAGGAGCGCGGCATCTTTGCCTCGCTGACGACCGAGGAGAATCTGCGCCTGCCGCCCCTGCTGAATTCCTGGCGACGTGCCACGCCGTCGAGCCCGCCGGGCCGCCCCAAGGGCGAGACACCCCCGCTCGGCGGGGAGGCGCGTAGCGCCCGGGGTGCCCTGTTCTCGGAGGCGCAGATCTACGAGATGTTCCCCAATCTGGCCGAGCGGAAGAACAGCCCCGGCACCCGGCTCTCCGGCGGCGAGCAGCAGATGCTGGCCGTGGCCCGCATCCTGCGCACCGGCGCCGACATCCTGCTGCTGGACGAGATCTCCGAAGGCCTGGCGCCGGTGATCGTGCAGGCCCTGGCGCGCATGATCACCACGCTCAAGGCCCAGGGCTTCACCATCGTCATGGTGGAGCAGAACTTCCGCTTTGCCGCGCCGCTGGCCGACCACTTCATCGTCGTCGAGCATGGCGAGGTGGTGGCGTCATTCCCCGCTTCCGAGCTGGCCGCGCAGCAGGCCAAGCTGGATGAGTTGCTCAGTGTGTAAGGACTCCGAGACTCGCAACTCAGCTCAATTCAAATGCAACCACAGAGGCACGGAGGCACAGAGATGTGCATGGAAATCAGTGCTTGGCTTGAGGACTCAGGTTTCCTCTGTGCCTCTGTGCCTCTGTGGTTGCCTTTCTCTGACAGCCCCTAACCACCAGGAGACACCTATGAAGCAACAGACCTCAATGAAGCGCACCGCCCTCGCCGCCTGCGGCCTGCTTCTCGGCGCCAGTGCCGCCCAGGCGCAAATTTCCGGTGATGTGGTCAAGATCGGCATCATCACCGACATGTCCAGCGTGTATGCGGACATCGACGGCGCCGGCGGCGTCGAAGCGATCAAGATGGCCATCGCCGATATGAGGGGCATGGTCGCCGGCAAGAAGATCGAGCTGATCTTCGCCGACCACCAGAACAAGGCCGACGTGGCCGCCAGCAAGGCCCGCGAGTGGATCGACACCCAAGGCCTGGACCTCTTGATCGGCGGCACCAACTCGGGCGCCAGCCTGGCCATGGCCAAGATCGCGGCCGAGAAGAAAAAGCCCTTCATCGTCATCGGCGCCGGGTCCGCCCGCCTGACCAATGAGGACTGCTCGCCCTACACCATCCACTACGCCTACGACACCGTGGCCCTGGCCAACGGCACCGGCGCGGCCGTGACCAAGGGCGGCGGCAAAAGCTGGTATTTCCTGACCGCCGACTATGCCTTCGGCGCCTCGCTGCAGGCCGACACGGCCGCCGTGGTGGCCAAGAGCGGCGGCAAGGTGGTGGGCAGCGTCAAACACCCGCTCAATGCCAGCGATTTCTCCTCCTTCCTGCTGCAAGCCCAGGGCTCGGGCGCACAGATCCTGGGCCTGGCCAATGCCGGCGGCGACACCATCAATGCCGTCAAGGCCGCCAACGAGTTCGGCGTCACCAAGACCATGAAGCTGGCCGGTCTGCTGATGTTCATCAACGACATCCACTCCCTGGGCCTGAAGACCACCGAAGGCATGTACCTGACCGACAGCTGGTACTGGAACCAGACGCCCGAGGCACGCGCCTGGAGCCGCCGCTTCTTCGAGAAGATGAAGCGCATGCCCTCCTCGCTGCAAGCGGCCGACTACTCCGCCGCCTGGAACTACCTCAAGGCCGTGGAAGCCACCAAGACCGACGACGCCGACAAAGTGATCGCGCAGATGAAGGCCACGCCCATCAACGACTTCTTCTCCAAGGGCCAGATCCGCAAAGAAGACGGCCGCTTCGTCCACGATATGTTCCTGCTGCAGGTCAAGGCGCAGAAGGACTCCGTGGAGCCCTGGGATTACTTCAAGGTCGTGACCCGCATCCCCGGTGAAGAAGCCTTCACCAAGCTGGCCGATTCCAAATGCCCGACTGTGAAGAAGTAAGGTACAGGCATTCCGCCTGAGAGGCTTTCGGGTCTCAAGGCGGGTCTTTGAATGCAACCACAGAGGCACTGAGGAAGCACAGGTCAGCAAATTTGCATGGCCAGCCACTTTCCCTGCCGTGTTCGGATTTGAAGCATCAGAGTTCTCAGGCGCAATAGAGCCACGAGGTCACAAGTTGGTTTTGCTTTCTCTCTGTGCCTCTGTGCCTCTGTGGTTGCATTCAGCATTCGGCATTCCTGCTCCCCCTTCACCTCGGCCTGACCGACCATGACTGACCTACTCGGCATTCCCCTGCCTGCACTCTTGGGCCAGCTGCTGCTGGGCCTGGTGAACGGCTCGTTCTACGCGATGCTGTCCCTGGGCCTGGCCGTGATCTTCGGCATGCTCAACATCATCAACTTCGCCCATGGCGCGCTCTACATGATGGGCGCCTTCCTGGCCTGGATGGGGCTGGAGTACCTGGGCCTCAATTACTGGGTGATGCTGCTGCTGGCACCGCTGCTGGTCGGCGTGCTGGGCATCTTGATCGAGCGCCTGCTGCTGCAATGGCTGTACAAGCTCGACCACATCTACGGCCTGCTGCTGACCTTCGGCATCACCCTGGTGATGGAAGGCATCTTCCGCAGCTTCTACGGCGTCTCGGGCCAGCAGTACGCGGTGCCCGAGGCCTTGCAGGGCGCCACCAACTTAGGCTTCATGGTGCTGCCCAATTACCGTGCCTGGGTGGTGGTGGCCTCCATCACCGTCTGCTTGGCGGTCTGGGCCCTGATCGAGAAAACCAGCCTGGGCGCCACCCTGCGCGCCGGCACCGAGAACCCCAAGCTGGTGCAGGCCTTTGGCATCAATGTGCCGCGCATGATCACCCTGACCTACGCCGGTGGCGTGGCCCTGGCCGCCTTTGCCGGCGTGCTGGCCGCGCCCATCCTGCAGGTGACAGCGCTGATGGGCAGCAACCTCATCATCGTGGTCTTCGCGGTGGTCGTGATCGGCGGCATGGGCTCCATCCTCGGCTCCATATTGACCGGTCTGGGCCTGGGCCTGGTCGAGGGCCTGACCAAGGTCTTCTACCCCGAGGCGTCCAGCACCGTGGTGTTCGTCGTCATGGCCCTGGTCCTGCTGGTCCGCCCCGCCGGTCTCTTTGGTAAAGAAAAATGAGCGCCACCCAGAACCGCAACCCCCTGCTCGGCTACGGCCTGCTGTTCGGCGCCATCGCCCTGCTGCCGGCCCTGGGCGTCTACCCCATCTTCGTGATGAAGGTGCTGTGCTTCGCCCTGTTCGCCTGTGCTTTCAATCTGCTGGTGGGCTTCACCGGCCTGCTGAGCTTTGGCCATGCGGCGTTTCTCGGCACGGCCGCCTACGGCGCCGGCCATGCACTCAAGGTCTGGGGCCTGCCCACGCCGCTGGGCTTGCTCTTCGGCATGCTGGCGGCCGGGGGTGTCGGCCTGGTCTTCGGCCTGCTGGCGATCCGCCGCACCGGCATCTACTTTTCGATGATCACCCTGGCCCTGAGCCAGATGCTGTTCTTCGTCTTCCTGCAAGCGCCCTTCACCGGCGGCGAGGACGGCCTGCAGTCGGTGCCGCGCGGCCATTTCCTCGGCCTCGATCTGGCGAATGACCTGAGCCTCTACTACGTGGTGCTGGGTCTCTTCATCGCCGGCTTCTGGCTGATCTACCGCACCGTGCACTCGCCCTTCGGCCAGGTGCTGACCTCGATCCGCGAGAACGAACCGCGCGCGATTTCGCTGGGCTACGACGTCGACCGTTTCAAGCTGCTGGCCTTTGTGCTCTCGGCCATGCTGGCCGGCCTGGCGGGCGCCACCAAGACCCTGGTGCTTGGCTTTGCGACGCTCACCGACGCGGTCTGGACCACCTCGGGCCTGGTCATCCTGATGACCCTCGTCGGCGGCATGGGCACCCTGGTCGGGCCCATGCTGGGCGCGCTCATCATCATCGCGCTGGAGAACAAGATCGGCGATCTGGGCAAGGCCCTGGCCGATGTCTCGGGCATCGCCTGGTTCAACGGCCTGGGCGAATCGGTCAGCCTGGTGACCGGCCTGATCTTCATCGTCTGCGTGCTGGCTTTCCGCCGCGGCCTGGTCGGCGAGGCGCTGGCCTGGTGGGAGCGGCGGCGCCAGGCGCCTGCACGAGGCTGAGGCAGGCCGCGCCCGGCGGCGCGTTTCAGTCCGAGACCGGCTGCATGGGCAGGGCTTGCACCACGGCCTCCACGGCCTCGCTGAAACCGGGGCGCCCTTGGCGCAACCACGGCAGCCAGTGTGCCTCGATGGCGGGCAGCGCATGCTGCCAACGAGTGCGTCGGTAAAGCCCGCCCTGCACCGCATAGGGCGTGTACTCCCGCTCGCCGTCCTGACGCAGCACCTCCTGCACAGCCAGGCCGACGGTATAGAACTGCATCGCATGCCAGAGCAGCTGGGCATTCGGGCGCGGCGTGGCCTTCAGAGCGGCAGCCGTGCTGCGGAACAAGGGGCGCATCACACCCACATGGCTGGCCTCGTGGTACAGCATCTCCAGCGCCGCATCGCCCTGGTAATCGGGGCGGCCGCTGGGCATGAGCACATGCTCGGGCTCGTCGCTGCTGTAGGCGCCCTCGTAGGTTCCGGTCATGTGGACCAGATCGGTGCGCAGGGGCAGGCGAGTGAAGGGCTGGGTGAACTGGCGTTCGAGCCGCGCCTGCACGGCAGCGCCAAATCGTGTGTCCAGAGCCTGGGCTTGCTCGATCCAGCGCCGGTTGCTGGCCTCGTGGGCCGGCCAGACGCAACGCCCATAGGCGGGCGCGGCCGCGCTCAGCTGCAGCGCCAGATGCTCCGGCAGGCCGCGCAGCCCCTGCGCATCACGGCGGCCGTCCTCAGCTTGACGCAGGGCCTGCTTGATGGCGGCAAGGCCCGCATCGAACAAGGGGTGGCGCTGCTCAAATTGCTCGGCATAGAAGGCCCGCGCCTCATTCAGCGGCGCCAGCTCGGTGGGTTCAAGCCGGCAGGCGGCTTGTTCGGCCGCCAGCTCCGGCTTGCGGCGCGAGGCGTCAAGCAAGAAGTGGTGCAGGTTCATCAGGAAACTGCTGTGGTAATCGAAGCGCAGGCGCTGCACAGGCCCTTCTGCCGATGCCAAGCCTGTGGCTTGCGTGGCCTCGGCCGCAGCCGCCGGCAAGGAGGCCAGCAAGGCCAGCACGCTCAGAGCAATGCCGCAAACCTGGCGCAAACAAGGGCCTGAGGCCACGGGGGTCGCCAGCCGGGAATCCACATTGATCTGGGGCACGCGCATGTCTCCTGGCGCCACGCTGCCGCGGCGCTTGTGTCTTGAATGAAGGCTTGGACGGCAATCAAAGCCGGCGCGGCGAAGCATAGCCAGGCCTCAACCGCCAATTGCGCGCACTGCGCACGGATGCGGTGTGACTTGCAGCGCGCCACCACGTCGGGCCAGATACTTCGCGCTCTGTTTGAACGACTCGCCCTGTTGCAACAGCCCTTCCCGACCATGCCTCGCCTCTCCGTCCCGCTGTCCCGCCGCCTGCGCTACTCCCACCAAGCCCTCGCCCTGTTCCTGGTGCTGTTGGCCGCGCTCTGGCTGCTGCTGGCCCATGCCATGCCGGCCCCGCCCAAGCAGGTGGGCATTGCCACAGCCTTCAAGGGCGGGGCGTATGAGCATTTCGGTCAGCGCTACCAGCAGGCCTTGCAGGCCGAGCACATCCGCTCCACCCTGGTTCCCAGCCAGGGTTCGCTGGAAAACCTGCGCCTGCTGAAGGACCCAGCTTCCGGCGTGCATCTGGCCTTTGTGCAAGGCGGTGTCTCGAACGCAGAGCGCAGCCCCGGCCTGGTCTCGCTGGGCCGCATCAACCATCAGATCCTCTGGATCTTTCATCGCGCCGAGTACCCCTTCAGCAACCTGACCCAGCTGAAGAACAAGCGCATCGCGGTCGGCCCACAGGACAGCGGTACGCGGGTTCTGGCCGATCAGGTCTTGAAGCTGCACGGCATCGGCGCGGCAAATGCCCAGCTCTTGCCCCTGGCCGGCGAAGCCGCGGCCGAGGCCTTGTTGACGGGTCAGGCCGATGTGATCTTCATGGCCTTCGCGGCCGACTCACCGCTGGTGCAGCGGCTGCTGCACGACGATCGCGTGCAGCTGCTGAGCCTGCGCCAGGCCGAGGCCATCACGCGGCACCTGAGTTTTCTGGTGCGCCTGGTGCTGCCGCAAGGCGCCATCGACCTGGAACGCAACCAGCCCATGCTCGATGTCGAACTGCTGGCCACCACCAATGCTGTGCTGGTGCGTGAGGACCTGCACCCCGACCTGGTCCAGCTGCTGACCCGCTTCCTGGTGGCCGAGCATGGCCAGGCCGGCTTGTTCCAGCGCGCCGGGGAATTCCCTTTGAACAGCGACCCCGAGTACCCGATGGCCGCTGCGGCATTGCGTTACTACAAGCAGGGGCCCAGCTTCCTGCAACGCCTCTTGCCCTTGAGCATGGCGGTGCAGGTGGAGCGCATGGCCGCCCTGCTGCTGTCAGCGGCGGCCCTGTTCTTTCCGCTCTTCAACTACGCCCCACGCATCTACCGTTGGTGGATACGCGAACGCCTGCACCTGCCCTACCGCCAGCTGCGCACGGTGGAGGCGCGGCTGCAAGAGCCGATCAGCGAGCTGGACGCCGCCCGTCTGCTGCGCGAGCTTGATGCACTGAGCGACAAGGTCCGGCAGCTCGGCGTGCCTTCGCGCCATTCAGACCTGTTCTTCGAGCTGCAAAGCGACATCCAGCTGGTCCGCATGCGCTTGCGCGAACTGCTGACCACGCCGGTGAACACCGCCCATGCGACACTGCGTTCCGCCTGATCTTGAGAGCCTGCGCATGAAATTTCTGCCTCCGTTGATGCCATGAGCAGCAGCCACCGTGGCCCGGTCGGCATCGAGGACCTGCCTCGCTTCGACTGCCTGATCGACGCCCGCTCACCGGCCGAATTCGCACTCGACCACATCCCCGGCGCCATCAACTGCCCGGTGCTCGACGACGAAGAGCGCCGCATCGTCGGCACGCTCTACAAGCAGCAAGGCGCCTTCGAAGCGCGCCGTGTCGGCGGCGCCATGGTGGCGGCCAATCTGGCGCGGCATCTGCAGTCCGAACAGTTCAAGGACCAGCCGATCGGCTGGAAGCCCCTGGTCTACTGCTGGCGCGGCGGCTTGCGCAGCGGCTCCATGGTGCAGTGGCTGCGCCTGGTCGGCTGGGACGCGCAGCAGCTGGCCGGCGGCTACAAACGCTTCCGCCAGCATGTGATGGAAACATTGGACCAGCGCTGCCCGGCGCTGCCGCTGCGCGTGGTCTGCGGCGCCACCGGCAGTGCCAAAACCCAGCTGCTGCAGGCCCTGGCCCGGCAAGGTGCCCAGGTGCTGGACCTGGAAGGCCTGGCCTGCCACAAGGGGTCCATGCTGGGCGATCTGCCCGATCAGGCCCAGCCCTCGCAAAAAGCCTTCGACACGGCGCTGTATGAAGCCCTGGCCGGCCTGAACCTGAGCCAGCCCGTCTACATCGAAGCCGAGAGCCGCAAGATCGGCCGCATCACGCTGCCGTCAGCGCTGCTGGAGCGCATGCGCGCCAGCCCTTGCATCGAGCTGCGCGCCAGCGAAGCGGCGCGCCTGGAATTCCTGCTGCGCGACTACGCCTATCTGGGCGCAGACGGTGCCGGCTTGGCCCACATCCTCGACCGGCTGCGCCCCAGCCACGGCCATGAAACCGTCAACCGCTGGCAGGACTGGGCGCGCAGCGCCACCCTGGCACCGCTGTTCGCCGAGCTGATGCGCAGCCACTACGACCCGCACTACGCCCGCTCCCAGGCCGCCAACTTTCAGCAATGGCCACAGCGCCAGGTGCTGGAGGCACAGGCCTTGCTGCCGCAAGACATCGAGGCCTTGGCCCACCAGCTGCGCAGCACATCACAGGCCCCAGGCACCGCATGATTCCCCGAGAACCGGACCCCATGAATAAAAACTCTCGAAGCCCGATGACGGCCCCCCTGCTGGCGGCTGTGCTGAGCGCGGCCCTGTCCACCGTCAGCCTGCCCGCGCAAGCGCAAGCTGCGCCCTTGAGCAGCAGTGCTGGCCAGGCCACGCTCGAAAACAACGCCGATCTGCAGCGCCTCCGGGACGCGGATCAGGCGGCACGTTCGCCGGGCCGTGACAACATCGACTGGAGCATCGTCGCCAAACAAGACCAGGAGCGTCGCGTCGAAGTGCTCGCCCTGCTCAAGGCCGGCAAGGCGCGCACCAGCGCCGATTTCGACAACGCCGCCATGGTCTACCAGCATGGCGACGGCGTCGAAGACATCCGCCAGGCCCACGCTCTGGCCACCATCGCCACCCTGCTGCAGCCCGACAACAAATCAGCCCTCTGGCTGCGGGCCGCGTCTTGGGACCGCCTCCTGATGCGCCTGAACAAGCCGCAGTGGTACGGCACCCAGTACACCAAGCCGGAAGGCTCTGAGCTCTGGGAGCTCTACAAGGTGGACGAAAGCGCCGTCACCGACGCAGACCGCGCCGCCTTGGGCGTGCGGCCGTTGGCGGCGGCCAAGGCGCAAGTGGAACGCATGAACAGCAAGCGCTGAGCAGGCAAAGCCAGCGCAGCGCCTGAACCGCAGTCTTCAGCCGCGCGCGGCCGGGTCGCCTGCGCTGTCGTGTGCCTGGCCCAGGCGCCGCATGGCCTGGTGCAGAAACGCCATCTGCTCCTCCACCGTGCGGCAGTTGCGGCACATCACCAGATGAAGGCGGAAGCGGGCGCGTTCGCCCGGTTCCAGCGCTTGCTCGTGGCGATCGCTAATCAAGCGCGCCATCTCGCGGCAATCGAACATCAGCTTCATGCCTGCACCTGGAACCAGTTCTTGTCCAGGCATTCGCGCAAGGACATGCGCGCCCGGTACAGCATCACACCGCAGTTGTTGCTGGTGATGCCCAACTCACCGCAGATGTCCTCGACCTCCTGGTCCAGGCTTTCCCGCATCATGAAGACCCGGGCCACCTTGGCCGGCAGGCGGTCGATGCAGTCCTGCAAGGTGGCGAAAAACTGCTGCTGCTCCAGCGCCCGCTCGGGCTCGCGCCAGGCCGCCTGCGGCTCCTGCCAATGGCCGTTGCTGGCGAACAGCGCGTCGAGCGCGTCGTCCATGCTCTGCTCATCGAGCGGCTCGATATGGACCTCGCGCCCGCGCTTGCGCAGCAGGTCAATGATCTTGAACTTGAGGATGCCGGTGGCGTAAGTGCGCAGCGAGCTGCGCCCCTCGAAGGCCTCGGGCTTCTCCAGGATGGCCAGAAAAGTCTCGGACACCGCGTCCTCAGCCAGGCTGTCATGGCGCAGCTGCAGCTGCGCAAAGCGCAGCAAGGGCTGATGCAGGGCCGCAAGTTGGGATTCAAGGGTCATGGGCAGGCCGGTGGCGAAATGGTGACGAAAGGGCAGAGAAGGGTCGGAGGCACCGATTGGTCGGCCCTGGACTGGCTGACATTACAGCGCAGTTCTCTGCCGCGGCGACAATCCGCCCCATGAGTTCCCACGCCTCGCCCACCCGACTGCAGCTCTACCTGAACCTGATCCGCTGGGACCGGCCCGCCGGTTGGCTGCTGCTGCTCTGGCCGACGCTCAGCAGCCTCTGGATCGCGGCCGACGGCTGGCCGGGTTGGCACCTGCTGGCGGTCTTCATCGGCGGCACCGTGCTGATGCGCTCGGCCGGCTGCTGCGTCAACGACGTCGCCGACCGCGATTTCGACAAACACGTCAAACGCACGGCCCAGCGCCCCGTCACCAGCGGCGCCGTGTCGGTGAAAGAAGCCCTGGCCTTGGGGGCAGGTCTTGCCTTGCTGGCTTTCGGCCTGGTGCTGACCACCAATGCGCCGACCATCCTGCTGTCCTTCGCCGCCCTGGCCGTGACCCTGCTCTACCCCTATGCCAAGCGGGTGCTGAACATGCCGCAGGCGGTGCTGGGCGTGGCCTTCAGCTTCGGCATCCCCATGGCCTTCTCGGCCGCCCTGGGTGGCACCGAATGGAGCCTGGCCGCCATCAATGCCGCCGTGCCGCTCTCGGCCTGGGCCCTGCTGGTGGCCAATCTGTTCTGGGTGCTGGCCTACGACACCGAATACGCCATGGTCGACCGCGATGACGACATCCGCATCGGCATCAAGACCTCGGCCCTGACTCTGGGCCGCTTCGATGTGGCCGGCGTGATGGCCTTTTACGCCATCTATCTGTCCGCCTGGACAGCGCTGGGCCTGCGCCTGGGCCTCGGCCGCGTTTTTCTGCTCGGCATGGCCGTGGCGGCGGCGCAAGTGGTCTGGCACTACAGCCTGATCAAGGACCGCAGCCGCGAGGGCTGCTTCAAAGCCTTCCGCGAAAACCACTGGGTTGGCCTGGCAGTGTTCGCGGGCACGGTGGCGGATCTGGCGCTGCGCTGAAGGGCCTCAGCAGGCAAGCCCTGACCCTCGGGCTTGTCAGCATGACGGCGGCGCCGAACTTGCGCACACTGGGCAGCCATGAGCATTCCACCCGCCTGGCCGGACGTCCGGCAGCTGTTTGACGCCGCCGCGGGCCTGCCGGCGGCCGAGCGCGAAGCCTTTGTGCGCGCCAGCGCGGCCAGCGCCGACTTGCAAGCCGAGGTCCTGTCTCTGCTCGCACACAGCACCGGCGGCGGCGCCGAAGACCCGGGCTTTCTGGCCCAGGCGGCGCTCGCCGAGTTTGGCGCACACACGAAGGAAGAAGCGGATGCCGTGGCCTGGCCGGGTCTGCGCTTGGGGGCCTGGGAGCTGATCGACGTCCTGGGCTGCGGCGGCATGGGCGAGGTCTGGCGGGCGCGCCGGGCCGACGGCGCCTACCAGGGCGAGGCGGCGGTCAAGCTGCTCAAGCGCGGCATGGATTCCAGTGCCGTGCTGCAGCGCTTTGCGCAGGAGCGCCAGGCTCTGGCCCGGCTCGACCACCCGCATATCGCGCGCCTTTTTGATGCCGGGCTCAGCCCCAGCGGCCTGCCCTATTTCGTCATGGAGCTGGTGCAGGGCCGGGCCATCGACCAGGCCTGCGAAGGCCTGAGCCTGGAGGCGCGGCTGGCGCTGTTCCTGCAGTTGGCCGACGCCGTGTCCTATGCGCACCGCCATCTGCTGGTGCACCGCGACCTCAAGCCCGGCAATGTCCTGGTCAACGGCGAGGGCCAGGTCAAGCTGCTGGACTTTGGTATCGCCAAGGCCCTGGACCCCCAAGAGGCCTTGCCGGGCCAGCAAAGCCCGACCGACCAGACGCAGGCCGGCCAGCGCCCCTTCACACCCAACTACGCCAGCCCCGAGCAGGTGCGCGGCGACCCGGTCAGCACCGCCACCGATCTCTATTCTCTGGGCGTTCTGCTCTATGTGATGTTGACCGGCGTGCGCCCCTATGGCCGCCAGGCCAGCACGCCGCTGCAGGCCGCGCATTGCGTGCTGGAAGAGCTGCCGACCCGGCCCAGCAGCCTGTCGCCCGAGCTGATCAAGGACCCGCAGTGGCTGAACCGGCGCAAACGCCTGCGCGGCGATCTCGACAACATCCTGCTCAAGACCTTGGAGAAGCAGAGCAGTGCGCGCTATGCAAGCGTTGACGCCCTGGCCGCCGACCTCCGCGCCCACTTGCAGGGCTACCCGGTCAGCGCGCGCAAGCCGCGCCTGGGCTATCTGCTGGGCCGCTTTGTCAGCCGCAACAAATGGCCGGTGGCGGCCGGCAGCCTGGCCCTGGCGGCCGTGGTCGGCGGTGCCGGCCTGGCGCTCTGGCAGGCGCGCGTGGCGCAGGCACAGAGCCAGCTGGCCGAGCGGCGCTTCAACGACGTGCGCCAGTTCGCGCGCCTGATGCTGTTCGAGGTGGACACCGCCTTGCGCGACGGCCCGACCGCCGGCCGCGAAAAGCTGGTCGCCGGCGCGCTCAGCTATCTCGACCGCCTGGCCAGCGAGCGCCTCGAGGACCGCGAGCTGCTGCGCGATGTGGCCGAGGGCTATGAGCGCATCGGCGACATCTTCGGCAACAGCATGCAGGCCAACCTCGGCCGGCCCCAGGAGGCCCGCGCCGCCTACGAGAAGGCCTTGCGCATGCGCGAGGCCCTGGCGGCGCTGGACCCGCTGGACCTGAAGAATGTGCAGGGGCTGAAGTCCATCAACGAGCGCTTTGGCGACAGCGCCCGCGCCGCCGGCAAGCTGCCCGAAGCCAAGGGCTTCTACCGCACGGCAGCCGCCCATGCGGCCAAGCTTGCGCAGGCCCAGCCGCAAGACCTGGCGGTGCAACTCAAGCGCATCGAGGCCGACCGTTACCTCGCTTCGGTCGACTACTGGCCCTTCAAAGAAAGCCTGGGCCTGTACCAGCCGGCACGCCAGCGCATCGAAGCGCTGGACCGCGAAATGGACGGCTTGCTGCAGCGCCACCCCGAGCGCAGCGAAGTGCTGGAGGCTTACGGCGGCCTGCTCAACCAGCTCTCCGACTTCCAGCGCGTGGCGGGAGAGTTCCCGGCCAGCCTGCAGACTCAACTCAAGAGCCACCAGCTGGCGACCCGCCTGCTCGCCAGCGCGCAAGACAACCCGCGCTGGCAGCGCTGGCTCTATCTGGCCGAAGGGCGCCTGGCTGATGCCTTGCTGGAGACGGGGGACACCGAGCGCGGCCTGGCCATGTGGATCAGCTCGATCGAGCGGCGCGAACGCGGCGCCCGCGCGGACCCGGGCAATGAGCGGGCACAGCGCAACCTGGCCAATGGCTATGGCCCCCTGGCCGAGGCCCTGGACAGCCTGGGCCGCCCGGCCCGCGCTTTGGTCTGGTACCAGCGCGAGTTCAAGCTGCTGAGCGAGTTGCGGCAGAAGTTTCCGCAAGTGAAGGCCTTGGCGCCGCGCCTGGACGAATCGGAGCGCGACCTGACCCTGCAGCTGTCCCTGGCCGGCCGGCATGGCGAGGCGGTCCAGCGCTGGCGCGCCCTGACCGAGCGGCGCGCGGCTGGCGGCGCCAATGACGATCCCGAGGGCGAAGCCAAGTACGGCCTGGTCGAGGCCCGCATCCTGCTGGCGGCCCCGGCCGCCATGCTCAGCCCGGCCGCGCGCGCCGCGGCGCGCCAAGCCGGCGAAGCGGCGCTGAAGACCTTGCGCGCCTCAGCCCAACGCGAGCCCTTCAACGCCTTGTTCGCCCGCGAGGCTCATCTGGCCGAGTTCTGGCTGGGCCGCGCCCTGCAAGGCCCAGCCGCTCATGACCCGGCTGCCGCCTGCGCCCTGCTCAAGTCGGCCGCGGCCGGCCTGGCGCGGCTGCGCACAGAGCAGCGCCTGCCGGCCAATCTGCAGGCCTTGGACAGCCAGGCCCAAAGCCTGGCTCAGTGCAAGGCGGATTCGAAGGGGTAGCGCACGCCCAGCTGGGCACGGATCTGGTCCATCCAGGCCAGGGTGGCCAGGGTCTCGCTGAGCGGCATGTGCGCGCTCTCGCTGCGGCCGGCGCGAATGCAGGCTGCCGCCTCGAGGATCTCGCCCTCGAAGCCATTGATCTGGAACGGCACCTGCACGGTCTGCGGTGCCTGCCCAGCCAGGGTCAGGCGTGCTTCGGTGGCCTCCCAGAAGTTGCGCGGCAGCTCGATCACGCCACGCTCGCCGAAGATGCGCAGGCCGTTGTCGGCCATGCCGTCGAAGGCGCAGACGAATTGCGAGCTGATGCCGCCGGGAAAGTGCAGGCTGGCGGCCAAGCGCTGGTCGACCCCGGTGGGCGCCAGCACGCCTTGGGCCTGGATCTGCAGCGGCTCTGGGCATGCACCGAGCGCCTGTTGCAGCACCCAGCGCGTCATGCTGAGGTTGTAGATGCCGATGTCCAGCAAGGCGCCACCGGCCAGGGCAGGGTCAAAGCAGCGGCTGCGGGCGTCAAAAGGGATGGAGAAACAAAAGCTCGACTGGATCGCCCGCAGCGGGCCGATCGCGTCGGCTTGCAGCCAGGCTCGCACTTGCGCGTAGACCGGCAGAAAGCGCGTCCACAGCGCTTCCATCAAGAACAGCTGGCGCCGCTGCGCCAAGGCCACCAGGGGCAGCGCCTGGGCAAGACCTGGCACCAAGGGCTTCTCGCACAGCACAGACTTGCCGGCCTCAAGGGCGGCGGCCACGGCCAGGCCGTGTTGGGCATGGGGTGTGGCGATGTAAACCGCATCGACCTCGCTGCTGGCCAGGGCGGCCTGCAGCTCGGCCGCATCGGCTGCTACAGCCAAGTGCGGTGTCGGCCGGTCGCTCGCGCAATGCTCGGCCACAAAGGCCTGCGAGCGAGCCAGGTCGCGGCCCAGCACCAGGCTCAGTTCATGACCGGGCAGGCCTTGCAAGGCCTGGACAAAGCGCCCGGCGATATTGCCGGGGCCGACCAGGGCCCAGCGCAAGGCCCGCGCTTCAGGCACGCGCGCTCTTAGCGGCAGCCTTGCCGGCTGCCTTGCGAACAGCGGGCTTGGCGGCGGCTTTCACAGCCGCCTTCACAGCAGTCTTCGCGGCCGGCTTCACTGCTGCTTTCGCGGCAGCTTTCACGGCAACTTTGGGCGCCGCCTTGCTGGCCGGCTTGGCCGCAGCGGCCTTGGGTGCAGCTTTGGCGGCGGCTTTCGGAGCAGCCTTGGCGGCCTTGGGCGCCTTCGCTGCCGGCGCTGCGGCGATGATGGACTTCAGCTGCTCCTTCAAGGCCTTGCCCTCGGCGCGCTTGGCGCGGGTGGCGGCGCGTTGGTAGGCTTCTTCGGCCGACTCACGCAGGGCCACGGCCTTGGCCAGGGCGGCTTGGTACTTCTCCACCGTGTAGGTGTTCTCGGTGCCGATGTAGACGCTGCGGCCACGCGGCGAACCGCCGAAGCGCGGCAGGGACACGGCAAAGCTGCAGTCGCGCACGCGGCTGCTGGCGCGCTGGCGCACGATGGGGCCAGAGATACCAACCGGCAGACCACTGCCCTTGTTGCCGCTGGGGCGGCGTTGCAAGCGCGAAGGCGCGGGCAAGGTGGCGATGCGACTCAGCAAGGCCTTGGTGGCTTCGGCCAAGGCCGCCGCAGCACCGCTGCCGTCCTGCGAGTGATCGGAGAAAAGCTTGGTGCCGCCATAACGCAGCTGCCAACCGTGCGTCGACTGATGGTCGATACGCTGAATGCATTGCGGCACAGCGAATTGCTGGCCACTGAAAATAACGACGTCACGAGTTTTCATGAGATTCCTCAAAACAGCTGATGAACCTCCCTACCTTATTGTTCTAGGCCCTATTGTTACGCCTCTTTACACACCTAACGCGACCAACTGTCGGCATATTTCCTGCCAGTTCCGGCACAAATAGCTCCATCACCCGTAACTGAGCCCCGCAGCGGCTGAAAACAGAGTTGCGTGACCACAACATTTGGGCCGATGCGGGGCTGCCGGTGGCGGCCAACCACTGCTTTTCCATCTGCCGGCGGGTGTGGCCGAAGCGGGACAGGCGGCGCGGCCGCAGTTCGCTGCGCCGCACGCGCGGGTCGGCATAGAGCAGATTGGCCAGCGGCCGGGGGCCCAGGCCCTTGAGAGCGCGCCAGGGGCCGGCCAGGGCGCTTTGGTGCAGACTGGAGCGCGCCCAGACCAGGGGACGGCCGTCGACGCTGAGGATGACCTCGCGCACCACGGTGCAGCCGTGCCGCGGCAGGCCCAAGGCCTTGAGTTCGGCCGTGCGCAGGGGCGCGGTGCGCTGGCTGAGCACCGTCACTTCAAAGCGTTCGCCCAGGCAGGCCAGGCGCCGGCTCAGCGAGCCGGGGGCGTGCAGCCATTTGCGCAAACTGTCGCGGCTGGCTATGCCCAAGGCAGCACCCTCAGGGTCAGCGGCAAGGTCGAGTTCAAGGTTCCGTGGGACATCGCTGTCAGCTTGGGGTCAGGTCATGCTCGCGTCGGACGGGCTTGGTGGGTCGGCTCAGGACGCAAACTCATCACCGAGCTCGCGGGCGCGCGCTTGCGCGGCCAGCACGGCGCGCTGCACGGCTGCGCCGACCTGGTCCGCCTGCAAGCTGCTGATGGCAGCATGGGTGGTGCCGCCCTTGGACGTGACGCGCTCGCGCAGCACGGTCGGCGACTCGCTGGAAGCCAGGCCCAGGGCGGCCGCGCCGCGGCAGGTGGCCAATGCCAGCTCGCGGCCCTGGGCTTCGCTGAGCCCCATGTCCACCGCCGCAGCCGTCATGGCCTCGACGACGTAGAAGAAATAGGCCGGCCCCGAGCCCGACAAGGCAGTGACCGCATCCAGATCGGCCTCTGCATCGACCCAGATGCAGCGTCCGGTCGGCGCCAGCACCTGCTCTACCCGGGCCCGGTCGCCGGCGGACACCGCAGCACGGGCAAACAGGCCGGCGATGCCTTTGCCGATCAGGGCCGGCGTGTTGGGCATGGCGCGCACGATGCGCTCGCTGCCGGTCTTGGCCACCAGGGTGTCGCTGCGGATGCCCGCCATCACCGACAGGTGCAAGGCGCCCTGCAGCAATCCGGCCAGAGGCGCGGCCGCTTCGCCAAAGAGCTGGGGTTTGACCGCCCAGACCACCAAGCCGGCCTCGGCCAGGCTGGCCTCGGCGGCGGCGAGCACATGGAGGCCCGGGAAATCGGCCTGCAGGCGGGCGCGCTGCGGCTCGTAGGGCTCGACCACCCAGACCCGCGCCGGGTTCAGGCCGGCGCGCAGCAAGCCGCCGATGATGGCGCTGGCCATATTGCCGCCGCCAATGAAAGCTATGGGTGAACTCATGGCTGACGCCGCTTCCTGCTCATGGGATGGAGGTCGAAGTGTAGGCGCGCCGCGCAGGCCTCGGGCCCGGCACCGATGGTCAAGCCGGCCGACAGCGGCTACGCTGCCCGCGTCGCGAAAGTTCCCAAACCACAAGACGCGACGGAGGAGAAACCCCCATGACCGAGACCCATGAACTGCCCGCTCCCGCCATGGAGCCCCTGCGCGACTACCGCGAACTGGCGCCCGAGCAGATGCTGGCCCAGGCACGCGCCCACTACCAGCAGCAGCTGCGCCGCCGCACCGTGCGCGATTACGACAGCCGGCCCGTGCCGCGCGAGGTGATCGAGCAATGCCTGCTGGCCGCCGGCACCGCGCCTTCGGGCGCCAACCAGCAGCCCTGGCATTTCGCCGTCATCAGCGACCCGGCGATCAAGCACCAGATCCGCGTCGAAGCAGAGGAAGAGGAGCGCACTTTCTACAACGGCCGCGCGCCCGAAGAGTGGCTGCGCGCGCTGGCGCCCCTGGGCACCGACGCCAACAAGCCCTTTCTGGAAGAGGCGCCGCTGCTGATCGCCATCTTTGCGCAGAAGTACGGCATCGACGCCCAGGGCGAGCGCTACAGCCACTACTACGTGCCCGAGTCGGTGGGCATTGCCACCGGCTTCCTCATCAGCGCCCTGCATGACGCCGGCCTGGCCACCCTGACCCACACGCCCAGCCCCATGGGCTTTCTGAGCAAGATCTGCGGCCGGCCGGAATCAGAAAAGCCGGTCATCCTGCTGGTGGTGGGCTACCCCAAGCCGGGCTGCCTGGTGCCGGTGCATGGTGGCATCAAGAAGCCGCTGGCGGCGATCAGCAGCTGGTTCTGATCACTCGCCCGCCAGCTTCTCCAGCAGCCGCCGTTCCCAGGCCGGCTGCTCGTTGACCGAGATCCAGCCCGAGGCTTCGCTGCGGTAGACGTAACGCGGCGCACTGGCGGCATCGGCATAGCGCTGGCGCAGCGGTGCCCAGCTGGCCTGGGCCTGCTCGGGGCGGCCCAGGCGGGTCTGGGCGGCGCCCTGGATGATGAGGGCCAAGTCGGTCCAGGGGTTCAGGGCCAGGGCGGCCTCGGCCTGGCGCAGAGCCGAAGCGGCGTCGCCGCTCAACAGCGACGCCCAGGCCTGCAGCGCCAGCACGCCGGCGTCCTTGGGGTCCAGCAGCGCCGCTTCCTTGAGCTGGGTGCGGGCGGGCTCCAGACGGCCGGCACTCAGCAAGTCGCGGGCCAGATCGCGGCGCAGCTCGACCAGGCCGGTGCGCAGGCGCAGCGCCTGCTCGTAGACGGCAAAGGCCTCGTCCCAGCGCTCGGCCTGGGCCAGGGCGGCGGCCTTGCCCCAGAGGGCTTCGGGGCTGTCGCTCTGGTAGGCCAGGGCCGACTCAAACGCGGCCAGGGCCGGCGTGGCCGCACCCAGGCGCAGCTGATGCCCACCCAGGGCCAGGTCAACGCGCTGCCGGTCTTCGCCCTCCAGACCTTGCGCCTGTGCGCTCAGCTGAGCCGTCAGCTCGGCCAGGGGCTGGCCGCTGTGCCACAAGGCCTCCAGCGCTGAGCTCAGCACCGCGCCGCTGCGCGGATAACGCGTTTGCACCTCGGCAGCCAGGCGGCGCACGGCGTCCGCATCCGCGGCCAAGGACGCGCCGTAGAGCGCGGCCGTCAGCACCAGCTCGTCCTGCGGCGCGACGCTGCGGGCGCGCTCGAAAAAGCCGCGGGCCGCGACCAGCTCGCCAGACCCCAAGCGATGGTGGCCGGCATTGACCAGGGCGATGGGCAGGCTGGCGCGGGTGTCGGTCTGATGGAAGAGGCGCTGCACCAAGCCCAGCAGCTCCGGGTCCTGGGCCTGCAGGCGCTCGCGCACGATCTCGCGCGTGTCGAAGGCATCGCGGCGCGGCGAGTCGAGCGCGTTGGCGCCCTCGGCGAAATACTCCCAGACCGAGCCGCCGGCATAGCGCGACAGGAAGCCGTTCTTGCTGCGCTCGTCGCGCAGCTTGGCCCGGCGGTACAGCTCCTGGATCTCGCGCGCAGCGTCGGCGGTCAGCACGCCGTGGACCTGGTGGCTCAGCTCATGCAGCACGGTGTTGTAGCGGCCGAAGATGGAGCGCTCGACGTCCTCGATGCCGGTCACGGTGTTGAAGCCGCCCATGCCGCGCACATCGTCCCAGAGGCGCGAGTCGTAGCCGATGCGCTGGTCCTTGAGCGCCAGCGCGCCGGGGGTTTCGGACAGGCGCATGTCCAGGGGCTTGATGAAATGCGTGGCGCCGCCCTCGACCAGCACCGGAATGAAAGCCTTCCAAGGCGCCAGCGACAGGGCCACGCGCTTCTGGTGGCGCGGCGAGAGCTGTGCCCAGTTCAGCACATAGCGCTCGATGGCGGGCACCTGCGGCATGGGCGTGGCGGCGAAGCGGGCTTCGTCGGTCGCGCGGTGCGGGTCCTGGCGCAGGCGCAGGCCTTCGATGGCCTTGGCCAGCACCGCATGGGCGCGGCCATGGCCGGGGCAGCGCGCCAGGGCGCTGGCGGCCAGGCGGCGCGCGGCCAGCAGATCGCCGCGGTCAAAGGCACGTGCGGCGCGGCGGATCAAGGTGTTGGCGGCAGCAAAAGCGGCCGGCGCCTCGGCCGACAGCTCGCTGTAGTTCTTGCGGGCATAGCCATTGCCCAGGTGGTAATGCGCTTGCTCGTGGAAGGGATCCAGGGCCACGGCGCGCTCGGCGGCGGCCACCGCCTCGGCCGTGCGGCCCAGGCGGATCAGGGTCTCGGCCTGGGCTTGCTCACCATCGGCGCTGGGCTGCAAGGCCAGGGCCTGCTGGTGCAAGGCCAGGGCCGCGTCGTAGCCACGCCGCTGGTAAGCCAGCTGGCCCTGGCCGCGCAAGACGCTGGCGCGTTCGGCCGGGCTGCGCGCGCTGTGCTGCGCCCGCTGCAGGCAGGCCTCGGCCCGTTCGAAATCGCGCAGCTCCAGGGCCAGGCGGGCGGCGGCCAGCAGGTCGGCGGCCGTAGCCGCAGCGCCATCCTCCAGCACCGCGGCCGTGCGGCGGCCGACCTCGGCCAGGTTCTCGCTGGCGAACAGCCAGCGGTAGAGCAGCTCGCCGGCCTCGCTGTCCAGCGTCTGGCCGGCAGCGTGGCGGCGCAGCAGCAGCTGCAAGGCGGGCCGAGCGGCGCGGTAGTCCTGCTCTTGCAGTTGCTGGCCCAGGGGCTGCCAGGCCGGCGCTGCGCTCGCTGCGGCTGACAGCGACAGCGCTTCGGCCGGCGCCGCAGCCACGGGCTGGCCTGCGCTCGCCAGGGTCCAACCCAGCAGGCCAGCGCCGCCGAGCCGCAGCAGCCGGGCGCGGCCGCGCATCAGTGCAGACCGGCCAGCAGTGCCGCGTTGCCGCCAGCGGCTGCGGTGTTGATGGTCAAGGTCTGCTCGGCGCTGAAGCGGTACTGCTGCAGCGGGTCATGCACCTCCTGCGCAGTGATCAGGGGGCGGATGGCAGCGTCACCGGCGGCCAGCTGACGCAGCAAGGCGCGCTCGGCCGGGCGGTCAGGTGCGGCCAGAACCACGCCGGCGACGCGCTCATCGTCGAGCAAAGCCGCCACCGTAGCGCTGCCCGCCTGAGGCAGGATCAGCAAGGCCTCGGCCGGCAGACCGGCGGCACGCAGACGGGCTTGCACCAGCTCCGCCTCGCCCGGCGCATCGCAGAGCAGGGCCACACTGTTGCCGGCCACCAAGGCCGCGGCCAGGCTCAGGGCCAGCTCGGGCAGGGGCGCCGACTGGGCCAGCAGCAGCAGCACGCCGCGGGCATGCAGACGCAGCTCATTGCTCTCGCCAGTGGGGCCAGGCAGGCGCAGGTCGGCCAGCACGCGCTCGGCCAGGCTCAAGCGAGCATTGACAGACAGGCCACCGGCCTGGCCTTCGAAGGCACGGCGCAGCACGGTCGCACGCTCGGTCAGCGGGCGTGAGGCCCAGGCCTCGTGGCCCGCAGCCAGGGCGGCCACGGTGGCGGCCAAGCCGGCCGTAGCGGCGGCCTCCGGCTTCAGACCGGCACCTGCGGCAGGCGCCACCACATGCGGCAGAGCGCAGAAGCGGTAGAGGTAGTTCGGGCCACCGGCCTTGGGGCCGGTGCCGGACATGCCTTCGCCGCCAAAGGGCTGGACGCCGACCACGGCGCCGATGACATTGCGGTTGACGTAGACGTTACCGATGCGGGCCAGCTCGGCCAGGCGCAGGGCGCGGCTGTCGATGCGGGTCTGGATGCCCAGGGTCAAGCCGTAGCCGAGCGCGTTGATCTGCTCGACCACCGCGTCGACATCGCCGCCCCAGCGCACCACATGCAGCACCGGGCCGAAGATTTCCTGGCGCAGACTGCCAATCGACGCAATCTCGAAAGCCACCGGCTGGATCAGTCGCGGCAGGGCGTCGTGCACCGGCGCTTCGGCGATCAGTTTCGCCTCGCGCTTGAGGCGGGCGACGTTCTTGGCGATGTTGTCGAAAGCCTCGTCGTCAATGACCGGGCCGACGTCGGTGGCCAGCTCGGTCGGGCGGCCGACCCACAGCTCTTGCAGCGCGCCCTTGAGCATCTCGATCACGCCGTCGGCAATGCTTTCGTGCACGCACAGCAGGCGCAGGGCCGAGCAACGCTGGCCGGCCGAGCGGAAAGCCGATTGCACGACGGCATCGACCACCTGCTCGGGCAGGGCAGTCGAGTCCACCACCATGGCATTCAAGCCGCCGGTCTCGGCGATCAGAGGCACGACCGCGCCGTCCTTGGCGGCCAAGCTGCGGTTGATGATCTGCGCCACTTGCGTGGAGCCGGTGAAGCAGACACCGGCGGTCTGCGGCGCCGCCACCAGGCCGGCGCCGACGGTTTCGCCCGGGCCGTGCAGCAGCTGCAGCGCCGTCTGCGGCAGGCCGGCGGCGTAGAGCAGCTCGACGAACTGCTGAGCCACATAAGGCGTTTGTTCAGCGGGCTTGGCGGCCACGGTGTTGCCCGTCACCAGGGCGGCAACGACCTGGCCGGCAAAGATGGCCAGGGGGAAGTTCCAGGGGCTGATGCAGACGAAGACGCCACGGCCTTGCATGCGCGGGCCGTCGAGTTCGGCCTGGTCGGCGTAGTAGCGCAGAAAGTCGACGGCTTCGCGGACTTCGGCCACGCAGTCGCCTTGGGTCTTGTAGGCTTCCTTGACCAGCAAGGCGCAGAACTCGTGGATGCGGCCATCGAGCGCATCGGCGGCGCGGCGCAGGATGTCGGCACGCTCATGGGCGGGCGTGGTGTTCCAGGGCGTGAAGCCGGCTTGCAGGCGGACCATGGCCTCGCTGACCTGCTCGGCCGTGGCTTCGGGCACGGGCTTGATCTCGCTGCGGGCCAAGGCGTCCAGATAGGCCTGACGCTGGGCCAGATCGGTCAGGTCGGCGCCGGTGGAGTTGGCACGGCCTTCGCCCTTGGGGTCTTGATAGAGCGAGCGCGGCAGCGGCAGGGCGCTGTAGGGCTGGATTTGCTCGACCGGAGAGCCGAGCAGCTCGGGCACCTGGACGTTGACATCGGCCAGTTGGTGGACAAAGGACGAGTTGGCGCCGTTCTCCAGCAGGCGGCGAACCAGATAGGCGAGCAGGTCGCGGTGTTCGCCGACCGGGGCGTAGACGCGGCAGGGAATCGTGCCGGCCTTGAGCACCTCGCGGTACACGCCCTCGCCCATGCCGTGCAGTCGCTGCATTTCGAACTTGGCATTGGCCGCCTTGGCCATCTGCACGATGGCGGCGATGGTGCCGGCGTTGTGGCTGGCGAACTGCGGGTAAATCACATCGGCGTGTTCGATCAAGGCCTGGGCACAGGCCAGATAGGACACATCGGTGTGCTGCTTGTGGGTGAACACGGGGTAGGCGGCCAGGCCCAGCTCCTGGGCGCGCTTGATTTCACCGTCCCAGTACGCGCCCTTGACCAGGCGCACCATGAAGCGCAGATGGTGCTTCTTGGCGATGGCGGCCACCTCGTGGATGACGGCCAGAGCGCGGGTCTGGTAGGCCTGTACGGCCAGGCCGAAGCCGCGCCACTGCGGGTAATGGCTGGCGATGCGGGCAGCCAGGGCGTCCAGCACATCGAGCGAGAGCTCAAGGCGGTCGACTTCTTCGGCGTCGATGGTCAGGTTGATGTTGGCCTGCGCGGCCAGGGTGATCAGCTCCCAGACGCGCGGCAGCAACTCGGCGAACACACGCTCGCGTTGCAGCACTTCGTAGCGCGAGAACAGGGCGCTGAGCTTGATCGAGATGCCATCCGCCGCTTCCGGCGAATCGGCCTTGGCGCCGGCGGCGATGGCCTTGATGGCGCCAACGTAGGCGGCCTGGTAGCGGCGCGCGTCGGCCTCGGTGCGGGCGCCCTCACCCAGCATGTCGTAGCTGAAGCGCAGCATGGGCTGGGCCTTGCGTGCCGAGCTGGCCTCGTCCATGGCCTCCCCGATATTGCGGCCCAGCACGAACTGGCGGCCCAAGAGCTGGATGGCGCGCACCGTGGCGCCCACCACGGTCTGCGCGCCCAGACGGGTCAGCAAGCCGCCCTGGCCTTCGGCATCGGGCAGGAATTTCTTGGACAGGGAGATGGCCGAGGCCGAGAGGCTGGACCAGAGCTTGTGCGGGCCGTCAGAGCCGCCGTCAAACTGGCCTCGGCCCAGCTGGTCGGCCGTCAGGGCGATGGCGGTGGGGGCGTCGGGCACGCGCAGCAGGGCCTCGGCCAGGCGCATCAGGGCCAGGCCTTCGGAGCTGGTGATGGGGTACTCGCGCAGCAGCGATTCCATGGCCCAGAAGGGTGCGGGGTTGGCGCGCACCTGCTCCACCCAGGGGGCGGCTTGTTCGATGACGGCGGGCCAGTTCAGGCCGGCGCCCAGGCTCTGGGCCAGCGTGTTGACCACGCCGATCTCGTCGCGGTAAGGGTTGGGCAGGCGGGCGGCTTCGGGCAGCAGGGCGAAAGCGGTCATGGAAAACCTCGTAATGGGCGAAACTAGCGAAGCGTCGAACTTTATGTGGGCTGGCCCTGAATTAAATTCAGAACATCAGCACACCCCTAGTCGAAAATTCAGCATGAGCAGCGACACCCCCACCCTGGACAAGACCGATGCCCGCATCCTGCGTGTGCTGCAGACCGACGGCCGCATCTCCAATCTGAAGCTGGCCGAGGCCGTGCACCTCTCCCCCACCGCCGTGCTCGAGCGCGTCAAGCGCCTGACCCGCGAGGGCTACATCCTGGGCTATGAAGCGCGGCTGAACCCCGAGAAACTGGGCGCGGCCATGCTGGTCTTCATCGAAATCCTGCTCGACCGCACGGTACAGGACGTGATGGACAACTTCAAGGCCGCCGTCCAGGCCCGACCCGAGATCCTGGAATGCCACCTGGTGGCGGGCGGTTTCGACTACCTGCTCAAGACCCGCGTATCGGACATGGGCGCCTACCGCGAGTTCATCGGCAGCGTCATCTGGACCCTGCCCGGTGTGCGCGAGACGCGGACCTATGCAGTGATGGAAGAGGTGAAGAACACGACGGCGTTGCCGTTCTGAACCTGCCCACCCGTTTGGGGGTGGGGGGAGTGAACACTCCCAAACAGGGCCAGCCATCCCCCCAGGGCCACCACCCGGTGTGATGGGAAGTGTGCAAACGGTCACCGAATATTGCTGCGAGACGCCCGTCCGGCATTGCAGACAAGCGGTCCGCATCGCCCGGCAACCAGCCCCGCAGCACCAGGAGACCCCCATGCACAGCCAAAGTCAGAGCCGCCCTGCCCCGAATCGCCAAAGCCCTATGCCGCCGGACGCGCCCGACTGTTCCGCCGGCCACGGCTGCGGCTGGTTCGACTCCAGCTACGAGCTCAGGCAGGGCCTGGTGGTGACCGAAGACACCGACACCTGCCTCCTGCAACTCTGGGCCCAGGCCCTGCAGATGAGCCGGGTCTGCCACTGATGCCAGCGCCGAACCGCAGGCACGGCAGTCACGTGGGTTCGCGCTGCAGTTCCAGGCGATCGAAAGGCTGGCTGCGGCCGGACAGCTGCAGCGCCCAGTGGATCACCCAATCGTGACTGCGCGACAAGGGTGCTGCCACAGGCAGCAAGAGCAGCACGGCAAGGGCAGCCAGCGGCAGGCTGCGCGGCAAGGGGCGGCGCAAAGGCGGCGCCAGCCACAAACTCAGCCCGCTGGCTGCGGCACCGAGCAAAAAGCCAGTCACAAGCTCAGAGACAGAGTGGGCACCAACTTTGAGGCGTGAATACGCGATCAAGGCGGCCAGCGAATAGGCCAGGGCGATGCCGGCGCGAGCGCGCCAGGCCCCGGGCCGAATCGACTCATGCGCCGGGCCATGGGCGGCCAGCGCCAGCCCGGTCAACAGAGGTAGAACGGCGGCCGCGAACATGGCGTGGCCGGAAAAACCGGTGAAATCAAAACGGGCCCAGCCCCAACCCCAGCCCATGAAGGCCAGCTTGCTGGCAGTCGTCACGGCGATGACGGCGGCCAAGAGCAGCAGGCTGCGCGCCACCCAGGCCCGCTGCGCAGCCCGCGCGCCCGCACTGCGCCAGGCCCAAAACAGGCCCAGCAAAGCCAGGGGGAGCAAAAACTGGGCCTCGCCCAGGCGAGTCAACCAGGGCCAGAAAGGCGGAAACGACACCATGCCGCCATGCTAGCCGGTGAATCAGTACAACTCGGGCACCACCATCTGTGGCGGCACCGGTTGCCGTTCATAGTCCTCATGTCGCTCACGCGAGGGCAGGATGACCGGGTCATGCGGCACCTCGTGATACGGCATTTGCGCCAGCAGATGGGCCATGCAGTTGAGGCGGGCCTTCTTCTTGTCGTCGGCCTGCACCACCCACCAAGGCGCCTCTTTGATGTGGGTGCGCTCCATCATCACTTCCTTGGCCTTGGTGTAGTCCTCCCAGCGGCGGCGCGACTCCAGGTCCATGGGGCTGAGCTTCCACTGCTTGAGCGGATCGTGGATGCGACCCAGGAAGCGGGTGTGCTGCTCCTCGTCGGAAATCGAGAACCAGTACTTGATGACCTGGATGCCGGCGCGCACCAGCATCTTTTCAAACTCGGGCACCGAGCGGAAGAACTCCTCGTACTCGTCGTCGCTGCAAAAGCCCATGACCCGCTCGACGCCGGCGCGGTTGTACCAGCTGCGATCGAAGAGCACGATCTCTCCACCGGCCGGCAGGTGCGAGATGTAACGCTGGAAGTACCACTGCGTGCGCTCGCGGTCGTTCGGTGCCGGCAGGGCCGCCACGCGGCAAACGCGCGGATTCAGGCGCTGGGTGATGCGCTTGATGACGCCGCCCTTGCCCGCCGCATCTCGGCCCTCAAAGATGATCACGGCTTTGTGCTTGGTCGCCACCACCCAGTCCTGCAGCTTGACCAGCTCGCCCTGCAGGCGGAACAGCTCCTGGAAATAAGCGCGGCGCTGCAAGCGCTGCTCGGCCGTGAAGCTGCTGCGGACCGCGTCTTCGTCGAAGCCTCGGTCGTCGATCTCCATCTCCAGCTCTTCGTCATAGCTGTCGATCAAATCGGCCTGCATGCGCTGCATCATGTCGGCAGGGTCGGCGGGCGGCTGGGTGGGCGTGCTCATGGCGTCGGCTTCAGGAAAGAAAAGGGGCGAGCGCTGCAGACTGCCAGCGCGGCGTGACAGGCGCGTGACCTCACCAGCTCCAGCGCTGGTTGCTGCCGCTGTTGCAGCGCCACAGCAGCACCGGTTGGTTGGGCTGGGCGCGGGCATCCTTGATGTCCAGGCACTTGCCATTCATACGGCTGCGGATCTGGCTGCCGCTGCGGGTCCAGCGCTGGTTGTCGCCACCATTGCATGGCCAGGCGATCACGCGCGCACCGTCATTGCTGTTGCCGTCTGCCACATCGAGGCACATGCCGTCCACGCGCAGCTCACCTCGGCCGCTCCAGCTGAAGCGCTGGTTGTTGCCGCCATGGCAGTTGTAGACGATGGCCGCCGTGCCTTGCTGCACCCGACCGGCCATGTCCAGACACAGGCCGTTTTTGCCCCGGATCTGGCTGCCGCCCCATTGCGGACGGTCCGGGCCCTGCCAGTCATCGTTGTTGTTGTTGTCCTTGTCCTTGCCGGACTTGGAGGCCAGCAAGGCAATCGCGGCCACCGCCGCCACGCCGGCCACCACGGCGCCGGTGCTGACGCCCGAGGACTCCTTGTTGCCATCCTCGCCGTTGGCGGCCGCGCCAAACATCTTGAAGCGGCCGGCGCAGCCGTCGTTGACCCAGAGCTCGCGCTTGCCCAGGTCAAAACCCCAGCTGCGGTTGAAGCGGCAGGCGCCGCTCAGTTGCTGGTCCAGCTCGACATCCAGGACCTGATCATCCAAGCGCAGGGTCTCATAACGGCCATGGGAGCGCAGCTCCACAGTCTTGAGCTCGACGCCGCGATTGGCGGGCTCGGCGGCCAGGGCCGGCGTGGCCGGCGCGAGCGTGAGCGCCAGCGCGCTCAGACTGCAGACAAGACGGTTAAAGGGGCGGGGCATGGCTTCTCCTTGGCTGGGCCGCGGCCGCCGTCGGCCGCCTGGCCCTCAAGCGTAACGCAGCACGGCTGCGTCATACCCAGGGCCCAACACCAGCCTTGCACCCAGCCTCAAGCCAGCTGCAAATGCCGCAGCGTGCGCCGCGGTCCGTCGGGCAAGGCGTGCGGGGTCAGCACGAAGTCCTCGGCTGGCATGGGTCGGCCGAAATGCCAGCCCTGGGCCCAGTCGCAGCCCTCGCGCTGCAGCCAGGCGGCTTGCTCGGCGGTTTCCACGCCCTCGGCCAGCACATCAAGGTTGAGGCTGCGCGCCAGCACGATGACGGTGCGGGCGATCGCCGCCACATGGGCGTCCTGGCCCAGCTCGGAGACGAAGCTGCGGTCGATCTTGAGCGTGCGCACCGGCATGCGGCGCAGATAGGACAGCGAGGAATAGCCGGTGCCGAAGTCGTCGATGGCCACGCGCACGCCGCGCGCGGTCAGCGCACCCAGCAGCTCGATGGCGGCCTCGGCGTCCTCCAGCAGCAGGCTTTCGGTCACCTCCAGTTCCAGGGCCTGGGGCGGGCAGCCAGTCTCGGCCAGGATGAAGTCCACGGTCTCGATGAAATCGGGCTGGCGCAGTTGGCGCGCCGACACATTGACGGCCACCTGCTGCGGCTTGCCCGGCTGGCCCTGCCAGCGCGCGGCCTGGGCGCAGGCAGTTTCCAGCACCCAGCGGCCGATCGGGATGATCAGGCCGGTGTCCTCGGCCAGGGGGATGAACTCGGCCGGCGAGATCGGCCCGCGGGTCGGGTGGCGCCAGCGCAGCAAGGCCTCGGCGCCGATCAGGGCACCGTCGGACAGGCGCACCTGGGGTTGGTATTCCAGGCGGAACTGCGCGGCCTCGTTGGCGTGGCGCAGGGCATGGGTCAGCTCGAAGCGCTGCTGCACCGCCTGGGTCAGCTCGGGCCGGTAGGCCTGCACGGTGTTGCGGGCATGGGCCTTGGCCCGGCACATGGCCGCCTCGGCATTGCGCAGCAGCTCGTCCACGCTGACGCCATCGGCCGGGAACAGGGCCAAGCCGATGCTGGCGCCGAGCGTGAAGCTCTTGTCGCCCATCAGGATGGGTTCGCGCATGGCGTCGATCAGGCGCTCGCCCAGGCGCATGGAGGTTTCTTCGTCCACCAGGCCGGACAGCACGACCACGAACTCGTCCGCGCCCACCCGGGCCACCGAATCGCTGGCGCGCACCACATTGATGAAGCGGGCGGCGGTCTCCTTGAGCACCGCGTCGCCGGCGGCATGGCCGGCGATGTCGTTGACGTCGCGGAAGCCGTCGAGGTCGATGTAGAGCACGGCCACGCAGGTGTGGTCGCGCTGGGCCAGGCCGACCTGGCGCTCGATGCGGTCGCGCAGCAGGGCCAGATTGGGCAGGCCGGTCAGGCGGTCATGGAGCTTCTGGTGCAGCAGCTCGGCTTCGGTCTGCTTGATGCGCGAGATGTCGGTCAGCACCGACAGGTAATGCGGCTCACCATGGGCTTCGGCCGGCGGCACCTTGACGATGGTGGCCCAGAGCGGCACCGTCTCGCCGTTCTTGTGGCGATCGGTCAGCTCGCCGCTCCATTTGCCGTGGGCGGCCACCTCGGCCCAGAGTCTCTCGAGGAAATCGGGGTCCTGCTCGCTCAAGCGCAAGTAGTGGGGCATGCTGCCTTCCAGCTCCTCGCAGCTGTAGCCGGTGATGGCGCACAGGGCCGGGTTGACGTCGCGGATGCGCAGATCGGCGTCCATCACCATGATGCCTTCGCCGCAATGCTCGAACACGGTCACCGCGCGGTGCAGCTGGCTCATGGCCTCGCGCAGCGCCGTCACATCACGCGCCACCCCGACCTGGCCCAAGCACAAGCCCTCGTCGAACACCGGCGCCTGCACCACGTCCAGGCAGGCCCGGCTGCCGTCCGCCTGAGTCAGCCAGCTCAGGGTGCGCTGCGGCCCGCGCTGCTCGGCAGCGGCGAGTTCCAAGGCCTGGCTCCAGGCCGGGCGATCGGCCAGCTGATCATCGCGGCGGCCGACCAGATCGGCCTCACGCAAGCCCGTGCATTGCTCGAAGGCCGGGTTGCAGCCCTCGTAGGCACCGCTCGCATCCTTGAAATAGACCGGGTCGGGAATGGCATTGAGCAAGGCGCTGAGCTTGGTGCGCTCGCGCCGCACCAGCAGCAGTTCGGCGCGCCGCTGGCGCAGGCGCAGGCGCTGGTACTGCACCAAGCCCAGCACCAGGCCCAGGCCGAGGGCACCAAGCAGGCCGAAGACGCTGAGCCAAAACATCGGGCTGCGCAGGTCGAGCGCGATCACGTCGCCGCCGCCCACGGGTGCCTGCGCCCAAGCCGCCGGTGCGCAGCCCAGCAGCAGGGACATCCCAGCCGGCAGCCGAAGCCGCCAGCGATTGAAAAATTCGCTCATTCCTGAAACCCGTCTCGTCGGTCAGGACTCGCTGGGCGCCACCGGGTTCATGGCCCGAGCGCTGCGTTTCGCCTGTTGTGTTTTGTCGATCCGACGCCACCCCGCACCACAGGTGACCCCTCGTTCTCGCCGTTTCGGTAGTGTCCGTGGCGGGCTTGAGGGTGGCTAGGGTTTACAGGGATGCAGCAAGCCGAGTTCCCTGCAGGATTGCACGCTTTGCGTCCAATTCGCCGGCCTCGAGGGCGCCGCCGATCACATGAACGCGGGCGCCTGCCGCACGCAGCGGTGCTTCCAGCTCGCGCAGCGGTTCCTGGCCGGCACACAAGATGATGCTGTCGCAGGCGATCAGCTCGCCGTCGACATGCTTCTCGCCGTAGCTGACCCACAAGCCCTCAGGCGTGATGGCCTCGTAGTTGACGCCGGACAGCATCTCCACCTGCTTCATCTTCAGCGCGGCGCGGTGGATCCAGCCCGTGGTCTTGCCCAGGCCGGCGCCCGGCTTGCCGGCACGGCGCTGCAGCAAGGTGATGGCGCGGGCCGGCGCGGCCGGCTCGGGCCGCACATAACCGGCGCGCAGCAGCTGCGGGTCGCCCACGCCCCATTCGCGCTGCCAGGCCGGCAGGTCCAGCGTCAGCGAGTGGCCGTCTTCGGCACCCGCTTCGGCCAGGTACTCGGCCACATCGAAGCCGATGCCGCCGGCGCCGACGATGGCCACCCGCGCGCCCACCGGCTTCTTGTGCCGCAGCACATCGATGTAAGTCAAGACCTGACCCCGCGCCTGGCCTTCCGCCTGCCCCTTGATGCGCGGGTCGCGCGGCGTCACGCCCGTGGCCAGCAGCACCTCGTCGAAGCCCAGCAGCGCGTCGGCGTCGACGCGGCGGTTCAGATGCAGCTGCACGCCGGTCAGCTCGATGCGGCGCGCGAAATAGCGCAGGGTCTCGCGGAACTCTTCCTTGCCCGGGATGCGGCTGGCCATGGTGAACTGGCCGCCGATCTGCGCCGCGGCGTCGAAGAGATGGACCTCATGCCCACGCTCGGCCAAGGTGGTGGCAGCCGCCATGCCCGAAGGCCCGGCGCCGACCACGGCCAGCTTCTTGCGCGGCGCCTTCAGCGTGGCAATCGGGATGATGGGCAGCTCCTGCTCGTGGCAGGCGCGCGGGTTGACCAGACAGGAGGCGATCTTCTGCTGGAAGGCATGGTCCAGACAGGCCTGGTTGCAGGCGATGCAGGTGTTGATCTCGTCGGCACGGCCCTCGCGCGCCTTCTTCACAAAGGCCGGGTCGGCCAGGAAGGGCCGGGCCATGCTGACCATATCGGCCGCGCCCTCGGCCAGCAGATTCTCGGCCACCTCGGGCATATTGATGCGGTTGCTGGTGATCACCGGTGTCGTGATGCCCTCGGCACGCAGGGCCGCGCGCAGCTGGGCGGTCACGCCGGCAAAGGCCGCGCGCGGCACCGAGGTGGCGATGGTGGGCACGCGCGCCTCATGCCAGCCGATGCCGGTGTTGATCAGCGTGGCGCCGGCCTTCACCACACCGCGCGCCAGCTGCAGCACCTCGTCCCAGCTGCTGCCGTCGGGGATCAGGTCCAGCATGGACAGGCGGTAGATGATGATGAAGTCCGGGCCCACGGCCTCGCGCATGCGGGTGAGGATCTCGAGCGCGAAGCGCATGCGATTGGCGAAGCTGCCGCCCCACTCGTCCTGGCGGTGGTTGGTGTGGGTGACCAGGAATTGGTTGATCAGATAGCCCTCGGAGCCCATGACCTCGACACCGTCGTAGCCGGCCTCGCGGGCCAGCTTGGCGCAGCGGATGAAGGCGCGGATCTGCCGTTCGATGCCGCGGGCCGAGAGCTCGCGCGGCGTGAAGGGCGTGATCGGCGATTGGATGCGCGAGGGCGCCACGCACAGCGGTGAGTAGCCATAGCGGCCGGTGTGCAGGATCTGCAACGCGATCTTGCCGCCTTCGGCATGCACGGCCTCCGTCACCACCCGGTGGCGGCGCGCCGCGCCGCTGGTGGCCAGGGTGCCGGCGAAGGGCTTGGTCCAGCCCTCGATATTCGGCGCATAGCCGCCGGTCACCATCAGCCCCACCTCGCCGCGCGCGCGCTCGGCGAAGTAGGCGGCCATGCGGTCGAAGTGCTTGCGGCCATCTTCCAGGCCGGTGTGCATGCTGCCCATCAGCACGCGGTTCTTCAGCGTGGTGAAGCCCAGGTCCAGCGGTTCAAGCAGGTGCGGGTAGTTCATGGCGGCTCGCTGAAGTTGGCATTCGGTGGCAGGACAAAAGGCTGCGGGCGATGCTAGCAGCGCACCCCTGCGGTGCGCGCCAGCGGGCGGGGCTTTGGAGAGCTGCCCCCAAATGTAAAGAACCGGCCCAGCAACACAAGTTCACCGGCGCGACACCTCGCCACACGGCCGAGCAACACGCGAGCCGCCCAATCGCGCCGGTACGCCCTGCCCCGCCCCCTGTTCCATTTTTTCCGGAGTTTTTTCGATGCGATTCAAGCAAATTTGGGGCTCAGCAAGCCTGAGCTGCCTGGCCCTGTGCGCCGCCACCCTCCTGAGCGCCTGCGGCGGCGGAGGAGGCAGCAGCAGCAGCACCCAAGTCCGCCTGCTCAATGCCAGCGTCGGCTACAGCTCTCTGGACCTGAGCGTCAACAGTGCCGCCACCAACACCGGCGTGGCCTACGGCAGCGTGGGCAGCTATGCCAGTGTCGACACCAGCGCCACCAGCACGCAGATCTTGACCAGCGGCGTCGGCGCCACCGTGGCCAACCTCACGCCGACACTCGCGGCCGACAGCCACTACACCATCATTGCCTACGGCTGGGGCGGCGCCGTGCGCAACAGCCTGCTGCAGGAGGTTGAGGCCGCTGCTGACGCCAACAAGACCAAGCTGCTGGTGCTGAACCTGGCGCCCGACGCCGGCGCTCTGGACGTTTACATCACCACCGCCAACAACAGCGACAGCCTGGAGACCGCCACCCCCGTGGCCAGCGCCATCGCCGGCGGCACCGGCAGCGGCTACAACAGCCTCAACGCCGGCACCTTCCGCATCACCCTGACCGGCACCGGCAGGCCCAGCGACATCCGCCTCGACCTGCCCAGCGTCACGCTGGAATCCACCGGCGTCGCCACCCTGATCGCCACCGCCACCTCGGGCGGCCGCCTGGTCAATGGCATGGTGCTCAAGCAGCAAAGCACCGTCAGCAATCTACCCACCGCCAAAGCCCGGGTGCGCGTGGCCGCCACGCTGTCCTCGGCCAATGCGGCGTCCGTCAATGCCAGCATCGGCGGTCTGAGCGTGCTACCCTCCACCCTGGCGCCGCAGATCGGCGCTTACACCACGGTGGACGCCGGCGCCCCGGTGCTGGACCTGCGCGTCAACGGCATCGCGCTGAACACCAGCAACCCCACGCTCAAGGCCGGTGGCGACTACACCCTGCTGGTCTGGGGCACGGCCGCCAGCCCGCAGCTCAGCGTGCTCAGCGATGACAACCGCCTGCCCACCGCCAGCGGCACCGCCAAGATCCGCCTGATCAACGGCCTCTCGGGTGCCGCCACCGGCCTGGGCATGGCCATGGACTACAGCAGCATCGCCAGCAACGTCACGCCCGGCAGCAGCTCCAGCGCCGCCGTGGTCAACGCCAGCGCCACCGCCTCCCTGCTGACCGTCAACTCACCCGCCTCCAGCACCGCCATCTACAGCAATGCCAGCCTGATCGTGCCGACCAGCGCGGTGTTCAGCCTGTTCATGATGGGCGACCCGACGGCGCCGATCGGCCAATTGGTGCGCGACGACCGCTAAAGCGCAAAGCAAGGCGCAGGGCTGGCAAGATGCCGGCCATGCCCTCGCCTTCGCAGACCTCTTCTTCGCCCTCCGCCCCTCACCGCCTCAGCCTCTGGGCCGGCCTGGCCGTCATCCTGGCCTGGGGCCTGAACTTCCCGCTGCAGAAGACCCTGCTCACGGCCATGGGCCCAGAAGGTTTTCTGTTCCTGCGCTTTGCCCTGATGCCTGTGTTGGTGACCGGCCTGCTGCTGCAACAGCATGGCCTGCGCTGGCCGCGGGTCTCGCGTGCCGACGCCTGGGCGCTGCTGCGCTTGGGCTTTCTGGGCCAGGGACTGCACCTGGCCTTGTCCAGCTACGGCATCCATTTCTCCACGCCGTTTTCCAGCTCGGTGCTGTTGGCCTGCGGGCCGGTGTTCACCCTGCTGATCCTGCGCGCCTGGGGCCTGGAGCGCCTGCGCCGGCCGCAGCTGCTGGGCATGGCCGTGGCCGCCGCGGGCGCCCTGCTTTTCATGTCCGACAAGCTGCTGGCCGCCAACTGGCGCGCCGGCGGCGGCGACCTGGTGCTGCTGACGGCCGCGGCCCTGTTCAGCTACTACACCGTGGCCGCCAAGCCCCTGATCGAGCGCCACGGTGCCGTGCTGGTGATGTGTTATGCCTCCCTGGCCGCCACCGTGCCGGTGCTGGCCTACGCCACGCCGGCGGCCTTGCGTGTGGACTGGGCCGCGCTCAGCCCTTGGATCTGGCTGGGCGCGCTCTGGGCCATCGTCGTCATCGGCTTCCTAACCTGGCTGGCCTGGGGTTGGGTCAACGCGCAGCGCGGCGTGGCCCGGACCGCCCCCTTGATCTACCTGATGCCGCCGATTGCCGGCCTGGCGGCCTGGGTGAGCACCGGCGAAACCTTTGGTGCCGTCAAGCTCGGCGGTGCCGCCTTGGCCCTGGGCGGCGTGGCCCTGGCCCAATTCGCCGGCCAGGCCAGGCCCGCAACAGTCGAAACCAGCACCGCTCCATGAGCCCGGCCTCAGCATGAACATCGCCTACAAGATGGAGGCGCTGAGCGCCGACCGGTTCCCGGAGTTCCTGGCTTACCTGAACGCACACCTGACCGAAAACGGCGGGCCCGAGACTGGCTATTTCCAGCCCCAACCGCGCGGCATGGCCGAGTTCCCGCCGGAGCGGGCCGCGGCCTTCGAGCGCGGCCTGGGGCTGAGCGTCGGCGAACCGGGCTGGCGCCGCGCCTGGTTGGCGCGCAGCCAAGTGGACCGCGCCATCCTGGGCCATATCGATCTGCGCGCCCAAGCCATGCCCTTTGCTGAGCATCGCGCCCTGCTGGGCATGGGCGTGCACGCGAGCGCGCGCCGCCAAGGCCTGGGCCAGGCCCTGATCGCGCATGCCCGCGACTGGTCCAGCCAGCAAACCGGCCTGCACTGGATCGACCTGCAGGTGCTGAGCAGCAACCGCGCGGCGCTGCGGCTGTACTTGAACTGCGGCTTTGTCGTCTGCGGCGAGCGAGAGGATCTGTTCCGCCTGGAGGGCCAGAGCCTGGGGGAGACCAGCATGAGCTTGCGGCTGCGCGCCGCACCTCCCCGCTGAGGCGGGGCCGGGCGGCTATGCTCGTGCTGCGACCGACATCAGCCACAGGATCGAGCGGCCATGTTCACCTTCGACGCCCGTCAACGCAGCGGCTGGAACCCAGGCGGGTTTCGCCCTCAGAGTCTCAGCCAGCGGCTGTCGCTGCTCCTGCTCGGCTTCAGCGCGGCCCTAAGCCCTGCAGTCAGAGCAGCGCCAGCGGCCGCGGATTGCCCGGAGCGCCTCCGCGTCGACTTTCTCGACACGGCGGCCGAGCCGCATTTGCTGGGCGATATCCGTGAACGGCCCGAGCCCGCCGGCATGCTGGTGGACTCGCTGCGGCATGCCATCAAAACCAGTGGCTGCGCTCCCCAGCTGACGCTGGGCCGGGTGCCCAATATCCGGGCCGCCATGCGCTTGAAAAGCGGCGAGGCCGATCTGTTTGGAGGCATCACGCGCAGCAACCCTTTCAGCGCTGACTTCGCGCTGCCGCCCTTGCGGCCCGGCGCGCCCGCCATGGAACAGGCGGCCGGAGAGGTCAGCTTTTCGCTCTACACGAAGCCGCCCTCCAAGGTGCTCTGGCGCGAGGGCAAGTTAAGCCTCCCCGCCGGACAGGTGGTGGGTGTTTCCAAGGGCACGGGGATGGAGCAAATCGCCTTGCGCCAAGGGTGGCCGGTCGACCTGGCGCCCAACAACGAAAGCCTGATTCGCAAGCAAAGCATCGGCCGCACCGCGGCGATTCTGCTGCCTGACCTGCTGGCGCAAAAGTTGGTGGCAGACCTTGGCCTGCACCGACTCGATCCACCGGTCTGGCGCGAACCGTTCTACGTCGCGGCCTCACTTGATTTTCAATCACGCCACCCGGTGTTCCTGAACTGGATTTGGACCGCGCTGTGCCATCGCCAGGCCGAACAACTGGGGCGGGCGCCGGCCTGCTCGGAATTCCGGCCTTGATCCCACGCGTGCAAGGCGCAAGCGCTCAGCTCTTGAGATGAATGCCTCACAAGCCTTGCCCGTTCGGCCGCTCGACCTTATGCAGACAGGCAAACACGGCCATGACGGAGGAGTCCCAGAAGTTCGATGGCTCGCCTACTTCACACCCACTGAAGCGCGGGCTGGAGCTTCGGCGCTCGCTGGGGCCGGGGCATGCGGCGTGGCCAAGACCTGCAGGCGGTAGTACTGCGTAGCTGCACGGCCGCCTTCCGCTTCGGAAAGCACGGCCGCGCGGAAGTTGAAGGTACCGGCCTGCACGGGCACGCCGCTGAGCAGACCGTCGGAGCTCAGCGTCAGGCCGGTCGCGTCCAGATCCGGGCTCAAGAGCAAGAAACGAAGCGGCGGCTCGCCGCCCTCGGCAATCAGCGGTCTCACGTACGGGCGCCCGAGCACAGCGGCTGGCAGCCCGATTCCCTTGAACTTTGGCGTGAGCGCTCTCTTTGCGCCGGACTTTGCACTGGCGTCGGCCAAGGGCTGCCTTGCCTTCGCAGCCTGCGCTTCTTGCGCTTGTGCCCATCCATCCAAAGGCATCGACGACAGACAGACCAGAAGAAGCGCGGGCAGGAACCCAGACAAGAGGCAGGGGGTGGTGCTGCGGCCAGGCAGCGATAGGGCACAGAACATGGGTGACAACTTGGTCGGTGGGCTTGGCGGATAGCAAGGAGCTGGCCGCAGAAAGGTCACCTTGACAAAGAGGTTCAGCACCTCGATTGAAGACTCTCTCATAGGCAGCTACATGCTCGGGGAACATCTCAGAATACTGTGGATAGCCACCGTCGTAGACACAGACCTGCAGGCCATCGACTTCACCGAGTTCCGTTGACACTTCGATCAGACCGAAGTCGCGCTGGCGATCACCAGCACAGCCCCTCAATCCAGCCCGCCAAACCCCCAAACCCCACGGGCTTTCGGCAGCAGCTCGCTGCCCAGCGCCGCCGCCAGGGCCAAGCCGCGCTCGCTGTTGCTGAGCAGCACAAAGCCGTCGCCGCTGTGAACAGACGCCATGGCGAAAGCGCGGTAGCCGGGGTTGTTGCCCCATTGCCAGAGGTAGGGGCCGCCCTCGGCCTGTTCCAGGCCCCAACCCTGGCCCCAGCTCAGGCTGAGATCAGGAGCCACCGACACCGCACGATCGAGCAGCAGCGCCAGCAGGGCCGGATCGCGCAGCCAGGCGGACATCAGGCGCGCGTAATCCGGGGCGCTGGTGATCAGGGACGCAGCGGCGTTGGCGCGCTTGAACTCGATGGGCTCGACCGGGCCGCCCAGCCAAGCATGGCCGGGCACCAGACGCGCTCGCAGCTCGCCATCGGCCGGGCTCAGGCGCAGGCGTGAGTCGCGCATGCCGAGCGGCTCGAACACGCGGGCCTGCATCAAGGCTTCGAAGTCCTGCCCGCTGACGGCGCTGAGCACGGCCTGCAGCAGCACATAGCCTTCGCCCGAATACTGCCAGCGCTGACCGGCCTCGAAGTCCTGGCGCAGCAGGCCCCAGGATGAGCCCCAGTTGGGCAGGCCGCTGCTGTGGTTCAGCAGGCAGCGCAGTGGAATGCGTGCCAAGGTGGCGGCCGAGAGTTCGGCTTCGGCACCGGCGGCAGCCGGCTTGCGGGAATAGCCCTGAGGCAGGTACCGCGAAATCGGTGCGTCCAGTTCCAGCTGACCCTCGCGCACCAACTGCAGGGCCAGGTAGGCCACCACGGGCTTGGTCAGCGAGGCGGCTTGGAACAAGGGTGGCGGCCCATCGGCCAAATCCGTGGCGTGTGCAGGCGCGGTGCAGCCGCCTCGCAAAAGACGCTGCGACTGCGCTTGTCCGCCCTTCAGGGTGACGATAGCGGCCAGGCAGATGCTTTGCTGGGCCGCCAATTGCGCGAGATCCTGGCCACGAAAGCTGCGCAGGTCACGGCTGGCACAGGCGCTGCCGCCCAGCGCGGCCAGGCCGGCGAGCAGCAGATGGCGGCGCTGCGAACTGAATGGGCTCATGAAGACAGTCCCTTCACTGGGTGCTGAAGGACCAAGCGAACGCTGCCTGCAAGCAAGAACAGTGCACAGGTGGCAAATGGTGTGGCGGCCAGCAACTCACCGCCGAGCAGAAAGAGCAGCTTGTCCAACTCACAAAGAACCGAGTACCTGCGGCCGCAAGCATGCTGCAGAGACACCGCCCCGGCTGCCGTTTGAATGCCAAGCGCAGCGATACCGATGGCAAAGAAGACGCCCGCCAAGCCCAGACTGCGGCCGGGCAAGGCGAAGTTCACCCAAGGCAGGGCCGCAAAAAACACCAAGAGGGAGGAAAGCCCAATGAAGATGGGATCGGTGAGCGCCTGCGGGGCGGCCAGCAACAAGGCGCAGGGCGCAGCGATCAGGCTGATGGACAGAAGCAGTTTGCAGCCGGTCCAGATGCGCTCGAACATGTGATCAAGATGGCTGTGTCGTCGTCGGCGAAGCCCGGCTTCCCCGAGCTCGCACCCGCCTGTGATTGGGTGCCGGTATCTATTCGGTTAGCTGGCGGCACACCGCAGCGTCCGAAGAAATGTAGCACCGGGCTAGCGTGGTTTTGTGCGCAAGCCGTAGCCGCCATACGCGGCCCCAACTATGCCGCAGGCCCGGCACCGGTGCGGACTTTTCGCCGAGGCGACCCGTTCGGCAGCGAGGTGGGCGCCCAAGCGGCGGCTATCAGCACGCGAGTCGTGAGCGCCGCACAGTTCAGGCTGCGCGCGCCGTTCGGCGGCGCAGGCCAACGCCGCACACCAAGGCCAAGCCCACCAGCGCCAGGCTGCTCGGTTCGGGGACGCTGTGCGGGGCGTTGTCAAACGCTGCAGTGAGTTGCCTGCCGATGGCAAAGGGGTCGGACAACTGGCCATAGGCGCTGCACAGTTCGTCGCTGCTGCAGGGGCTCAGAGAGGCTTCGACCCAGGATCGAACGGAGAAGCTGTAGGTGTCCGTGCCGGCATCGCCGGGAATGGCCACACTGCCGTGAAAGGCTGAGGTGGTGTAACCGCTGCCATGCCCCGCACCACCCAATGCATCGTGGTTCGAGTCGTAGCTGGTGCTGCCGTCGTGGGTTCTGTAGCCGCCGGAACTGGAGAACACCGAAATGCCGTTGATCACGATGTCGTAGCCGTAAAAGCCGTAAGAATCGGTGTTGCCACTGCCGCCGATTTGAATGGGCGCAATGTCGAAGGTGAAGGTCGTCGGCACATTGCTGCGCGAGAAGGGCACGCTATTGAAATAGTTGTACGAGGTTCGCGCATAACCTTCCACCTGGACGTCTGCGAGCAAGTCGTACTTGCCATGCTCGTCCACCGTGGCCATGGCCAGGGCCGCGCCGCGGCCGTAAGAGCCGCCTTGGAACAGAGCGCCCGGAGCGTCAAAGGTCAGCACGGTCTGGTCGTGCCGGCCATGTCCGATATCGGTGGCCAGGGTGACGACGGGCGCAGCCTGCGCGGTGGCACACAGGGCGAGCAAGGCCGTGGCAAAAAGTGAAGCGTGTTTCATGGGCGTTGTGGGCAATGAGTGGCCGTGCTGACCGAATGGGCGAACGAGCGGACGAGGCTGAAAACAGGCCATCTGTTCCGATCGCTGCGCAGTCTATTCACGCCATTGCCCAACGCATCCCATGTACGGGCCCTCTGTTTCCAAGGCCACGATTGCTGGGATGAAAGCGCCTGAGCCTAAGCCCAGGATCAGCGGCTCGCCCCAGCCAACATCACTTCCGCACAAGCCGGGCTTGGCACCGCCACATACTGCCCGGCGAAGCGTGGCAGGCCGGTGGCAGCATCGACGGCAAACACCGCGACATGGTCGCTGCGCTGGTTGCAGACGTAAAACCAGCGGCCGCAGGGCGAGAAGCGGGCGCTGCGCGGGTAAGAGCCGCGCGTCCATTCATGCGCGATCAGGCGCGGGGCGCCGTCCGCGGCCAGGGCGAACACCGCGATGCTGTCGTGCAGGCGGTTCAAGGCATAGAGAAAGCGCCCGTCGGCCGAGACGATCAAGTCGGCGGCGAAGTTCGTACCGGCAAAGCCCTGGGGCAGGCTGCTGATCTCGGCGCGCTGGCTCAGGCGGCCGCTCTGCGGCTCCATCTGCAGCCAGGCCAAGGTGGAGGCCTGTTCGTTGAGCAGGTAGAGCTGGGTCGCGTCCTTGGGGTGGAACACGAAATGGCGCGGGCCGGCGCCAGGGCTGAGGGCTAGGTCTTGCCTGCGGCCCAGGGCACCACTTTCCGGGTTGAAGGGCCAGACGGCGAGCCGGTCGCGGCCCAGGTCGCTGGCCAGCACAAAGCGGCCATCGGGCGTGCTCAGCGCCATATGCATATGCGGCGCCTCATGGCCGCTGAGGGCAAAGCTGCCCGGTGGCCCTGTGACCGCGCGGGCCGGGCCGACCCGGCAGTCCTCGGGCTGGCTTCGATCGCAGCTGGGGTGCAGGCCCACAGGGCTGAGCTGGCCGTCGGCCGCGCGCCGCAGCACGGCCAGCTCGGCACTGCCGTAATGGGGCACGAAGGCAAAGGGTGCGCTGGGGTGCAGGCTCAGGTGCACAGGGCCCTGGCCGCCGCTGGGCAGGGCTTGCAAGAGCTGCAGCGCGCCATCGGCCTGCTGGCGGTAAACATGGACGCTGCCGCCGCCTTCATTGGCCGCATACAGCAGCCCGGGACGGGCCAAGTCGGCCTGCAGCCAGCTGGGGCTGTGGGGGTTGGGCGTGAGGCCGGCCGGGCGCAGGTGGCCGGTGGCGGGGTCGGCGGCGAAGCGGTAAATGCCTTCGCAAGTCGGGGCGTAGCCACCGACATGGACGCTGAAGGGTGCCGGCGAAGCGCCGGCCAGCGACACCATGGGCGTCAGCGCCGCCATCAGCAGCAGGGCCCGGCGTTGACGGGCGTGGGGAGCGTGGAGTTCATGGGGCACAAGCAGGCGATCACAAAACCGCTGAAGCGAAGGGGACGGGGCGCAGTATCACCCGGCCGGCCCGGCCGCTGGCAGACACAAAAAAACGCGGGCCTTGCCGGGTCGGGTGCCCGGGCAAAGCCCGCCCAAATCCGCCGCTTGCAAGCGTGCGGCGGAGAGGAGACAGGGTTCTCCAGCGCGCTCAGTAGTTGACGGTAGCGCGCACGCCGAACATGCGCGGCGGGTTGTAACTGTTGAAGGTGTAGCCGCCGGCCATGCCCTGGCCCATCCAGTTCTTGATGATGTTGTTGCTCAGGTTGGTGCCCCAGAGCTCGACATTCCACTTGTCGCCGGCCGGCGACAGGCGGATCGAGGCATTCCAGTCGGTGTAGGCCTTCTGGAAGTCGCCGATCTTGTCGTTGTCGAGGTTGCGCACAGTGAAGTACATGCGGCTCTGGTGGCGCATGCCGACCGTCGGCGAGAGGCTGAAATCGCCCAACTGGATGTCATGCGAGTAGTTCAGCGCGAAGGAGGTCTTGGGTGCGTAAGGCAGCTGGTTGCCAGTCACGTCCAGGATGCGGCGGCCGCGCTTGCTGGGGTCGCTGCCCAGGTAGACCGGCGCGCATTCGGGCGCGCCGAACTCCTGGCGGTAGCCGCACATCCAGCTGTCGTCATAGGTCGGGTAGGACTTGACCTTGGCGTCCAGCCAGGCGAAGTAGCCCGAGAAGTTGCCGCCGGCCCAGGGCAGCAGCTTGAACTCCAGCTCCAGGCCCTGAATCTTGGCGTCGCCGATGTTCTCGGTCTTCCAGGCGTTCACCACATCGCAGGCTGGCTCCCAGTCGGCGCAGACGCGGGTCAGCTTTTTCTGACCGACAGCGGTGGAGCCGGTCACATGCATGCCCTTGTACTGGGTGTTGAAGTAGGTGGCGCTCAGCTCCAGCTTGTTGTTGAGGTGGCGGCCCTTGTAGCCCAGCTCGAAGTTCTTGGTGGTCTCGGGGCCGTAGTCCAGGAAGCTGTACTTCTTGCTGCCGCCGTCCACGCATTCGCCACCGCCGCAGGTGTCGAACTTGTCGCCAAAGCCGCCCGGACGGTAGCCGGTGGCCAGCGAGGCGAAGACCATATCGGTCTTGTTCAGGTCGTACTGCAGACCGAGGCGGTAGGTGCTCTTCTTCCAGCTCTTGCTGTAGCTGTTGACGACCGGCTCGGGGTAGACGCCCAGGCCGGCAAACGGGCCCATGCCCAGGGTCAGGTCTGAACCATTGTGCGGCGTGCACAGGCCGGGCTCGCAGGGCGGCTTGAACTTGCCGTTGTAGTACCAGGGCGTGCTGGCGTCCCAGAGGCCGGCCGAGATGCCGCCGTTGTCGCTGCGCTTGTCGCGGCTGCTGCGCACGCCGACGGTGGCGGTCAGGCGCTCCGTCAGGGCCAGGTCGCCTTGGGCGAACAGGCCTTGCGATTCAATGCGGCGGTCCGGCTGGGCGTAGAACTGCCCCTGCGGCATGGCGTAAGGCGCGGCGACCAGATTGTCCTGGGCGAAGTTGATGGCGTTCTTCTCGTTCAGGAAGAAGGCGCCGGCGACATAGCGCCAGTCCTTGGTCTGCTGCTTGAGCTGGAACTCATGGACCCAGGACTTGTAGTTCGAGTCCAAGGTGTAGCTGGCCTGGTCGATGGCGTGCTGGCGGCCCCAGTTGCCCCAGGGCTGCATGATGTCGACCTCGCTGTCCAGCCAGGTCTGGCCGCCATCGTCATCGTGGTTCTGGGCGCGCTTCTGCACCGCGTAGGCCACCTTGTAGCCCAGTTCCGTCTGGGCATCGAGCTTCCAGACCAGGTTGCTGCGCACGGTATCGATCGTCATGTCGATCTTGCCGGGCACATTGATGATGGTGCTCCAGTGGCCCTTGGGGCCGCAGGCCCATTTCGTGCCTTCGGCCTGGGCGCAGTCCTTGAGGCCGATGTCGCCGGCGCCACTGTTCTGGAAATGCTCGAAGCCGCCGGTCCACTCCAGCGCCTTGCTGATGGCCCAGCGCGCGGTCAGGCGGGCGGCCCATTGGTCGGAGTTGCCGTAGGCGTCGGCGGCACTGACCTTGCGGTTCAGGCGCTGGTCGGTGTCGGGCTTGCCGTCGGGCGTGAACTTGCCCTTGCCATCGGCCGTGGGCAGCTTGACGCCGCGGTCGCGCAAGTCTTGCTCCTGGTCGATATAGCTGTCGCGTTTGTCCACCATGAAGGCGGCGCGCAGGGCGAAGTTGTCGCCGAAGCTCTGGTTGTGGACCACGCGCAGCTGCTTGGCGTTGTAGTTGCCAAGCTGGGCCGAAGCCCAGCCATAGTTGCTCTTGAAGTCGGGCTTGGCCGGGATGACGTTGATGACACCGGCCGTGGAGTTGCGGCCGAACAGGGTGCCCTGGGCACCGCGCAGCACCTCGACCTGGTCCAGGTCGAACATCAGCGCCAGCGAACCCTGAGGGCGCGGCGAATAGATGCCGTCGATGTGGATGCCCACGGCCGGGTCGCCGATTTCGGTGAAGTTGGTCGAAGTGACGCCGCGGATGGAGGCCAACACGCCCGAGTCGCCACTGGACAGGCCCAGCTGCAGATTGGGCACCGCGCCGCTCAGATTGAGCAGCTCCTTGACGTTCTGGCGCACCAGCTCGTCGCCCTGCAAGGCCGTCACCGAGACGGGGGTCTTGAGGGCGTCGGTGGCCACGCGGGTGGCGGTCACCGTGACCTGGGGCAGCTCGGTCTTCTCAAGCTTCTTGGCGTCTTTCTTCTCGTCCTTGCCGGCATCGCCTGCGGTCTGGGCCAGGGCGGGCAGGCTCAGCAGGCTCACCAAGGCGGCGGCCGCCAGGGCGGTTGGGGTCATCAGGCGTCGGGCGCGGGGTTCAGCGGGGCTCATGTTTTTTGTCTCCATGCGTTTTTGCTAACGAAAACTCGTCGGTCTCGGTTCCATCACGTCTGGGGGCGGCCAACTGCTCCAACACCCATGCTCTTTTTTGCTCTTTTTGGCACTTCTTGCTTTTCACTCCTGGGCGCACGCCTTCGTGCACTCCTCTTTGTTCTCTCTCGGCCGGCGCGCCGGAACGCTCAGCAGCCCAAAGGCTCGCTCAGCGGCACCTCAAGCAAGCCGCTTGCGCGGCGGTAGAAATCGATGCGGCGGTTCAGCTTGCGCAGGGTGTTGGGGTCGGCGCCCTGGTCGCACTCGATCACGCCGTTGATGGCCCGCGTGGTGGCGCCGAAACCCTTGCCGGCCCACATCGCCTCGTGGGCCGACTGCGGCGCCACGCCGGGCTGGGTGGTCCAGTACCAGAGCGCGGTCTGCCAGGCCACGGTGGCATCGCGCGCCACGCGGTCGGGGTCGGCCCAGAGGTCCAAGCCCAGGGCCTCGCCGGCGGCCTTGTACTGGTAGTTCCAGCTCAGCTGGATGGGGCCGCGGCCGTAGTACTGCTGGCCGGGCGCGCAGCTTTCGCCGGGACCCTGGCGGCAGTACTGGCCCCAGTTTTCACGGCGGTACTCTCGCTGCGCCTTGAGCTGGTCGGATTCATGAGCAATCTGGGCCAGAAAGGCGGCCATCTCCTGGCGCTTCTGCAGCTCGCTGCCACGCGCCGCAAAGGCCGGCGTCTGGCGCACGGCCTGGGCAAAACCCTCATAGCTGTAAAAGGCGATGCGTTCGGGGAAGAGCTGGTCGAACTGCGCCGGGCTGGGCAGGAACTGCGCCGGGGTCTGCGCGGCCGCCCAGGGCGCCAGCAGGGCCAGCGCCGCCAGCAGCAGGGCGCGGGCTGACGCGGCTTCGCCTGCTGCCATGCGGCCAAGTTGGGCTCCTCGGCGGAGGGGCCGCGCTTGCTGCGTCGCTGTCATGCCGGGCTTCATATGCATTCGGGGAGGCGAAAGAGGTGACGGTGCTGGCAGCGTTCGGCGGGCCCAAATGGGCACTGCTGAGGCTGCGGGAGCGACTATCCAACGCCTTGCCTACACGGATCGATAAGACATCATTAAGGTCACCTTAAGGCCCTGCCCTGTCGGGGGGTCGTCGGCATTGCTAGAGTCGCCGCCATGAAAATCTGTTTGGTGGAAGACGATCTGGAGTTGGGCCGGGCCGTGCAGGCCCTGCTGCAGGACGCCCAGCACGAGGTGATCTGGCTGCGCCGGGTGGCCGATGCCCGCTTCTGGACGGCCGAGCAGGACTTCGACGCCGTGGTGCTGGACCTGGGCCTGCCCGACGGCAACGGCATGGACCTGCTGCGCAGCCTGCGCCAGGCGGACCGCAAGCTGCCTTTGATCGTCATCACTGCGCGCGACAGCATCGAAGACCGGCTCAGCGGCCTGGACAGCGGCGCCGACGACTACCTCGTCAAGCCCTTCGCCGGCCCCGAGCTGCTGGCCCGGCTGAGGGCAGTGGCGCGCCGCGCGGGCGTCGAGGAAGGCGAGGACTCGCCCCACCAATGGCAATTCAAGGACCTGCTGCTGGACGAACACCGCATGGTGTTGAGCCGGGGCGGTGAGCGCATCAACCTCTCGCGCAGCGAGTTCGCCCTGCTGCTGACCCTGCTCAAGCTGCCCGACCGCGTGGTCACGCGCCGCCAGCTGGAGAGCAAGGCCCTGAACCAGACCGACAGCCGCAGCCTCGATGTGCACATGTCCAATCTGCGCCGCAAAATTGGTGAGGGCTATATCCGCACCGTGCGCGGCATCGGCTACCTGATCGAGACCGGTCCATGAGCGCTGGCCCTGTCCCCCACGCCGCCGCCCCGCGGCCGCCAGCCCACCGCTCGCTGTTCAAGCGCAGCCTGGGCGCGGTGTTCGCGGTGATCTTTCTGACCTGGGCGGCCCTGATCGCGCGCGAGCTGATCGACATCGGCCTGCTGCAAAGCCGCAATGGCCAGGCCGAGAACCAGCTCTGGGCCGAGCTGGCCAAGCTGCAAGCCCTACCCCATCTGCAGCAGCCGGCCGTCCTGGTTGAGCGCATGAACGGGCTGGACGGGCTGCTGCGCGACGAGTGGCGCCACAAAGGCCACCGCGCTCCCTTCTACCTGCTGCAGGTCTGGCATGAAGGCCAGCTGCTGCTGCGCGTTGACCCCGACCTCAGCGGCCGCGCCCGCGGCCAACCGCAGGAAACGGTCTTCGCCAGCGACGCACGCTGGCTCTATGCCGAGGCCAGCGAGCCAGAGCTAGGCCTGATCGTGCGACGCTGGCAAGAGCGCCCGGGCGACTGGCACTTCTCCCTGGCCGGCTTCAGCTACTACGCCCGCCCCCTGCTTTACGGCCTGCCCCTGCTGATCCTGCCGGTCTGGCTGCTGTTCCGGCTCGGCTTCGCGCCGCTGCAGCGCATCGGCCAGCAGATCTCGCAGCGCTCGGCCAAGGACTTGTCGCCCCTGCCCGAATCGCCCTATGTGGAACTGGCGCCCGTGGTCAACGCCGTCAACTCGCTGATGGCACGCCTGCAGCTGCGCCTGGACCGCGAGCGCGAGTTCCTGCTCGACGCGGCGCACGAGCTGAAGACGCCGCTGGCCGTCGTCAAGCTCAGCGCCGAGGCCCTGGACCAGGGCAGCGACCCGGAGCGGCGCGCGGCCTCGGCCCAGCGCCTGCACCAGGGCGTGGACCGCGCCACCCACACCGTGCACCAGCTGCTGGCCCTGGCCCGCTCGGGCGCCGACGCCCAGGACATGGCGCAGCGCGAGCATGAGCTGGTGGCCCTGGTCAGCGACCGCGTGGTGCTGGCCACGCCCATGGCCTTGAGCCGCGACATCGAGCTGGAGCTGCAAGCGCCCGAGGAATGCTGGCTGCGCATCAACCGCGAGTCGGTCGGCGCCCTGATCGACAACCTGGTGACCAACGCCATCAAGTACTCACCCACAAACGGCCAGGTGCTGGTGCGCATCAGCGACACGCCCGAAGCCGTGGTGCTGGAGGTGCTGGACCAGGGTCCGGGCATCCCGGCCGAGCTGCAGGCCAAGGTCTTCGAGCGCTTCTACCGCATCCCAGGCCAGGAAGAACATGGCAGCGGCCTGGGCCTGGCCATCGTCGAGCGGGCGGCCGCCCAGCATGGCGCTCGCGTGCAGCTGGGCGTCGGCTTGGGCGGCCGGGGGCTCGCGGTGTCCGTGCGTTTTGTGCGTCAGGCCTTGACGGCGCTCACGCCGAGCCCGCCAGCCGAAACCTGAACGGCGCGCTCAGGGGTGGCCGGCGAGTCGCTATAGTCCCGCCCTCCCTCGCTACCCCTGCGCTCTCAACAAGCCCCAGCCCATGAGCCTGGCCGACCTCCGCGCGGCGCTGCACGCCGAACTGGCGGCCACGCCCGAGTTCTACGACTTCAAGGTCTTGCGCAGCGAGCGCGAGGGCACGCTCTGGCGCGTCAGCCTGGAGCCGGGCTATGTGTTCGCTGAAGGCCAGCGCCCCGGCACCGCCTCGGCCCAGAGCCTGCTGGACGACAGCCTCGACGGCGCCGCCGCCTGGTGGGGCGCCCCGGTCAAGGGCGGCGCCAGCGTGCTGGCCGTGCTGCCCGAGGACGACCAGCTGCTGCTGCAAAACGCCAGCAGCCCGCCGCCCGGGCCCGAGGCGCTGATCCGCCTCTACCCCAGCCGCTTCCTCAAGGCCGTGAGCGATGCCTGGTGGGACACGCCCTGGGCCGAGCGCGCCCTGGCCACCCTGCCCGCCCTCGGCGCACCGCCCGCCTGGCCCGAGGGCCCGCTGCTGACGGGCGCACCGTTTCGCTGGCTGCGCCCGGGCCAGCGCCAGGCCCTGGGCTTGCTGCAGCAGCAGGCCGCCTTCCTCTGGGGCCCGCCCGGCACCGGCAAGACCACCACCTTGGGCGTGATGCTGGCCGAGTACCTGGAGCAGCGGCCGCAGGCCCGCGTGCTGCTGCTCTCCAGCACCAACCAGGCCGTGGACCTGGCCACCCTGGCGGTGGACAAGGCGCTGGAGAAAGGGCGGCGCGAGCCCCTGCGCGCCAGCGTGCAGCGCCTGGGCACCCGCTTCGACGCGGCGGCGTTTGAGGGCCGCGAGCACCTGATCCCGGCCCAGGACCGCGAACTGATCCAGCGCCTGGCGCGCGCCGAGGCCGCCCGGCCCAGCGGCCGCGCCAGCGCCGGCGAGGCCAGCGCGCTGAAGGCCTGGCATGACCGCGTGCAAGACCTGCGCGAACAGCTGCGCGCCTCCTCGCTGCAAGTGCTGCAGCGCTGCCGCCTGGCGGCCATGACCACCACCCGCGCCGCCTTCACACTCAAAACCCTGCGCGCCCTGGCGCCCGAAGGCCAGGGCGACAGCAACCCGCCCTTCGATTTGTTGGTCTTCGACGAAGCCAGCCAGGTCAGCCTGGCCCATGCCCTGGTGCTGATGCCGCTGGGTCGCCAATGGCTGTTCGCGGGCGACCCGCAGCAGCTCTCGCCCGTGCTGCGCAGCCGCGAGCGCGAGGCGCGCCGCTGGCTGGGCCGCTCGGCATTCGCCGAGATGCCGCGCCAGGGCCCGGCCCTGGCCCTGCTGGACGAGCAATCGCGCATGGCTGCGCCCATCAGCGATTTGGTCAGCCAGCTCTTTTACGAGGGCGCGCTGCGCGTGGCCGCCGACGCCTGCGCCTCGCCCGCCTGGCTGCAGACGCGCCAGCGCCGCTTCGCCAAGGTGCCGGCCGAGTCCCACATCCATGTGCAGACCATGCGCGCCTCGGGCGCCTGGTCGGCCGCCGACCGAGGGCCGCTGCGGCGCGAATCGGCCGAGGCGATTGCCGACATGATCGAAACCGCCCTTGCCAAAGGCCCCGGCGGCGGCTGGCAGCCGCATGAGCTGGTGGTGCTGACGCCCTTCCGTGCCCAGCGCGCCCTGATCCGCCAGCGCCTGCGCGCCCGCGGCCTGCCCGAAGCGCAGATCAAGGTCAGCACCGTGCACCGCGCCCAGGGCAGCGAGGCACCCGTGCTGCTCTTCGACCCGGTGGACGGCAGCCAACCCTTTTTGCAGACCGAGGAAGCCCAGCGCCTGTTCAATGTGGCCTGGAGCCGCGCACAGGCAAAACTGATCGTCTTTCTGGCGCCCGGCGACAGCGCCCACAACCCGTTTTTGGCCCCCATCGTCCAGCGCCTGCGCCTGGCCGGCGACACCCGGCCCGTGCACGCCTTGCTGGAGCTGGCCGCCCAGCCCGGCTTCCCCGCCAATGCGCTCGGTTTGCGCGTCAGCGCCGGCCGCTTGCACGGCGAAATCAGCCAACTCAGCCCCGACGGCCGCCAGCTCGTCTTGATCAACGAACGCAGCGGCGCGGCCGTGCCCATCGATGTGGCCTTCTGGCGCAGCAAAGCGCTTGCTCAGGTGCAGCCCTCAACCGGGTGACAATGCCCGCCATGGCACAAGGCAAACGCATCTCCGTGGACATCGACGAACAGGCGCTGTCCTCCATCCGCGCCCTTGGCGCGGCCGCCAAGCAGGCCCGGCTCGCCGCCGGCGAAGGCCAGGCTACCGCGGCCACCCGCCTCGGCGTGCATGTGCAGACCATCGCCCGGATTGAGTCCGGGGAGCCCGGGGTGTCGGTGGGGCATATGCTGGGCTTGTTGGCGCTGTACGGCTTGACGGTGACGCTTCAACCGCCGAGCAACCACTGAGCCGCAAAGCAAGGGCCGCACGGTGCCTGCCCGCTGAACTCCCGCACTTCACACAAGGACTCGCCCGCATGCAGCACACCGGTTCCTGTCACTGCGGCGCCGTCCGCCTTACCTTGCCTGCCACGCCCGAGACGGCCACCTCCTGCAACTGCTCGCTGTGCCGCCGCGTCGGTGGGCCCTGGGTCTACTTCGAATGGGGCACGGTGCAGATCGACGCCGCGCCCGACACCTTGCAGGCCTATGTCCAAGGTGACAAGACCCTGCGCACCATGCGCTGCCGGCACTGTGGCTGCGTGACGCATTGGGAGCCGATCTCCGCAGAGACGGGCGGCAAGCACGGCGTCCACCTGGGCAACTTCGACCCGGCCTTGATCGCCTCGGTGCGAATTCGCAGGTTCGACGGGGCGGAGACGTGGAAGTTCTTGGATGATTGAGGGGCACGCTGGCTAGGCAAGTGTGGTCGCTCAGGGAGGAATTGTTTCTGAGCTATGCGCTGTCTTGCCTGTGAAGAGTGCATGCTCAAATCTTGCGCAGAATTCGCCGCTTATCTGCAACTAGCAAGTTATGCGTCGAAATTGCGTTGTGTGCGTCCATCGGTTCACGTTTCACCATCCAAGCAAGAGAGCTCAAACATGAAAGCCAGCGAACGTTCATCGCAGATTTGGGCCGTTCTTGCATGGGCCGCAAGAAGCAGACAGAACATCACCTATAGCCAGCTCGCTCAAGCTACGGGTGCCTTTACTGGTGGTCTCGGAGCATGGCTCGAGCCAATCCAGTCTTACTGCATCATCAACAAGCTACCGCCACTTACAGTTCTTGTCGTTCAACAGGAATCAGGAATGCCAGGCTCAGGCTTCACTGGCGCCACTGCAGCCGAACTTGCTACAGCACAGGCTAGAGTCTATGCATTCAGCTGGCTGGAACACGGGAATCCAGGAGCAGAAAGTCTAGAACAGGCAGCCAAGCAAATGCCCTCGAATGGCGTTCCAAACAGAGACCCCTAACTATTTTTTCAAACGGGCATTCGGCTTGATATGGCGCGGAAAAGTCAACGTGTGGCAGAGCGACGAGATTTCGAGGCATTCACTCGCGACTACCCGATCCCGCCAGGAGAAATCGAATACTCCGATAAGCCAGATGTCCTCATACACGCGGATCGGATTATCGGAGTCGAGTTGGCAAATCTACACAAAGTCGACGGAGCGAATCCGACGAGTGAGAAGGTGCAGGGCCTACGCAGAACCGAAGTGATAGAAATCGCCGAACGAAAGCATCGAGCTCTAAACGGCCGCAACATTGAACTTTGGGTCGACTTCAATCCGGAGTACCCAATCGTCAAAGTAGGTGACACGGCAGAAGCTCTTCTCTCAGTCGCGACACGCATCGCCAATGAACACGCTGGGCACCAGAGCTTCAATGCTCTCGAAGAGTGCCCCGAAATTCGATTCTTGTTTCACAACGGAAAAGAGTACCCGGACGCGAAGTGGAGGCTTGCGCAAAGCCACGATGTCCCGAGCTTGCTTTTTGAGCGGGTCAAGGAGATTGTCGCGATCAAATCAGCAAAGGCGCAAAAATACCAGAACTGCGACGAATACTGGCTCTTGCTAACTGTCGACTTCTGGGATCCCTCCCAAGATCAGTACATTGACTGGCCGCATGGAGTTTCTATCGACACGACTCCCTTTTCGAAAGTTTTGCTTTACAAACCAGCCTTTCGACAGGTTGTCGAAGTCCAGCAGTGATATGGGAAGCAATGTGGTGAAGATCTGGACCAAATTCTCCACGACCGCCCATCCTGGGCCGAACCCGCGCAATGGCCACGCCCAGTTAGCTCTGTAGGTTAGGCCACACGTTGAACCGGCGCTGATTAACTCTCTCGAAACACATACTCGGTAGCACCTGCGCAACCCATAAAGCATAGGCTGCCTCGACGCCCCGCTCACAATCTGAGGAGCGCCAATAGAGGCGAGCACCCCATGCCAACTCTGACTCCCTGCGACTGGCCACGCCGCGCCGTCACCCTGCTGCTCCTTGCCTTCGCCTTGTCAGGCTGCGCCCATACGCCTCGGACCTCACCCGAGCCCGCCGTCAACACACAGAGCCTGGACGAAACGGTGCGGCGCGCCATGGCCGCCACCGGTGCCCGGGGTCTCGCGCTGGCCGTGATTGACGACGGCCAGCTGGTGTTCACCAAGGCTTACGGCGTGCGCAACGCCAGCGGCGACCCGCTGCAGGAGGACACCGTGATGTACGGCGCCTCGCTGACCAAGGCCGCCTTCGGCTATCTGGTGATGCAGCTGGTCGAAGAAGGCCGGCTGGGCCTGGATGTGCCGATGGCGAACTACCTGCCGCAGCCGCTGCCAAGCTATACCTCGCCGGACATCGTGCGGCGCTACTCCGCGTTTGCGGGCCTGGCCCGCGATGAGCGCTGGCGCCGGCTGACCGCCCGCATGCTGCTCACACACAGCAGCGGTTTTGCCAATTTCTACTTTCTGGAACCCGACCAGCAGCTGCGCATCCACTTCGAACCGGGCAGCCGTTATGCCTACTCCGGAGATGGGCTGATCCTGCTGCAGTTCGTGCTGGAGCAAGGGCTTGGATTGGATGTCGGTGCGGAGATGAATCGGCGGGTGTTTGCGTCGAAGGGCATGAGCCGCACGAGCATGATCTGGCGAGCTGACTTTCGGCCCAATCTGGCCGACGGCTTCACCCTGGACGGGCGGCCAGTGCCTCACGACGAGCGCAGTCGGGTGCGCGCCTCGGGCTCCATGGACACCAGCATTGCCGATATGGGCCGCCTCGCCGCCAGCTATGTGCGCGGCGATGGTTTGAGCGCTGCCGCGCGAGCCGAGCTGACCCGGCCGCAACTCCCGATCACCACGCGCAGCCAATTCCCTTCGCTCCAGCCGGCGCTCGCCACGCCACCCTACCCATCACTGGGCGCCGCGTTGGGCGTGATCGCATTCACCGGACCGCAAGGTGCCGGCTTCTTCAAGGGCGGGCACAACGACTCCACGGCCAATATCTGGGTTTGCATCGAGTCAAGAAAGCGCTGCCTGGTGATGCTCTCCAACGATGTGCGGGCCGAGCCGGCCTTCCCGGCCCTGGCGCAGGCCGTGCTCGGCGAGACCGGCCTGCCCTGGGCCTGGGAATACGGCGACATGAAGTTCTGGTCGCCGGAGCGCTGAGTCCGGCGCTCGCTGATGGGGATGGCGCCAGGGCTTCAGCTTCATCTGTTCCCTAGTCCTGCCCGTCGAACCTGGCTATGCAAGCAGCCGCGGATGGCCCCGCGTGTCAATCGCTGCGACACATAATCCCGCATGAAACTCATCGTGGCTGTTCATTTCGAGGACGCGCAGGCGACCAGTGCCACTGCTGCTGCGGTGGCTTTCGACGCCTGGGATGCGGCGGAAGCGACCCGCACCTACCTCTCACACATCGTCCATGTCGAGCCGGCGGTCCGAGGAACGCTGGACCTGCGCGAGCTGCCCTGCGTGATGCAGCTGCTGCGCGAGCACAAGCTGGAGCCCGAGCTCATCTTGATCGACGGTTTTGTGCATCTGGATGCCGATGAAACGCCGGGCCTGGGCCAGCACATCTTTCACGCCCTGGGAGGCAGCGTGCCCATCGTCGGCATTTCGAAAAAGCGCCTGCCGGGCCTGACGGCGCAGTTCGAGGTGATGCGGGAAGATGAGGAGACGCAGCCGCTGCTGGTCACCTGTGCGGGCATCGACATCGGCGCGGCCAAGGCTCGCCTGCGGGCCATGCACGGCAGGAAGCGCGTGCCCACGCTGATGAAACTCGTCGCGCGCCTGGCGAAGAACAAGGGCTGACTGCGGCCGGCGTCAAGACCATGCAAGGCGTTCTCTTCATCTGCAGCATGAACCGCTGGCGCAGCCCCACGGCCGAGCAGATTTTTTCCGAGCATCCTGGCATCGAGTGCAGCTCCGCCGGCCTGAACCATGGCGCTGAAAATCCGCTGACACCTGAGTTGCTGGCGTGGGCAGACCTGATCTTTGTGATGGAACGCAGCCACAAAGACAAGCTGGCCCGTGACTTCAAGCCCCATCTGCTTGGCAAGCGCGTGATCTGCCTGAACATCCCCGACAACTACAAGTTCATGGACCCGGCCCTGGTCAAGCTGCTCCATGCAAAAGTCGACAGATTTCTGCCGCGAGCCGCTGAACGATCTGCCTGAGCGCGCCGAGAACCGGGCGGCCCTGGCGCGGGTCCGGCGCATCTCTCCCGTGCCGACTCATATTGATTGCATGGGAAAGGAGAGCTCTTTCACTGATACCGCCGAGCCGCCCAGTGCAGAATCTTGCTCAAACTGCGCGCAGCCTGCCCTTGAACTGCAGAGCAGAACGAGCAACTGCTGGTCGTGCCCTTGGCCGGCCCGTTTGACCAGGAAGCGTTCCATGAACATCTTGAAGCGAAACCATGTCAGGGTCATCGGTGAGACCGGGCCCGTGCTGCTCTATGCCCATGGCTTCGGCTGCAACCAGGACATGTGGAGCCGCGTCACGCCCGCCTTTGCCGGCACGCACCGTCAAGTGCTGTTCGATTACGTCGGCAGCGGCCACTCGGATCGTGCCGCCTTTGACACCCAGCGATACACCGAGCTGAGTGGCTACGCCCGAGACGTCGTCGAGGTTTGCGACGCGCTGGGGCTGCACGAAGGGGTGACCTTCGTTGGCCATTCCGTCAGTTGCAGCATTGGCATGCTGGCATCGATCGCGCGGCCTGAGCTGTTCAGCCAACTCATCCTGCTGGGCCCATCGCCTTGCTTCCTGAACGATCCGCCCGGCTATTTCGGTGGCTTCGAACGCGAAGATCTGGAGGGCTTGCTGGCCCTGATGGACCAGAACTACATGGGCTGGGCCCAGTACCTGGCGCCTGTCGTCGCCGGCGCCTCCGGAGCAGGCGAAGTGGCGAGCACCCTGAACGACAGCTTTTGCTCCACAGACCCTGCGGTGGCCCGCGTGTTCGCGCGCGCCACCTTCTTCGCGGACAACCGCGCGGACCTGCCCAAGGTGCCACGGCCCTCGCTGCTCTTGCAGCACCACCGCGACAACCTGGCCCCCGTGAGCGTCGGTGAGTATCTGCACGCCCACATGCCGGCAAGCACCTTGCGCATCCTTGAGGTGGAGGGTCATTGCGCACACATGAGCAACCCCGCACTGGTGATCGAGGCGATGCAGGAATACCTGGCTTCGTCCACCGCCGCCTCAGCCGCCTGATATGAAGCCTTCGCCATGACGCCGTGGGACGAGCTGCCGTGCGCCGTGGTGATCACGGCTGCAACGGGCCGCGTACTGGACGTCAACTCTGAGCTTCTGATCCTGGCGGGCGGCTCGCGCGAGAGCCGCATCGGTGCGTCGATCGAAGACCTGCTGCCGCCCGCCGGCCGCATCTTCTTGCAAACCCATGTGTGGCCGACCCTGCTGCGCGATGGGTGCATTCAGGAGATTCACCTGCAGCTGAGCTGCGCCGACCGCACGCGCGTGCCCGTGCTGTTGAATTGCAGGCTGGGTGCGCATCTGGGCCAGCCGGCGTACTACTGGACCCTGTTTGCCGCGCGAGATCGCCACCGCTTCGAGGCCGAACTGGTCGAGCAGCGCAATCTGGCGGAAGCGACGAATCGGGCACTCGTCGAGAGCCAGCGCTTCATCAAGGCCATCACGGACGCCATTCCAGGGCTGGTCGCCTACTGGGACAAGGATCTGCGCTGCCGCTTCGCCAACAAAGCGTACGAGGACTGGTTTGGACGGCGCCCCGATGAGTTGCTGGGTGTGTCGTTGAGAGACCTGCTGGGCGAGCATGTGTTCGGCTTGAATGCGGTCTACATCGAAGGCGCATTGGCGGGCCAGGAACAACAGTTTGAGCGCCAACTGACCAAAGCCGACGGCAGCATCGGACACACCTGGGCTCACTACATACCGGATCTCGTCAACGGGGAGGTTCGAGGCTTCTTCGCGACGGTCAGTGATGTCACCGCCCTCAAGTCGACGCAGCTCGCACTCGAAGAGGCGCAGAGACTGGGGCAGACCGGCAGTTGGAGCTGGCGTGTGGACGGCGACCTGGTCGCCTGGTCGCCGCAGATGTATGCCATCTTGGGCTGCGACCCGAAGGCGCCCGCCCCAAGCTTCGCAGAGCAAGCCAGCCTCTACGAAGCGCAGGACTACGCCAGGCTCGGCGAACAGGTGGGGCGCACGCTGCAGACCGGCGAGCCTTACACCTTGGAGCTTCGCTACCGTCAGCCCAGCGGCCAGGGCGGCTGGCTGGAGGCCCGCGGCGAAACCGTTCGCGGCATGTCGGGTCAGATCACCGGACTGCGAGGGACCGTCCAGGAAATCACGCAGCGCCGCGAACAGCAACTGGCGCTGGAACTGGCGCAAGACCGCTTGCAGGCGATGTACGAAACCACGCCGGCCATGCTGCATTCGATCGATGCCCAAGGCCGCTTGCTGCACGTCAGTGATGCCTGGCTGGCTTGCCTGGGCTACCGCCGCGACGAGGTGATCGGGCGGCCGTCCGCAGACTTTTTGACTGAAGAGTCCCGCATTCACTCGGGGCAAGAGGTGCTTCCTCGTTTCTTTGCGACCGGCCGCTGCGACGACGTGGCGTATCAGATGGTGACTCGGACGGGCGAGCTTGTGGACGTGCTGATGTCGGCCATCCTCGAGCGCGACGCGGACGGCCAACCGGTTCGCAGTCTGACCGTGGTGCAGAACGTGACGCTGCGTCGGCGTGCCGAGCGCGAGCTCGCCAAGGAACACGAGCGCCTGCGCAATCTGATCGAAGGCACGAACGCTGGCACCTGGGAGTGGAACGTTCAGACCGGAGAGGTGATCGTCAACTCGCGCTGGGCCACCATCCTGGGCTGGTCCGTCGAAGAGATCGGCGCTGTGACGAATCAGTTCCGCGCCGAGATTGCACACCCCGACGAACTGCCTCTGACGCGAAAGCTCTTGCGCGAGCATTTCAGGGGGAACAGTGACGCCTACGTGGCTGAGGTGCGCCTTCGCCACCGCGACGGTCATTGGATCTGGGTCGAGGACCGCGGGCGGCTGATCACGCGCACGGCAAACGGACGCCCGGAATGGGTATTCGGCATCCAGATCGACATCACCGAGCGCAAACGCCGCGACGAGGTCGTGCTGCGCCTCAGCGCAGAGTTGGCGGAACAGCATGAATTGATGCGGGTCACCTTGGAGTCCATTGGTGACGCGGTCATCACGACCGACGCCGCAGGCTTGATCAACTGGCTCAATCCCGTGGCCGAGCGGATGACGGGCTGGCTGTCCTCGGAGGCGCTGGGCCGGCCGCTGCTGCAGGTCTTTCAGATCCTCAATGAAGAGACCCGCGAACCCGCACCTGATCCGGTGGCCGCATGCATGGCCGAAGGCCGCATCGTCGGCTTGGCTCACCAGACGATCCTGATCTCGCGGGACAACACCGAGTACGGCATCCAAGACTCTGCCGCCCCCATCCTGAACGCGCAGGGAGAGATGCTGGGCGTCGTTCTGGTGTTCCATGACGTCAGCGAGCAGCGGCGCTTGAGCGGCGAGATGACCTATCGCGCCACCCACGACGCGCTGACCGGCTTGGTCAATCGGGCCGAGTTTGAGACTCGCATGCTGCGCACGCTGCGCCAAGCGCAGGAGAACGACAGCCATCACGCGCTGATGTACATCGATCTGGATCAGTTCAAACTGGTCAACGATGCCTGTGGCCATGCGATCGGCGATCAGCTGCTGCAACAGGTCAGCAAGCTGCTGGCCGATGCCGTGCGCACTCGCGACACCCTGGCGCGCCTCGGCGGTGATGAGTTCGCGATCATCCTGGAACACTGCACGATGGAGCAGGCGAATCGCGTCGCTCAAAAGATCTGCGACCGCATGGATGATTTCCGCTTCGTCCACGAGGACCGGCGCTTCCGCATTGGCACCAGCATCGGCCTCGTGCCTGTGGACAAGCGCTGGTCCAGCACCGCGGCCATCCAGCAGGCCGCGGACACCTCGTGCTACGCCGCCAAAGAAGCCGGTCGAAATCGAGTCCACGCCTGGTTCGACAGCGACGCCGCCATGCGCGCCAGGAGCCACGAAATCCAATGGACGTCCAGAATCGAAAGCGCGCTGGATGGCGATGGCTTCGAACTGTTCGCGCAACGCATCGAATGCCTGAAGGGGCAGGCGCAGGGCATTCACGCCGAGGTCCTGCTGCGCATGCGCAACGCAGATGGAACCCTGGTTCCGCCTGGCTCCTTCCTGCCTGCGGCCGAACGTTTTCATTTGGTCTCGCGGGTGGATCGTTGGGTGCTGAGCCGATCGGCCCATTGGCTGCGAAACCTGGCTTCACCCGAGCGCATCGAGAGCCTGAGCGTCAACCTTTCAGGCCAGTCGGTCGGGGACCGGGCCTTCCATGCCTGGGCCTGCGAACTGCTCGCCCAGCTGGGGCCCGCGGTCTGTTCCAAGCTGTGCCTTGAAATCACCGAGACCGTTGCAGTGACCAACCTCGCCGACGCGGCGGTCTTCATCGAGCAGGTCAGAGCAGCAGGGGTGAAGGTTTCGCTGGACGACTTTGGTGCGGGCGCCTCTTCGTTCGGCTATTTGAAGGCCTTGCCGGTGGACTACCTCAAGATCGACGGACAGTACATCCGCACTCTGGTCAGTGACCCGCTGAACGACGCTGCAGTTCGCTGCTTCATCGATGTCGCGCGGCTGATGGGCTTGAAGACCGTGGCCGAGTTCGTGGACAAGGCGGACGTGTTGGATCGCCTGCAGGCCATCGGGGTGGACTATGCGCAGGGCTATCTTCTGCACCAACCCGAGCCCATCAGCGGCTTGCTCGAAGCCAGGGCACAAGCAGTCACCTGAAGAACAAAGAATCGCTGCGCCACGCTCATAAAGCTCGTGGCGCGCCTGGCGAAGAACAAGGACTGATCGCAGCAGCCAGGGTTCTCGGGCACACCGAAACCGAAGGCCGGAGCAGGACCCGGAGGCATGCCTCAATTTTCTGGTCCTCACGCCGTCGAATCCATGCGCTGAGCCGAGCCCCTGACCACTCTTGCGCGGTCGACCGGCGCCAAGCTTGCGCAAGCCCGCCGGCCAATTCAGGCATCCAAAGCTCCGTTCGCGCCGCCTGAAGCGGGTTTCACACGGCACCCAACTGCACCTGGTTTCTTCCCAATTGCTTTGCTTTGTACAAGGCCGCGTCGGCTCGCGCGATCAATGCCTCGATGCCGCCTTGCTCGTCCAAGCTCGCAACTCCAAAGCTGCCTGTCTTGGCCCCCACCACCGGAAAGTCGTGCGCGGCAATGAGGGCACGCAGGTCTTCAGCAAGGACCATGGCGCCGTGCGAATTCGTCTCGCGACAAATGATCAAGAACTCCTCGCCACCCCAGCGCCCGACGACATCCACCGTGCGGGATCCCTTGGTCAGCACTTCCGCCATGGCCACAAGCACCAAGTCGCCCACCTGATGACCATGCGTGTCGTTGACCGACTTGAAGTGGTCCACATCCAGCAAGATGATGGACAGCTCGGAGCCATAGCGTTCATTCCGCAGCCCTTCCTCCTGCAGCACCCGATCGAGATGCAAGCGGTTTGAAAGCCCGGTCAGTCGGTCTGAGGTTGAGATCTTTTCAAGCAGCCGGTTTTGCTCGATCAGCTGTGCCTGTGTTTCCGCGTTGGCCAGCGCGACGGCCCCGTAGGCACACAGGGTCTTGAAAATGGACTTGTCGTGCTCGGCGAAAGCAGACCTGCGCTGGGATTGGAGGCACATGACACCGAGAAGCCGCTCGCCCACCAGCAGCGGCGCCGCCAGTCGTTCACCGAACAACTCGCCCGACTTTGATGTGCCTGACTGAGTGACCGCACTGCGTTCCTGGGCACAGCGCGCCGCCAATGCTGAAGCGTCGCCCCGATCGAGCTCATGCAGCGCCACGACCGCTCCGTAGTCATCGCCGAACACGCTCCGCATGGTGGAGCCGTCCGCAAGGAGCATATAGATCTCGAGGCCTTCTCCACCCAGCAAGGCTTGGACATGGGCATCCAAGGCCGCGTAGATGCCTTCGGCGATCAGATGGCCCGTGATGAATCGCCCCGCTGCGCTCAGCCGCTCTAGAGTTGCGTTATGCCGCTCAAGTGCTGCCGCACGTTCCGCATGGGCGGCACCCAACTGCCGCTGGTGCTCGCTCTCGGCCCGCGCCTTCTCGGTTTCGTGACTGATGTGCATGGCGTTGGCACGGCTGCTGGCCTCCTCGGTGTGGGTCTTCTCTCTCACCTCAATCGACTGCAAGGCGAGCTGGTAGGCACGCCCCGTGTCACCGACTTTGGCGTACTCGCGGGCCATCGCTTCAAAAAGGTCCCCGGGCGGGGTGTAGTTCTCGATGGCTGCGGCTTGCTCGAAGGCCTGCTGCAAGCAATGAAGCGAGGCGTTCTCCGCCGTCATGCCTGCCAGCGGCGCCACTGGATGGCACGCGTAGATCTCAGCCAGAACCCTCAAGGCCGCGATCTTGCGGATCGGATCGGCTGTGGCTCCGGCCACGGCCTCCACGACCGCCTCTAGGGCAGCTTCGGGCTCGCCCAGTTCCAGCAAGGCTTTGGCCTGCCCCCGCTTGGCCACGCCCAAAAGATCGTTCGCGTCCAGCGCGCCGGCACGTTGCTCAAGCAGCCGAAACTTCTCAAGTGCGCTTCTGTAGCGTTTGCGGTCCAGCTCGACGTCCGCCAAATAGTGCAAGGCGATGGCGTAGTTGCGCGATGCATGTAGGGGGCCCAGGAGGCTGAGCGCTTCTTGCAGCATGGCTGCGGCGGCGTCATAACGGTGCAGGCAACGTTGGGTTTCAGCGGTCTGCATGAGCGCGCCACCGACCCGTGCGGGCCAGCCACAGGCTCGGGCCAATTCAAGTCCACGCTGCATCCAATCAAGCGCAGCATGATGGTCGTTCAGATTCCCAAAGCTGCCGCCAATATTGGTGGCGGTGATGATGGCGCGCCTGAGCTGCCCCGTATCCAAGGCGATTGAATAAGCAAGCGACTTGTGACGGATCGACTCCACATGGTCACTGCGCAAGGATGCGACCAGGCCCTTGAAGTCCTCGATGGCCAACACGGCTGCCGGCTGCGGAATCTCCGCGAAGCGCGCCAGCTCTGCTTCCCAGATCTGCTGCGCAGTTGCGACATCCTTGAACGCAGCGTCTCGTGCCAAGGTGGCCTGCGCCACGACGAAACGCACGGGATCAAGCTCCCGGGCCGCGCCGGCCATGGCCTCCAGCGCTTCTCGCGCCGCCGCGCTCTGACCGCAGTCATACGCCAAGCAGGCCTGCAGCCACTTGGCGTCTGCAAAGCCGATCGAATCGACACAGCCATCGCTCTGACTGGAGAATTCCTGCAATGCAAGCGCGACCAGCGCTCGACTCCCGTCGAGGTCGTTGAACAACCATTTCGCTTCGGCCCGAAGCAAGAGCAGGCGACCCGAAACACGCGCCAAGGCAGCGCCTGTCAAGGCCGCTTCAGCCAGTGCGGACTCCGCTTCTTCAGCCAGCGCCAAGGCCCGGTGCGTGTCTCGCTGACGCAGCTGCCAGGCGAGATCCATCAGGCTTGGCAGGCGACTTGCGCCACTGGCCACAAGCACGCGAGCTTCCAGACGTGCCAGCGCCGCAGTCGTGACAAAAAATTCCTGTGGATCGTGCATTGGCGTTCTCCGATCACTAGGGTCCATCAGATGAGCAATGAGTCGCGGCTTGATATTCGCATGTCGCTCGCCAGTTGAACATTGCACCGCTCAACCTTTGAGAACTTCCGGTCAATCGCCGTCGACGAGGTCGCAAGCCACAAGAAAAGGCTCGTCAGTACCTCCAAGCCCCGATTGCTCGGCAAGCGCGCGATCTGCCTGAACATCCCCGACAACGACAAGTTCATGGAACCGGCCCTGATCCAGCTGCTGTAGGTCAAGGTCAACGGCTTTCTTCCTCAAGCCTAGTCAAGGCTCACATTCCGGCTGCTCGGCCAGAGCAAGACCTGACCCTCGCGCCAAGTTCACTCGGTGCCAGGAGCTAGGATGTGTGCACTTCCAAACAAATGGCGCGGGGGCAGCAGTTGATGTGGCATGGGGCAGAGTCATTTGCCAGGCGCGCCTGGATGCTGCTGTTCGCTGGCCTGTGGGTGGCTGGCGCATGCGCCAGCTCAGTGGCCGCCGGCGAGGCCACTTCGCCCGAGGTCGAGCGCGCAAGCGCCGAGCCGGCACAGGTTCGGGTCCAAGGCGATACCGTCTACTACACCGGCAACTGTTCCAAGACCAGCGCGGAGGCGCTTGAGGCTCGCCGGGGCGTGAACCTGGCGGAAGAGCTGTGCCGCTACGAGCTGAACTCCACGCGCTTCCGCCAGTACCTCATGCCACTCAGTGCCGACGAATGCCTGGCGCTGCTGAAGTGAACTGCACTTTCAATCCAGAAGGATGAGCCTCGTGAGCCCTGAAACCCCAAGCACGCCGCTCGTGCCGGAACAGCGCCTTCGTCGACTGGAAGACCCCGTCGGCGACTTTCCCTTCTACAACGGGGCGCCCACGGCGATCTCGACCCGGCAGTGGCTTTGGGTGCTGACAGCCGTTGTAGCGGGCTTTCTGGTCCTGGTGGCGCCGATCCACTGGCCTGGCGGCGCCTTGGGCGCCCTGATCCCGGCCCTGCTGTTTCCGCTGATCCCGCTGGCCGCGATGGCGCAGGTCGTGCCCGGGCACTGGAAGGCCATCTTCGGCAAGGTGGGCGGGCGCGAGCTGCGGCTGATGTGGGGCTTTGCCCTGCTCAATATCGTCGTCAGCATGGGCATAGGCGCCATCGTCAGCGCGCTGACGGACGTGACGTCCAACGCGGCCGCCCAGCTGTTGAGCCAGTCGGACACGGCCGAGCGCATCGGCTTCTTTGCCAAGACCTTGCCTCAGCTGTTCGGCGAAGAGCTGCTGACGCTGCTGCCCTTTCTGGCCTTGATGCAGCTGCTGACCCTGCGCTTCGGCTTTGGACGCAGACGCGCCCTGATCGCCGCCTGGCTGCTCTCGTCCATGCTCTTCGGCCTGATCCATCTGCCCACGTACGGATGGAACCTGGTCCAGTGCATCGTCGTGATCGGCTCGGCGCGCATGGTGCTGACCCTGCCCTGGATCTTGACCAAGAACATCTGGGTGTCGACCGGCGCGCACATCATCAACGACTGGCTGCTGTTCGGCGCCGGCCTGCTCGCCGCGAGCTTGATGGCCGCGGCTTGACGTGATGAGAGAGGGCCGGCACTAGGCACCCTGCCGGTACTGCCCCCGATAGCCCTGCGGCGTCAGCCCCGTGGTCTGCTTGAACATGCGGTGCAAGGCGGCTTCGGTGCTGAAGCCCAGGTCTTCGGCCAGGCGCTTCAGCGGCTCCGGCCCACGCGAGAGGCGCTCGGCCACCTGGCGTAGCTTCACACGGCGCAGCCAGCTGGCGGCGGGCAGGCCGGTGGCGGCTTGCACATGACGGCTCAGGGTGCGCGGTGAAAGGCTCAAGGCTGCGGCGGCGGCCGGCACGGTCAGCGCCACGGCCGGGGTGCGCTGGGCCCAGAGCAGCAGCTCGCGCAGCCAGGGTTCGCGCAGCGCCATCAGGCTGACCGCGGCAAAGGCCGGGTGGCGCTGGCGCGGCTGGGGCAGCATCAAGACCTCTTGCACCTCGCGCAGACTCTCAATCTCCATGCGGCGCGCCAGCTGATCCAGCATCAGGGCCAGGTAGCCATTGGCCCCGGCCGCAGTGACCGTGCTGTCGCTGTCCACCAAGGCCTCATCGAACTGCCAGTCCACCTGCGGGAACAGCGCTTGCAGATGCGGCGCCAGCCACCAGGTGGCCGTGGCCGCCAGGCCTTGGAGACGGCCGCTGGCGGCCAGCAAGGGCACGCCGGCGCAATAGCTCCAGAGCGCGCAGCGGGCAGGCAAGGCGTGCAGGGCGGCGACCTCGGCACGGCGGGCCTGCAGGGTCTGCTGCAAGCCTTCCAAGGAACTGACCCACAGGCCGGGCAGCAGCAGGGCATCAAGCTCATCCGCGCTGTCGACCAAGGCGCCCGCCGGTGTCAGCGCTGGCCCGCCCTCGCCTCCATTCACCGGCCGGCCATCCACCGTCAGCCAGCGCCAGCGCATCAGCTCCCGGCCGGCGCGCAGATTGGCCGCGCGCAGCAGATCGGCCACGGCGAACAAGCCGGCCGGCATGCAGCCCTCGAACAGCAGCAGGCCCAGGGTGAGAGGCGGGCTTGCGGCCGTGCGGCGAATTGAAGATGGCATGAATGGCTAATTTAATTTCCGATTCAGCCATTTTGCGGGCAGCCTGAAATTTCAACAATGGCGCCATCCCCTCTCACACCGGTCCACCATGAAGATCACCCAGCTCCGCAATGCCACCGTCGTGCTCGAGTTCCACAGCCAGGGTCAGGACATCACGCTCCTGGTCGACCCCATGCTGGCCGAAGCCGGCGCCCTGCCCGCCCTGCGCTACTTCGGCGGCCAGCGCCGCCGCAACCCGCTGGTGCCCTTGCCGCCCGGCAGCGAGGCCCTTTTGGGCCGCGTCAGCCACGGCCTGATCACGCATTGCCAACGGGGCCATTTCGACCATCTGGACCGCGCCGGCAAGCGCTGGCTGCGTGAGGCCGCCGTGCCCGTGCTGGCCATGCCGCGCGATACCGACCACCTGCGCCAGCGCGGCCTGCAGGTGCAAGCCCTGCAAGGCCCGGGCCGCCAGCCCCTGCTGCCCGCGCAACTCAGCGGCGCCTTCATCACACCGATTCCCTGCGTGCATGGCCGAGGGATTGCCGGCCTGCTGATGGAGCATGGCCACGGCTATCTGATCGAGGTGGCCGGCGAACCCAGCGTTTACCTGGCCGGCGACACGGTGATGTGCGAGCCGCTGCGCGATTGCCTGAGCACCTTGCGCCCCGATGTGGCCGTGCTGCCGGCCGGCGGCGCCCGCTTCGATCTGGGCGCCGAGATCCTGCTGACGCCCGAGGAGCTGATCGAGGCCGCCGCGCTGTGCCCGCAAACGCAGATCGTGGCCAACCATCTGGAGGCACTGGACCATTGCCCCGGCACGCGGGCGCGGGTCCGAGAGTTGGCGCGGGCTCGCGGGCTGGAGGATCGGGTCTGGGTGCCGGAGGATGGCGACACGCTGAGCTTCCAAGCCCGCGCCAGCGCAAGTGCGCGGCCGGTCAGTCCTTCAGGTACTTGTCGTAAATCGCCTGAAAGCGCCCCGATTCCTTCAGCTGCTTGAGGCCCTGGTTGAAGTCATCGCGGATGCGGGGGTCGCGGAAGACGGGGCGGTAGTCCTGCGGGTTCAGCCTGACGAAGGCGGTTTCGTCCACGGGCTGCAGCTCGGTGAAGCCCTCGCCTTTGAGCTGCAAGGTGAAGTACTTGAAGATGTTGCGGTCGCTGAGCACCACGTCGTAGCGGCCCAGCATCAGAGTCTTGACCTGGACCGACTGGTCGTTGATCTCGGTGTAGAGCCCGGCGCGGCGCACCGGCTCCAGCCACTCGGGATAACGCTTGATCGCACCGGCAAAGGACACCACGCTCAGCCCCTTCAGATCCGCAGGCGTGCTGATCTTGAGCTGGCGCCGGCTCAGGGTGATGAAGACGTTGTCGTAGAGCACGGCTGGGTCGGCGTAATGGCCGCCGGCGGAGCTCAGGTCCTGGCCGAGGTCGGTCATGGCGGCATCGACCGTGCCGTCGCGGAAGGACACCGGGATGCGAGCGAAGGGAAAGTACTGCGGCTTGAGCTGGTGCCCTTTGTAGGCCAGAGCACCGCGGATCACCTCCAACTCGATCCCCGAGTTGGTCTTGGGGAAGCAGAAGGGCGGGATCTTCTCGCCAAAGGCCATGCGCACGTCGGCCGCCTGAGCAGGGCCCGTGACCAGCACCAATGTCAAGAACACCGCGCGCAGGCCCCATCGAGCCCAGCTGCTGCAGCCACCCCCGCCCGAGCGTTTCAGCATCCTCATGGAGCTTGCCTCCCACCGTGGTTTGACTTGACACCTCGGTGGAAGGCTATCACGGCAACTCAGCTTCAGCCCGTCAGTGCGTCCTCTGAACGACGACGCGAGCGCGACCAGCCCAGAACGGCCGCCAGGCCCAGACCCAAGAGGGCAGCGCTGGCCGGCTCAGGCACCGGCTGGGCCTCAAAGGCCACCTCGCTGAGCATGGTGGCGGAGTCATAGCGCAGCACTTGCAGCTGCAGGCTGTCGCCGACAAAGCCGGGGCCGAGGTTCAGCACTGAAACGAACGGTGCATCGCCGGCCGGATCGACGATGTCGAAGGTCTGCGACTGGCCGCCTACCGTGACGATGAAACCGCGCGGCGTGGCGACATTGCCATAGCCATTGGCATCGTCATGCCAGATGGTCAGCTGGCTGAAGACCAGGGTTTCGCCAAAGTGGAAGGTGATGACCGGGTCCATCAAGGCCCAGCCGACATAGGGGCCGGTGCCGGCAAGGTTCTCGACCTGGTCCCAGCGCTCGGTGGCGATGACACCGTCGGTCAAGTCGCCCAGACCGCCGCTCAGGGGCGCGAAGTCGAGCTCGGTATCGCCGCTGCCCGTGTAGCTGCGGTCCCAGTAGTTGTAGCTGCCGCCGCTGGCAATGCCGTAGCCATTGGGCATGTCGTAAGAGGTGGGTGAGACCGGGGCGGCAATGGCGGCGGCCCCCGGCAGGGTCAAGGCGGCGGCGGCAGCCCCGCTGAGCAAGGAGCGAGAGAAAAAGTAGGCAAGACGGTTCATGGCGAACTCCTGGGTAAGGGGATCTGTAAGGTGATTTGCTTGAGAAAAACGAAGGCCGGCATACAGCCCACAGGCCCTGCCCGCCCTCACCCAGTCCTTACGCATTCCTTCGCCCACACCGGCCATGGCAGGCCCGACAAACTAGGGGTGCACCGCGCTCCAGCGCCGCAAGCTCAGCAGCACGAGCAACATCACCAGGCCTGTGCCCAGGCCCAGGCCCAGCAGCTGCGGGCTCAGCGCCCCGAAGCGGAAGATCTCACGCAGCGGCGCCAGCCAAAACACAGCGGCCAGCAGCGCGGCGGTGGCGGCCAGCACCTGCCAGAGCACGCGGTTGGGGCGCAGCAGGGCCTCGCGCCAGCGCCCGCCCAGGCTGCGGCTGGCCAGGATCAGGGCGATATTGCAGCTGACCAAGGCGACGAAAGCGGTGGCGCGCAAGGCCGCCTCGTCCAGGCCGCGCTGCAAGAGAAATGCGTACAAGCCGCCCACCACCGCCAGGATCAGCAAGCCTTGCGCCACGCTCCAGGCGATCAGCCGGCCCGAGAACAGCGGAGCGGCCGGGTCGCGAGGTGGCCGCGTCATGACATCGGCCTCTTCTTCCTCGGCCTCGAAGACGATGGAGCAGACCGGGTCGATCAGCAGCTCCAGAAAGGCGATGTGCACCGGCGAGAGCAGCAGCGGCCAGCCGAACAGCAGGGGCAGCAGGGACAGGCCGGCAATCGGCACATGGACGGCCAGCACAAAGGCCATGGCCTTGTGCAGGTTGTCGTAGATGCGCCGGCCCAGGCGCACCGCGCCGACGATGGCCGAGAACTGGTCGTCCAGCAGCACCAGGCTGGACGCTTCGCGGGCCACATCGGTGCCGCGCCCGCCCATGGCGATGCCGATATGGGCGGCCTTCAGCGAAGGCGCGTCATTGACGCCGTCGCCCGTCATGGCCACCACCTCGCCTTGGGCCTTCAAGGCCTCGACGATGCGCAGCTTCTGCTCCGGCTTGATGCGGGCGAACACACTGGCTTTGGCCAGGCGCTGGCTCAGCTCGACGTCGGACATGGCCGCCAGCTCGGCGCCGGTGATGGGCGCCTGCTCGGTGTTCAGGCCGGCCTGGGCGGCGATGGCGCGCGCCGTGGCCGGGTGGTCACCGGTGATCATGATGACGCGCAGGCCGGCGGCGCGGCACTGGGCAATCGCCTCGGGCACCTCGGGGCGCAGCGGGTCGGCAAAAGCCAACAGACCCAGGAACTGCAGCTCGAAGTCCTGCGGCCCGGCCGGCCAAGGGGCGGCGCGCAGCGGGGTGTCGGCCCGCGCCACGCCCAACACGCGCAGACCGCGCTCGGCCATGGCCTGCGTCTCGGCCGCCACCTGTGCGCGCTGCGCCTCGCTGAGGCCACACAGCGCCGCCACTGCCTCGGCAGCGCCCTTCACGGCCACGAGCGAACCGGCCATGCCTTCGCCCTGCCAGACATGGCTCATGGCGGGCAGCTCGGGGCTGAGCCCGTACTCGTGCACCAGGTTCCAGCCGGCATGGTGGCGCCCGGCGGGCAGCTGTACTTCGGCCAGGCCATGCAGGGCGCGCTCCATGGCGTCAACGGGCGCGATCTCGCTGGCCAGCAGGGCCACTTCGAGCAGGTCCAGCAAGGCCTCGGGCACCGGCTGGCCCTGCGCGCTGACCCAGCGAGCCGGGCTCTCGCCCAGGTGGGCCAGCTCGGCCACGGCCATTTCGTTGACGGTCAGGGTGCCGGTCTTGTCGCTGCACAGCACGGTGGCCGCGCCCAGGGTCTCGATGGTGGCGGCGCGCCGCGCCAGCACGCGCTGCTTGGACAGGCGCCAGGCGCCCATGGCCATGAACACCGTCAGGATCAGCAGGAACTCCTGCGGCAGCATGGACATGGCCAGGCTGATGCCGGCCAGCACGCCGCCCAGCCAGTCGCCTCGCAAGAGGCCGAAGAGCAAGAGCACCAGCACGCTCAAACTGAGGCCCAGGATGGAGAACAGGCGCACCAGGCGACGCGTCTGCTGGTTCAGCGGCGTGGGCGGGATCTCGATCTCGGCCAGCGAGCTGCCGATGCGGCCGATCTCGCTGCGCGGGCCGGTGGCCGTCACGCGCGCCCAGCCCTGGCCGCTGACAACCAGGGAGCCGCCGACCACGCGCGCCTGCTCGGCCGTGCCGCCCAGCCGCTTCTCCACCGCCACCGATTCGCCGCTGAGCAGGGACTCGTCGGTCTGCAGGTCATGGCTGCTCAACAGCTGCCCATCGGCCGCCACCCGGTCGCCTTCTTCCAGCAGCAGCAGGTCACCGCAGACGACCTCGCGGCCGGCGATGCGCAAGGTCTGCCCGCCGCGCCGCACCAGGGCGCGCGGGCTGGTCAGGTCGCGCAGGGCTTCCAGCACCTTGGCCGTGCGTTGCTCCTGGCTGACGCTGATGATGACCGTCAGCAGCACAAAAGCCAGCAGCATCAGCGCCTCGCCGCGGTTGCCCAGCAGCAGGTAGATGGCGCCGGCCGCCAGCAAGAGCTGCAGCATGGGCTCGCGGATCAGCTCGGCCAGGATGTGCCAGACCGTGCGGTGCTTGGGTGGGCTCAGCTCATTGGGCCCATCTTGGGCCAGCAGGCGGGCAGCCTCGGCCGGGCTCAGGCCGGCGTCCTGGCTGTCGGTTTTTTCCAGGTCGTCCGTTGCGGCTGCTTGGGGTGCATTCATGGTGACAGAGTATGGCCAGAGCCGTGACACAGGCATGTAGGAGAGCGCCGCGCTCGGCTTTACCGCGCCGCTTAAGAAAGCGCTAAGCCTGGGCGAGCAGCATGGATGCATTGAACGAGGAATGCACCATGTCCCACGCTCCGAATCCCCCAGCAAGCCGCCTCTGGCCCGCCGCCTTTTTCAGCCTGCTGGCAACGGCTTTGGCGCTGAGCCTGCCAGCAGCAGCCCGGGCCGCCACGCCGGCCGAATTGCTGGACGGCTATGTGGCCGCCGCCCGCGCGCCGGGCGACGCCCGCCGCGGCCAGGCTTTTTTCACCCAGCGCCATGGCGGCGAGTGGAGCTGCGCTTCCTGCCACCAGGCCCTGCCCACCCAGGCGGGCAAGCATGCCGGCACCGGCAAGGAGATCGGCGCCCTGGCCCCGGCCTTCAACCCACGCCGCTTCAGCGAGCCGGCCAAGGTGGAGAAGTGGTTCCGCCGCAATTGCAAAGACGTGTTGGAACGCGAGTGCAGCGCCGGCGAGAAGGCCGATGTGCTGGCCTGGCTGATGACGCTGAAGCCCTGAGCCCGGAGGCCCACCCATGAAGACCCGCTTTCTTTTTCTTTGCCTGGCCCTGGCGCCAGTGCTGAGCCCGGCCGACGAAGGCCGGCGCCTGAGCGTGCCGCTGCTGCCGGCCTACCAGCAGGAATGCGCGGCCTGCCACATTGCCTACCCGCCGGGCCTGTTGCCGGCGGCGTCCTGGCAGCGCATCAGTCAGAACTTGGCCAAACACTACGGCAGCGACGCCTCGCTGGACCCGGCCACGGTGGCCCAGCTGAGCCAGTGGCTGACGGCCCATGCCGGCAGCGGCGGAAAGCGCGCCCGCGAAGCACCGCCGGAAGACCGCATCACCCGCAGCGCCTGGTTCATCCGCGAACACGACGAGGTGCCCGCCGCCACCTGGAAGCGCGCCTCCATCAAGAGCGCCGCCAACTGTGCCGCCTGCCATGGCGGCGCCGAGCAAGGAGACTTCAATGAACACCGCATCCGCATTCCCAAGTGAGAGCACACCGGCTGGCACGCCGGCTCCGCAGCGCCGTGTCATCGACGCGCCGACCCGCGTGCTGCACTGGCTGCTGGCCCTGAGCTTCAGCGGCGCCTACCTGACGGCCGAGAGCGAGCGCTGGCATCTGGTTCACATCACCCTCGGCTATACCGCCCTGGGCGTGGTGCTGGCCCGCTTGCTCTGGGCCCTCGTCGGCCCGCGGCGCGTGCGCGCCTCGGTCTGGACGGGCAAGCTGCGCGCCCTGCCCCAGCAGGCCCGCGCCTGGCTGGAGGGCAAGGGCCAGGTGCAGGCCAGCTTCCAGGCCCTCAATGCCTTGCTGATCGTCGCCATGCTGGCCACCGTGCTGCTGAGTGCCTTCAGCGGCGTGGTGCTGGAGCAGGAATGGTGGGGCACGCTGCTGGAAGATGTGATGGAAGAAGCCCATGAGCTGACGGGCAATGTTGTGCTGCTGCTGGTGCTGGCCCACCTGGGCCTGGTACTAGGGGTCAGCCTGCTGCGGCGCCAGAACCTGGCCCTGCCCATGATCAGCGGCAAGACCCCCGGGCGCGGCCCAGACCTGGTGCAGCGCAATCTGCTGCCCCTGGGCTTGGCCATCGTCGCTCTGGTGCTGGCCTTCTGGGCCTGGCAGTGGCAGCAAGCGCCCGCCGCCAGCCCGGACGGCAGCACGCAGAGCAGCAGCCTGCGCAAAGAACGCGCCGGCCACGATTCGGACGATGACTGAAGCCGCCCGCCACACGGCCGCAAAATAGCCCCATGCGCATCCTTCTTGCCGAAGACGATCCCCTGCTTGGCGACGGCCTGCGCGCCGGCCTGGGCCAGCAGGGCTTTCAGGTCGACTGGGTGCGCGACGGCCTGGCCGCCAGCCGCGAACTGCGCAGCGAGGCCTACGCCGCCGCCGTGCTCGACCTGGGCCTGCCGCTGCGCGATGGTTTCGAGGTGCTGAGCGAGCTGCGCGCAGCCGGCGTCAAGGTGCCGGTGCTGGTGCTGACGGCCCGCGATGCCGTGCCCGAGCGCATCCGCGGCCTGGACCTGGGCGCGGACGACTATGTGCTCAAGCCGGTTGACCTGTTCGAGCTCGGCGCTCGCCTGCGCGCCCTGGTGCGGCGCGCCCATGGCCAGGCCCAGGAGCTGCTGCAGGCGCAGGACGTCTGCCTGGACCCGGGCGCGCGCACGGTCAGCCGCGCCGGCGAGCCGGTGCCGCTGTCGACCCGCGAGTTCGACCTGCTGCATGCCCTGATGCTGAGCGCCGGCCGCGTGCTCTCGCGCGAGCAGCTGGAGCAGCAGCTCTACGGCTGGGGTCAGGAGGTGGAGAGCAATGCCGTCGAAGTGCATGTCCACCACCTGCGCAAGAAGCTAGGCGCTGGCCTGATTCAAACCGTACGCGGTGTCGGTTATGTGCTGATGCGAACAGGGCCCGGCGCATGAAGACGCTGCACTGGCTGCCGCCCCGCTCACTGCAAGCCCGCCTGCTGGCCTTGGTGCTGAGCCTGGTGCTGCTGATCTGGGCGGCCGCCAGCGTCACTGTCTGGTTCGACGCGCGCCATGAACTCGACGAGCTGCTGGATGCCCACCTGGCCCAGGCGGCGGCCCTGCTGGTGGCGCAGCAGCCGCGGCTGCTGGGGCATGAGAGCGAAGATGACGAGAGCGATGGCGAGGGCGAGGCCGCGCTGGAAGAGGCCGCGCCCGAGCTGCACCGCTACGCGCCGCGCGTGGCCTTCCAGGTTTTCCACGAAGGCCGGCTGAGCCTGCGCTCGCGCAATGCGCCGCTGCAGCCCATGGTGGGCGAGGAGCAGGGCTTTCGCACCGGCCTGCGCTCGGTGCAGATCGCCGGTGAAACCTGGCGGGTGTTTGCCAGCCATGGTGCCGAACGCGATGTGCAGGTCTATGTGGCGGAGCAGCAGCGCTCGCGTGGCGAGATCCTGATGGCCTTGCTGCGCGGGGCTTTCGGCGCCCTGCTGCTGGCCCTGCCCTTGCTGGCGTCCACGGTCTGGTGGGCGGTGCGCCGCGGCACCCGGCCGCTGCGCGAACTCAGCCGCACGCTGGCGCAGCGCGCGCCGGACGCGCTGGAACCGGTGCAGCTGCGCGACACGCCCAGCGAGATGGAAGGCTTGCTGCTGGCCCTGAACCAGCTGCTGCAGCGCAGCCAGGCCATGATGGCGGCCGAGCGCCGCTTCACCGCCGACGCCGCCCATGAGCTGCGCACCCCGATTGCCGCCATCCGCGCCCAGGCGCAAGTGGCCCAAGGCGCCCTGCGCCAGCAGGACAGCGCGGGCCAAACGGCCGCCCTGCAAGCCACGCTGCAAGGCTGCGAGCGCGCCAGTCGCCTGGTCGAGCAGCTGCTCACCCTGGCCCGGCTGGAACATGAAGGACAGTGCCTGCTGCCGGGCCAGCCGGTTGACCTGGCCCTGCTGGCCCGCGAGGTGGCGGCCGAGCTGGCGCCGACGGCGCTGCAGCGCGGCCAGGACCTGAGCCTGGACTGCAGCGGCCCTTGCACGGTGCCGGGCAACCCCGCCCTGCTGGCCGTGCTGATCCGCAATCTGCTGGACAACGCCCTGCGCTACAGCCCCGACGGCGCCCGCATCGAGTTGCAGCTGCGCGGCGCGGCGGGCCAGGTCGAGCTGCAGCTGGCCGACAGCGGCGCCGGCCTGGACGAGGCCCAGCTCGCGCGTCTGGGAGAACGTTTTTTCCGCGCCTTGGGCAGCGCGCAGCCGGGCAGCGGCCTGGGCTGGTCTATCGTGCGCCGCATTGCCGAAGCGCACCGGGCCCGCATCAGCCTCGGCCGCAGCGCCGCGCTGGGCGGGCTGGAAGTGCGCGTCAGCTGGGCGGCGCCGGGCTGATCAAGCATGGCGCCGGCATCGGGCCGGCGCATAGAAACTCAGACGGTCGGGCGTTGACGGCGGCGAGTGGCGGCCAGGGCCAGCAAGGCCATGCCGCTGAGTGCCCAGCTGGCCGGCTCGGGCACGCTGTTGCCGAAGACCTGGACGTTGATGTCGCTGGCCTTGTCCCAGCCCATCTGGCAGCCAAGGCCGCCGCCGGTGCAGGCGAAGCCCTGGAAATCGGCCGTGCCGGGGGTGCTGCCCGGCAGGCCGAACTGGCGGAAGCGGCCGTCGGCGCCCGCCTGCGGGCTGCCGCTCAGGGCGGCATTCGAGGCATGGTTGTAGGCGCCCACGCTGTGGCCCAGGCCATCCATCTGCACGCCGAACTGCACCAGGGCGTCGGAGGCGAAATGCAGGGCCAGGTTGTCGAAATCAAGCTGATAGATGGCCAAGCGGCGCTCGTCGTCCTGGTAGCCGGCGCCGCCGAAATACTGAACGCGGGTGGCCGTGACCGTGACACCGTTGTTGCTGCTGGCCGTGTCGCCACCGGCCGCGACCGAGGCCTGGACGACGCGCTGCAGGCCGTCGGCATCGACATCGCCGACGTAGAGGGCGACCGATTTGTAGAAGTCACCCAGGAAGCTGGCCGAGGCGGAACCGACCACCCAGGTGCGGATCTTGTTGACGTTCCAACCGGTCAGCGAGCTGCCGAGCTTGAAGTCATCACCAGCGAACAGATGGTTGCTGCCGAAGTTGACGGCCTGGTTGCTGCGGTCGGCACCGGCGGCTTCGTTGATATGGGCCGTGGGCAAGCCGCGGTCGAACAGCAGGGTGGGGCTGGCTTGCGCTGCAGCGGCGCACAAGGCGCCCGTCAACAAGGCCAAAGGGGCGCGGGCATGGCGGGGCAGCTTCATGATGGGTACTTCACTCCTGTGTGCACAAAAACGGGCGGGCAAACGGGCGCCCAAATGGCACCGGGCGCAGGCCCACATCGCAGCATCGATGCCGGCCCCGCGAGCGTACCCGCTCGCACGCCCCGCGGCCCCCCTAGGACATGGGAAAACCCACCACTGTTCGCCCGATTGCAGCGGCCGGGCGCCGTTTGCGGGGTCAGGTCTTGCGGTCCACGCGCGGGCGAAGCTCGACCGTGGCCTTGAGCGTCAAGGGCACGCCCTTGCGCAGAGAACACACGCCCACCACCGAGCGCACATGGCGGCCGCAGGCCGGGCCGAACAGCTCCAGCAACAGATCGGACGCCCCGTCCAGCACTTCGGCATGGGCCTCGAACTCGGGCACGGTGTTGAGCGAACCCTGCAGCTCGACGAACTGGGCCACCTCGTCGAGCGAGCCCAGTTCGGCCCGCAGCGCCGCGATCAGCTCCAACGCGGCCGAGCGCGCGAAGGCATAGCCCTGCTCGGCGCTGAACTCGCGCCCCAACTTGCCCCGGGGCAAAACCCCGTCGACCGGCGACGGTGCCTTGCCCGACAGAAACAGCAAGGAGCCGCTGCGCAAGGCGGCGGCATAGCTGCCGGCGGGCGCGCTGCAGGGCGGCAAGACCAGGCCCAGCTGGGCGAGACGTTGTTCGGCGGTCATGGGTTTGATCTCGGCTGAGGGAGGGGTGAACAGGTGAACAGGTGAAGGGGTGAAGGGGCGGGCTCAATCGGCTGGGGTGTTGCCGGGGCTGCGCTTCAGCTCGCGCCAGGCGTCGGAGCCGATCCAGCGCGCGCTGGGCTCGGGGCGCTCGCGCAGTCGATTGGCCACATCCAGGGCCTGGGCTCGCAGCGCCGGGTCGCGCTTGCCGATCTGGCGCAAAGCCCAGCTGACCGACTTCTTGACGAAGTTGCGCGGGTCGGCCGCGGCGGCTTCGATCAAGGGGAACTGGGCGACGAAGGCGGCGTCCGCGTAGACCTTGCCATGCACGGCCAGCACCGCCAGCAGCGAAAACGCCGCCCGCTTGACGAACTCCGGCTCGGCCCCCGCCCAAGCCTCGATGCGCCCCCAGGCCAGCGGCGTGCGCCGAAAGGCGTTGAGGCAGGCCTGGTCGCAGACATCCCAGGCCTGCATGCCCTGGGCCCAGTGGTCCATCTCGGCCGCGCTCAGGCGCTCCGGATCGGCGAGCAGGGAGGCGAGGATTTGCGCATCCGGAATGCCGCTGTCCCAGAGCGCCAGCGCCAGCTCATGGTCGCGACCCAGCTCCTTGCCAAGCGCGCGCAAGGTGGGCACGGCCAGACCCAGGCGGCTAGCCCCCGTCAGCCCAAACCGCGCCATGCCGGCCAGCTGCTCGGGGCGCGCCTCGGCTTGCAAGCGGGACAAGGCGGATTGGAGGCGCTGAGCGAGCGTGGGGCGGGATGGTGAAGAGGGAACGAGGCGGAGCTGTGGCTTGGCGGGCGGCATGGCGGGTTGGGGTTCGCTGGCTGGCTGGAGCTCGATCATGCATGCGAACGCGGCGACTGCGTATCTGCCGAGCCGGGGTGCGGAAACATGAGGCGCTTGCGAGCCGGCTAGGCAGGCGGTGTTGCCATTTAAATAGGAACGCGTCTGACAAAGCACGCGGCGCCAACTCTGATTCGAACCCTTCGTTTAGACTTCCGAGGCCGTACAGCGTTATGACGAACTCGCATCGAGATGCAGCCTATATTGCGCCCAAATTCAAAGTTAGACATCAAATGCAAGACATTGAAATCACGTTGCAGGCCATAAAGAATTCACTCTGTCGCGAGGTAGATGTAGGGGGGCTCATCGCACGTAGCGAGACCGCGCACAAGTGGAAGGCTCCCTGGCGTTCGCTCTTGCTAAGGGAGACAGTTGCATGGAGGCTCCAAGATCTTCTGGAGCAGTCTCTTGCGCTTTCTAGGTCGGGTAGCCTACTAGGAGCTCGGATTCTGCTCCGATCCACTTTTGAGACCCTTGCCGTCTTGGTCTACCTCAATAGGTCCATGCGCAACGTTGTAGCTGGAACCTTAGAATTTCACGAGTTTTCCGTGAAGACAACTCGGCTACTTATCGGTTCGAGAGACGAATCGACCTCCCATGAGTCGATAAACATTCTCAACATTCTCTATGTAGCCAATAAGCGATATCCGGGTTTAAAGGATTGGTACACAGCGCTTTGCGAAAGTGCTCATCCGAACTACGAGGGAATGTTACTTGGGTACTCCACTTCCGATAGTCAAAGCCACGTGACGCGCTTTGAGAATAGATGGAACAGCCTCTTCGGCAAGTCACACCAGTCCGCATTGCAGGCTTGCCTTGATGTGTTCGTTGGCGAGTACAACGACGAATGGCCGGCAGCGCATGACGCATTGGAGCAATGGCTTGAGAAGAATGACGCGAAGCTTGAGGCAACAAAACCTAAAACGAATTGACTTCCAATCAATCTATTGAACGGGGCGTTTCACGCGTCCTATGGCCGCCTGAAACCGCCGTTCATTTCGAAGGCAAAGCAACCTGAATGGCTTCACTTGCAGAGATCTATGCGCTGATCGCGGACCAAACCGGCGCATCACCAGACAAGATGCGGCCGGACGAAGACATTGGTTTGAAGTATGGGATCGACGGAGATGACTTTGAAGATCTCATGGAGTCCTTTGGCGAGAAGTTCAAGGTCGATCTGTCGACGTACAAGTGGTACTTCCATCGCGGTGACGAAGGCGTCCTGAATCTCGGAGGACTTTTGTTCTCACCTCCCAATCGGCGCGTCGTTCGCATTCCAGTGACCCCGTCCATGCTGCTCGGTGCGGCACGCATGGGTAGCTGGAACCTGGACTATCCGAGCCATACGCTTCCTTCGAGACGCTACGACTTGCTGTTCAACCAATTCCTCCTTGCGGCAATTGCTGCTGGCATTCTTGTCATATGGATTTCGCGGGTGGCTGATGCCTAAGTTGGGCCAGGTACTTCGCACCGTTTCACGCTCCAATAGCAAGACCTGACACTTCAAGGTCTCACTCCTCACCCCATTTCGCCCATGAGCACCATCAAGCTGTCACAAGAAGCCCATGCCCTTCCTCTTCCGTGGAGGTCCAAGGTCCTCGGCCAAGCGGCTGGCGCCAACATCAAGGTTCTGCGCATGGATGCCTCCGCGTATCCAAATGAAGTGCATGACTTTGTCGAAGCCCTGCTCGTGGTCGAAGGCCAGATGAACCTGGAGATCTACGGCAAGACTGTTTGCGTTCAGGCCGGCGAGGTTTTCATGGTTCCCGCTGGAACACCACACGCCGTCGCCGCAGGAAGCCAAGGAACGCTGGTCATCATCGACCAGTGACGCCCCTGGATTTTTCCGTTCCATTGATTGATCAGCCCCCTGACCTCGGTCTCACCCTCTCATCCACCGGAGCCACCCATGAAAATCACCGTCTCCACCCTCGTCCCCGCCCCCTTGCCCGAGGTCTGGCTCGCCTACACCACGCCGGAGGACATCAAGGTCTGGAATACGGCCTCGCCGGATTGGCACACGACGGCGGCCACGGTGGACCTGCGGCCGGGTGGCAAGTTCTCTTCGCGCATGGAGGCCAAGGACGGTTCCTTCGGTTTCGACTTCGCGGGGGAGTACACGCAGGTCGTTCCGCACCAGCGGATCGAGTACATGTTTGGCGACCGCGGCGGTATCGTTGAGTTCAAAGAGAGCGCCGCGGGCATCCACGTAACGGTCACTTTTGACGGCGAAGCCACCCACTCGGAAGAACAACAGCGCTCGGGCTGGCAGGCGATCCTGGACAACTTTGCGTGCCATGTGAAGGGCAAAGTCGCCAGCGAGTAGGCATCAATCGTGGGCCCTTACCGGCCCGCATGTCTTAGCGTTCGCCGGCCAATGAGCGCCGACCAACTCCCTGACACCCCGCATGAAAAGCATCGCACTGATCGCTTTGGCCCTGTTCGAATTTGTTGCCCTCGCGCACGCCCAGGAGCCAGAACGCCGGCCACCGGCGGGCATGGTGGGCGTGGTGCGCATGCCCAGCCTCTTCGGCGCAGACCCGTGCGATCGTTCTCCGTCCAAAGCCGTCCCCCTGTATGCCGCGCCCCGGGCAAATGCGCCCATCGGCACGATAGAGGTGACCCGCCCCGCGCAGCTTGAACAGGACGGGGGATGCCGCGAGCGAAGGGTGGGGCTGCGAATGCGTGACGGCAAGTCGGCACCAAGCTTGGCGACGATCGAGATCGAATACGAGCTGCCTGCCGCCATCGCCCTCGCCAAATCAGGCCCGTGGTGCCAGCTGCTTCTGCACTCGGGAACCGCCTGGATCCACGAGGAATGCGAAGCGGGCTTCATCTCGATCGAAGCGCTCTTGGCCGACAAGCCGCTCTACCTGCTGGAGGGCGCCATCGATCAGGCCCGCAGCCAGCCAGGCGGCTCAGGTGCCATGCCTTCGGGCCTGCAAGCCACCGCTCGCAAGCACGGCCAGCAGCCTCTGTCGGCCCGCTTGCTGGGCCACCGCAGCGTGGGTGGGCACACCTGGCTGCACTTGGCCGCGAGCTGGGTCAATGACTGCGAACGCAGTCCGTCACCGCAGGAGGTGTTCGAGCTTTGGTTGCCTTTGCGTGATGCCAGCGGGCGGCCGCAGGTCTGGTTCCATGCGCGTGGCTGCTAAAGCGCCTGCCGGTAACGCTGCCCTCTGAAGCGCAGCACCAGCTCGCGCGGGTGGATGTGTTCGAGCACATGGTCAGGGCCGAGCTTGGCGCCTTCGCGCAGGACCTCGCCGTTGGCGATCACAAACCGGCTGGCCGGGTCTTCGGAGTAGACGGAACCGCTGATCGCCAGTTTGGGCAGTTCGCGGCGAATGCTTTCGGGCAGCTCGGCCAGGCGCGGGATGGGCGCCGCCTCCACTGCGGCCGTGCCCGCGGGAGCAGCAGCAGCGGCCGGCGGCTTGGCCGGAACGATAGGCGGCGGGGCGATGAGCGGCACTGTAGAAACCGCCGCTGGAGCGGGCGACGACGCCAACGCTGCGGGTGCGGCAGAGATCGCAGCTTGAGGCGGCACTTGAGGCAGCGGCCTTGGTATCGCTTCGGCACGGCCCTGCGGCGCCGCGGACTCGACTTGCCGCAACGGTGGCATAAGGGGCGGCTCCGCCGGGCTTCTGGCCCACCAGCTGCCCGCGCCCACGCCAGCCAACACCAACAAGACGCCGCCACCGGCCCAGGGCCACCAGCGGTGTGGGCTGACAGCAGCACCAGCCGCTGCAGCACCGCCCGCGGATGACTGGGCGTGCAAGCCCGGCACGTGGCCGCGCTCACGTTCGCGGTCGGCTTCGGCACGGCGCAAGGCGTCGAGGATGTAGGACATGGCGGCTCGGTTGATCGGTCTGTTTTTCGGTCGGTCGGTCTGTCTGTCTGTCGGGCTGTCGCCAGCTTCGTTCAGCGCGCCGGGTCCAGGCGCGGTTCGCTCACGCCGGCGGCCCGGTTGAGCTGCATCAGCGTGATCGGGCCAATGCGGCCGTCCGGCTGCAGGCCTTGGCTGGCCTGGAAGGCCTGGATGCGTGGGCTCAGCTCGGCCCAGCTGGGCGACGCTGCAGAGCTGGCCGGGACGGCGCTACCGGCCAAAGGGTCCAGATGGCCGGCCAGCCACTCGCGCAGCGGCCCGGCATTGACGGCGCGTTCGGCATAGCCCGGCGGTGCACGCCAGAAGGTGCTGAACTCACCGCGCCAGACGGTGGCCAACTCCGCCAGCGCCAGCCGACGCGGCCGGCCTTCCACCCACAGCGTCAGCTCCTGCCCGTCCAGCCCCACCAGCGCAGCCAGGGCCGGTGGCTGGCCACGGCGTTGCAGGGTCAAGAGCACGGGCCGGTCCATCAAGCGGATCAGGGACAGGCTGCCGCTCACGCTGCGGTAGCACTGCAGGCCTTGCAGCAAGGCCGCGTCGCAAGGTTTCGCCTCAGTCGGCGCCAGCTGCAGGCCCCAGCGCTGGGCCAGCGCGACCCAAGCGGCGGCGTCCGAGGCGGTCCAGTCGGCCAGCTGCAGCGGCTCGGCAGCGGGTGTCGCGGGCGGCTGCACGCTGCTGGCGACTGAGGCTGGCGGCACAGCAGGCACAGCCGCTGAACTCGCTGCCGTTGCGGCGCTGGAGGCAGCAGGTGTCGCCGTGGCCACCGCAGCGGCGGCGGCGCCGGGCTTTCCGCGGCTTGCCTGCGATTGCATCTGCAGCGCCCAGCTCAGTCCTGCGCCGACCACCGCCACCGCTGTCAGCACGGCCAAGCCGCTACCCACCCGGCGCAGCCCGCGCCCTGGGGCCGCCGGTGGCGCGTCGAACACCTCGGCCGCGGCCTGACGCACGATGGCCGGCGTGACCATGGCCTGGCTGCCCGCATAAGCACCCAGCAGCGCGCGATCGCAGAGCAGGTTGATGCGCCTCGGCACACCGCGGGTCAGGCGGTGGACCCAGCGCAGGGCGGCGCGGTTCAGGGGCAGCGGGCCGCTGAGGCCGGCCACCTTCATGCGGTGCTGGATGTATTGCGCCGTTTCGGCCTCGGACAGGGCGCCCAGATGGAAGCGCGCAATCACGCGCTGCGCCAGTTGCTCCAGCTCCGGCCGGGCCAGCATGCCGCGCAGCTCGGGCTGGCCGATCAGGACCACCTGCAGCAGCTTGCGCGTGGCGGTCTCGAGATTGGTCAGCAGGCGCAGCTGCTCCAGCACATCGGCCGAGAGGTTCTGCGCCTCGTCGATGATCAAGACATTGTTGCGGCCGGCCGCATGCTGGGCCAGCAAAAAGGCATTGAGCGGGTCGAGGTAGTCCTTGACCGTCTGCGCGCCCGCAGGCACCGGCACATGAAACTCGTCGCAAATGGCCTGCAGCAGCTCGCTGACGGTGAGCTTGGGGTTGAAGATGTAAGCGACGTTGCAATTCTTGGGAATCTGCTCCAGAAAGCAGCGGCAGACCGTGGTCTTGCCGGCGCCGATTTCTCCGGTGAGCAGCACGAAGCCGCCGCCGCCGTCCAAGCCATAGAGCAAATGGGCCAGGGCCTCGCGGTGGCGCTCGCTCATGAACAGGTAATGCGGATCCGGCGCGATCGAAAACGGTGCTTGCTTCAAGCCGAAATAGGACGCGTACATGGGGCGGCAGGATAACCGCTGGCCCGGCTGGCGCTGCGGGTCGCCAGCAAACCCGGCTTGGCGGCTTGCGGTGCGATAGGCGCATGGCATCCACCACAAAGCGCCTAAGCTCAGGAGCGCCCCGCATAGGCAAGACTTGGCCAGTCGCCCCACAATCCCCCATCTTCATTTCCGCTGCCTTGGACCCCGCCGGTCCGAGGCGGCGCACCGAGCGAGACCATGAACCAGCCTTTTTCCGCCCGCCACGCCGCCCTGCTGCGCCCGACCACCCTGGCCCGCGCCGCGGCGCTGAGCCTGGCCCTGATGAGCGCCGGTGGCGCGAGCACCTGGCTGCCCACGGCCCAGGCAGCCGCCAGCGCCACGGCCAGCGTGGCCTGGCAGCCGGCGGCCGGCGATGCCGACATCGAGCGCGCCTTTGCCCAGGCCCGCGCCGAGAAGAAGCCGGTGCTGCTGTACTGGGGCGCCAAATGGTGCCCGCCTTGCAACCAGCTGAAGGCCACCCTGTTCAACCGCGTGGATTTCATCGAGCAGACGCGCGCCATCGTGCCGGTGCACATCGACGGCGACCTGCCTGGCGCGCAAAAGCTGGGCACGCGCTTCAAGGTGCGCGGCTACCCGACCATGATTCTGTTCAACCCCGAGGGCCAGGAGCTGACCCGCCTGCCGGGCGAGATCGATGCGCCCCAGGTCATCAAAGTGCTGCAGCTGGGCCTGGCCGGTGGACGCCCGGTCAAGAGCGTGCTGGCCGATGCGAAGGCTGGCAAGAAGCTGAACGCCAACGAATGGCGCCTGCTGAGCTTCTACTCCTGGGAAACCGACGAGCAACAGCTGGTGCCGCCGGCCGAGCTGCCGGGCCTGCTGGCCCAGCTGGCCGGTGCCGCGCAAGGCGTGGACGGCGAGGCCGGCACGCGCCTGTGGCTGAAGGCCGTCTCGGCCAATGACAGCGGCAAGGCGCTGAAGGTGGACGCCGCCCTGCGCGAGCGCGTGAGCAAGGTGCTGGAGAGCCCCGAGCAAAGCCGCGCCCTGATGGACGTGATCACCAACGGCGCGCCCGACATCGTCAAGACCCTGGCGCCGACCGCTGGCCCGGAACGCAGCGCCCTGCTGGCCCAGCTCGATACCGTGCTCAAGCGCCTGGAGGGCGACGCCAGCCTGTCGCGCGGCGACCGCCTGCAGTCCCTGCTGGCGCGCGTGCAGCTGGCCCGCCTCGATGTGGCGCCGACCGAGCTGCACCCCAAGCTCAGCCCGGCTCTGCTCAAGGAAGTGAAGGACCACGCCGCCCGCGCCGACCGCGAAATCACCGATGGCTACGAGCGCCAGGCCGTGATCACCTCGGCCGCCTACCTGCTGGGCCAGGCCGGCCAGTGGAAGGACAGCGACGATCTGCTCAAGGCCAGCCTGAGCAAGAGCCACTCGCCCTACTACCTGATGAGCTCGCTGGGCGGCAATGCCAAGAAGCAGGGCCGCAAGGACGAAGCGCTGAAGTGGTTTGAGGAGGCCTTCAACAAGAGCGAAGGCCCGGCCACCCGCTTGCAGTGGGGCTCCGGCTATTTCGCCGCCCTGACCGAGCTGGCGCCGCAGGACGCCGCCCGTATCGAGAAGACCGCCGCCCAGCTCTTCAGCGAAGCGGCCCAGGACAAGGGCAGCTTCTACGAGCGCAGCGCCCGCTCGCTGCAGAAGGTGGGCAGCTCGCTGGCCAAGTGGAACGACAAGGGCCAGCATGACGCCGTGCTGGGCCGCCTGAAAACCCAGCTGGACGGCATCTGCGCCAAGGTCGACACGGCCGACAAGCAGCGCGAGACCTGCGAAGCCTTGGTGAAGGCGCCGGGCAAGAAGGCCTGAGAGAAGGCGAGCCCGCCTGTGGCTGGGCTCGGGCAGGACGGAGCTGCGATGCGCGGGTGCAGTCAGGCGCCCCGGCCACGGGCCGGGGCCTGTCGATCAACGCGGTTGCTCGACGATGACTTCCGGGTCCAACGTGAAGGTGGCCTGGCGTGCGCCGATCTTGACCGTCAGCAACACGCTGACTTCGTATGCGCACTCGGTGTTTGACACCGAGGTGAGCAGGGGCTGGCTGCTCAGAAACTGGATCGCTCCGTCTTCATTGGAGGTCAGGAACTGCGTGCCGGCGAAGACGATAGGCGTGACGCTGTTCTCGCCGTCTTTCACCGTGGAGGTGGTGAAGGGAAAAACGGCAGGCGGCGTGCCGCGCAGCAGCGCGGCCTGGACCACGGCCGAGATCAGCTCGACTTGGTATTCGGCGGAGCTGCCATTGCTATTGGCCAGGACCTGAACGTTCAAGTTCTGAGCGGACTGCATGACATAGGCACCCGCACGCGCGCCTGAATTGCAGAACAGGCTTTGCAGGCTGCTCTCGTTACTCAAGTCAAACCACAGCTCGCGCCCTTGCTGTTCGACATGGAAGTTCAACTTCAGGCGTGCTGCGGCTTGGGCTGCGGGGATGTTCTCGATCGGGCTCATGATGATTGCTTCTCCTTGGGGCTCCACTGGTGGTAGCGCGAATCACGTCGCAGCGCGGCCAGATCGGCCTCCTGCTCGATGAAATGCGCCGGGTAACCCTGGGTTCGCGCCTGCAGCAGGCGGATCAGGGCCTGCTCACGGTCGCCGCTGAGTTCGGCCGCGACGGCTGTGCGGAACAAGACATCTGGCGCGTTCGGCGCCAGAGCCAGGGCTTTCTGCGACCAGAGGCGCGCGCGCCCCGGGTCATTGATGCGGGCGGCATACAAGGCAGCCCGGCTGAATTGGGCGCTGTCCTGGGCATGGCGGTCCAGCAAGGGCAGCAACTGCTCCAAAGCATGGCGGTAGGCGCGTTTGGCGTCCTCGCCGCGCCCCGGCAGCACACGCAAGGTGTCGGCCAGATTGGCCCACATGCGGTAGTCGTTGGGCCGGCCCTTCTCGGCCGACAGGGCCCGCTCAAAGGCCACGGCCGCTTCCGCATAGCGCGCGCGGCCAAAGAGCACATTGCCCAGATTGGTGTAGAGCTGGCTGCTGGGCCGTAGACCCAAGCCTTGCTGCAAGACCGTCTGAGCCTCTTCCAGACGGTTGGAGCGGACCAAGACGGCACTCAGATTGGCATAGCCGGACACGGCATGGGGCACGGCCGCGATCACACGCCGGAACACCGCCTCGGCCTCGGCCAAGGCATTCTGTTCATAGAGCAGCTGACCCATGCCGTTCAAGAGCAGGGCCTGGTCGGGATGGAAAGACAAGCCGCGTTCGAGCAAGGCCCGCGCAGGCCCCGCCCGCCCGCGCGCCAACTCCAGCATGGCGTAGCCATGCAGGGCCAGGTCGGACTGCCCGTCCAGCTGCAAGGCCTGCTCGAAAGCCGCGGCGGAAGCGTCCGCCCGCCCTTGCAGGCGCAAGACCTGGGCTTGTGCGATGTGCGACAGCGCCAGCTGGTCTTCAAAAGCCAGCGCTTGCTGGGCGCTGGCATCGGCTCGCTGCAGCCAGGCTTCGTCACGCGATTCCTGGCTGTACTTGCTGGCGTAGACCAGGGCCAGCAAGGCCTGGGTGCGGGCGTTCTTGGGCTGATCGCTCGCCACCGATTCGAGCTGGGCGGCGATGCGGTCGAGCGCCACGCCCTCTTCTTCGAGATTGCGGTACAGCTGCTCGGCCTGCGCCAGACGCACCGGCCAGGGCGCTTGGCTCAGCGCTTCGCCCTGCCAGCGCCAAGCCGCCAGGCCAAACAAGCTCAGCAAGAGGCCGGTGGCGAGCAGCATGCGCAGGCGGGTGGCTCGCGCAGGTCGCATGGAGCCTGGCAGGCTCAGCCAAGGCCTGGCCGCAGCGCGCGGTACCGGCAACAAGGCCCTGCCCTGACTCTGGGCCAGAAGCGCCCCCAGGGCCTGGCTGACCTCGACCATGCTGGCCGGCCGCAGCGCGGGATGGCGGCTGACCATGCGCTGCACCAGGGCAGCCAGTGGCGCCAGTCCGGCCGGCAGCTTGGGCAGGGCAAGTATCAGTTCGCTGCCGTGCAGCTTGTGGTGGGCCAGGGCCAGGGGGTCGGGCTGCTGGAAGGCACGCTGGCCGCTGAGCATCTCGCCCAACACCAGGCCCAGGGCATAGATGTCGCTCGCCACACTGGCCGGCCGGCCCAGCATTTGCTCGGGCGCCATATACGCCAGGGTGCCGGACACCTGGGGCTTGCCTGTAGGGTTGTTGGCGATGCTGCCCGGGCCCAGGGTGGCCATGCGGTCGATCAGGCGGGCGACGCCGAAGTCGAGGATGCGCAGCTGGCCGCTTTCATCCACCATCAGATTGCCGGGTTTGATGTCGCCGTGGGCGATGTTCAGCTGGTGGGCCTCGGCCAGGGCCTCGCTGGCCTGCAGCGCCCATTGCACGGCCTGCTCGACCGGCAGCGGGCCGGCGGCCAGCACCCGGCTCAGGCTGCGGCCCTGGACCCGCTCCATGACGATATGGCCAGCGCCCTGGTCGACGAAGACGTCGTAGACGGTGACAAAGGCGCGGTGGCTGACGCGGGCGGCCAAGCGCGCTTCCTGCACCCAGGCTTCGGCATCACCGCCCGCGCCGACCTGCAGGTTCAGGCGCTTGAGGGCAACGCTGCGTTGCAGGCGGCTGTCCCAGGCCGCAAAAACGGAGCCGTAGCCGCCCTCGCCGAGCAGCTCGCCCAATTCGTAACGGGCAAAGTCCACGCGCCCGCTGCTGGGCACGCGAACGACCGGCCGCAGCGCATTGGGCGTCATAGGCGCCGTGGCTGCATCCGCCAAATTGTCAGCCCCATCGACCATGCGCTGCGCGTCCTCAAAGCTTCGAGTGATGTTTCAGATTGAAACAGGTCGCCCCGAACTAACGCGACAGTTGCGGGGTGTCCGCGTCATTCTCAGCGGCGGCAGGCCGCCAGCCGCTCAGGGTTTGCACCGGACGCCCCCAGTTTGAAACAAGGCGCCGGCCGGGCCGGCCTCAGCAGGGCGCGAGGGGCAGATCGCCCGAGCCGACTTTTTGCAGCGTCAGTGGGCCCAGCAAGACGCGTTTGTCTACATCGAGCAGCAGCAAACGAAGCTGCGGCTGGCCGTCACTGCCCTGGCTCGTCACCTCGGCCAGCGCCGTGCCGGCCTGGGTTTGCGTGCCTTGCAAAAAGCCGCCGACAAAAGCGCTGCCACCGGACTTGAGCTGACTCCACTCGCCCTCGAAGCTGCGTCGCGGGCAACCGCCGCTGACACGCACCTGGTTGCCCTCGAAGACCACCAGGTAGTCCGGTGCTGTCGCCGCGCTCGCGTACTGCACGCGCAAGGTGCCGGGGTGGTTCTCGCCGATGGCCACGCTGTTGCCACAGTCGAGCCGACCCTTGGTCCAGCTGGCGGCGCAGACCGGCTGGGTCTGTGCCTGGGCGAGCTTGAGATAGTCTTCCTGGGCGCCGGTGCCGACCGTGCCGGGACCGCAGGCGGCCAGGCTCGCCAACGCCATGGCCGCCAAAGCACGCTTGAGGAAGCATGAAGGATCGATGGGCTGGTTCACGAGGATTCTTCCTTTTCCGAATAGAAGTACACGCCGAAGCGCACCCGGTGCTGGCGCGCCGCAGGCGCGGCTTCGACGGCATCAAGGTCAAAACGTGTTTGGGTTTCGCGCATCACTTGATCAAAGGCCAGCTTCCAGGCCTGAGCCGCCACCGCCTGCAAGTGCTGCACCGAGGCTTCGCTGAGTTCGTCGGAGTAGACCGAGCGCTCGAGGAAGCTCTGCTCGCCGAGCAGGTTGGCGCTGCCGGCGGCCAGGTGGTCGCGCAGATTGAGCGCAAAGGCCTCGGCCATCTCCTCGAAGCCGAGGCGGGGCGCGAAGCCGTCGACCACCAGATGCACGCCCTCGGCGTCTTCGCGGGCCACGCCCAGGCGCTGCATCTCGTCGAGCACGGCGCGGGGGCGCACGTCCCGGCTGACCTCGGCCACCAACTGGTCAAAGCCGCCACCCTCGGCCTGGCGAGGCAAGGCGCGGGCCTGGCCGTCCGGGCCACGAAACGGAGCGGCGCTCATCCAGCGCGCCACGATCTGGCCGACCAGATTGAGCGGCTCCGACATCCCGGCCCCCTCCTCGGCGGCCCGCCCCAAGGTGCGCACATCACGCCGGTGCACACCCGAGAGCAGGCTGACGGCACTGTCGGTCTGCGGCATGGCCTGCGCCGCCAGCTCGGTCTTGGCGACCGACAGGAACACCGGCTTCAGTGCCTGAGCGAACTCCGGATAGCCCACGCCCTGCTTGACCAGCAGGCGCGCCAGCGGCTGCATGACTCGCAGCACGCAGCGCAGGGCAAGAGAGGCTTTGGTGTTTTGGCTCATGGCTCGGGAAATCGCGTGGGACATTGTTCCACACGCCCGCAGCCCCAAACGCAAATTACCAGCGGCTGCTGAGGTTCACGGCCAGCAATCGCCCTTGTCGCTCGGCATAGCTGCCGCTGCCGCGCAGCTCCAGGCTGCGGTGATTCAGGGCATTGCTGAGCAAGAGGCGCAGGGTGCTGGGCTGACCGCCCAGCTGCAGGGGCCAGCGCAAACCCAGGTCCAGCTCGCTGAGGGCGGGCAGCTCGACCTGGTTGTCACGCGTGGCCGGCATGCGGCCGGTGTGGGAGAAGCCGGCGTCCAAGCTCAAACCGCCCAGCTCGGCAGGGCGGTAGACCGCGTTGAGCTTGAGGATGCGCTCGGCTTGGCCGACCGGGCGCGAGCCCACCCGGCCCAGGGCCACGCCCTCGCCGCGCACGCGCGGCTGCATCAGCACCGCGCCAGCCACCAGCTGCCACTCGGGCGCCGGCCGGCCGTTCAGCGAGAGCTCGATGCCGCGGTGGCGCACATCGCCCAGCTCGGTGTAGAGCTGCTGGGCGTCGAGGTTGTAGTAGGGCTTGCGCACATCGAACACGCCGGCCACCAGCTTCAGCCGCGGGCTCATCTGCCAGCGCAAGCCGGCGTCCATCTGCGTGGTCAGGATGGCCGGCAGGGCCTGGTTGCGGTTGCTGGCGTTGCCGGGCGCGACACCGCTTTCCTCCAGGCCGCGGGTCAGGCCGGCGTAGGCCGCCAGCTCGGGGCTGAAGTGCCAGGCTGCGCTGAGGTTGTAGAGCCAGGGCGTGGCTTCGGTTTCGGTCAGCGGCAGGCCGGGGCGGTCGACACGCTTGCGGTAGTCGCTGTGCTGCAGGCCGGCATTGAACTCCAGTTGCTGATTCCAGCGCAGCTCATAGGACAGGCCCAGCCAGTGCTGCTTGACCTCGTCCAGGCTTTGCGCGCCGAAGGCAAAGGTGGGCTGCGGCGGCTGGAAGGGCTGGAGCTGGCTCATGCTGCCGTAGTCCAGGCTTTGCGAACCGCCGGTGCGGCGGTCGCGGGCGCGGCCGGCCAGCTGCAGATGCAGGCGCTGCGCCCAAGGCGCCGGGGCAAAGGCCCAGCTCAGGCGCAGCTCGCCGCTGTTGGAAGCCACGCGGCTGGCTGGGTCGGCAATCACCAGGCGCTGGGCCTGGCCTTGGGCGTCCATGCCCAGCAGCAGATTGCTGAAGCTGGCGCGGTCGTCGTTTTCGGAGTGGAAGAGGCCCGCGCGCAGCTGCCAGGCCGGGTCAAAGGCATGGCGCAGAGTGGCGCCGTAGTTGCGGCCGACGCCGCTGTAAGCCGCCCAGTCCGGGCCCTTGAAGACCCGCGCCTCGCCCAGCGGCGGCAGGCTGGGGGTGGCGCTGGAGACCTGCGGGCCCATGCGGTCATAGGGCGTGTCGATGGCCGAGGCGAAGACCATGGCCTCGGTGTGCACATCAGGCCGCCACCAGAGCGCCAGGCTGCCGGTGGTGAACTCGCCATCGGTGCCGTTGCCGTATTCGACATGGGCTTTGGAGAAGCCACCGGTCACGGCCCAGCGGCCGTCAGCGCTCAGCGGGTGGCTGAAGTCCAGGTCGATATAACGGCCGCGCCACTGGTCCAGGCCCAACACCAGCTGCGCGCTGGGCTCGGCGTCCGGGCGGCGCAGGCTGAGGTCGACGATGCCGGTGGGCGCGGGGAAGACAAAGCCCTGGGCCGAGAGGCCGACGCGCACATTGCTGGACTGGCGCAGGCGCGCGCTCAAGCCCCAGACTTGGTCGAAGTAGAGGCCGTCGATGCGCACATTGCCGGCCGCCGTGGGCGAGAAACCGCGCACGCTGCTGCTGGTGTAGAGGCCGATGGTCTCGCGACCGATGCTGGTGCCGAAGGCATCGCTGGCGGCTTGCACCGCGGCGTCATTGGCCCGCGCGGACAAGGGGACCAGAGACAAAGCCGCCATCATCATCAGGCTGGCGGCCAGCGGGGTCAGAGGCAGGGCGGGAGCGGCAAAAGAGCGATCGGTCATGGGGCGCAGCGGAGTAGCAGGAAAAGCTGCGCAGTGTAGGTGGCAGGTCTGCCGCAGGCGAAAGCCATGGCGGCCCGCCCGCTCAGGCCAGGCCCAGCGCCGCCAGCTTGCGCGCCACCATTTGAAAACGCAGATCGGGCGCCTCGGCCCAGGCGCGCACCGGCTGCCAGACGGCGGCATGAACCTCGGCCAGCTGCGGGCTCAGCGGCGCGCGGCTGTCGGCCAGCAGCAGGTAGGCGTAATCGTGGTGCCAGTGCGCGCCTTCCTGCTTTCGCGGGTTGGCGGGGATGGCATGGCTGTCGATGTCCAAAGGAAGGGCCAGGCCGCTCGCGGCATCGAGGTACTCGGGGTGCGGCTGCAGGGCCTCGACGCCGGTTTCCTCGCGAGCTTCGCGCAGAGCCGAAGTCAGCAGCGGGTCGGCGGCCTCGCTGGCTTCGAAATGTCCGCCCGGCTGAAGCCAACGCTGCAGCGCCTTGTGATGGATCAGCAGGAGCTGGCGGCAGGCGGGGTCCAGCACGATGGCGCTGGTGGTGATATGGCCGCGCATCTGAGCGCGGTTGAAGGCATCGCCGTCGGGATCTTGCAGCTGGTCCTGCAAGGCTTGCAGCCGCGCGCTTTCTTCCGGAAAGCGCTGGCTCAGATAGGCCTGCAGGATCTGGCAGGCCTGAGCGTGAACGTTGGAGCGGGAGGTCGACATAAGGCCATTGTCTGATCCCTGACTTGAAAGAGTGAATAAGTGAACGGGTGAATAAGTGAAGGGGCTGCGCCCCCATTCACCATTCACCATTCACCATTCACCATTCACCATTCACCTGTTCACCTGTTTACTTCAGCAAGCCTTCGGCCTTCATCGCTTCCTGCACGGCCGGGCGGGCCGCCACGCGGGCACGGAAAGCCACCAGGTGTTCGAAGCCGCTGACGTCCACACCGACGTACTGGCCCCAGTTGCTGACCACGAACAGGTAGGCATCAGCCACCGTGAACTGATCGCCCATCAGGTATTGCTTGCCTTCCAGCTGGGCGTTGACCCAGGTGAAGCGCGCCATCAGCGCAGCGCGGGCGAGCGGCTTGTAGTCTTCCGGGGTGGCCGGGTTGAACAGGGGCGAGAAGCCCTTGTGCAGCTCGGAGGTGATGTAGTTCAGCCATTCCTGCAGGCGGTAGCGCGCCATGCTGCCGGCAGCCGGGGCAAGATGGGAGGCGGGCGCCAGATCGGCGATGTACTGGACGATGGCCGGGCCTTCGGTCAGGCGCTCGCCGTTGTCCAGCTCCAGCACGGGCACCGAGCCCTTGGAGTTGATGGCGTAGAAATCGCTGCCGTCCTGGAGCTTCTTGGTCTTGGTGCTGGCCAGCATCAAGTCAAAACTCAGGCCCGCCTCGCGCAGGGCGATGTGGGGGGACAGGGAGCAGGCGCCGGGGCTGTAATAGAGCTTCATGGTTCAGGGTTCCTTGCAAGAACTCGCCGGTCGACATGCCGGCAAAGCCCGAACCATACGCCGCTTTGCCGAGTCTTGCAGGAGGGCCCTGAACTGTGCCGGGCTCAGTCCTGTGGCACGAAAATCCAGAGCAGCAGGTAGACGAACAATCCAGTACCCACGCACAGCACCAGCAGGGTGAAGAGCAGGCGCCAGACCCAGGAATCCAGGCCGGTGATCCGGGCCAGGCCACCGCAGACGCCACCCAGCCAGCGGTCGTCACGGCTGCGGCGCAGCTCGTTCAGGCCGTTGGCGGCCGGCGCAAAGCCCGCGCTGGTAGAGGCGCCTGGCGCTGCCTCTCCGCTCAGCAGCCGGGCCTTGGCCTGGGCGAACTCAGCATCACTGAGCACACCGCGCTGGTGCAGCTCGGCCAGTTTGTGGAGTTCTTCGGCGACGGACATCTGGGTTCCTCCTTCTGAGTGGCGGGGCTGTCATTGCCCCAGGCCTCAATCTAACGCCATTGGCGGGCTGAGTCCGTGCGCTGCGACAAACTGCAGGCGCGGGTGCCTGAACGGCCGACCCGCATTCCCCGCAGCTTGTCGCCGCGTTCCGCCATTCGCCGCAGGCAGGGGGCTGAGCATTGCAGGCGCTGCCCATAATCCGCCCCCATACAAGCACCCAAGTCTGGAGACGACGCTTATGTGGAAACGATCTGGAAGCGCCCTGCTGCTGGGCGGCCTGGCCCTGCTGCTGGGCACGGGCCTGGCGGCGGCCGCGAGCGAAGGCGGCACAAGCAAGCCGGGCAGCGGCCCCACCCACGCTTGCCGCATCGAAGGCATGCCCAATGAGATGCAATGCGGCAGCGTCATGCGGCCGCTGGACCCGACCAAGCCGCAGGGAACGCAGATCGAGATCCACTACTTGTTGGTGCCCGCCATGGCCCGCAACAAGCAGCCCGACCCGGTGCTGCTGCTGGCCGGCGGCCCCGGCCAAAGCGCCATCTCGCTGGCGCCGCGCATGCTGAGCGTGCTCAAGCGTCTGAACAACCGCCGCGACCTGGTCTTCATCGACCAGCGCGGCACCGGCAAATCGGCACCGCTGCAATGCGCCGACGACAGCAAGCTGCCGATCGCCGAAGGCCTGGACCCGCAAGCCCAGGAGCGCCGCCTGCGCGACTGCCAGGAGGCCCTGAGCCGCCTGCCCCACGGCGATCTGTGCCTGTACACCACGACCATCGCCATGCAGGACTTCGAGGCCGTGCGTGAGCAGCTGGGCGCGCCGCAGTGGAACCTCTACGGCGCCTCTTACGGCACGCGTGCGGCGCTGGAATACATGCGCCAGTTCCCGAGCAAGGTGCGCCGATCCCTGATCGACGGCGTGGCCCCGCCGGACATGGTGCTGCCCGCCAGCTTCTCGACCGACAACCAGGCCGCACTGGATGCCGCCTTCAGCGCCTGCGAGAAAGAGCCGGCCTGCCAGGCCCGCCACCCGCAGCTGCGCGCCCAGTGGCAAGCGCTGCTGGCCAGCGTGCCGCGCCAGATCTCGGTGCGCCAGCCCATGACCGGCAAGCCGGAGCAGTTCACGCTGACCCGCAGCCAGCTGCTGCGCGCCGTGCGTGGCCCGCTCTACATGCCGGCCCTGGCCGCCGCCCTGCCCTCCGCCATCGGTGACGCGGCCGAGGGCCGCTTCGACGGCCTGATGGGCCTGACCAGCACCATGACCTCCAACAAGAGCACCCGCCTGGCCATGGGCATGCATTTCTCGGTGGTCTGCGCCGAAGACCTGCCCCGCCTGCCGCAAGCGAGCGACAAGCCGGGCGCCGACTACGGCAACAGCGACGCCCTGCTCTACAGCGCCGCCTGCAAGACCTGGCCCCGCGGCGAGGTGCCCGAGGCCTTCTACCAAGTGCCCAAGGCAGCCATGCCCGTGCTGGTGCTCAGCGGTGGCGCCGACCCCGTAACCCCGCCCCGCCACGGCGAGCGGGTGACAAAAGCCCTGGGCGACAAGGCCCAGCACATCGTCGTGCCCGAGGCCGGCCACGGCGTGGCCACCATCGGCTGCATGCGCGATGTGATGTTCCGCTTCTTCGACGCCAAGACCGACGCCGCCGCCCTGCCCCAGGACGCCGCCTGCGCCACCCGCATCCCGCGCCCGCTGGCCTTTGTGCCGGTGCAAGACGCTTCTGCCACCAAGGTGCAGCCATGATCGAAATCAAGAACGTCAGCAAGAGCTTCGTCAGCGCCAGCGGCGGCTCCATCTTCACGAAGGGCAAGAAGCAGACCGTGCAAGCGGTGCGCGATGTCAGCCTGCACGCGCCGAACGGCCGCATCACCGGCCTGCTGGGCGCCAACGGTGCCGGCAAGACCACCACCTTGCGCATGCTGGGCGGCTTGTTCGAGCCCGACCACGGCCAGATCAGCGTGGACGGCATCCAGGTCAGCCAGGCGCCGCGCCAGGCCCTGGCGCGCATGGGCATCCTGGGCGATGCACATGGCCTCTACCCGCGCCTGAGCGCCCGCGAGAACATCATCTACTTCGGCCGCCTGCAAGGCATGGAAGCCGATGCGGCCAATGCCCGCGCCGAGGAGCTGGCGCGCCTGCTGGACATGCGCCACATCCTGGACCGCCGCAGCGATGGCTTCAGCCAGGGCGAGCGCATGAAGACCGCCCTGGCCCGCGCCCTGGTGCATGACCCGGCCAATATCGTGCTGGACGAACCAACCAACGGCCTCGATGTGCTGGCCACCCGGGCGCTGCGCGAGGCCCTGCGCCATCTGCGCTCGCCCGAGGGCGGCGGCAAGTGCATCGTCTTTTCCACCCACATCATGCCGGAGGTGGAACAGCTCTGTGAGCATGTGGTGGTGGTGGCGCAAGGCCGCAGCGTGGCCGAAGGCTCGGTGCCCGAGCTGCTGGCCCTGGCCGGCGAGAAACACTTCGAGGACGCCTTTGTGAAGCTGGCCTTCACTCAGCAGCAGCAACAGCAGCAACAACAACAAGAGGTGGCGGCATGAGCGCGAGCATCACCAACAACAACAGCGGCAGCTCCAGTCTGCTGAGGAACTTCTGGATCGTCTTGCGCAAGGAGGTGGTCGACGCCTTGCGCGACCGCCGCACTTTGCTGCGCCTGTCCATCCCCGCCGTGCTGATGGGTCCTCTGCTGCTGCTGGCGCTCTCGGGCCTGATCTCCTCGCTGGAAGGCCAGGCCGACAAGCGCGAGGTGCAGGTGGTGGGCATCGAGCATGCGCCCAGCCTGCGCAACTACCTCGAGCGCCAGACCTACGCCCTCAAAACGGCCCCGGCCGACTATGAGGTGCGACTGCGTGCTGGCACTTTGCTTGAGCCGGTGCTGGTGATCGGCAAGAACTTCGAGGCCGAACTGCAGGCCGGCGACAAGCCGACGGTGGAGCTGGTCAGCGACAGCGCCAACCAACGCGCCAGCGCCGGCGTCGGCCGGCTGGAACGCCTGGTCAACGGCTTTGGCCAGGAACGCGCCGCCATCAGCCTGGCCCTGCGCGGCGTCTCGGGCGAATTGCTGCAGCCCGTGGCCATCGAGGAGCGCGACTTGGCCAGCGTGCAGGCCCGCGCCGCCCGCATCACCGGCATCATCCCCATGTTCATCATCATGGCCGTGCTCTACGGCGCCCTGACGGCCGCCCTGGACAGCACGGCCGGCGAGCGTGAACGCGGATCGCTGGAGCCCCTGCTGATGAACCCGGTGCAGCACATCGCCCTGGTCTTGGGCAAATGGGGTGCGGTGGCACTGCTGGGCATGGCCGTGGCCCTGATCGCCAGCCTGAGCTTCGTCCCGGCGCAATGGCTGCTGCAGAGCGACAGCCTGCAAGCCATGTTCCAGTTCGGCAGCTACGAGGTGATGGCCTTCCTGCTGCTGCAGTTGCCACTGGCCGTGGGCATCAGCGCCGTGCTGATGGCGCTGGCGATCCGCTCCAAGACCTTCAAGGAAGCGCAGGCAGGCAGCACCATGGTGATGACGGCCGTGAGCCTGATGCCCATGGTCACCCTGCTCAACCCGGGCGGCGAAGCGCCCTGGTACCTGTGGGTGCCCGGCCTGGCGCAGAACACCTTGATGATGCTGGTACTCAAGGGTGAGACCTTGAGCCTGGCCCAGGTCTTGCCCAGTGTGCTGGTAGGCTTGATCCTGATGGCCGGCGGTCTGCTCTTCGTCGCCCGCTCGATGCGCGGCGCCGTCTCCAAGTAAATCAGCGCGGCTTGCCCTACCGCAACATCAAGCCCAGGCTCGCCTGGGCTTTTTCTTGGGCGCTACGGGCTTGGGTCGGCAATCGGCACGGAGCCGTCGTTCGCGAAGAAGTTTCAGCACGCAGAGCTCGCGGAGGACCGCAGAGGACGCTGAGACCAAAAATCTTGCTCCTCTCTCTGCGGCCTCTGCGGTGCTCCGCGCACTCTGCGTTCGAACTGAAACCTCAGCCAACGACGGCTCAGTGCCGAATCCTGTCCTTACTAGGCTTGGTCGCTCAGTGGTAGCCAAGGGCCCGCTGAACCTCATACTGCCAGGGCAAGGTATGCACGATCTCGTTGAGGCGGCGAGCGGACTCCAATGGCGCCAACACCTCGCCACGTGCATTGAGGAATTGCAGGTTGGTGACCAGGGCCATGGGGTCCACCATGGCGACCACCCCGGCCGACATGCTGACCCAGTCCCAGGCCACGCCGGCCAAGGCCTCACCGTCGTCCCCTTGCCACAGGGTTTGCCCCATGGCGGGTAGCCCGCCTTCACCGTTGATCAGAACCTGGGTGCTGAGATGCGCAAACTGCAATCGCGGCGCCTCGTGGGCATCACAAAGTACACGGGGCCATGCATACACAATCCAGGCTGGGGTCATAGATGGGGAGGTCTTGAAACCGTCGAAAGCGGGAATTCAGTAACTGTTTGTGCAGTGTGCAGATGAGGCCCGCAAACGAACAGCTGTAAACCTTGTCAGGGGTATAACCGAGTTGACCGCAAGCTCGCGGTTTATTGCAATGCGCGCCATGGATGTAAGCAATTCAATGCTGCAAGGGGGGTACCAGGCCGTGCTGGAGGCACGCAGCCGCGAGGAATTTCGCCATGAGGTGATCCGCTTCGCGCAGGGCCTGGGTTTCTCCACGGTGTCTGCCACCGTGGTGCTGGACCACACCGTCGGCGAGTCAGAGTTCGAGACGGTGGATAACACGCCGGAGTCCTTTGCCTCGACCTATTCGGACCGCAGCAGCTGGCGCCATGACCCTGTGGTTCAACACTGCAAGCGCCAGAGCGTGCCCATCGTCTGGAACCAGAACACCTATCTGGCCAGCGGCCAAGCCAGCATGTGGGAAGAGCAGGCCCGCTTTGGCTACCGCACCGGCATCGCCCTGGCCCTGCATCTGCCTGAGGGCCGGCACTTCATGCTGGGCATGGACCGCGCCGAGCCCCTGCCCAAGCATCCGGGCGAACTGACGCGCCTGGTGGCGGATTTGCAGCTGTTTGCCGTCTATGCCCAAGACGCGGCCTGGCGCGTGGTGATGCCGCGCGAACCTGAACCGAACAGCAACCCGACACGTTTGACCCCGCGCGAGCTGGAATGCCTGCGCTGGACCATGGACGGCAAGACCGCCTGGGAGGTCGGCGGCATCCTGAGCATCACCGAACGCACGGCAGTGCTGCATCTGAACAACGCTATGCACAAGCTCGGCTGCACCACCAAACACCAGGCGGTGTTGAAGGCGCTGCGCATGGGCTTGATTCGCTAACGGAAAACCCGCAGGCCTGGCGCCGCGAGCCTGACATACGCTCTGGGCTTGGCGCAACTGTAAGAGTTGACACTGTCCGAGCCATATCCAACTTGCTCAAATCCGGAACAAGCACTCGTTGGAGTGTGTTCAACGAACGGATTCCATCATGAAACTGCAAAACACCTCCTCTTCTTCTGAACTGAACACCACTGTCCCGGCGCCGGTGGAGCTGAGCTTGGAGCAGCTGCAATCGGTGTCCGGCGGCGGCACGCCCAAGGGCGGCTGGGGCCCGGTCCCTGACGCCACCGAGGCACCATCATCGGAACCCCCAGTCCCAGGCACCCCCAAAGGCGGCTGGTAATCCTCTGCTCCCAGTCATCACCCGCTCCCTGAGCGGGCTCTGACGGAGAAGGCAAGCACCGGTCTTCACCCAACACATGCTGTTTCGCCGCGAGGCCTTGCAAGGCCAGCAGCACAGCGGTTTGGGCAGGGTGCAAGTCCTGCCACCGCTGTCTCTCACACTGCTCACGGCCGTTGCCGTGGGCAGTGTTGCTTTGGTCGTTTCCTTTCTGTGCACAGCGGAATACACCCGCAAGGCGCGGGTCAGCGGCTATCTGGTGCCGGACCGTGGCGTGCTGCGCATCCAGGCGCCGCAATCGGCCACGGTGCTGAGCCGCGAGGTCGGCGAAGGCCAGGCGGTCAAGGCCGGCGATGTGCTGTTCGTGCTGGCCCTGGACAGCGCCAGCCAGACCATCGAAGGCATCGCCCAGACCCTGCAAAGCCGTCAGCTGAGCTTGCAAGGCACGGCCAGCCAGCAGCTGGCCCTGGTGCGCACCCAGCTGCAAACCCTGACGCAAAAGCGCGCCGGTCTGCTGCGCGAACAAGCCCAGCTGCAGGTCGAGCGCCAGCTGCACGGCGAACGCCTGGCCCTGGCGCGCGAATCGCTGGAGCGACAGGAAAACCTGGCCCGCAACAACTTCATCTCGCCCGCCCAGCTGCAGAGCAAGCGCGAGGAATTGCTCGGCCTGCAGTCGCAAGCCCAAGCCCTGGCCCGCCAAGGCGAGGCCCTGCAGCGCGATCTGCAGGCGGCCGAGGCGCAGATGCGCGAGCTGCCCCTGCGCAGCGAGGTGCTGCAGGCCGAAATCGCGCGTGACCTGGCCGAGCTGAAGGAAAAAGGCCTGGAGACCGAAGGCCGGCGCCGCCTGGTGCTGCGCGCGCCTAGCGACGGTGTCGTCTCCACCTTGCTGGCCGAAGCCGGCCAAAGCATTCAGGGCGGCGCGGCCTTGGCCCAGCTGCTGCCGGCACGAACCCAGATGCAGGCCCAGCTGTTCGCGCCTTCGAGCGCAGTCGGTTTCTTGCAGGCACAGCAGGCCGTGCAGCTGCGCTACCAGGCCTTTCCGTATCAAAAATTCGGCCAGCAAAGTGGGCGCGTGCTTCAGGTCTCGCGCACGCCCCTGGCCACGGCCGAGTTGGCCACCCTCAACCTGCCGGCCGCGCTCAGCCAGGGCGCAGGCAGCGAGCCGCTCTACCGCATCACCGTCAGCCTGGACCACCAAACCGTCAGCGCCTACGGACAGCCCCAAGCCCTGGCCGCCGGCATGCAGCTCGATGCCGATGTCATGCTGGAGCGGCGCCGCCTGATCGAGTGGATTTTCGAACCCCTGCTGAGCCTGGCCCAACGTGTCTGATTCCGCGCCCGCCCCCGACGCCGCCCCCGGCCTGCTGTCGCGCCTGCATCTGAGCTGGCGGCGCCGTGGCCGCGTGCCGGTGATTCTGCAGACGGAAGCGGCCGAATGTGGCCTGGCCTGCCTGGCCATGGTGGCCAGCGCGCACGGCCTGCATCTGGACTTGCCGGAGCTGCGTCGCCGTTTTTCGCTCTCGCTCAAGGGCGCGACCATGGCCGACCTGCTGCGCATGGCCGCGCCCCTGGGCCTGGCCGGGCGCGGCCTGCGCGCCGAGCCCGAACATCTGGCGCGGCTGGAGCTGCCGGCCATCCTGCACTGGGATTTCAACCATTTCGTGGTCCTGGTCGAGGTGCGCGGCCAGCAGGCCCTGATCCACGACCCGGGCCATGGCCGGCGGCAGATCCCCCTAGCCGAGCTGTCGCGCCACTTCACCGGCGTGGCCCTGGAACTGCGCCCCGGGCCGGACTTCACACCCCAGGCCCCGGCGCCGCGACTGCGCTGGCGCCAGCTGTTTGGTCGCATCAGCGGGCTCAAACGCTCGCTGGGCCAGATCCTGCTGCTGGCCCTGGCGCTGGAGCTGCTGGCCCTGCTCTCGCCTTTTTTGCTGCAATGGGTGGTGGACGGGGTGCTGGTCAGCGCCGATCGCGACCTGCTGGTCACCCTGGGCCTGGGCTTTGGCCTGCTGGTGCTGCTGCAAACGGCCATCAGTGCCCTGCGCTCCTGGGCGGTGCTGGTGCTCTCGGCCTCGCTCAATCTGCAGTGGCTGACCCAGGTCTTCGGCCACCTGCTGCGCCTGCCTCTGGCCTGGTTCGAGAAGCGCCATCTGGGCGACATCTGGTCGCGCTTTTCCAGCGTGCAGCAGATCCAGCGCACCCTCTCCACCCGCTTCGCCGAAGCCCTGCTGGACGGGGCCATGGTGCTGCTGACTCTGGCCATGATGGCCGTTTACTCACCGCGGCTGAGCGCCGTGGCGCTGACGGCCGTGCTGGGCTATGGCCTGCTGCGCTGGGCTTTCTTCGGGCAGCTGCGCGAGGCCAGCGAAGAGGCGCTGGTGTTCGAGGCCAAACAGAACAGCCATTTCCTCGAATCGCTGCGTGGCGCCCAGGCCATCAAGCTCTACAACGCCGAGGCCGAACGCAGCGCCGCCTTTGCCAATCTGGTGGTCGAGCAGATGAACGCCAGCATCGCCACCCGCCGTTTGGACCTGGGCATGGCCGTGGGCCAGCGCCTGCTGTTCGGCCTGGAGCGCGTGGCCATCGTCTGGTTGGGCGCCTTGCTAGTGCTGGACCGTGAGCTGTCGGTCGGCATGCTGTTCGCCTTTCTGGCCTACAAGGAGCAGTTCAGCACCCGCGTGGCCGGCCTGATCGACAAGGGCGTGGAGCTGAGCATGCTGCGCCTGCAGGGCGAGCGCCTGGCCGACATCGTGCTGAGCGCGGCCGAGCCGGCCGACCTGAGCGCAGGGCCCAAAGTGAGTGCCGGCTCTCCGGAAGCGCTCGAACTGGTGGACCTGAGCTTTGCCTACGCGGAAGGCGAAGCACCGGTGATCCAGGGCTGCAGCCTGCGCATCGAGCCCGGTGAGGCCGTGGCCATCGTCGGCCCCTCGGGCTGTGGCAAGACCACCTTGCTGAAGCTGATGCTGGGCATCCACAGCCCGCAGCAGGGCGAGATCCGCGTCGGAGACCGGCCGCTGGCCCAGCTGGGTCTGGCTGCCTGGCGCGCCCGCATCGGCACGGTCATGCAGGACGACCAGCTGTTCGCCGGCAGCATTGCCGACAACATCAGCTTCTTTGACCCCGAGGCCGACGCGGCCTGGGTGCAGGAATGCGCGCGCATCGCCTGCGTGCACGAGGACATCAGCGCCCTGCCCATGGGTTATCAAAGTCTGGTCGGCGACATGGGCAGCAGCCTCTCGGGCGGGCAGCGGCAGCGCGTGCTGCTGGCGCGCGCGCTCTACAAACGGCCGCAATACCTGTTCCTGGACGAGGCCACCAGCGCGCTTGATGTCGAGAAAGAGCGCCAGCTCAACGCCTCGCTGCGTGCGCTCAACCTGAGCCGCATCGTCATCGCCCACCGGCCGGAGACCATCGCCTCGGCCCAGCGCATCATCGCCTTGCAAGACGGGCGCGTGGCGCAGGATCTGCGCAGCGTGCCGCCGACCAGCAACCAAGCCGGTTGAGCACGGGCTATTGCCGCCATCTAGATTGCCAAATGGACGGCGAGCGGCCGCGCTTTTAGCATTCGCCTATTGAAATCAAAGCATCAATAGGCGAGCACATCATGGCCAAAACCGCGAGCTTCGGCGTCCTCCATCTGGGCACCTCCTTCGGCGTCACCTACGCCCTGACCGGCAATGTGGCCGTGGCCGGCGCGGTGACCTTTGTAGAACCAGCCGTCAACACGGTGATGCATCACTTCTTCGAGAAGTACTGGGGCCACCCGCGATTGAAAGCCTGGCTCGCCCAGCGCCGCAGCACTGGCGCTGCGGCGACGCCGGCCCACATCAATCCGGCTTGACCTTGGCCCGGTTCAGCACCGGCTTCCAGCGCTGCTGCTCCTGGGCAATGAAGGCGGCGAACTGAGCCGGCGTGTTGCCCACTGCCTCGGCCGAATCGGCGCTCAAGCGCTCGGCAGAAGCGCTGCTTCGGATGGCCTTGGCCGATTCTGTGGCCAGGCGGTCGAGATGGGCCGGGGCCAGATTGGCCGGCGCGAGCAGGCCATACCACTGCGTCATCTCGAAGCCCGGAAAGCCCTGCTCCGCCACGGTCGGCACATCGGGCAGCTGCGGCAAGCGGGCCTTGGAGCCGGTGGCCAGGCAGCGCAGCTTGCCGGCCTTGATGAACTGCAGCACGGCCGGTGCGCCGACCGAAGCCGCATCGAGGCGGCCGGCCAGCAAATCGGTCAGCTGCGGGCCGGTACCTCGGTAGGGCACATGGACGATGAAGAGCTCGGCCGCCATCTTCAAATACTCCATGGCCAGATGGCCTGCGCTGCCATTGCCGGCCGAGCCGTAGTTGAGCTGACCGGGCTTGCTGCGTGCCAAGGCCACAAACTCCTTGAGGTTGCGCGCCGGCACATCGGGGTGGACCACGTAGAGGCTGGGCACCTTGGCCAGCAGCGTCACGGGCTTGAAGTCCTTGACCGGGTCGTAGGGCAGTTTGTCGTAGATGAAGGGGTTGACGGCCAAGGTGCCGATATGGCCCAGCACCAGGGTGTGCTGGTCATCGGCGCGGGCCACCTCGGCCATGGCGATATTGCCGCTGCCGCCGGGCTTGTTTTCCACGTAGACGGTCTGGCCCAGGGTCTTGCCCAGCTCGAAGGCGGTGGCGCGAGCGACGATCTCCGAGCTGCCACCGGGCGCAAAGGGCACGACCAGGCGCACGGAACGGCTGGGCCAAGCCGCCTCGGCCCAGGCCGGCAAGCCCAAGCCGGCGGCTGCGCCAGCCAGGCCGGTCTGCAACAGAAACTGGCGGCGGGCCCGCGAGTCGGGGGCGGCGTGAAGATCGTTCAGGTCCTGGCTCATGGCTCTTGTCTCCGGTGGATGTTTTTTGGGGAACCGTGTCATCGAGCCAGTCTAGGTCGTGGGCCTGTCAAGGCGCTGTCGCCTGCTCCATCCAGCCCAGCCAACGCATGGCCTGCTCGCGCGATTCGCCGCACATCTGCTCGCTGGGCTGCAGCGAGCCACAGACCGCGGGGCGATCCGGGTGACCGAAGATCTGGCAACGGTCTTGCGCATCGAGCTGGATGCAGCGCACGCCCGCCGGCTTGCTGACCCCGTTGATGACGGGCATGCCCGGGATGGGCGAGCTGATCGAAGGCGCAATGCAGCAGGCAGCGCAATGGGGACGGCAATTCATCGCGATATTGTCGGCGCAGGGATGACCGGCGGCCGTGACTTATCCACAGCCGATCCGTAAAATCACGGGTTTGCCCGCGCCAGCTTTGGCGACGTGGGAACTGGCCCAAAGCGAGCGCTTGCGGGGGCCGCCTAGACAGCAGCGAGAGAGCAGCAAACCCCATGCAATACCCCAAGGAATTCGATGTCATCGTGGTCGGTGGCGGACATGCCGGCACCGAAGCGGCGCTGGCCGCCGCCCGCATGGGCTGCGCCACCCTGCTGCTCACCCACAATATCGAGACCCTGGGGCAGATGAGCTGCAACCCCTCGATCGGCGGCATCGGCAAAGGCCATCTGGTCAAAGAGGTGGACGCGTTGGGCGGCGCCATGGCCGCGGCCACCGACGAATCCGGCATCCAATTCCGCATCCTCAATGGCTCCAAGGGTCCGGCCGTGCGCGCCACACGCGCCCAAGCCGACCGGGTGCTCTACAAAGCCGCCATCCGCCACCGCCTGGAGAACCAGCCGAAGCTCTGGCTGTTCCAGCAAGCCGTGGATGACCTGCTGGTCGAGTCCGACGGCCAGGGCGAGCGCGTGGTGGGCGCCGTCACGCAGATGGGTTTGCAGTTCCGCGCCCGTGCCGTGGTGCTGACGGCCGGCACCTTCCTCGATGGCCGCATCCATGTCGGCCTGCAAAACTACAGCGCCGGCCGCGCCGGTGACCCGCCGGCCATCAGCCTCTCGGCCCGGCTGAAAGAGCTGAAGCTGCCGCAAGGCCGGCTGAAGACCGGCACGCCGCCGCGCATCGACGGCCGCAGCATTGATTTTTCCAAGTGCGAAGAGCAAGGCGGCGACCTCGATCCCGTGCCCGTGTTCAGCTTCCTCGGCGACGCCGCGCAGCACCCGCGCCAGCTGCCCTGCTGGATCACCCACACCTCGGAGGCGACGCACGCCATCATCCGCTCCGGCTTCGACCGCAGCCCCATGTTCACCGGCGTGATCGAAGGCGTGGGCCCGCGCTACTGCCCCAGCATCGAGGACAAGGTCAACCGCTTCGCCGACAAGGACAGCCACCAGATCTTTCTGGAACCCGAGGGCCTGACGACCCACGAGTACTACCCCAACGGCATCTCGACCTCCCTGCCCTTCGACATCCAGCTGGCAGCCGTGCGCTCGATCCCAGGCCTGGAGAACGCCCACATCATGCGGCCGGGCTATGCCATCGAGTACGACTACTTCGACCCGCGCGGCCTGAAGTCCAGCTTTGAAACCCGGGACATCGGCGGCCTGTTCTTCGCCGGCCAGATCAACGGCACCACCGGCTACGAGGAAGCCGCGGCCCAAGGCCTGTTCGCCGGCCTGAACGCCGCCCTGCAGGTGCGCGGCCAAGGCCCCTGGTTGCCGGGCCGCGACCAGGCTTATCTGGGGGTGCTGGTCGACGATCTGATCACCAAGGGCGTGACCGAGCCTTACCGCATGTTCACCAGCCGCGCCGAGTTCCGCCTGCAGCTGCGCGAAGACAACGCCGACATGCGCCTGACCGAAATCGGCCGCCAGCTGGGTCTGGTGGACGACCATCGCTGGGCGGCTTTCAACCGCAAGCGGGACGCCGTTTCACGTGAAACAGAGAAGCTGAAAGCGACCTGGGTGCACCCAGGCATCCTGCCGGCCGCCGATGCTGAGCGTCTGGTCGGCAAAGCGCTGGAGCGCGAATACAACTTCATCGACCTGCTGCGGCGCCCTGGCGTGGTCTACGACACCCTGGCCGAAGTGGCCGCCATCGCCCGCCCGGAAGCCGCTGTTTCACGTGAAACACTGACCGCCGACCTGGGCAAGACCATGGCCGATGCCGTCATCGAGCAGATCGAAACCAGCGTCAAGTATGCCGGCTACATCAACAAGCAAGTCGAAGATGTGGCCCGCGCGGCCAATCTGGAGAACCTGCGCCTGCCCGACGAGCTGGACTACAACGAGATCCAGGCCCTGTCCTTCGAGGTCCGCCAGAAGCTCAACACCCACCGGCCCGAGACCCTGGGCCAGGCTTCGCGCGTTTCGGGCGTCACGCCCGCCGCCATCTCCCTGCTGCTGGTGCACCTGAAAAAGAAACGCTTCAAGGGCTTCAGCGAGGCCCACGACAAGGTCGGCGCATGAGTCACAGCGAACCGGCGCTCGATCTGAAGCAAGCCGCCCTGCTGGTGATCGATGTGCAGTGCGGCGCCTTCGATGGCCGGCTCTGCCCGCCCATGCCGGACGGCGACGCCCTGCTGAGCGCCTGCCGCAGCGCCCTGGACTGGGCCCGCCAGCAGCGCGTGCCGGTGTTCTGGATCCAGCATTCCGAGCCCGGCGGACCGATGGACGGCCCCGGCTTCGACATCGACCCGCGACTGAACCCGGCCGCCGAAGAACCCCGCTTCACCAAGACCGTGCCCAATGCCTTCGAGGAAACGAGCCTGGCCCACGCCCTGCAGCAGGCCGGGCGCACCCAGCCCATCCTGATCGGCTTGCAATCCGATTGCTGCATTGAGGCGAGCGCCCGCGGCGCCGTGGCCCTGGGTCTGCAAGCCTGGCTGGTTCCCGACGCTCACCACACCTGGCCGGACCGCGGCTTGAGCGCCGAGGCCTTGCGCGACCAGGTCTCGCAAGCGCTGGCGCAAGCTGGCGTCCCCTTGATTCCCCTCACCCAGCTGACCCACCTCGCATGAGTTCCGACGCACCCGACACCTTGTTCGCCCCTTTGCGCGATGCCGCCCAGACCCTGGGCCTGAACCTCAGCGAGGCCCAGCTGCAGCAGCTGCTGGCCTACCTGGCCATGATCAGCAAGTGGAACAAGGTCTACAACCTGACCGCCGTACGCGAACCCCAGGCCATGCTGACCCAGCATTTGGTCGACAGCCTCAGCCTTCTGCCGGCCCTGCGACGCCACAGCCAGAGCAGTGGGCAGAGCAGCTTGCGCCTGATGGATGTGGGCAGCGGCGGTGGCCTGCCAGGCGTGGTGGTGGCCATCTGCGAACCGAACATCGATGTCACTTGCGTGGATGCCGTGGCCAAAAAAGCCAGCTTCATCAAGCAGGTGGCGGCCGAGCTGCGTCTGCCCAATCTGCATGGTGAGCATTCGCGCGTCGAGGCGCTGAACACCTCGCACTTCGACCTGATCACTTCGCGCGCCTTTGCCTCTCTGCTGGACTTCACGACCTTGACCCGCCAGCACCTCAAGCCCGGCGCCGATTCCGGGGCGATTTGGCTGGCCATGAAGGGCCAACATCCGAGCGATGAGCTGGCCGCCCTGCCCGCCGACTTGGATGTGTTTCACGTGGAACAACTGCAAGTGCCCGGCCTCAATGCGCAGCGATGCCTGATCTGGATTCGCCCCAAGGCCTGAAAATTTGTGCCGAGCGTGGCCACTTAGACGCCTCGCCACAAATGCACGCCCCATCTGCCGCTACCATCACGCCTGCTTAGAAAAACGAGACCATGGCCAAGATCTTCTGCGTTGCCAACCAAAAGGGCGGGGTCGGCAAGACCACCACCACCGTCAACCTCGCCGCCGGCCTGGCCAAGGTCGGCCAGCGCGTGTTGGTGGTGGACCTGGACCCGCAGGGCAATGCCACCATGGGCTCGGGCATCGACAAGCGCGCGCTGGAGCTCAGCGTCTACGACGTGCTGCTGGAATCGGCCTCGGTCAAGGAAGCCAAGCAGACCAGCGAAAAGGTCGGCTACGACGTGCTGGGCGCCAACCGTGAGTTGGCCGGCGCCGAAGTCGAGCTGGTTGATCTGGAGCGCCGCGAACGCCGCCTCAAGGGCGCACTCGCCGCCGCCAACGACGACTACGACTTCGTCTTGATCGACTGCCCACCTTCACTGTCGATGCTGACGCTGAACGGCCTGTGCTGCGCCCACGGCGTGGTCGTGCCCATGCAGTGCGAGTACTTCGCGCTGGAAGGCCTCTCGGACCTGGTCAACACCATCAAGCAAGTGCATGCCAATCTCAATGCCGACCTGCAGATCATTGGCCTGCTGCGCGTGATGTTCGACCCGCGCATCACCCTGCAGAACCAGGTCAGCGACCAGCTCAAGACACACTTCGGAGACAAGGTGTTCGACACCGTGATCCCGCGCAATGTGCGCCTGGCCGAAGCGCCCAGCTATGGCCTGCCCGGCGTGGTGTTTGACCCCGCCTCCAAGGGCGCCCAGGCTTTCATCGAGTTCGCACGTGAAATGGTGCGCCGCGTCGACAGCATGTGAAGTGAATGGGACGGCGATGAGCGAAGAGGCTGCGTTGCTGACTGGCGACTGGAACCTGGCTTGGCGGGCCGAGCAGGCCGGACTCAATGCCAGCGCCCCACCCCAGCAGCAACGCGTCGAGGGTTGGCTGATCCGCCTCTCACCCGGCAAGGCCAAACGCTCGCGCTGCATCAATGCGCTGGAAGCCGGCAGCCTGCCGCTCGATGACTTGCTGTCGCGCTGCCAGCACGCTTTCCAGGCCGCCGGCCTGCCTTTGATCGTCCGCCTCACGCCCTTCACCCAGCCGGCCGATCTGGATGCCACGCTGAGCGCCAAAGGCTGGGCCTGTTTCGATGCGGCCGATGTGATGGTCCGCGCCCATCTGGACGAACTGCCCGCCGCCCTGCCCTCAGGCCAAAGTCTGGAGCTATTGGATGCATCCTCGTACGCAAACTTGGTCGGGGCCTTGCGCGGATCCAGCGCCGTCGAGATCGAGGCCCATGCCCAACGCCTGCTCGCCTCGCCGGTGGTCTACCAAGGCCATACCTTGCGCGATGAGCAGGGTGAACTGCTGGCCTGTGGACAGCTGGCCTGCGAAGGGTCCATGGCGGGGCTGTATGACGTCTTCACGCCGCCTGCCAAGCGCGGACAGGGGCATGCCAGGGTCTTGTGCGCGGCCCTGCTGGAGCGATCCAGATCCCAGGGCGCGACCCAAGCCTATCTGCAGGTCGGCAGCGACAACGAAAGCGCTCAGCGCGCCTATCGGCACCTGGGCTTTACTGTCGCCTACCGCTACCACTACCGCTCGCCCGAACCGTCTGTTTGAGCGGTGTCAGCGAGATTCAATCGCGCGGCTTCCAGACCTTGAGCAAGGTGTGGCGCGTGAAGCCCGGCACGAAATCGTGCACATGGCTGATGCAGACATAACCGAGATGCTCGTAGAGCGCGGCCGTCTCGTCGGACAGGGTTTCGATCAAGGCGTCGACGCAGCCGCGACGCAAAGCCTGGGCCTCGATCTGGCGCAGGCAAGCACTGCCCAAGCCCTGCCCGCGTAAGTCCTCCCGGACCCACAGATAGTCGACGTAGAGCCTTTGGAACTCGGTGCGGCCGCTGGCGCCCACCAGCAGCTCGCCCTGTTCATCGAAGCGGACGCAGGCGATGTCCTGCGCATCACTGCCCTGGGTTTGCTGGCGGCCGAACAGGCGCACGCGCTCGCGCAAGGCATGCACGGCCGCCGGCGAGACCTCCTCATCCCGCCACCAGCGCTCGGCCTCACCGCGCGGCGCCGGGCTCACACCAGGCCCAGGCTCTCTTCCAAGCCCAGATGCACATTCATGGCCTGCACGGCGGCGCCGCTGGCGCCCTTTCCGAGGTTGTCCAGGCGAGCCATGACGAGGATCTGCGTCTCGGAGCCGAAGACAACCAGGTCCACCCGGTTCGTGTCATTGCAGCCCTGCACATCGAAGAAGCCCTCGGCCAGGGTGTCAGCATCGCGCAGCGGCATCACGCGGATGAAGCGCTCACCGTCGTAATGCGCGGCCAAAGCCTGCTGCACATGCTCGGCCTGGGTGCCGGCACGCAGCTGGCTCAGGTGCAGAGGCACGGTCACCGCCAGTCCCTTGTAGAAATTGCCAACGATGGGCATGAAGACCGGCGCGGTCTTGAGGCCGGTGTGGGCCATCATCTCGGGCAGGTGCTTGTGCGCGAGACCCAAGGCATAGGGGCGGGGCGAGAGCAGCTTGGCATTGCCGCCAGCCTCGTACTCGCCAATCATGCCCTTGCCGCCACCGGAATAACCGGTGATCGAGGTGGCCGAGACCAAGGCCTCGGGCGCCAGCAAACCGGCATCGACCAGAGGGCGCAAGGCCAGGATGAAAGCGCTGGCATGGCAACCCGGGTTGGCAATGCGCTTGGCGGTGCGGATGGCATCGCGCTGGCTCTTGCACAGCTCGGGCAGGCCGAAGGCCCAGCCGGGCACCGTGCGGTGCGCGGTGCTGGCATCGATCAGGCAGGTCTTGGGATTGCTGATCATGGCGGCGGCTTCACGTGAAGCGGCATCGGGCAGGCACAAGAAAGCCACATCGGCAGCGTTGAGCAGGCGCGCACGCTCGGCCGAGTCCTTGCGCTTGTCGCCATCAATGCGCAGCACTTCCACATCCTGACGCGCGGCCAGGTACTCATGGATGCGCAGACCCGTCGTGCCCTCTTGTCCATCCACAAAAACCGCGTACGTCATGACTTCTCCAGCACAATCAAATTCAAAGAAGTGAAAGCATAAGGCAAGCGAATGAAAGCAAGCACCGTCCTCCTGCTGCCTGGCTGGTTGAACTCCGGCCCCGGGCATTGGCAAAGCCTCTGGGAGGCGCAATTCGGCCACCTGCGGGTTGAACAATCCGACTGGGAGCGGCCGCTGCGTGGCGACTGGATGGCGCGCCTGGACGAGGTGCTGCAAGCCCAGGATGAACCGGTGGTCTTGGTGGCCCATTCCCTGGGCTGTCAGCTGGTGGCGAACTGGGCCTCGCATTCGCGCCACACGGCGCGCGTTCGCGGCGCCCTGCTGGTGGCACCACCCGACACCGAGGCACCAGAAACCCCGCCGCAGTTGCACAACTGGCGCCAGATCCAGCGCGGCCGCCTGCCCTTCCCGGCCATCGCCGTGATCAGCAGCGACGACCCTTTCTGTACGCCTGAGCGCGGCGCGCAGATGGCGGCGGACTGGGGTGCCAGCCTGGTGCTGGCCGGGCCGCGCGGGCACCTCAATGCCGATTCCGGCTTGGGCGACTGGCCCGAGGGTCAGGTCTTGCTGACCCAGCTGGTGGGCGCCGAGTCATAAGGGACAATGAGCCCCATGGTCACCAAGAAACCCAAAGGCCTCGGCCTCGGCCTCGAAGCGCTGCTCGGCCCCAAAGTCAACGAAGCGGAAGCCGCCGCCGCCCGCGAAGGCAGCCCCAGCCAACTGCGCCTGGAGCAGATGCAGGCCGGCAAATACCAGCCGCGCACGCGCATGGACGAAGGCTCGCTCTACGAGCTGGCCGAGAGCATCAAGGGCCAGGGCATCATGCAGCCCATCCTGGTACGCCCGATCGCCCCGCCCTCGCCGCTCAGCGATGTGCGCTATGAAATCATCGCCGGCGAACGCCGCTTCCGCGCCGCCAAGCTGGCCGGTCTGCGCGAGGTGCCGGTGCTGGTCAAGGCCGTACCGGACGAGGCCGCGGCCGCCATGGCCCTGATCGAAAACATCCAGCGCGAGGACCTGAACCCGCTGGAAGAAGCCCAGGGCCTGCAGCGCCTGGTCAACGAGTTCCACCTGACCCATGAGCAGGCCGCCCAAGCCGTGGGCCGTTCGCGCAGCGCCGCCAGCAATCTGCTGCGCCTGCTGCAGCTGGTCGAGCCGGTGCAGAACATGCTGATGGCCGGCGACATCGACATGGGCCATGCCCGCGCCCTGCTGCCGCTCGACGGCGCGCACCAGATCACCTGCGCCACCGAGATCGCCGCCAAAAAGCTCAGCGTGCGTGAAGCCGAGAAGCTGGTCTCGCGCCAAGGCGCCGGCCGCCAGACGCCGCTGCTGCGCGTCAAGGGCGACAAGAGCCGAGACCTGCTGCGCTTGGAAGAGGAGTTATCTGACCTGTTGACCGCGGTGGTCGAGGTGCGGGTCAAGAAGCGCACCAAGCGTGGTGAACAGGGTGAGCTGTCCATCCAATTCGCCTCTCTGGACGAGCTCAATGGACTGATTGAACGCCTGCGAAAAAACGACTGACGCAGAGGGCAAAAGCCGCGTCACACCAAAGTCTGCAGATCGGCGTAGCATCGCTCCATGCTTGGTTTCGGCGAGCGCTTTGAACTGCGGTGATTGCCGCGCTTTTTGACCCTTTGAAAGCCCTCCGCCGCGCCAAGCTGGAACCACTGCCACTGTTCCCGGAAAGCTCTGATGACGCCCCCAGCCACCGCCATGGCTTGTGAGCGCAAGGACTTCATCAGAACTTCCCAGGTGATGCGCTGACGAGCCGTGTCTGCGTGCTGCCCGGGACCTTACCGGAGGTCAGCATGGACGTGATCAGCAGCTTCACCAAGCGCTACGAGCGCACCCGCGTCGAAGAGCTTTCGCTCGAGGACTACCTCAACGAATGCAAGCGCAACCCCCTCGCCTACGCCACCGCGGCCGAGCGCATGCTCAAGGCCATAGGCGAGCCGGAAATGATCGACACGCGCAACGACGCGCGCCTGTCACGCCTGTTCGCCAACAAGACCATCAAGATCTACCCGGCCTTCGCCGAGTTCTACGGCCTCGAGGAGGCGATCGAGCAAGTGGTCAGCTACTTCCGCCACGCCGCACAGGGCCTGGAAGAGAAGAAGCAGATCCTCTACCTGCTGGGCCCGGTCGGCGGCGGCAAAAGCTCCATCGCCGAGCGGCTCAAGAGCCTGATGGAGCAGGTGCCTTTCTATGCCCTGGCCGGCTCGCCCGTGAACGAGTCACCGCTGGGCCTGTTCGATGTGGTCGAGGATGGCCCCTTGCTGGAGCAGGAGTACGGCATCCCTCGACGTTATCTGAACCGCATCCTCAGCCCCTGGGCGGTCAAGCGCCTCGACGAATTCGGTGGTGACATCCGCCGCTTCAAGGTGGTCAAGCGTTACCCCAGCGTGCTCAAGCAAGTGGGTGTGGCCAAAACCGAGCCGGGCGACGAGAACAACCAGGACATCTCCTCCCTGGTCGGCAAGGTCGACATCCGCAAGCTGGAAACCTATGCCCAGGACGACCCCGATGCCTACAGCTACTCGGGTGGCCTGTGCCTGGCCAACCAGGGCCTGCTGGAGTTTGTGGAAATGTTCAAGGCGCCGATCAAGGTGCTGCACCCCTTGCTGACCGCCACCCAGGAAGGCAACTACAAGGGCACGGAAGGCTTCGGCGCCATCCCCTTTGACGGCGTGGTGCTGGCGCACAGCAATGAGAGCGAGTGGAAGACCTTCCGCAACAACAAGAACAACGAAGCCTTCCTGGACCGCATTTACATCGTCAAGGTGCCTTACTGCCTGCGTGTCAGCGAAGAGGTCAAGATCTACGAAAAGCTGATCCGGGGCTCCTCCCTGGCCGAGGCCAAATGCGCGCCCGGCACGCTCAAGATCATGAGCCAATTCGCGGTGCTGACCCGGCTGAAAGAGCCCGAGAACTCCTCGCTCTATTCCAAGATGCAGGTCTACGACGGCGAAAGCCTCAAGGACACCGACCCGCGTGCCAAGAGTTTCCAGGAATACCGCGACTACGCCGGCGTCGACGAGGGCATGAGCGGCATCTCCACCCGCTTTGCCTACAAGATCCTGTCCAAGGTCTTCAATTTCGACAGCGCCGAGGTGGCGGCCAACCCGGTGCACCTGATGTATGTGCTGGAGCAGCAGATCGAGCGCGAGCAGTTCCCGGCCGAGGTCGAGCAAAAGTACGTCGGATTCATCAAGGAAGCGCTGGCGCCGCGCTATGCGGAGTTCATCGGCAAGGAGATCCAGACCGCTTATCTGGAGAGTTATTCCGAATACGGCCAGAACATCTTCGACCGCTACGTCACCTACGCCGACTACTGGATCCAGGACCAGGAGTACCGCGACACCGACACCGGCGAGGTCTTCGACCGCGTGGCCCTGAACGCCGAACTCGAGAAGATCGAGAAGCCCGCTGGCATCAGCAACCCGAAAGACTTCCGCAACGAGATCGTCAACTTCGTGCTGCGCGCGCGTGCCAACAACGCCGGCAAGAACCCGGCCTGGACCAGCTACGAGAAGCTGCGCACGGTGATCGAGAAGAAGATGTTCTCCAACACCGAGGAGCTGCTGCCGGTGATCAGCTTCAACGCCAAAGCCAGCGCCGACGAGGCCAAGAAGCACGAGAACTTCGTGCAGCGCATGGTCGACAAGGGCTACACAGCCAAACAGGTGCGGCTGCTGTGCGAGTGGTATTTGAGGGTCCGCAAGAGTTCTTGAAGGAAACGAAGGCGCCACGCAGGAGCAAGCACCCATGCTGCAGCAGATCATCGACCGACGGCTCTCTGGAAAGAACAAGTCCATCGGCAACCGTGAGCGCTTCCTGCAGCGCCACAAGACACAAATCCGCGAGGCGGTGCGCCGCGCGGTGGACGGCCGCGGCATCCGCGATCTGGAGCGCGGCGAGGATGTGCACATCCCCAAAAAAGACTTGAGTGAGCCCGTATTCGGACACGGTGAGGGCGGCGTGCGCGAGGTGGTGCGGCCGGGCAATACCGAGCATGTCAAAGGTGACCGTGTCGCCAAACCCAAGGGCGGCGGTCAGGGTCAAGGCGGCGGCCAGGCCAGCGATTCCGGCGAGGGCGAGGACGACTTCGTCTTCCACCTGAGCCGCGAAGAGTTCATGCAGGTGTTTTTCGAAGACCTGGCCCTGCCCAATCTCGAGCGCACCCAACTGGCCGAAACACCGGAGTGGAAGAGCCACCGGGCCGGCTTCACCAACGACGGCACACCGACCAACCTCCATGTGGTGCGCTCCATGCGCGGTGCTTTGAGCCGCCGCATCGCCCTGGGCACGGGCAAGCGCCGCGAACTTCACGAGCTGGAAGAGCGACTGGCCCTGCTCAAGCGCGAGAACCCGGCCGAGCTGGAAGTGCAGCGCATGCTCAAGGAAACCGAGGATCGCATCGCCTTCCTCAAGCAGCGCATCGCGGCGATTCCATTCCTCGACCCCATCGACCTGCGCTTTCGCAACCGCGTCCGCACACCAGTGCCGACCAGCCGGGCAGTGATGTTCTGCCTGATGGACGTGTCCGGCTCCATGGACGAAAGCCGCAAGGACCTGGCCAAGCGCTTCTTCATCCTGCTCTACCTCTTCTTGACGCGGCATTACGAGAAGATCGATGTGGTCTTCATCCGCCACCACACCCAGGCCCAGGAGGTGGACGAGCAGAACTTTTTCCACGCCACCGAGACCGGCGGCACCGTGGTCTCCAGCGCCCTGGTGCTGATGGAGGAAATCATCCGCGCGCGCTATCCCAGCAGCGAATGGAACATCTACGGCGCCCAGGCCAGCGATGGCGACAACTGGCACCATGACAGCGGCCGCTGCCGCGAACTGCTGGCGCAGCAGATCCTGCCGCTGTGCCGCTACTTTGCTTATGTGCAAGTGGCCGAGCAGGAACAGAACCTCTGGGACGAGTACAGCAAGCTCAGCGAAGAGGTGCGCCACTTCGCCATGCGCAAGGCCACCGAGGCTGCGCAGATCTACCCGGTCTTCCGTGAGCTCTTCAAGAAGGAAGGGGCACAGGCATGAGCCAGATCGAAAACCGCCGCCAGATCGGCATCGCCCCCTTGACCGATGAATACGGCGGCCGCCGCACCCGCGCCCCGCTGCGCGAGATGAAGCCCGCCGGCCCCCGCCCGGCCCAGCCCCTGCCCTCACCCAGCGACTGGACCTTTGAGCTGATCGACGAATACCACGACGTCATCCGCGCCACCGCCGAGCGCTACGGCCTGGACACCTACCCCAACCAGCTCGAGATCATCACCGCCGAGCAGATGATGGACGCGTATGCCTCGGTGGGCATGCCGGTCAATTACCGGCACTGGAGCTATGGCAAAGAGTTCATCGCCACCGAGCGCAATTACAAGCGCGGCCAGATGGGCCTGGCCTACGAGATCGTCATCAACTCCGACCCCTGCATCGCTTACCTGATGGAAGAGAACTCCATGGCCATGCAGGCCCTGGTGATCGCCCACGCCAGCTACGGCCACAACAGCTTTTTCAAAGGCAATTACCTGTTCCGCATGTGGACCGACGCGTCCAGCATCATCGACTACCTGGTCTATGCCAAGAACTTCGTCGCCGACTGCGAGCAGCGCCACGGCCTGGCCCAGGTCGAACAGGTGCTGGACTCCTGCCATGCGTTGATGTCCTACGGTGTCGACCGCTACCGCCGCCCGGCCAAGCTGTCCCTGGCCCAGGAACGCAGCCGCCTGGCCGACCGCGAGGCCCATGCCCAGCTGCAGATCAACGAGCTCTGGCGCACCCTGCCCAAGCGGGCAGACAAGGCCGATGAGGCCGCCGAAGCCCGGCGCTTTCCAGACGAGCCGCAGGAGAACCTCCTCTACTTCATCGAAAAGAACGCGCCCCTGCTGGAACCCTGGCAACGCGAGATCGTGCGCATCGTGCGCAAGATCGCCCAGTACTTCTACCCGCAGCGCCAGACCCAGGTGATGAACGAAGGCTGGGCCACCTTCTGGCACCACCGCCTGCTGAACCAGATGTACGACGACGGCTATCTGAGCGACGGCATGATGATCGAATGGCTGAAGTCGCACACCAATGTGGTGGCGCAGCAGCCCATGGCGAATCTGAACCCCTATGCCCTGGGTTTTGCCATGTACACCGACATCAAGCGCATCTGCGAAAAGCCCACCGAGGAAGACCGGCGCTGGTTCCCCGACATCGCCGGCAGCGACTGGCTGCCCACGCTGGACCACGCCATGCGCAACTTCAAGGACGAGAGCTTCATCGGCCAGTACCTGAGCCCGCATCTGATGCGCGAGTTCCGGCTGTTTTCCATCCTCGACGATGAAAAGCAGTCCGAGTACGAGATCTCGGCCATCCACGACGAAAGCGGCTACCAGCATGTGCGCGAGGCCTTGTCGCGCCAGTACGACCTCAGCACCCGCGAACCCAATATCCAGGTCTGGAACGTCAATCTTCGAGGTGACCGCTCCCTGACCCTGCGTCACACCCAGCACATGGACCGGCCCCTGCACGACAGCGCACAAGAGGTGCTCAAGCATGTGGCCCGGCTTTGGGGCTTTGGCGTGCAACTGGAGAGCGCCAATGACAAGGGCGACATCACGCGTCGTTGGAGCGTGCCGCCGCCCACGCACTGAGCCATCCGGCTCAGGCCGGCAGGCGTCAGCCGCACAAACGCCCTACTTGTGGGGGACAGCTTCCAGGCCACATCCGCCCTAGCATCTCAAGCCTCAAGACTTGGAGGCTGAGATGAAGCTGCACGACACGAACTCAAAGCACCGCCCGGCTTTCGCGCAGCGGCCCATCGCCACAGCAGCCACCTGCTTGCTGATCAGCATCGCCTCGCTGGGCCTCAGCGCTTGCGGGGGTGGCGGGGGCAGCGATTCTTCCGTAGTCACCCCGGTGCCAGTGCCCGAGCCGGTCAAGCTGATCGCCCCGCCGACCAAGGCCGCCGCCCTGACCCAGAGTGGCGAAGCTGCCCAAGACAGCGTCAAGGCCACCACGGCCGCTGCCGCCGACCTGGTGCGCCGGAGCAATGACCCCAGCAGCGTGTTCCTGCCTTTTGGCGAGCTGATGGGCGGGCGTCAGACCAGCCCCAAGCCCAGCAGCGCCGACAGCGATCGGCGCAAGATCCTGGCCGAGACTGTCAGCTGCAGCAGCCTGGGCATCACCACCATACGCAACTGCACCGGGTCCATCGTCATGGACACCAATGTCATCAGCACGGCAAACTCATTGCCGGCGGGCAGCTTCATCAGCATTCGCTTCGACAAGATCGCCGGCTTGATCGACGGCCAGAGCTTCACCCTCGATGGCAGCATGCGCATCGACTTCCTGACCGCCATCAGCAATCTCGACCATCCGGGCAACAACATCAAGCTCCAGCTGGGTTTCGACAAATTCGTCGGGACCGGCGGCGGCGAATCCTTCGGCCCGGTCACCGCCATCGCCTTGCTCGAAGTCGACGCCCTTGGCCAGAGCAGCCTCACCATGAACGGTGTGCAGTACTTCGAGCTGAGCCAGGTCAGCGGCAGCGACAGCAGCAACTTCAGCTTGGGCCGCAGCAAGCTACGCGCCGCCCATTGGAGCGACAGCAAGAGCTATGTCGACTACCAGTTCAGCAACTGGCAAAACAGCAACGGCCGGCCTGTACAAGGCTCGAGCGCCACGTTGATGGCCGGTCAGGACAAGGCGTGGATCACGGTCGAATCCAGCAGCAGCAGCCAAGTCAGCTACCGCGTGCAGCTGAGCAGCGGCGGTGCCGCCAAGAACTACCAGGTTCTGGCCAGCTACAGCGGCAGCACGGTCAGCTACAGCGTCAAGACCTTGTGATCCCGCGCGACCTGCGGGCTGGACAAGCCCTCAAGCCGCGAAGATCTTGCCCGGGTTCATGATCTGAGCCGGGTCCAGCGCCGCCTTGATGCTGCGCATCAGGGCCACCGCGCCCGGCCCGGCCTCGTCGAGCAGAAAGCCCTGCTTGTGCAGGCCGATGCCATGCTCGCCCGTGCAGGTGCCGCCCAGGCGCAGGGCTCGGGCCACCATCTGCGCGCTCAGGCGCTCGGCCAGCTCGCGCTCCACGGGCTGTTGCGGATCGATCAGATAGCCCATATGGAAATTGCCGTCGCCAACATGGCCGACGATGAAATAAGGCAGATCGGTGGCCTCCACCTCGCGCACCGATTCATTGATGCTCTCGGCCAGGCGTGAGATGGGCACGCAGGTGTCGGTGGTCACGCAGCGGCAGCCCGGCCGGGTCTGTAGCGCTGACAAATAAGCGTGGTGGCGCGCCGTCCACAGCCGCGTGCGGGCCTCGGGCGTACTGGCCCATTCAAAGGCCTCACCGCCCTGATCCGCAGCCAGCGCCTGCACGCTTTGCGCCTGCTCGGCCACGCTGGCCGCCGAGCCATGGAACTCCATCAGCAACATCGCCGATTCGCGCAGACCCAGATGGTCGTGGGCATTGACGGCACGCACGGCGTGGGCATCGAGCAGCTCGCAGCGGGCGATAGGGATGCCCATTTGGATAATGGCAATGGTGGTCTGCACCGCGGCGTCGATGCTGGGGAAAAAACAGATGGCGGCCGACACCGCCTCGGGCAGTGGGTAGAGACGCAGGGTCAGCTCGGTGATCACACCCAGCGTGCCCTCGCTGCCCACGAACAAACGGGTCAGGTCGTAGCCCGCGCTGCTCTTGCGTGCGCGGCTGCCGGTGCGGATCTGCTCGCCGCTGGCCGTCAGCACGGTCAGGCCCAGCACGTTCTCGCGCATGGTGCCGTAGCGCACCGCATTCGTGCCGCTGGCGCGTGTGGCGGCCATGCCGCCCAGCGAGGCATCGGCCCCGGGGTCGATGGGGAAGAACAGGCCGCTGTGGCGAATCTCCTGGTTCAACTGCTGTCGGGTCACGCCGGCCTGCACCGTGACCGTCAGGTCCTCGGGATGCAGTTGCAGGATGGCCTTCATGCCGCTCAGGTCCAGGCTGATGCCTCCCTGCACCGCCAACAGATGGCCTTCCAATGAGGTGCCGGTACCGTAGGGGATGACGGGTACGCCATGCTGCTGAGCCAGTTGCAGGACGAAGGCCACCTCCTCATTGCTCTGGGCAAACACCACCGCGTCGGGCGGTGCCACGTCAAAAGGGGATTCGTCACGGCCGTGCAGCTCCCGCTGCGCCAGAGCGGTGCTGCAGCGGGCACCAAAACGCTCCTGCAGGGCCGTCAGCATCTCCGCAGGCAGCACCTCAAGCTGATTGCTTGGCTCAGACATCATTCGTTCAAGGGCTTGCTGCTTGATCCAAGCGTTAGCGGATTGCCGCTGCCATTGCCACCGCAGCCCGTCACAGTCAGAAACACCGAATCGAGGATAAACCCAGGGTTGATACGGAAGGGCTTACCCGAAGTTGTCCGTTTTTGCATGAAGATGTCTCCAAGGTGACTACCGACGCTGGGCAGATCGCTCTAATTCACCATCCGCACGGGCGAGAAATGACGCCCCAGGCTATCATCAAAATGGTAAAAAGCCCGAAAAATGGCTCACCACTACAACACTGGAGACATCATGAAATTCAAGCTTTCCGCCTTGGGTCTGGCCGTCGTCGGCAGCCTGTGCGCACAAGCCGCCATGGCTTCGGGCTACCACTTCGGTTCCCAATCGGCCGCTGCCCAGGGCACGGCCAATGCCAATACCGCCGAGGCCTCTGACGCCTCCGTGCTCTTCTACAACCCCGCAGGCATGACACGCCTGGATGGCACCCATGCCTCCGGCGTCCTGAACGTGGTCGTGCCGCGCGGCACCTACACCGACCAAGGCAGCGTCACCAGCTTTGGCCTGCCGATCAAGAACGGCAACAACGGCGGGACCTTCGTCAAAGCGACAGCCGTCCCCCATGCCTACCTGACCCACAAGCTGGATGCCAACACCTCGGTGGGCTTCGCCTTCTTCGTGCCTTTTGGTTCCAAGAGCACCTATGACGAAAGCTGGTCGGGCCGCTACAACGCCATCGCGACCGAGCTGAAGACCATCGCGCTGAACCCCTCGATCGCCTACAAGGTCAACGAGAAGCTGAGCCTTGGCGCCGGCGTGACCGCGCAGCACATCGAAGGCGTGCTGGCCAAGGCCGCCGACTTCGGTTCCGGCGCCATGGGCCTGCTCGTCGAACAACAAGTGGCAGCCGCCATGGCAGCTCAGCCCGGCGTGCCTGCCGCCATGATCCGCGCAGCCGTCCTGAACCGCCTCGGCGGCCTGATCCAGAACGTCTCCGGCAACCCGACCTACTCGGGCCGCGTCGACGTGGAAGGCAAGGACTGGGGCGTGGGCTTCAACCTGGGACTGATGTACAGCCCCAACGAAGACACACGCTTTGGCATCGCCTACCGCTCCAAGATCAGTCACACCCTGAAGGGCGATGCCAAGTGGACGGTCGCCACACCGGCCGGCAATCTGGCCACCCTGCTCAACACCGCCCTGCCCGGCACGAATGCCGGCACCACGGTGCAGCAGCGTCTGGTCGGCCTCTACACCGACAGCGCCGCCAGCCTGAAGGTGGACACACCGGAATCGCTGTCGCTGTCCTTCTTCAAGCAGCAGGACAAGCTGGCTGTGATGGCCGATGTCACCCTGACCCGCCACTCGCGTTTCCAGGAACTGCGCATCGACTTCGCCAACAACCTGCCCGACTCGTTGACGCCTGAGCGCTGGGTCAAGACCGTGCGCGGCTCCTTCGGCCTGAACTACCAGTGGAGCGACACCGTCAAGCTGCGCGGTGGTGTTGCCTTCGATCAAAGCCCGGTCAGCGAAAGCAACCGCACACCGTCAATTCCGGACAATGACCGCACCTGGATCTCGGCCGGTATGAACTGGAAGCTGGACGCCAAGAACTCGATCGATTTCGCTGCCAGCCTGATCCACGTGGCCAGCAGCCAGATCAATATGTATGACAACGGCGCCCAAGTGAACGCCGCCGGCGCGCCGACCTGCAACGCGGCCGGCAACACCTCCAGCTGCGCCACCATCAAGGGTCGTTTCAAGCTGAGCTCGGGTCTCCTGGGTGTGCAGTACAACCGCCAGTTCTGAAGCGCCTCACTGAGTTCAGTGCAACAAGCCACCGGCCAAAAGCCGGTGGCTTTTTTCTTGGCCAAATCTGAGCCAGGTCATGGACGGCAAGCCACTCGAGTGCCACCATTGCTGCATCGGCGAATTGCCGAAACGCGATGGAGGCTTTGAACATCATGGCTGATCTTTCGACCTTGCTGATCCTGCTGGCCTTGTTGCTGGCCCTGCTTGGCGCCTTGCGGCTGGACTTGTTGCGACTGGCCTTCAAGAACTTGCTGGACACGCTGACACCCAAGCAGCATTCCATATTGGGAGACTCTGGATTGAAAGTCAGCGCACGCTCCGAAACCCATCGCCAAGCCCAGACCCCGGCCCAAAAGCCTGCCTTCCACCGCAGCGGTCGTCGCCACTGAAAGCCCCAGGCCATTGAATCTGGGGCAAGATGCCGGCCTCTTCACTGCAAGCGCCGGTTCCGGCAAGCCCCATGGCCAATCGACTTTCAAACATTGCCACCCGCACCGGCGACGACGGCAGCACCGGCCTGGGTGACGGCAGCCGCGTGCCCAAGAACCATCTGCGCGTGCAGGCCATGGGCGATGTGGACGAGCTGAACTCCAACCTTGGCGTGCTGCTGGCCGAGCCCCTGACCGAGGACGTGCGCGAGCTGCTGGTGACCATCCAGCATGAGCTGTTCAACCTCGGTGGCGAGTTGTGCATGCCGGGCTATGAGCTGCTGAAAGACGCTGCCGTGCTGCGCCTGGACGAGGCCCTGGCCCACTACAACGCCTCCCTGCCCCGGCTGAAGGAATTCATCCTGCCGGCCGGCACGCGCAGCGCCGCCATCGCCCATGTCTGCCGCACCGTGGCCCGCCGTGCCGAGCGTGCCGTGGTCACCCTGGCCGCCTCGGAGACCCTCAATGCGGCGCCACGCCAGTACTTGAACCGGCTGTCAGACCTGCTGTTTGTGCTGGCACGGGTGCTCAACCGCGCCAACCTGGACGGCCTGGGCGGCGACGACGTCTACTGGCACAGCGAACGTCTGGCCCGCCTCGACACCCAAGACTGAAGGACAAAGCAGCTCAGTCGGACAGCGCCGCTGCCGCCGCTCGCAGGCGCTTGGCATAGGCTGTACGCAGGGCCGCAGGTCCCTGCACCTCGACCTGCCCGGCATGACGCAGCAGGTCCATCAGAAGCTCGGTGGCGTCCGCATAGGGCAGCTCCAGGCGCCAGCGGCCATCGGCCAGCCATTCGCTGCGCTGAGCCGGATGCCACTCCTCCTTGCTCACCCAAGCTGCGGCCTCAGCACTGAACACCAGCTGGGCTTGCTGCACCTGGGCTGCGGCGAAGATCCCGTAGCCCTGATCGAGCTCCGCTTCCAGATGCTTCAGCGGCACGGCCTTGGCGCGCTCCACCAGCAGTTCGACACCGTCCATGGCATCGAGTGCAAAGCGGCGAAGGCCCTCGCTTTCATGACACCAGGCATCGAGATACCAGGTGTTGCGGTAGTGAACCAGGCGTTGCGGTGACACCTGGCGGCGACGCAGCTGACCTCCCTGCCCGCGACTGCGGTAGCCGATGCTCAAGCGCTGGCGTTTGACGACCGCGCTGCCCACCGTCTCGAAGCAGGCCGACACCACACGCCGCCTGGCCGTGCTGATCAGCTTGATGCGCTGGGTCAGGGCTGCGGCTTCGGCTGCATCGACACCGAGCATGCCGGTCAGCTTGTCAAACATGGGCTGAAGATGGCGGCTCAGAATGCCCTCTTCATCGAGACTGGACAGCATCTGATGCATGGTCAGCAAGGCATGCAGCTCCTTCTCACTGAACCAGACCCCGGGCAGCTCATGCTGGCGACCGCGCCACTGCTGGCCGAAACGGTAGCCATTGGCCGCTGGGTCATATTCAATCGGTGCGTCCATGCGCTCGCGCAGATATTGGATGTCCCGCTTCAAGGTGGCCGGTGACACCTCCAGGGCCTCGAGCAGACTGGCAAAGCTGACGCACTCGCGGCTGCGAATCAGCAGCTCGATCTTGTAAAAACGCTCGGTTCTGTCCACCGCATGCTCCGCATTGAAGTACTGGCTCACGCTATGAGCCAGCTGGCCCAGACACTGTGCCACAAGGTCGCTCCAACATCGTGGTGACCGGCAACCGGAGCATCCTCATGGCACAGATCGCAAACACTTCAGCATCAGCAGTCACGACACAAGCGGCCGCAGCTTCCAAGCAGCAAGACCTGGCCTTCGAGGCCCAGGCCGCCTCGGCGCTGCCGCTGCCGGCCCATCTGGTGCACGGCCAGACCTTGGGCTGGGACTATGCCCACCATGGCCTGACCCCGCCGGTGGCCCTGCTCTATGCCAACTCACCGGTACGCCAAGGCTGGCTGGCTGGTGCCGCCACGTTTGGGCAACGTACCTTGCCGGCCCACGCCCACACACAGCGCTACCTGGCTTTGCGCAGCCACGCCTGGACACGAGGCCGCAGCTTTGAACTGGTGCAGCTGACGCCCAACTTCCTGCAACAGATCGACGCCGACTTCTGCCCGATCCTCCGTCTGCGCCTGAACGATCAGCCCGGCAGTGAGCAGCAACGATCGATTGACCGGGTGCGTGACGATGCCGGCTATGCCGCAGGCAACTTGGTCACCCTGAGTCGATCCGCCAACCAGGCCAAGGCCGCCCACAACTGGGCCAGCGCCACCGCCCTGGCGCACAGCCTGCAACAAGGCCCGATCCACAGCACAGCAAGCCTGAACGCCGAGCAATGGACACGGGTCGCCACCCTGTGCAGCTTCGTCACCGCCCTGCCCCACGAGGAGGCCGCCCGCATCCCCCTGCACGTGCTGCCGCCCAACCGCCTGCGCCTGTTCAACCCCATCCAGGCCTTGCAGGCCCTGGTGACCCGGCAGCTGGCGACGCCGGGCTGGAGCCAACGCCTGGCACGCATCGAAGCCCTGCTGCCAGGCGACAAGCTGCGCGGCGATTTCAATCGCTTTGTCCTGGCCCTGGCACCCCGCGTGCTGGCCGCCCAGCATCTGAACCGCGAAGAAGAGATCCGTTGGGCACTCGAAGATGCCTGGACCGACCCGCTTTTGCAGCGCCGCTGGATCTTGTTTGCCCTGCAACTGAGCCCAAACCAGGCCGAAGCCCTGGTGCAACGTGCGGCCGCCAAAAAGCTGAGCGCCCAGCAGGTACAAAGCCACTGCAAGGACAGCGCCACCGAAGGCTGGGGGCTGGAACACCAAGGCTTCTGCACGGCCGCCATCCGGCCGCAGCTGCACTGAGCGTAGCGCTCAGCCCGGCAAGCCGACTGTCAAGCGTTCAAGCTCACCACTTTGATCCTGCAAGGCGACGTGATAGCCGCGCTCGCCGAACCAACTGGCCCATTGCCGGGCCAGACTTTTGCTGGTCAACCAGGGCCCAGACCGGTCCAGGCGCACACGATTGGCATGGCGCTCGTAGAAGACGACACGCCACATGCCGGTGGTGGTGGATGCTTGATCGAATCGATTCATGGTGAACCGAGGAGCCTAGCAGACTAACTCGTTACATCCTGTCCAGGTGCTGACAGGCTGGCGAGAAACTCATCGCTGCTGAGGCTGCGAACAGCATCCGGCTGACGCCTGAGCCAGGCGCGCTGGCAACGGCCACGCTCCTTCGGGCAATCACTGACCCAAGTACTGGCCCGCGCCTGCTCGGACAAGGCCAGCTGCAAGCTCGGCGATGCCGCGCGCGGCCGCCGCCCCGTAACCAGAGGCTGCACCACCTCGGCATAAGGCAGAAAGTCAGCCAGCAGTTCCTGCTGCTGCGCACCACTGAGCTGCAAGCCCGGAAAACTCAGGGCCGAGATCAGGGACTGCGCCGTCTCGGCGCTGACCAAGGGCAGACAGTCAGCACCTTGCCAGGCCTGACGCAAAGCCTGCGACTTGGCATCGCTGCACAGCAAGGCCTGAAGCAACACGGGCAAGTCCAGGGCCACCCGGCGGACAGACACCGGCCTCGCCTTCATCGCCCAGCCGCCTTGCCACTGCTGCGGCCGAAGACTTGGCGGGCATTCAGGGCTGCGCTGCCTCTGGCCTTGCTTGCTGATGCTTTGCGGCCACTCGACGGTTTTGCAAACGCCTTGCTGACAGTCTTCTTCGCCGCGGCGGGCTTGGCCTTGGCTTCACTCAATGGTTTTGCGGCCGTTTTCGTGGGCGCCTTTGCGCGTGCTTTTGCGGGTGCTTTTACAAGCGCGCTTTTTCGCGACACCGCTTTCTCTTTTGCCGCCGGTTTCGCGACCGCCGTTTTTTTGGCCGCAGGGGCGAGCTTGTTCCCGGCCCAGCTCAAGGCGGTCTCAATGGTTTTGGCGTCGATTTCCAGCTCGGCCAACTTGGCCCGGAGGGCATCGCCTCGTTGGATCCGTACGGGCGTGAGGATGATTTGTCCGGCCTGGGTGTGCACTTCGAAGTACTGCACCGGCCCCAAGGGCTCGGTCACGCTTTTTGGCAAGGTCAATTGGTTCTTGGAAGTCAGCTTGGCCAGCACTTGTCGTCAATTCAGAAAGTAAGGGGCCATTACTTTACCCCGTCCTTGCACGCAATCTGATCCATGATCAAAGAAGAAAACTGAATCGAACTCATCAACGGATAGTCATCGTTAATAACAAGTTACTTACATTCTATTTATGCGAAAAAAAACCAGCGACCCGAAGGCGGCTGGTTGTTCCGGAGCCTGCTGTCGCGCGCCGCTGCGGCGCGCTCACCATCAGACCAAAGAGCGGTGCAGGCGAATCTCTTCCAGACGCACGCCGCTGACCTCAGTGGTCTTGGCGCTGCCGAGCTCGCGCTTGAAACCGGCCAGGTCAAAGAAACGCAGGGCGCGCTCATTGCGCAGATAGCTCCACAGCGTGACCTTGGTGCAGCCCTCTTCCTGCAAGCCGTCGCGTGCAGCGTCCCAGAGTGCCAGGCCGACACCCTTGTCCCAATGGATGGGGTTGGCATACATGGCCCAGATCTCGCCAGTGCTGGACGGTGTGCCCTTGTCGCGCGAGCGATCGAAGCCGACGAAGCCCATCAACTCGTTGTCGATATGGGCCACCACCACCTGGGGCTCGCAGAGATCGATGGCTTCGCGCCAGAAGGCCTGGCGCTTCTGCACGGACAAGGCATCCAACACGGAATCGGGCAGCAAGCCCTTGTAGGCGTCTTGCCAAGCCGCGACATGGATTTCTGCAATGCCCTTGGCATCACGCAGCGTGGCGGGGCGAACCTGAATACTCGACATACAAGGAAGAACTCAAAAGGAAACCAAGAACGAACCACTCCCGAAGTTCCGAACCTATGGCCAAGAGCCTGAGACAGGCCGTGGCGACAAGTGCTCAGGCGCGGGAACACGAAACGGAAGGGCGGTATTTTGCTTGCCAATGCGGCCGGGTCTGGCGCTTGACAGCGCGATTTTTTCTAGGCTGAAAGCGGGGCACTCGCTGCTTGATGCTCGCGTGCATGGCTTTGCACCGCTCGCTGCAAGGCCGTCTTGCTGCAACGCTGCAGGCGGCTCAGGAGGCCATGGTCGGGTCTGCAAGCGCCCAGATCGGCAGCAAAACGATCGGCAAGGTCGGCCTGTATGCGAAGCAGCAGATGAGCCGTGCTCATGGCGTCGGCCAAAGCCCGGTGCGCGCGCCCGGTGTCCGGCAGCTGGAAATGCCGTACCAAGCTGCCGAGTTTGCAGTTGGGCGCCTCGGGATAGAGGCGGCGGGCCAAAAGCACGGTACAGACGAATTCATGGGCTGGATCAGGTACGCAGTCGGCCATGGCCATCTCTGCCTGCCAGAAGCCGCGATCAAACGATGCGTTATGCGCCACCAAGGGGCAGCCATGGGTGAAACGAGCCAGCTCCTGCATGACCTCCGCGGCCGGCGGCGCTTCGGCCAGCATGGCGTTGCTGATGCCTGTCAGTTGCTCGATGAAGGGCGGGACCCAGACGCCGCTGTGCATCAAGCTTTGAAAGCTGTCGACGATGCGGCCGTCACGAACCAGCACCGCAGCAATCTCGGTCGCGCGCCCGCCGCTGCTCGGCCCCAGGCCGGAAGTTTCAAAGTCGATGACGGCAATCGTCTGCATGGCGTGGCGGCTGCCGTCGCAGCGGAAACAAAAAAGAAAAGCCAGAAGGTCAAGACCTCAAGCAACAGGGTGCTTGATCGCATTCAAGGCCAGCTTGCGCTCCACGGCCACCGCCATATCGACACCGGTGTGATCGGCGATCTGCAGCAGGTAGAGCATGACATCCGCAATTTCTTCACCCAGGTGTTGATGCTTGATCGGGTCCTCAGCAATGCGCTGCGATTCCTCGGGCGTCATCCACTGAAAAATCTCGACCAGTTCAGCAGCCTCCACCACCATGGCCATGGCGAGGTTCTTGGGGGTTTGGTAAGGCTGCCAAGCACGTTCGGCAGCAAAACTGCGTAAGCGCTTTTGCAGGTCTGGGATGTCCATGGGGAGCAAGTGTGGCATGGCCCAGCTATGCCCGGAGCCGGCTGTGCACATTCCAAGAAATCTCGGCCGCTCTCTTATTCATAGCAATTTCAATATTTCAAATTGGTAGTCTTAGTAGAGGGGCTACTTTTCTGTGGACAAGTAACATTTCACTTTTGATATCAAAGACTTAACTCACTTCAAACCATGTGGGTACGACCCTGCTCTTTCCAGACACGAAGCGATAACAAGTCGGGCCAAGCGATCTCAGCTGTGGATAAGCCATGGTTTGTCCTTTTTTTATCCACAAGCTTGTACCTTGACAGCCCTGAGCAGGACTGCGTACAAGTTCTCGTCAGCCGCTCCCATGTCCCGCGTGTGACAAGTTCTTGGAGGAATCACTCTAAATTCTGTGTTTCTGGCCCAAATCAGGCCTTGTTCTGGGGCAAACACGCAGGCTCAGGGACCATCTTGGTGCCTAGAGTTCGCCTCAGCCCCAAGATGGGCCGCCCAAGTCGGGCCCCTGTCGCCACTCTTCAAACAAAGGTTGTTCCATGCAGCAGTTTCAAAAACTCCTCGTCCCACTGGCCGTCGGCCTGGCCCTGACAGCCTGCGGCGGTAGTGGCGACTCCATCCCTGACGCTCCGGCGCCGGCCAAGATCACGGCCGTCAAGGTTTTTGGTGACAGCCTGGCCGACTCGGGCACCTTCGGTTTCCGTTTCACCGTGCAAGGCGCTGAAACGCAGATCTATCCGGAGCGAATTGCTGCCGGCTTCGGTACCACGCTTTGCAATTTCTACGCCTTCACCGGCACGACCTTCACCACCAACAGCAAGCCCGGCTGCGGCAACTACGCCATCGGCGGCGGTGTCATCAACCAGGCCAATGGTTCGGACCCGCGCGGCATCGTTTTGCAGATGATCACAGCCTCCCTGTCCGGCCCTTACAAGGCTTCGGACCTGGCCTTGATCGACGGCGGTGGCAATGACGCGGCCGACCTGGTCGGCGCCTATCTGAAAGCCCCCACCGACAAGGCCGCGGCCTACGCCGCGCTGCTCGGCACGGTGCTGAGCGCCAGCCAGGTCACCACCATCATGAGCGGCGGCGCCGCGGGCATGGCCACCGGTGGTGCGACCTATATGGAAGCCCTGGCCGACAAGTTTGCCGATGGCATCCAGAGCTATGTGCTCGACAAGGGCGCACAGCAGGTGGTGATCCTGAACGTGCCCAGCATCACAGTGACACCGCGCTTCCAGCGCGTGCTGGACGGCATCGCTCTGGCCAGCGGCGGCGGCACGGCCGGTGCCACAGCGCGCGCCCAATCCGAGGCACTGTTCAAGAGCTGGATCTCGGCTTTCAACAAGCGCCTGGACACCCGTTTTGCCGGTCAGGCTCGCGTGGCCGTGGCCGACTTCTACAGCGCCCTCAACGACCAAGCTGCCAACCCGGCCCAGTACGGCCTGAGCAATGTCAAGAACACGGCCTGCCCGCAGACCGGCACCGGTGCCGATGGCTTGCCGACCTACACCTTCCCGACTTGCACAGCAGGCGCGCTCTCGGCAACGATCCCGGCTGGTGCCACCGGTGGCGCCAACTGGTGGAAGACCTATGCCTTCTCGGACGGTTTCCACCCCACGCCTTATGGTCACCAGCTGATTGCCGAACTGATCGGCCGCAGCCTGGCTGCCAAGGGCTGGAAGTGAAGTAAAAAAACCAGCGGCGGGGCGCTTCAGCCCCGCAGGCGCTGTACAGAAAAAAGGGAGCCCTGGGCTCCCTTTTTTTCATGCCTTCCAGGCCATTGCTGAATCACTCGATGCCGATGACCTTGTGCATCTGCACCGACATGCGCCACTGCGGGTGTTGCATGCAGTAGTCCACCACCTCGCGGGTGTGCTGGGTCTTGAGCACGCTGTCCAGCGGCTGCAGGAAGAAATGCTGGAAGTCCAGCCCGGCAAAACGTTCGGGCCGCGCCAGCGGCTGGGGATAGACCAGCTTCAGCTCATGGCCGCGGGTCAGTACCAGTTCGGCATCGGCCTTGGGGCTGACGCAAATCCAGTCCAGGCCTTCCGGCGCCGGCTGGGTGCCGTTGGTCTCGACAGCGATCTCGAAACCGCGCGCGTGCAGAGCCTCGATCAGGGGCGTATCCACCTGCAGCAGGGGCTCACCCCCGGTGCAGACGACATAAGGCCTTCCAGGCCGGTCTGCGGGCCAGCGCGAGGCAATGGCATCGGCCAGGGCCTCGGCCGTGGCGAATTTGCCGCCGCCCTGGCCATCGGTGCCCACGAAATCGGTGTCGCAGAAGTTGCAGACAGCGCGGGCGCGGTCTTCCTCGCGACCGCTCCAGAGGTTGCAGCCAGCAAAGCGGCAGAACACGGAGGCCCGGCCCGCCTGTGCGCCCTCGCCTTGCAAGGTGTAGAAAATTTCTTTGACGGCGTAAGTCATGCGTGTGTGCTGGTTTGTTCTCGTCGGGGTACGTTCAAACCGGGATCAGGTCCACCGCGGTGGCCACACTGACGATGGCGCCGCAACCGCGGGTCTCGTACATGTCCACGCGGTCCAGCTGAGGCAGGCCGACGCGAGCCTTGCCCAGCACCCAGGCTGCCAGGCTGGCGGTGTCGCCATCGGGCAGATCGGCAATCTCGTAAAGCGGCCGGTGGTCGATGGCCTTGAAGATGGGGTCGAACAAGGTCTTCACATCGCCAAAGTCCACGGTCCAGCCCATCACTGCATCGAGCTCGGCGCTCAGGTGCAGGCGCAAGGTGTAGGTGTGGCCGTGGATGGCACGCAGCGGGCTGTCGGCCGGCGCGGCCTTGAGCTGGATGGCGCTGTCCAGGGTCAGCTCCTTCCAGATGCGGTAGTTCTGGCCGTCGAAATTGGCACCGCAAGAGCCGGTTTCGTAGACGGTCAGCCAGCTCAGCTCGGGCAGCAGCGGCTTCATGCGCGCCCACAACCACGCCGAGATCACCTCGCTGGTCGGGTTGCTCAGGCCCTCGATCTCGTTCAGGCAGTGGTAGTTCAGCTCGGCATGGAAGGGTGCCCAGACTTCGTCCAGATGGTCGTAATCGATGCTGATGTCGCGCTCACCCAGGTCCTGATTGGCATGGACGATCACCTCGAAGCCATGGCCATGCATGCGGCCGCATTTGTGGCCCATCGGCACATTGGGCAGCTTGTGGGCCGCTTGAAAACGGTAACGGCGCCAGACATGGGCCATGCCGTTGACGTCCAGATCGACCCCGCTGTGCTGGGTGCTCTGGATGCCCACTTGCTGAATGCCGGGCACACCGAACTCATGTTCCAGGCGCTGGCGGATCCAGCGGGCGATGTTCTCGTCGGTTGGCTGTTCGATGGTCTGGTTCAGCAGCGCATGGTCCAGCGGCGCCACGCAGGCTTCCAGCCGGCGCCGCAGTTCTTCCACTTCAGCGCCAGGAAACGGTGCCCAGCCCGCAGGCAGTTGAGCCCGGATGGTGGCGAAATAGCTGTGCCCGTGCAGGCCGCGGCTGCGGTGGCCCGAGGGCAATGCCGGGATCTGGCAAGCCGACTCAAAGCCACAGGAGGCGGAGTACAGGGTGTCGGTGTTCATCAAAAACTTCGCCTTGCAATATCAATAAGGATTTAGAACTTTAAGAATGGTAGTCGTAGTAAGGGTGAACCCTGGCTGTGGACAAGCGCAATTTTCTCAGTCCTGACAAGTGTTTGGCAGCTTCCAAAGCTTGTGGAGGCCTGGCCCTGAACTTTCGGCTCGACCGATAACAACTTGGCGGATCGCCGCCGGCCTGTGGACAAGCATCGACTTGTTCAAGTTTCGTCCACAGCCTTGTCCACAGGCTGGCGCTCAAGTCCCTGTTTCACCAGCCACCATGCCCTGGTGGTGGCTGAGAAAGACCTGACCCTCGAACCACTGCTGCCAATCGGCGGCACGCAGACGGTCCAGAACCGGCCCCTTGACCTCACTCAGATCCAGGCGCAAGCCCTGACGTTTCAAGTGCGCGTGCAGTTCGCGCAAGGCCTCCAGGCCGCTGAAGTCGATGCTGTTGACCGGCGACATCAGCAGCACGACCCGGTGTACCTCCTGCCGCTCCTGGTTCAGCAAACCTTGCACCACATCGCTGAGACTGCGGGCATTGGTGAACAAGAGGCTTTCATCGATGCGCAGGCCCAGCACCCCGGGCTGACACTCGACCGCATGACGGCCGACATTGCGGTAATGCTCGGTGCCCGGAACCCGGCCGATCAAGGCCACATGGGGCTGGGCCGTGCGTTGCAGCAGCAAGGCGATGGAACCCAGCACCCCGAGCGCCAGCGCAGCCGTCACGCTCCAGCACAGCACGATGGCGCTCACGCCAGCCATCAGCAGGGCTTCCGGCCGCGCATAGCGCCAGGCCTCGACAAAGGGCTGAAACTTCAGGCCTGAGAGCACGGCCACCAGAATCGTTGCTGCCAGCACGGACTTGGGAAGCCAGGCCAGGGGGCCGGCCAGCAGCAGCATGGCCAAGCCCATGAACAGCGCGACGAACACGCCACTGGCGCGGCTGCGGCTGCCTGCCTCGTGAAGCAGCACGCTGCGCGAGAAGCTGCCCGCTACCGGCATGCCGCCGCTCAGGGCGGCACACAAATTGGCCGCCGCCAGGCCGCGCAGCTCAGCGCCGGCCTGCACCTTCTCGCCGCGGCGGCGCGCGAGCGCCTCTGCCACGACCAGGCTGGACACATAGGCGATCAAGGCGATCAGCAAGGCACTGGGCGCCAACTGCCACCAGAGCTCGCCGTTCAGCCGTGGCAGGCTGAAGTGCAGATCCATCGGTGGCAAGGTGCCCACCAGGGCGACGCCGCGCGAGACACCGTCCAAGGCCCAGGCCAGTCCCATGGCCGCCAGCAGCAGGGCCATGGGCACCAGGCGGGCGCTGCCGTTCGGCAGCCAGCGCCGGCCGGCCAGCAAGGTGGCACAGGCCAGCAGGCCAAAGCCCGCGCTCAAGCCATGCCAGGCAAAGCCGCTTGCCCGCATGGATGCCCACATCCCCGGTAGCTCGAAGCCTTGGGCCGGGCTGCCCAGCAGCACGGGCAACTGGCTCATGGCGATGGTCAGGGTGGCGCCGGTCTCGAAACCGTGGAGCACCGGCACTGACAGCAAGGAGGCGAGGGCGTCCAGGCGCAGGGCCGATGCCAGCAAGAGAATCAGGCCGACCTCGGCTGCCAGCACCAGGGCCGCTTCCGAGGGGCTGACGCCGGCCGGCAGGCCGCTCAGGGCCTGGGCAATCATCAAGGCCAGCACCGCCACCGGCCCGACGCCGAGCACCGGGCTAGAGCCCCAGAACGCGTAGGCCAACAGAGGCAGGAGGCTGGCATAGAGGCCGATCTGCGGCGGCAGGCCGGCCAGCATGGCATAGGCCAAGCTTTGGGGAATCAGCAGCACGCTGACCAGCAGGGCGGCCAGCAGATCGCTGCGCATGCCATCGCGGCGGTAGGTCTTCAGCGTCAGCAGCCGCTGCGCGATCCATGGCTTCGAGGCAAGCTTCATCGTCCGCATTGTCTCAGCCGTACCGGTGACGCCGGTTCAGGCGCTGCTCGGTCCCAGGATCTGTTTGAGGCTGACCCGCTCGGAAGAACAGGCGGCATCAAAGTCGGCCGCTATGGCGGCCAAGGCTTCGGCATTGGGCGCATGAACCGTCTCGATGCCCATGGCTCGATTGCGGCCACGCGACTTGGCGCTGTAGAGCGCCATATCGGCCCAGTTGACGGCCTGCTCCCAGTGCAGCAAAAGCTGGCTCGGTGGCAGGGGAAAACGGGCAAAACCCAGGGATACGGTGATGCGCAGCGGCCCGTCGGTGGTCTGTACTGGCGTGCCGGCCACACTGTGCAGGATGCGCTCGGCCAGCGCGCACAGCTGTTCGGCGCTGACGTCGGCGGCAAACACCAGAAATTCCTCACCCCCCCAGCGCACCACCAGATCGTTCTGGCGCACCGCATGCGAAAGCCGGCGTGCCACTTCACAGATCACGACATCGCCGATGCCATGGCCATGTTCGTCGTTGACATGCTTGAAATGGTCGATGTCCACCATCAGCAGGGCACCGTTGAAGGCGGGCTGGGCTTGCTGGTTCATGACCGCCAGAAAGTGCCGGCGGTTGGCCAGGTCGGTCAGCGGGTCGCGTTCGCTCTGGGCGCGCAGCAAGACTTCATTGGCCTTGAGCCGCTTGTTGGCCAGGTGTACTCGGCGCACCATCACTGCAGCGAGCAGCAGGGACAGGCCCAGCAGGGCCGCCACTGCATAGCCGACCTGGCTGGCCAGCTGGCGGTTGCTGAGCTGGCGGTCGACCAAGGCTTGCTTGCTGACCAGCAGGGCCAGGTCCCGTTGCTTGCGCTCGCTGTCGTACTTGAGCTTGAGCTGCTGCAGCGAGCTTTCGCGATGGCGTGCGGTCAGCTGGTCATTGAGCTTGCGTTCGGCGTGATAGGCCAGGATGGCCTCGCGCGTCTGGCCGGCCGCGGCCCAGGCTTCGCCCTGCTCGCGCAATTCCACGGACTGTTCGACCAGCTCGGTATGCCCTTGGTTCAGCTCACGCAGCCGCGCCAGTTCCTGGCGCGCGCGCTCGAATTGGTGCAGCTGGATGCGCGCCACGGCCAAGTTGTTGCGCAGGGCGCGTTCGATTCGTGCATCGGGTTGGTGCGCCAGCCAGTCCAATGCCGGCCCGGCCGCCTGCAGGGCGCGCAGGGGCTGCTTCTGCTGCATATAGAAATCAATCAAGCCGATGTGCATCTGCGCCAGCAACAGGCGATTGCCGGTGGCCCGGGCAATTTGCAGGCCTTCATCGAGGGCCTGGCGCTGCGCCCGCAGATCGCTGTTGCGGGCAGCCATGGTGGCCTCGATGACCTTGATCTGTCCCAGGGTCTGCGCATCCCCCTGCGCCGTCTGCAGGGCCAGAGTCAGCCAGCGCCGGCTTTGCTCGGTCTGGCTCAGCGACTGGTGTACCTGGGCCAAGCTGGCCATGCTCAAGGCGCTGCGTTCCGAGTCAATGCCGGCCTGCGCCAAGTCCAGGGAGCGGCGCAGGTGCACCTCGGCCAGCGAATGCGCACCTTCGGCCGCGCGCTGGCGCGCCAGCAGACGCAGCGCCGACCAGCTGCTGCGGTAGTCGCAGTGGCCTTGTTGTATGACCGCTTTCAAGCCTTCCTCGGGGCAGTTCGCCTCCAGGATCAGCCAGGCCTGGCTCGCCCAGTCGGCGGCGGCTTGCAGCCTGCCCTGGCGTGCCGCCTGCTCGGCGCGGAGCAAGAGGCTCAGAGCTTGATGCCCCGGCTGGGCGGCCAGACGCTCGGCCAGGCGCAGCGCGGCCTCGCTGTCGCCACGGGCCAGCAGCAGGCGAGCCTCGGCCAGATCAAAGTCCGCGCGAGCCCGTTCGTCGAGCACGCCGTCGGTGGCCGCCGCCTGGCGCCAGGCTTGCAGCGTCTTGAGGGAACCGAGGGTGCCAGGCTGATGGTTCGCCTGGCCCTGGTCGTGCCGAACCAACTGATCGAGCTGGGCGGCCAGGGCCTCAGCTTGAGCCGATCTAGGGCTCGATATTGTTGCTTGGACCTGGGCCGGCGCGGGCAGGCCCAGGCTGCATCCCAGCAAGACCCAGAGATAACGCGAGCGCAAGCGGCGGACCCTGCTCATTGCCGGCTGTCCTCGAAACGGGCTGGGCCATGCAAGGTGATCAGCTCCAGCTGTCCGGCCTGCCAGGAGGCTTCCATATCGGCCGTCAGCGATTGCAGCTGCGCATCATCGACTGCGGCCACAGAGGCAATGCCGTAGGCCTTGTTGCGGCCATGGGCCTTGGCCAGATACATGGCCGTGTCCACCAGATCGATGGCGCGCTCCCAGCCCAGAGCCAGCTCATGCGGGGCTATGGGGAAGCTGGCGAAGCCGAGCGATGCCGTCACCGGAATTCCTTGCATGCCGTGATTGACCACAGGCCAGGCGATCTGGTCCAAGAGGCGTTGGGCCAGGGCGCTGGCATAGCTGGCCTCACGGGTGTTGATGAGGATCAGGAATTCCTCGCCGCCCCAGCGCACCAGCAGGTCTTCGTCGCGCAAGCAGGCGCGCAGGCGCTGTGCGATCTCGATCAGCACGCTGTCGCCGGCGGCATGGCCGTGGCGGTCGTTGATGCGTTTGAAGTGGTCGATGTCAATCAGGAACAGGCTGCCACTGATTCGGCCGTGTTCAGCCAGGCGTTTGATGGCGGCCTGGAAATGGCGGCGGTTGGCCAGGCCGGTCAAGGGGTCGCGTTCGCTGGCCGTCTTGAGCGCGGCATTGCTGTGTGCCAGGGCCTGGTTGGTGCGGCGAATGCGCTGATAGGCCAGACCCAGCAACACGGCCGAGAGCACGATGCAGCCGCCCAAGGCGGCCCATAGCCAAAGTTGCAGATCGCGCGCGCGCAGCTGCTCTTGTTTCAGGCTGTTGCCGCGGTTGAGCAGCTCAATCTCTTTGGCGCGGCGCTCGTCTTCATAGCTTTCCTGGCTTTCCAGCAAGGCTTTGCGGGTTTCATTGCGCAGCACCTGGTCGATGCGGCGGCGGTGCTGGTGGAAGGCGTCCACGGCGGCCGGCAGGTCTCCGGCGCGTTCGAGATGCATGCCCAGTTCCAGCCAGGCGCTGGCCGCAGTGGTGTCGGCCCCGCGCTGCTCGTCGCGGGCCAGCGCCTCCAGCACTTCGCGTTTGCCTTCTTCGATCCGCTTCAGACCGATTTTGGCAATGCCGCGGTTGTGGCGTGACAGCAGTTCGTAATCGATGTTCTGGCTGGCAATGGCCAGGGCCAGGGCCTGCTCGGAAAACTTCAGGGCCTGCGGGTAGTTGCCCTGGTTGAGGTGGAAATCGGCGAAATTTCCCAAGGCCAGGGCGATGAGGGCGTCCGAGCCACTCTGCCGGGCCGCGTCCAGGGCGGCTTGCTTGGCTTGCTGTGCCTGCTCCACCAGCCCCTGGGTTTGCAGGATGATGCCGCGCGTGGTGTGGACGTCGTAGAGCAGGGATGGGCTCGGGTCCAAATTGACTTCGGCCTGGGATTGATCGCTGAACTGCTGCGCCAACTCCAGCTGCTGGGCCTGGTGGTAGATGAAGGCGAGATTGCTCATCACCTGGGCGCGCCGCCAATGCTGGCCCATGCCGTCGGCCAAGCGCAGGGCTTCGTTGGCACTGGCGATGGCGTCATCGACCTGACCGGTTTCGGCCAGCAAATAGGCCATGAAGTCATGGCAGCGCAGCAGCAGGCGCGGCCCGGTCTCGCGCACGCTGTAGCCGGCCAGAGGCGCCATGGTCCGCTCGGCCTGGCGCAGCTCGTCGGCGAAACGCTGCTGCCTGGCGCGCACATAGAGCAGGGCGAGATGGGCGGCGCGGCGGCTGGCCTCGGCCGGCCATTCCTCGAGGTCCTTGAGGATGCTGGCGGTCAGTCCCGCATTGCGCATCTCGGTGGCCAGATAGCCGCGCTGTGCCAGCAGTTGCACGCGAGCCAGGCTGCCCGGCGCCGTGCGCGGCTGCAGCTCGTGCAGTGCGTGTTCGCTGGCCGCCGGGTGGCTTCGGCCCTCGCGTTCGATGCGCTCCAGCTCTTGCCAGATGGGCTGCTTGAGTTCTTCCTCCAGGGCTCCACCGCCGGCTGCAGCGGCCACCTGGGCTGGCTCGGCCGAGTCGGCTGAATTGGTTCCGGGCCCGGCCGGCTGGCAGGCACTCAGGCCGAGCAGGCTCAGCAGCAGGCCGACGCGCACGCTTTCAAGCAGGCAAGCGCGCGCACGGCGCCGCCCGGGCGCAGTTGCAGCGCGCGTGACAGCGGGTGCTCGGCTCATGGACGGCGGTATCGGCACGGAAGGGGTGGAGTTGAGGGCGGGCTCAGGATGGTGAGCGGATCGGCGGGCGCAAGCGCGACTTCCTTGGCAGGCCGGGGCGTCGCGGCGGACGCGCAGGCGGCAGTGTAGTGAGGCGGACCCGCCCCACAAGTGCTGATTTCCCCGGGTTCGCTGCCTTGGCTGCCCAAGCGCCTCAGGCGCGCACCAGCACCATGGTCGCCTGCATCAAGGCCACCACCTTGTACTCGCTGGCCTCCTCGCTCAGGAAGGCGCGCACCTCGCCGCTGCACACCGTCAGCAGGCGGCCGGCGTTCTGCACCTTGCCCACGGCCAGGAAATGCGTGCCGATGGCCGGCCGCATCAGATTGATCTTGAATTCAGCCGATACCACCTCAAACTCCGGCGTCGCCCGACTCAGCGCGGCATAGCCGCAGGCGCTGTCGACGAGGCTGGTGACCGCGCCGGCATGGACATAGCCATGTTGTTGCGAGACCTGGGGCGAGTTGGGCATGGCGATGTGCACTTCCCCATCGCCGACCCAGGCCAGGCGCGCGCCCAGCGTGGCCATCAGGCCCTGGGCTTCGAAACTACGGGCGATGCGTTGTTCGATTTCTGGACTCATGGGCATGGCAATGGGAAGCGCTGATGATGCGCTTTACTGTAGCGGCAGGATTCAGCGCCAGCGCTGCCTCAAGGTCATCACGCCACTGGCCGCCAAGTAGAGCAGGGGTGCCACGACGACTGCGGCGAGCGTCATCCCGGCCGGCAAAGTGGCTTTCTCCCAGATGCAAGCCTGTTCAGTCGCCGTCAGCTGGCACTGCAGAGTGATCCAGGCCCAGGGCGGGATCACGGCAAGCAGCAGGCAGCTGGCGGCTAGCAGAAAGTTGCGCAGCCGCCAGAGTAGGAACAGGGCGAGCAAAGCGGGTGTACCCAGTGCAAGGACGTACAGCATGACGCTGATCGGTTCTGTTAGGAACCAGGTAGTAGCGCTACTTAGCGCTTCTTGCCGCCAAACAGCAGCATGGCCGCGCCCAGGGCGATTGCGCCGATGCCGGCCCAGCTCGGAATATTGACGGACTCCTTCTCTTTGAGCGTCAGCTCGATCGGCCCGAGCTTGAGGTCATGGGTCTCTTTGGTGAAACTGAAACCACCGTAGACCAGGCCCAGCACCCCGGCTGCGATCAGCAGGGCTCCCAGCAGTTTGACGAAGTTCATGAGGGATTCTTTCAAGGAGTTGGGCGCGCTGGATCCCTTGACCTGGATCAGTGCGGGCTGGCGCATTGAACCATGGCTGTGCCGTTCCAAGGCTCAGTCCGCGGGCACTGAGTTCCGGCGGGCCAGCATCAGCACGTCGACGGTCTTTTGCGAGGCATTTGCCGGACTGTCGAGTTCTTCCATGAGGTCGACAGCGAAGCCCGCTTCGATGAGCATTTCGGCCAGGGTCGTCGGGCGGCGGTAGACCATGAAGACACGGTCGCCGCTGCTGCTGTGCTGAGGTCCACTGTGGGCGGGGTCCCCGGACACCGAGCTCAGCAGCAGCGTGGCACCGGGCCGCAGCAGCCGGGCCAGTTCCGCCAACACCCGGCGGGCGTCTGTGTCATCGAAGTAGCTCAGTGCGAAGCAGAAAGCGGCGGCGTCAAAGCCGGGCGCGAGGCTGCGGAGATCGCGGCAGTCTGCCTGCTGGCACACGGCGCCGCGCACGCGCTGCCCGGCCACCACCAACATCGCCGGCGAGCGGTCCACACACAGGATGTCGGCACTCGGGCAGGCCTGGCGCACAAAGGCGGCGGCATTGCCGGGGCCGCAGGCGAGATCGAGAAAACGTGCGCCGTTAGGCGGCAATGCCTCTGCCAGAGCCCGGTAGAAACGGTCGTAGTCGCGCAGCTCGAAATACTTCTCGGCATAACGCTGGGCATGCCTGTCAAAGCAGGCCACCGATTCGGCGTTGTAGTCCTCGGACATGGCACCCTCCATACGGGCCACATGCTAGCCGCCTGCTTGCCCTAGCCCGCAGGGCTCAGCGTTGGTAGCGCAGCAAATGCCCGCTGTACTTCTCAGTGGCAAGGGCGAGCGAGCGCAGCGGCTGGTCGTCGAGCTCGAAGCCCAGGCCGGCCATGCGCTTGCTGAAGGCCGGGCGGTTGCCGCGGTTGGGGTCGATGATCAGCACCTCGCAATGCGTCTGGGCGTGGCGTTCGATGAAGCCGGCCAGGGCGCCGCCCTCGTCGCGTTCATAGAGGATGTCGCTGCCCATGATGAGGTCGAAGCGCCCTTGCACGCGCGGCCGCCGACGCGCCGGACCGATATGGCTCAGGGCCTGCGCGAGGGCTTCCTCGTCCCAGCTCTGGCCCGACCAGTCGCCGTGGCAGTAGCGCATGGGCGGCAGCTCGTTGAGGCGCAGGTTCTCGAGCAGAAAGCTGGCCGCCAGCGGGTGGCAGTCGCTGGCCGTGACCAGGGCGCCGCGCCGGTGGCTGACCAAGCTGGCCAGGCCCAGACCGCAGCCGATCTCCAGGATGCTTTCACCTTCCAGCAATGGCCGCAGCGCCATGGCCTCGGCCAGGCGCAGACCCGAGGGCCAGAGCAGGCCGAACAGCGGCCAGGCGGCCGAGGAAATGCCCAGGGCTTCGGCCTCGCCGCCGGGGTCATTGAACTGCTGGCGATCCAGCAAGGAGCGGATCAGCAGGTCGGCCGCGCCGGCGATGGCGATCGACTCCTGCTTGTAGGCCAGAGGTGCTTTGGAGTCCGTTGATCCCGTGTCAGACATGGCTGGAGCTTTCGTGTTGCACACACATCCAACCGGAATGCTCGGGACTTTCTTTGGGTGAACGGGTGAACAAGTGAGCGGCGCTGCGCGCCTGGTGAACCAGCCACCCTCACCCCTTCACCTATTCACTCGTTCACGACTCACGACTCACGACTCACGACTCACGACTCACGACTCACCGCCGCCCGCCCCGCGTCTGCCACAGCGGCTTCTTGCCCTTGAGGTGCCGCTCGATGCCGTCGTTGAGACGGCTGCGCAGGTCCACCACCTCGGCCACCTGGCCGTAGACGCCAGGGAAGCGCAGGTCCAGCCAGAGCCACAAGGTGCAGCTGCGCAAGGCCTGCTCCATGCGATCGAGCCGGCTGTGTTCGTCCACGTCCTGCAGGAACCAGGGCGAACCGGCCTTGCCATTGAGGGCGTGGCGGTGGGCCCAGTCCAGGTATTCCTGCACCTGGGCATCGGTGCGGCTGTCCACCGGCGCTTGCGCGTAGATGAAGCGCTGCTTCATGGTCAGGGCGCCGGCCGCCTGGTCGAGTTGACCGGCCAGATCCAGCATCTGCTCCAGCTCGGCCACCGCGAAATGGGCGTCGTCCAGGCGCAGCTGTTCCATGAAGACATTGAGCACCTCGCGCAGGCGCTTCAAGCCCAGGCGGCTGGCGATGGTGTTGACATGCCACCAGTTCGGCGCCACCGCGGCCTTGAAGTCGCGCGGCGCCCGTGGCTGCTTGGGCAGCAGCTCCTTCAGCACCTTGGCCGCTTGCGGCTCGGCTTCGCGCAGCACGCCGCAGAAGCCTTCGTCGTGCATGCCATAACGCCCAGCCCGGCCGGCAATCTGGTGCACCTCGGAGACGGTCAAGGCGCGGTCACCCTGGCCGTCGAATTTGCTCATGGTGCTGAACAGCACACGCCGGATCGGCAGGTTCAGGCCCATGCCGATGGCGTCGGTGGCGACCAGGATGTGGGCGGCGCCGACGGCAAAGCGCTCGGCCTCGCGCCGCCGCACCTCGGGCGGCAAGGCGCCGTAGATGACCGAGACCGGGTGGCCGGCCTGGGCAATCTGGTCGCGCAGCATCAGCACCTCGCGGCGGCTGAAGGCCACCACCGCATCGCCCTTTTTGAGCGAAGCGATCGGCAGCGGCGCAGGCAGCAGCTGCACCTCCTGCTTGCGCTCGAAATGCTTGACCGTGCAGCGCTCGCCGCACAGACCCAGCAGGTTCTCGATCGCCGGCACGGCATAGGCCGAGCAGATGATGATCACCTCATTGGCCGGCACCGCGACGATGGCCTGGGTCCAGGCCCAGCCGCGGTAGAGGTCGAAGAGCATCTGTGCCTCGTCGATCACCGCCACGTCGATGGGCTTGTTGGTGTTGACCATCTCGATGGTGCTGGAGACCACGCGGGCGTTGTCGGCCGGCACGTTCTCCTCGCCCGTCAGCAGCGAGCAGGGCACGCCGCGGCCGACCAGTCGGTCGCGTCCTTCCAGGGCCAGCAGGCGCAAGGGGGCGAGGTAGCAACCTTCATGCGCTTGCGCCAGGCGCTCGAAGGCGGCGTAGGTCTTGCCGCTGTTGGGCGGGCCGACGTAGAGCGTCACCGTGCGCTGCAGGCGGCGCGCGGCGTCGAAGGTGTCGGGGTAGCCTTGGAAGGCCAGCTCGCTGTTCAGCCCGGCCAGGGTGTTGAGCTCGGCGACGCGGTGCTCCCAGCGGTCCTGGGCGCGCGTGCAGCCGGCCTTGAGCAGCTCGAAGGTCTGGGGCGTCGCGCATTCGGCCTGCAGGCGCGGCAGCAGGGACTCCAGATGCTCGGGGTGGCCGGCCTCGCTGCGCGCCAGCAGCTGGGCCAGATGGGCTTGCAGCTCGGCCGCATGCACATACGGCGGCTGCTGACCCAGGGCGGCTTTGAGCGTGTGCAGGTCGCCGTCGCGATAGAAGGCCCAGACAGGCGCATCGTCATCGAGTGGCACACGGAAGGCGAGCGGAATCAGCCAGCCCGGCTGGGCCAGCTTGAGGTTGAGGCGGCAGAGCCGGCTCCAGCCCAGGCCTTCGCGGCTCAGGCCCAGGCCGTCGAGCAGCACAAGGCGCTGTTGCATCAGTGCGCGCACGGTCGGCGCCGTGCCCACCACATCGAGGTGGGCCAGGGCCGAGGCCATCAGCTGCGGGGCAATCCAGCGGCTCGGCCGGGCACCGGCCACGGCTTTTTGCAAAAGCACCAGGCCGGCGCGGTCCAGCGCGTCTTCGCTGGCGCCGCCCTCGGCACCGGCCACGCCGAAATCGGCCGGCGTCAGCACCTGGGGCAGTTGGTAGGCGGCCTGGCGTATGCGTAGCAGTTGTTCGGGGCCGATGCCGGCCGGCAGGCGGCTGGCATGGCGCGGGTTGGGCAGGTTCAGCGGCGTGGGCTTGCCGGCGCCCGGGGACACAGCAGCCGCGGGGGAACTTGACGGGGACGTAGAAGAGGAGGGGGTGGCGGTCGTGGCCGCGTCTTTGGAAATATCACTCACCCTGGGAGTGGACCACATGTTCAAGCTGGGCACGAAGCCAGACAATGCGCGCGAACTCAGCCCCAAGCCGGAACCCGCAATGGCCACACCTTCTTCGTCCTACATGCTTTTGATCGTCGAACCCACCGGCCAGCGCCAAGAGCGCGGCCGCGAGGGAGGCGAGCAAGCCTATGCCCGCATGCTGGCCTTCACCGCGGACTTGCAAGCCCTCGGTCTGCTGGAAGCCAGCAATTCCCTGGCCTCGACGCGCCAGGCCGTGCGCTTGCAGGTGCGCGAGGGCCAGACCCAGCTGGTTGATGGCCCCTTTGCCGAGGCCAAGGAAATGATCGGCGGCTTCTTCCTGCTCAAGAACTGCAGCCGCGAACAGGCGCTGGAGATGGCCGCCCGCTGCCCGGCGGCCGAGTGGGCGACGGTGGAGCTGCGCCAGGTCGGGCCTTGCTTCGAGGATGCCGAGCCGCTCTGAAGACTGGGTATTTACCCTGATTCTGTGCATCAGCGGTCGAGAAGCGCTGCCCGGCTTCGTCGTGTGTGGGTGGGCCGCAAGCGGCGGCTCTGCTTCCATAGGCTCAGGAGAATCTCATGCGATTCATGATCATCGTGCGCGCCACCGCCAGCAGCGAGGCCGGCATCATGCCGTCGGCCGACGACCCGCTGATGGCGGACATGGCCCGCTATCACGAAGAGCTGGCAAAGGCCGGCGTGCTGCTGGACGGCAACGGCCTCAAGCCCAGCCGCGAGGGCTGGCGCCAGCGCTACCAGAACGGCCAGGCGCAGCTCATGGACGGCCCCTTTGCCGAAACCAAGGAGCTGATCGCCGGCTATACCTTGATCCAGGTGCGCTCCCGCGCCGAGGCCATGGAATGGGCGCGGCGTTTCCCGGCGCCCTTTGGCAGACAGGGCGACGGCGGCGAGATCGAGGTGCGCCAACTCTACGAGCTCGATGACTTCACGCCCGGCCCCGCCCTCGATCAGATGAAGGCGCTCGAGGCCCAGCAGGCCAGCCAGAACGCGGAGGCCGCATGATGTGGGCGAGCCTGTTCAAAGCCGTCGGTGGCCTCTTGCTGCTGGTGCTGCTGGTCTTGCTGATCCAGGCGGCGCGCCAGCCTGATCAGTTCCGTGTCGAGCGCAAGCTCCAGATTCAGGCCTCGCCCGAGGCCTTGTTTGCCTTGATTCAGGATCTGCGCCAGTTCAATCGCTGGAATCCCTACGAGAAGAAGGACCCGCAGATCCAGGGCCAGTACAGCGCCCAGACGGCCGGCCCCGGTGCTCGCTACGCTTGGCAGAGCAAGGAGGTGGGCGAGGGCAGCATGGAGATCACCGCGCAAGAAGCGCCACAGCGCGTGCAGATGCGCCTGGATTTCCTCAAGCCTTTCGAGGCCCACAACCTGGCCGAATTCCAGATCGTGGCGCAGCCGGGCGGCCCGTGTGAAGTCAGCTGGTCCATGAGCGGCCCCTCGCCCTTCATCAGCAAGCTGATGGGTGTGATCTTCAATATGGACCGCATGATCGGCCGCGACTTCGAGGCCGGTCTGCAGAATCTCAAGGCCCTGGCCGAGGCGTCGCCGCCTGCAGCCGCAGCCGCCGCGCAGAAATGACTCTGACCCCAATTCAGGAGGCCTTCGCCATGCACCAACAAATCTTTGTCAATTTGCCCGTTCGGGACTTGGCCGCTTCGCGTGCATTCTTTGAGGCCATGGGCTACCGCTTCAATCCGCAGTTCAGCAATGAGCAGGGTGCCTGTCTGGTGCTGGGCGAGCAGCTGTTCGCCATGCTGCTGACCCATGAGTTCTTCCAGGGTTTCACGGCCAAGCCCATCGTCGACGCGCGCCAGGGCAGCGAGCTCTTGCTCTGCCTGTCTTGCAGCAGCCGGGCCGAGGTCGACGCTCTCGTGGCCAAGGCCGTGGCCGCCGGCGGCAGCGCACCCCGCGCGCCGCAGGACCATGGCTTCATGTACGCCCATGGTTTCGAGGACCTGGACGGCCATATCTGGGAGTTGTGTTTCATGGACGTCAGCGCTTGTGCCGACCCAGGCAGCGATGCCTGAAGGCTGCGCCATGCGTGACACCGTGGCGGCCATCTGGCGTCAAGAGTCGGCGCGCATCGTCGCCCATGTGGCCCGTCTGGTGCGTGATCTGGACCGCGCCGAGGAGCTGGCGCAAGACGCCTTGCTGGCCGCCCTGGAAACCTGGCCGCGTGATGGCCTGCCTGATAAGCCGGCCGCCTGGCTGATGACCACGGCCAAGCATCGCGCGCTGGATCACCTGCGCCGCGTCGCCATGCAGGCGCGCCAGGAGGAAGCCCTGGCCCAGGATCTGCAAACCTTGCAAGCTGATGTGGAGCCCGATTTCGCGCCCGAGCTGATCCGCAGCCTCGATCAGGCCGCCGATGCCGCCCACATCGATGACGACCTGCTGCGTCTGCTCTTCATTGCCTGCCATCCGGTGCTGCCACCGGCCAGCCGGGTGGCCCTGACCCTGCGCTTGCTGGGCGGCCTGAGCACGGCCGAAATCGCCCGCGCCTGCCTGCAGCCCGAGGCCACCGTGGCCCAGCGCATCGTCCGTGCCAAGCGCACCTTGGCGGACAGTGGTCTGCCTTTCGAACTGCCGCAGGGCGCGGCGCGTCGTGAAGCCCTGGGCTCGGTGCTGGCCGTGGTCTACCTGATGTTCAACGAAGGCCATGCCGCCAGCAGTGGCGCCGACTGGCTGCGCCCGGCCTTGTGCGAAGAGGCGCTGCGCCTGGCCCGGGTGCTGGCGGGCCTGAGCCCGCAGGAGTCGGAAGTGCAGGGCCTGCTGGCCTTGCTCGAGATCCAGTCTTCGCGCCTGGCCGCCCGGGGCGATGCCCAGGGCCGGCCGGTGCTGCTGATGGCCCAGGACCGACGCCGCTGGGATGCCTTGCTGATCCGCCGCGGCCTGGCCGCCCTGGCCCGAGCTCAGACCTTGGCACAGGCCGACCCGGCCGGCCCCGGGCCCTATCAGCTGCAAGCCGCCATCGCCGCCTGCCATGCCCGGGCGGCCACGGCCGAGGCCACCGACTGGCCCGCCATCGTGGCCGCCTACGACGCTTTGGCGGCGCGTTTTCCTTCGCCCGTGGTCAGCTTGAATCGGGCGGTGGCGGTGAGCATGATGAGCGCGGAACAAGGCGGCGGGCCCGCGGTGGCTCTGGCCTTGCTGCAGCCCTTGCGCGAGCAACCGGCGCTCCGCGACTACCCCTGGCTGGCCAGCGTCGAGGGTGATGTGCTGGCCCGGCTGGGCCGCGGTCGGGAAGCGCGCGAGGCCTTCGAGCGTGCCGCTCGGCTCAGTGGCAATGCCCAGGACCAGGCCTTGCTGCGCGCCCGGGCGGCCGAGCTTTAAGTCGCGTCGTTCAGCGGTCCGCCGTGCGCTCGCCCAACATGCGCTGCATCAGGCTGAAGAAACGGTCGTAGAAGGCACCGGCCGGGATGGTCTCGCTGGCCACCTTGACCAGGGATTCGTCGGTCGAGGACATGGGTACCGAGATGGACCCCAGGGCGCTGACGCCGATGCTGGTCGAGTTGCTGCTCTTCTTGAGTGAGTAACGGTCTTGTTGGGCGGAGACGAAAGCCGTGGTGACCAGGTCCTGACGGCCGTCAGGCGCACACACGACATTGAAGCTGATCTCCACATGGACCTCGCCGTCCGGCTGGAAATGCTTGCGGCCGGTGACCGAGCTGTTGTTGCTGCTGGCCGGCACGGCATTGGATGGTGTCGGGCTGATCACATAGCCCTGGCTCAGCAGGGCACGGCGCGCTGCCTCGCAGGTGTCTTCGACCGTGCCGTCGAACAGGCGCGAGAAGGTTTCGTCGGCCTGGAAACGCTCGTTCTGGTAGACGGTGGTCTTGCTCACCTTCTCGGCCGGCGCCTGGAAGGGCAGCTGCACCGCACAGGCGCTCAGGCCGAAAGCGCACAGCAATGCGCTCCATCGCCCGGGACGGATGGCCGGCATGGGGCGGGTCGGGCCGGGTGGCCACCGGGGTGGCTGCGTCATGAAATCACTCTCCTCGTTGTCACTCGTCGGGCTCGGCGGGCACAGCGTCGCCATTATGGCAAGGCTGCTCCGTCCCGCCCGCAGCGAGCTGATGCATGATGAGGCCTCCGACATGCACAGGGTGCGGACCATGAAACAGCCATCCCTCCATTTGCGCCTGCGCGCCCTGCGCCGTCTCGGCCTGGGCTTGCTGCTGGGCCTGGGCAGCACGGCGGCCGTGCAGGCCCAGGACGCACGCAGCACGGCCGAGGACGCCCTCGCCTTGATGAAGAAGGCCCAGGCTTTCATCAAAACTCAGGGCATGGACAAAGCGGTGGCCGAGTTCAACAACCCGAACAGCCCCTTCAACAGCAAGAGCGAGATCAACCGCCATGGCGATCTCTACCTTTTTTCGCTGGACGCCAAAGGCTTTCAGATCATTCACGGCATCAATCCGCGCATCCGAGGCACCAACAAGTTCGATATGCGTGACGCCAACGGCGTCTACCTGATCCGCGAAATGGCCCAGCTCTGTTTCGCCAGCGCCGAGGGGCGCGGCTGGGTGCAGTACCAATGGCCCAATCCGGTCAACCGCCAGGTGGAGACCAAGCTCGGCTATGTTGAGCGCGTGCCGGGCAGCGAGCTGTGCCTGGGCACCGGCATTTACAAATGATTCATTTGAGTGGCGCTTGCCGCGGCAGCAGCAGGCGCAGGCGGGTGCCCTGGCCGGGCGCGCTGTCGATGGCGATGCTGCCGCCGAGCACGCTGGTCACCAAGTTGTAGACGATGCTCAGCCCCAGGCCGGAGCCGCCCTGGCCGAGTTTGGTGGTGAAGAAGGGCTCGAAGACATGGTTGAGGTGCTCGGCTGTGATGCCGACCCCGTCGTCGCTGAAGCAGATCTCGAGGCGTTCGCTGTCCAGGGCGCGGCTGCTCAGACGCATCAAACCACTGCTGCCGGGCGCAAACGCATGGCTGACGGCATTGCTGACGAAGTTGGTCAGGACCTGGGTCAGGGCGCCGGGATAGCTGTCCATCTCCAAGTCAGGGGCCAGGTCCAGCTCCAGACGGTGCTGCTTGCGGTACATGGGCTCCAGCATCAGGGCCAGTTCCTGCAGGACATGTCGAAGGTCGAACGGGCGGCGCTGGTCGCTGCTCTGGTCCACCGCCACATGCTTGAAGCTGGTGATCAGATGGGCGGCGCGGTCCAGGCTGCGCACCAGGATGTCGGCGCCGCTCTGGATCGAACCGATCAGCAGCGCCATGCGTGAGCGACGCGGCCGCTCGACGCCCAGTTCGGCCGACAAGCTGTCGGCATAGGCCTGGATGGAGCTGGCCACGGTGACCCCATTGCCGATCGGGGTGTTTAGCTCATGGGCGATGCCGGCCACCAGGGAACCCAAGGCCGCCATTTTCTCGGTACGCACCAGTTCGCTTTGCATGCTCTTGACCGTGTTGAGCGCTTCCTCAAGGTGCTGGGTGCGCTGTTGCACCCGCGCTTCCAGCTGGGTGTTGAGTTCACCCATCTGACGCTCGATCTGGCGCTGCTGTGTGACATCGATGATGGACACGATGCCGAGGGACTGGCCGCCCGATTGCAGCAAGCGGGTCGAGATGAGGGCAGTGAACAGCGTGCCATTGACGCGGCGCAGCTCCGCCTCCAAGCTGTCTACCTGTCCCTGCTGCTGCAGATCGCGTGCATAGCGCTCGCGGCGTTCCGGGTCGAGCCAATGGCGCGGATCGAGCGGTGAGGCGCCGATCCAGCCCGCGCGGTTGATGTCGAACAGCCGCAGCATGGCCTCGTTGACTTCGATCAGGCGGTGTTGGCCGGCATCCATCAGGGCCAGTGGAATCGGTGCGTGCTGGAACAGGGCGACAAACTTGGCCTCGCTGTCACGCAGGCGCTGCTCCGAGCCCTGCAAGCGTTTCATATGCAGCAGCAGGTAGTAGGTCAGCAGCAGGTGCAGGGCGATAAACACGCCGGAAAACAGTAGACGGTCGTGGGCGCGGTCTTGCCAGGTTCCAAGCACCAGCGACATGTCCCGGCCGAAGACGATCACCAAAGGATGAGCGGGGAGTTTGCGGTAGCTGACCAAGCGCGGGCGACCATCGCCGAGCAGGCCGCTGTCTTCGAAACTGCCTTCTTCGGGCCCGGCCTGTATGCGGTCCAGGCCAGCCTGGACCGCGGCTGGGGCGCCGCTGCTCAGTGACGGGGCGCCGGCAACCGCCTGACCGGCCGAGGTGATCATCTGCACCGTCGCCTGGCTGTTTCTGGCCACGCTGGCGTAGAAGCTTTTGAAATAGGCAATCGTGAGCTCGGTGCTGATCAGGCCCAGGTGGCGGCCCTGCGCATCGTAGAGATTGCGCGCCAGCGGCAGCACCGCCTCGCTGTCGATCAAGCGCTCGAAGCGCTTGCCGATCAGCAAGTTCTTGCGTTCGGGGTGCTGCAGCAGCTCGGGGATGAATTCGCGCAGCTCGCCGGGCGCGGCGAAGGCCGGGAAGTCCACCGGGCTGGCCCAACGTTGGCCCTGGAGATTGACGTACTGCAGGGCCCCGGCCGAGCGGCTGGTGCTGAGTTGGTCTTCCACCAGGCCGCGGATGCGGGCCTCGCTCCGAGCCAGGCTCTCTGCGGCGTCCGCGCCTGTGCCCGAGCCGCTGTCCATGCCGGCCACCAGCACGGCAATTGCGTCCAGGCGCGCAGCGGCTACGGCCAGCTGCTGACTGGCATGTTCCTCCAGCAGGCGCGCTGTGGTGCGGCCGTTGGCTGCTTCGGTCGCCAGGGTCAATTCACGGTCCTGTCGTATGGCCCAGACGGTCTGGGCCACGATGGCCACGGTGGTCAGGCCGACAAAGACCGACAAGATCAAGCCGGGCCGGCGAGCGGTTCCAGATGAACCATCACGCAGTCCCGGTTGCTGCGCTTCGGCAGGCGGACGAAGGCTCATGAAGGGGCAGGATGGCGAGAAGGGTGGAAGGCCACGCTTTCGGTCTGGGCGGCCAGCGCAAAGGAGGTGCGCGCTGTGACGATAGCAGATGCTGACGGCGCGAATGGCCGGCTTCGTGGCAGGCCGTCGGCATGCCGTCTCGCTACACTGCCCGCTCCTTGCGGCCCGCTGCGGTGCACGCCGCCCCATCCCTTTACTGCCTTCAGCCTCATGAACTCGACCCGCTCCGTTCGCCCGCGTTTGCGCCGCCTGGCGGCTTGCCTGTCCTTGGCACTTTCGGCCGCCGTGCTGCCTGGTCTGGCTCAGGCCGCGGCGCCCGTGGCTGCCCTGGCTGCGGCGCAGTCGCAAGTTCGTCAGGCTTTCGAGCGGGAAGTCGATGCCTTTCTGAAGGACTATTGGCGCTTGGTGCCCGAGATGGCCGTGGCCGCCGGCCAGTACGCCGCTGCGGCCCAACTGCCGGCGCCGACCGAGGCCTTGCGCCAGGCGCAGCTGGCTTTTGCCCAGCGCTGGTTGAAGCGCCTGCAGGCATTGCCGGCCAAGCTGACGCTCGATGCCGGCCAGCGCAGCGACCTGGCCCTGCTGGACAACCATCTGCGCGGCCTGCAGTGGAGCTTGAGCGAGCTGCGCAGCGACCAGTGGAATCCGTCCGAGTACAACGTGGCCAATGGCTTCTCCGAGCTGCTCAGCAAGGAGGATTTCGCACCCCTGCCCCAGCGCCTGGCCCTGGTGGAGCGTCGCCTGCAGCAGGTGCCGGCCTATTACCGCGCCGCTTTGCTCAAGCTCAAAGAGCCCAGCCCCATGCATCTGCGCCTGGCGATCCGCCAGAGCGAGGGTGCGCTCGACACGTTCCGCAGCAGCATCCCCGAGGCGGCAGCCAAGGCCAAGCTGGCGCCGGCGCGCCAGGCCGCCTTGCTTCGCCATAACGCCGCGGCGCAGCGCAGCCTGGAGCAGTTCATCGCCGAGCTCAAGGCCGTGGATGCGCGCCAGACGGCGGCCGGCACAGGCCGTGATTTCCGCCTCGGCCGGGCGCTGTTCGAGAAGTCCTTCGCCTACGAGATCCAGGCCAATGTCGATGCCGACGGCCTCTACCAGCGCGCCCTGGCCGAGAAGGCCGCCCTGCACCAGAAGATGGGTGAGCTGGCTCGGGGCATGTGGCCCCAGCTCTTCCCCGGCGAAGCGGAGCCGGCCGAGCGCCTGGACCTGATCGCCCGCGTCATCGACAAGCTCAGCGAGCGCCATGCCACGCCCGAAGGCTTTGTGGACGAGATCAAGGCTCAGATTCCGGCGCTCTCGGCCTGGGTCACCGCCCATGATCTGCTGACCCTGGACCCCAGCCGCCCTTTGCTGGTGCGCGAGACCCCCGCCTATATGCGCGGCGTGGCCGGCGCTTCGATCAGCGCGCCCGGCCCGCTGGACCCCAAGGGCATGACCTACTACAACGTCGACCCGCTGGACAAGTACGAGCCGGCCGAGGCCGAGTCCTTTCTGCGCGAGTACAACCACTGGACCCTGCAGGTGCTGAGCATCCACGAGGCCGTGCCTGGCCACTATGTGCAGCTGCTGTACTCGAACAAGTCCAGCTCCAAGGTCAAGAGCCTGTTCGGCAACGGCGCCATGATCGAAGGCTGGGCCGTCTACGCCGAACGCATGATGATGGAAAGCGGCTGGGGTTCGGTCAACGGCCAGCCCAGCCCCGAGATGGGCCTGATGTACGCGAAATGGAATCTGCGCGTGGTTTGCAATGCCATCCTGGACTACCAGACCCATGTGCTGGGCCAGGGCGAGGCCGAGGCCATCCAGCTGCTCGAGCGCGAGGCCTTCCAGGCCAAGACCGAGGCCAAGGAAAAATGGCATCGCTCACAAGTCAGCGCCGTGCAGCTGAGCAGTTACTTTGCGGGCTTCTCGGAAATTCTGGCTCTGCGCGAGCAGCTCAAGGCCGCGCAGGGCCCGGCCTTCAAGCTCAAGGCCTTCCATGAGAACTTCCTCAGCTATGGCAGCGCCCCGGTCAAGGTGGTCAGCGAGGCCATGCTGAAGGTGGCCGCAGGCCGGCCATGAGTTCTTTCGACCTGGCTCATCTCCTGCAACTGGAAGAGCAGGTCTGGGCGGCCTTGGTGTCGGGCGACCGAGCGGCCGATGAGCGCCTGCTGGCCGATGAATTCCTGGGCGTCTATGCCAGTGGCCACGCCGGCAAGGCCGAGCACGTCGGGCAATTGGATGGCGGCGCGGTGGTCGCGCACTACCGATTGAGCGAGGCCAAATTGCTGCCCTTGGGCGAGGGCCTGGCCTTGCTGAGCTACCGGGCCGATTGGCAGCGTGTGTCTCGGGAGATGGAGAAGGCGGCGGAAGCGATGTTTGTGTCCTCGCTCTGGCGGCGCAGGGCCGATGGCCTCTGGCAGAACCTGTTCAGCCAGGACACGCCATGCGTGGAAAGCGGTCGCTCCGCTTGAGCGTCAGCACCGGCTTCAGCCTGCGACCGCAGCCTTGTGAAGCGACGCCTGGCTATGGGAGAGAAGCCAGAGCAGACGCTTGTGCGCATCCTCCGCTGGGATGGATGCCACCCGAGAGAAGCACGGTGCAGCTGTAGATGGCTCCAGATGTCTTGATGCTCGCGAAGAGGCCGGAGCCGGCAAGATGGAAGGCAATGCCCACTGCGCTCGCACCGATATTGCCGATAGGGACACACTTGGGATGAGGACTGCCTGCTGCGTTCTGTACCGATCGGCAGTGACTGGCTCTCCCCGTGGGGGGTATGCCCACAATCCTGCGACAGTCCTAGACATGCGCGATTTGCGAAGCTGTCAGGGCCCCGCTGACGACCGGGCGGCGCAGGACTCCACCAGTGCGGCCACCGCCAGCGCTGATCGCACCGCGCTTTCCAACAGCGGCACGCCGGTTTCGGCGTAGGAGCCGCACCACCAGACGCGACGTCCGGGCTGTGCATGCAGTTGCTTCAGCGCGGCCAGGGCGCCAGCGCTGCCAGCATCGACCAGCGGGCGCTCGAAGCGAGCGTGGCCGATGATGCGGTCCTCTCTCGGCAAGCGCTGCGGCATCACGGTCTGGAACAGCGGCGCGGCATCGCGCAGCCCGGGCTGCACGCGGTTGATCCAGATCGTGCTCTCGGGTTGCTCGTGTTCGGCGCAGACACGGGCGCTCACCGGGGACCAGTCGGCGCGCTGCGCCGGCAGCAGCGCCGTGTCGTTGTGCATCATCACCTCGAGCGCACGGTAGCGGAAGGCGGCCAGCGCCGCGATCTCGTCGGGCGCGGCGTCGGCCAGCAGGGTGAGCGCTTGGTTGGCTTGCGTGGCGAAAACAATATGGTCGAAGGTCTCCTCGCCAGTGCTGCGTTGCACCACCACTTGTTCGGCCGCGCCACGCCGGGACCAAACGGCCACCACGCCGGCGCTGCATTGCACGCGGGTGATGCCGGCCATCAGCTTGGCCGCCACTGCATCGGCGCCGTCGCGCGCACGGCGCACGCTTTGCCGCGCTACGCCAGCGGCTGCGTAGCCGGCGATCACGGCAGCGGGGTAGGCGCGTGCGTCCTCGCTGCTGCAGGTGCCAATGGTGGCGACAGCAGGCAGCAGCAGGCCGTCGACGAACTCGGGTGCGATGCGCTCGGCAGCGACGAACTCGCCGATGCTCGCAGCACCCAAGCCCCCATCGGCCAGCGCCGCGCGTGCGCGGGCCTGGAAGTGCAGCGCACCTTGCACGATGCGCCGTCCCCGCGCGCCGGCCACGTCCTGCGGCAGCACATAAGGCAGTGACCAGGCACCGAGGCGAGCGTTGCGCCAACGGAAGTAGGTACGGCCGTCGCCGTCAGTGAAGGTGGTCGCGTAGTCGACGGGATCGGTGGCCACGCCGAGGTCTGCGTACAGGCGCGTGAGCGTCGGGTAGTAGCCGGGGTAAAACACGCGCAACGGCACGTCGATACGCAGGCCTGAGGGGCTGTCGTTCAGTGCCACCGAGCTGGCGATAAAGCCGGGCAGCGCATGGCGTTCAAACAAGGTCACCGCGTGGCGCCGTGACAGCTGCCAAGCGGCCACCAAGCCGGCGATGCCGCCCCCGATGACGGCGATGTTCATGGCCGAAGGTTAACCGGTGTTTTCCGCCCATGCATCCCGTGCCCGGTGTCGAAGGTATTGCGCTCATCCAGCCTTGCTGGCGACAAATCGCCCATTCAGCTGGAGGCGAAAGTCTTCGGCTCGATGAGTCGAACTCCCGAGATTGACACAAGCCGGATGACCAGGCCCCGTGGCGATCATCGTTCTTGTACGAAGCCTGTTTTGTCTGGCACGGCGCCCTGTGCCGTCGGCAGCTTCTGCCGAGCTCGCGGGGCTAGGTCATGCGATACATGTACTTGACCCGCTTGCGCTGCCGCAACTGGGCACGCGGCGAACCGGCTGCGGCAGCGCTACGATGCATTCACCCCAATGAAGCGGAGCCGACCATGCGACTGATCAAACCACTTTTGGCCGCGCTCGCCCTGGCGGTCCTCGCGGGCTGCGCCACTGCGCCTGTGCCCGGCCCCACGCCGGCCAAGTCCGCGCAGGTGGTCTCCACCGAGATCAAGTCGATGCTGTGGCTGGGCAACAGCTTCTTCTACTACAACAACTCGATGCATGGTCACGTCAGCCAGTTGCTCAGCGCAGCCGGCGCCAAGAACATGCGCAGCAGTTCCGCCACCATCAGCGGTTCGGGAATCAACTGGCACGACCTGGAGGCCCACTTCAAGCCCGGTGGCGTGGCCAGCTACAGTTTCGTCGGCGACAACGAGGTGCGCTTCAACACCTTCGACAAGCCCTTCGACGGCGTGATGATGATGGACTGCAGCCAGTGTCCCATTCACCCGCAGTTGCAAAGCATCTTTCATGAATACGCGGCCAAGCACAGCGCTACCGCACGCAGCCATGGCGCGGCGCCCATCTTCTTCATGTCATGGGCCTATCAGGACAAGCCCGAGATGACGCAGCAGCTGGCCATTGAATACATCAAGGCTGGCAAGCAGAACAAGGCCCTGGTCGTGCCCGCGGGCCTTGCCTTCGCGACTTCACTGGCCAAGCGCCCAGAGTTGACGCTGCACGTGGCCGACAAACGGCACCCGACGCTTGCGGGCACCTACCTGGCAGCATGCACGGTGCTGGCCTCGGTCTACAAGATCAACCCGGTAGGCCTGAGCTACACCGCCGGCCTGCCTATTGACGTGGCCGCACATCTGCAGGTCACGGCCTGGGAAACTTCGCAGGCTTTCCACGCCAAGGAAGGGCGCGGTAGCCTGTGAAGTCAGTAAGGGCATTCAGGGCAGTAAGCGCGGTGCAATTGCTTGCCGCGCAAAGCGATTGCGTTGAAGCCCCGCGTTAGCGCCGCATTTCGAAGCTGGCCTCGCCATGGGCGTCGATGCCCAGATAAGTCCAACCGGTGGCGCGATAGAAGGCCTCGGCGCGGGTGCCCGGTGCGGTGCCCAGGTTCAGGCGTTCCAGTCCCTCGCTGAACAGCCAATCCACCATGACAGCCTGCAGCTGGCGGCCGAAGCCGCGGCCTTCATGGGCGGGGTCCACAAACAAGGCCCAGATATTGCCGGTCTCGCCATTGCCTACGGCAAAGGCTCGCACTTCCCCGGCTTCTTCGACCACCCAGCCGCGGCCGCTGCTCTCGATCGCGGGGATGTAATGCTCTTCGCGGATCACGTCGCTGGTCAAAGGGTTCTCACGCACGGCGCGGCGCACCCGGTGCATGCCGGGGATGTCGCTGCGCAAGGCCTGGCGCAGCTGGCAGCGGGATGCGGTGGTGTTCTCAGTCATGAATCACTTGGTCTCGAAAAAACGGTAGGCGGCACGGTAGCTGATGCGCGCTTCTCGGCCCAGCGCGTCGGCGCTGCAGCCCTCGGCCGGGGCCAGTCCGGCCACGGTGTCGATGCGTTGGATGGCGACGGTCTTGGCAAAGGCGCCGTTGCCGCTGTTGGACTTGGCGCTCAAGAGCAGCCACGGTATGGCCTTGGCATCGGGGCCGGCGTCGCGGGCCCGCACTTCACCGACCACCTTGCTGCCGTCCTGGAACTCCCAGCTCGGGCCGGCGTAGTGCTTGCCCACGCTGCGGCCTTGGGCGTCGAAGAGCTCGGCTTCGGGTGCTTTGAAAGCCCACTCGAAACGGGCCGGCTGGGCGTCTTTGACGGCCTTGCATTCATAGATCTGCACGCCGGTGGCTTGCAGTTCCAAGGTTTGCTGCTGCGATGCGGCGGCTTTCAGGGCTTCGGGCAAGGGGGCGGCATGGATGAGGCCGCTGGCGAGGATCAGGCCGGCGGTAGCCAGGGCCTGGTGGGCAGAGGTCAGGGTATGCGTCATGCGCGCATCCTAGGCGGCAGCCTGAGGCGGCGCTGGAAGTCATGCGGCGCGCCTACACTGGGCCGATGAACAGCTGGCTCTTGATCAAGTACCTGGCCACGGCCGCCGTGGTCGTGGCGGTGTCTGAGTTCGCCCGGCGTAATGACAAGTTGGGTGGTCTGATCGCCGCCCTGCCCCTGGTCACCTTGTTGACCCTGATCTGGCTGCAACTGGAGCAGCAGCCCATGGACAAGATCGCCAACCACGCACGCTACACCTTCTGGTACGTGCTGCCGACCCTGCCCATGTTCCTGCTCTTCCCGGCCCTGCTGGCGCGCCTGGGCTTCTGGCCGGCCTTGCTGCTCAGCGCTGTGTTTGCAGTGCTGTGCTTTGTGGCCTTCGCGGCGCTGATGCGGCGCTTTGGGGTGGAGCTGCTCTGAATCAGAGCAGCAGCCCCTGCCGCATCAGCAGATTCGGCCTGGTTCAGGCCTTGGATTTGCGGCGACCGAAAGTGCCGCCGAGCACCGCCAAACCGAGCAGCATGAGCACATAGGTCTCGGTCTCCGGGACAGCGGAGATGCTGGTCCAGGCCATTTCGGATGCGCTGCCTGTGAATTTCAGCAGCAAGGGGAACAGGGTGTTCGAACTCGTCACTGGCAGGCTGCCGTTGCGGCGGTAGACCTCGAAGCTACGCACATTGGCTGCGAAGTTCAACACCGAACCACTTCCGAAGTTGTCCGTGATGACCGAGCCGTTGGCGCTGACGCTCAGGTCGTCGCCCTGAAAACTGCCAATCTGAATCGAAGTCAAACTCAGCGGTCCATTGCTGAATGATGGGCTGAGGGACACCTGAAATCCCGAATGAGTCAGCGTTGAACCCAGCGCGGAATGCTTCAGGGGAGCGGCAAACCAGTAACCTGAAACAGCCGGTGCGATGAAGTACTGCTTCTCGCCGTTGGCGAGCTGAGTGGATGCCCAGGGCGTGTAGGGATTGGCTTCAGATCCCAGAGGTGGAGTCACCGGCCCGGAAGCACTGCTGAACTGAGCCTGCGAATGAGTCGCGCCAAGGGTCGCGGCCATCGCCACGAGGGCGGTCGCAAAATGTTTCTTCATGAGATTCCTCGCCTGATTGAATGGGCCGACCTGTAGAACACAGGCCGCCGATATTGCTTGTTGTTATGAGCGGCATTATGGCCCAGGCTGTTCGCTCTCTTTTTCCGGGTTTTTGCCCCTGCCGAAGCGCTCATGAGCACGCGCGCAATCTGTCTTCGTATGCAGCTTGCACAAGAGGTCGACGGCCTGACGGGCCGCTTCCACTTGCCCTTGCTCTTGCAGGAATCGAGCCCGTTGTTCCAGAACCGGTGCGTAGGCAAAGCGCTCGGCCAGCTGCGCCAGCTGCTGAACTTGTGCATCGGAGTAGCTGCTCGTATCGCTGATCAAGAGCAGCTCGGGCAGGGGCTGCAACTGCGTGAGCAGTGTGAATCTGGCCTCAGGTCGCGGGGGCGCTGCTTGCATCTGGCCGGCCTTGAAGTCATCGTGCATGCGGCGATGGGTCCGCTCATGCCTGGGGTATTCAAGCGCAATCGCGGTCAAGAGGGCCACGCTCAGCAGGCCTGCGCTGAGGATCAGCGCTCGCGGTACGCGCCAGGATCGACCTGGGGCTTGCATGGCTTGCAGCTCACCCATGATCAGGCCCAGCGGCAGCAGAAAGAAGAAGTACTCCAAGGGGTACTCGGTCATGGCGTGCGTCAGCAGCGTCAGCAGCCCGGCCAGCAAACAGGCGGCACGTGGTGAGCGGCAGGCGCGCAGCTGAATACTCAGCCAGGTGAGCAGCCCAAGGATCAAGAGCCCTCCGAGCGGCAGCCCGTTCCAGACCAGCAGATCGAGCAGCAGGTTGTGGCTGTGTTCGATGAACTCGTGGCTGGCCGGCTGGTTCAGTGCCGCGCGGGTCTGTGCCACCGCGACCTGATTCCAGCCAAAGCCCCAGAGCGGCGACTGCTGCAGGGCGTCAACCAGGGACTGCCAGTGAATGGAGCGTGCGCCCACCGCGAGCAGGGAGCGACTGCCCAGTGGCGCCAGGGCATGCACACGGCTCAGTCCCAATGCGCCTTCCAGCAGAGGCCAGGCAGAGAAGAGCAGCAGTCCAAGTGCACCTATGCCAAGCATGGCGCGTCGACTCAAGCGCAGGCCGGCCCGGCCCTGAATCAGCAGCAGCCAGGTCAGCAGGACCAGCAATTCCAAACGGCCGGTTCGGGAGTCGCTCATGGCAATGCCGGCCCACAAGACCAGGCTGAGGGCGATCAAGGTGCGCAAGCCGAGCTTGTGGCATTGATGCAAGCCCAGGGCGGCCAACTGCCCGAGCACCAGCACGCTGGCCAGCAGATTCGGCTGGGCGAGGTTGCCATAGGGCCGGACCATGGGCCGCGAGCGCAGCAGCCACTCCATGCCTGTGTCGATGCGCAGCCACTGCAAGCTCGCAATGGCGGTCGAGATCAGGGCCGCGCCCAGCAGCCACGGAGCAATCCGGCTCAGCCTCAGTGCCGCGTCCGGCCCGCCGTGAGCGCCTAGCAGCACGGCCCAGGCGAAGCCGACCAGGTAGAGCGAGGCCATCAAAGCGTCGCCTGCAAAATGAATCAGGCCAAAAGCGAACTGGAGCGCAGGTACTGCGGCCAGCAGCAGCGCGGCAAGGGCCAGGCTGGGCATGCGCAGCATGCGGTCTTCACTCTGCCTCAGCCAGGCCAGCACGGCCATCACCAGGGCGGCTGCGGCACACAGATCGCTGTGAAAGGCCAGCCAGGGCGCTTCGTGTTTGGGGATCAGCCAGCTCAATGCCAGGAGCATGGCTGGCAAGGCAGTTTGCAACTGGGCGGCCCAGCGTTCGGGTTGGCGAATCATGGGCGTGATCTGGTGCGAGGGGCAGGCCGGCGCGCGATTCTAGGAGCGTTTGTGCGTAAAGCCTGCGCAGCAGTTCCAGTAAGCTGCGGCCTGCTGCTTCAGCCCACTCAGCGAGAAACTGTTCCCCATGTTCGGCACGCAAGACCTGACCCTCTTCATCATCTCCGGCCTGCTGCTCAATATCGCGCCAGGCCCGGACTCGCTGCTCATCATGGCGCGCAGTGCCAGCCAGGGTTGGCGCGCGGGCTCGGCGGCCGCGCTCGGCATCGGCACGGGGACTTTTGTTCATGTGCTGGCGGCGGCCCTGGGCCTGTCTGCCTTGATGGCGGCCTCGAGCTGGGCCTTCGGGCTGGTCAAACTTTTGGGCGCCGCTTACCTGGTCTATATGGGCCTGGGCTTGCTGCTCAAGCGCGCCGAGCCCGACTCCAACGACGAGGCGCCGGCGGCACCTGCGCCTAGGCCCTTGCGCAGCATCTATCTCCAGGGCTTGCTGACCAATGTGCTGAACCCCAAGGTGGCGCTGTTCTTCCTGGCTTTTGTGCCTCAGTTCATCGCGCCCGATGCCGCCAGCAAACCATTGGCCTTTGTCTTCCTGGGCCTGGTTTTCAATATCAACGGCATGCTCTGGTGCCATTTTCTGGCCTGGTCCACGGCGCAGGCCAGCCGGCGCATCTCGGCCAGCCAGCGCCTGGTGGCCTGGCTGAACCGGGCCATCGGCGCCTTGTTCCTGGGTTTTGGCCTCAAGCTGGCTCTGGCCGAGCGCTGAGACCATGGCCATGGCTCGCTTCAACACCCGGCGCCTCTTGTGGGGCGCGGCCCTTGTCTTCGGTCTGCTGCTTTATGCCAGCCCCTATCTGGCCCTGCTGCAGATGCGGCAGGCGGCCAGCGTTCGCGATGGCGCAGCCCTGGCCGCCTGGGTTGACTTTCCCAGCCTGCGCGCCAGCGTCAAGCTCGGGGTGCAACAGCGTCTGGTCAGCCCGCGCAGCCCCGGTTCGGCGGAGCCGCCCAGCCCGGCGCGCGCCATGGGCGCGGCCGTGGCCAGTGCCTTGTTGGGCCCCATGGTCGATGCCCTGATCACACCGGCCAGCCTGGCCCGCTTGCTGCAGGGCGTACCGCCCGCCAGTGCGGCCCTGCCGCGCCCGCAAGGCAGCGAAGCCGCCGTGCCGCCGCCCCGGGTCGAGACGGCGATGGGCTATGAACACCCGCAGCGATTTGTCTTCAGCATCCGCCAGGCGGGCGAGGATGAGGAGCCGGTCGAGCTGGTCCTGCATCGCCAGGGATTGTTTGGCTGGCAGATCGCGGAGTTGCGCTTGCCCTGAGCCCGAGGGCCGAGCTCAAACCTCCATGCGCTCCGGCGCCAAGTATTGCTGGCGGTAGGCCTCAAACGGCAAGGTGTCCGCTTGCTCGATGCGTGCCTGCTCTGCCAGTGAGGCGGCGGCTTGCTCGGCAAAGCGCTGCGCCAACTCGTCGCTGTAGGGCAGGTCGAGCAGCAGGGCCCGGGTGGCCTCGGACTGCTGGCGGACAAAGCCGACGTAGGAGTTGTCAAAGCGCTCGGCCATGGCTGCCAGCACGCGGGCAGATGGGGTGCTGTCGGGCTCGGCCAGGGTCTGGCGGGCGGCGTCCAAAGCGGCGCGATAGTCCTCACCTCCATGGGCGGCATCGAGTGCGGCCGCCATGGGCGCGCAGGCATCCAGCAGCTCCTTGCCCCAGTCTTGCAGCGTGCGGCTGCCACCGTCCGGGGTTTGCAAGCGAAGGCCCGGCTCGCGGCCGCGTGCGGCCACCAGGTGCTGGTTCTGGCCCAGGGCGCGGATCTCTTCGGGGGTGTCCGGCGGGCTGTCGCTGAGCAGGCAGTGCAAGAGGAAGACGTCCAGGAAGCGCACGGTCTGGGCGGCGATGCCCACCGGCACAAAGGGGTCCAGGTCCATGCAGCGCACTTCCACATACTCGACGCCGCGTTCGCGCAGCGCATGCAGGGGGCGCTCGCCCGAGCGGATCACGCGCTTGGGCCGGATGGTGCCGTAGAACTCGTTCTCGATCTGCAGCAGGCTGGTGCTGAGCTGGTTGTAGTCGCCGCCGGGGTTCTGCACGCCGATGGCCTCGTAGGCCGGATACGGCCGCGTCAGCGCTTCTTGCAATGAATCGGCATAGCTTTCCAGGCAGTTGTAGCTGACCGCCAGCGAAGCCTGGGCATCGCTCTGGTAGCCCAGGCGGCCCATGCGCAGCGAGGTGCCATGCGGCATATAGAGCGTGCCGCTGTTGAGCGACTGCAGCTCGTGCTGGCGACCCTGCACAAAGCTGGAGCACAGGGCCGGCGAGGCGCCAAAGAGATACAGCAGCAAAAAGGAATGGCGGCGGAAATTGCGGATCAGGGCGAAGTACTGCTCGCTGCTGACGCCGGGCAGGGACCAGTTGTAGTGGATGCCCGAGATCGTCTGCATGCGCCGGCCGTAGCGCTGGCCCAGGCCCATGCGGTAGACGCTCTTGCTGCGGCCGACATTGGAGTGACCGTAGCGGCCCAGGGGGATGGTCTCGTCGGTCGGCAGACCGCAGGGCATGGAGCCGACCCAGAGCCGTTCTTCCTCGCTGCTCTGGCCGCAGCAGCTCATCTCGTGCAGTGTCTGGTAGACAGCCTGGTGCACCTCGGTCAATTCCAGCAGGCAGCTGTCCACGCCGGCCTGCACGCCGGTGATCAGCTCGACCTGGGATTCGCTGAAGTCGGTGGTGATGTGGGGGTGGGTCAGTGCCGAGCCCAGGGCCGCCGGGTGGGGCGTGAGTGCCAACTGACCGCCCGGGCGCGCGCGCAGGCTTTCCTTCTCGATGCCCCGGCGTATGCCCAGCAAGTCGGCCCGAGTCAAATGCTCCAGGCGCTTGTTTGCTTCGCTCATGCTGTATGTCCCCAATCACCCTCTGTGCAGTCGCGCACAGTAACAGAGCGCCGTGAATTCTGCCCGCGCCGGGCCCAAGCCGAACTTGTGTTAAAGCCTGGAAGCTGCCTTCCCACCTCGGGTTTTCCCGCTCCCCCGCAGGAAGGGCTGCCGTTGCGCTGGGCTCTGCGCTACGCTGCGCCCTCGCATGAAAGCACACAACGCCGACGCCGCCATCCGCTGGCTGCCCCTGACCGTCATCCTCGCCCTGGCTTTGCAGGTCGCGGTGCTCTGGCTCGACCGGCTCAGCGACGCCGAAACGTCCTGGCTGCCCGGCTTGGCCGAGGCCAGCCTGGTGGTCAATCTCTTGCTGGCGGCCCTGGCCACCTTGGCCCTGCGGCGCGCGCGCGAGCGTATCCGGGCCGCCAATCGCAGCCTGGAGGAGGCCATCGATGCCTTGCCGGCCAGCGTCGAGATCTTTGACCAGGACGACCGTCTGGTCGCCTACAACAAGCAGTTGGCCGCCAACTACCCGCATATGGTGCAAGCCTTCCAGAGCGGCGCCAGTTTCGAGGAACTGGTGCGCCGCTCGGTGCGCGATGGCGCGATTCCGGCCGCGGTGGGCCGCGAGGAAGCCTGGCTGGCCGAGCGCTTTGCCGACCGCGCGCGCGGCCAGGAAGCGCTGCTGCAGCGCCTCAGTGACGGCCGCTGGCTGCGCATCTTCGAGCGCCGCACGCCCTCGGGCGGCACGGTCGGTGTGCGTCTCGATGTCAGCGACCTGATTCTGGAGCAACAGCGCCTGGCCGCCAGCCAGGCCCACCTCAAGGCCTTTGTGCAGGCGGCGCCGAACGGCGTGCTGACCCTGGACACCGAAGGCCATGTGCTGGAGCTCAACCCGGCCGCCGAGCGCTTGTTCGGTTTCCGTGCCGCCGAGCTGCGCGGCAGCCATATCGATCTGCTCTTCGGCATCTGCATGGGCGAGAGCCCGGCCGAGCTGCTGGGCGAGTCACGTGAGCTGAGCACGCGCCGCCGCGACGGGCAAGAACTGACCCTGCAGCTCAATATGGCCGAGGTGCGCACCGACACCACCCACCGTTTTGTCTGCATCATCACCGACCTGACCGAGCGCAAGCGCCAGGAAGTCGCGCTGCAGCTGGCCAATGCGCAGTTGGCGCGCCAGTCCACCACCGACGGCCTGACCGGTGTCGGCAACCGCCGCCATTTCGACCATCTGCTGCAGCAGGAATGGCTGAACAGCGCCAACGAAGGCCGCAGCCTGGCCTGCTTGATGGTCGACATCGACCACTTCAAGCAATACAACGACCATTACGGCCATATCGCCGGCGACGAGACCTTGCGCCGCGTGGCCGAGCTCTTGCACACCTGCGTGGGCCGCGGCGGTGGCACGGTCTGCCGCTTTGGCGGCGAGGAGTTTGTGCTGCTTCTGCCCGACACCGATGTGGCCGAAGCCCAGACCCTGGCCCAGCGCTGCCTGGACAGCCTGCGCCTGGCCGCCATCGAGCACGCCGCCTCGCCCCTGCGGCGCAGCCTCAGCCTGAGCATTGGCGTGGCAGCCTGTGTGGCCGAGGCCCATGCCAGCCCCTTGCGCCTGGTCGAGCAGGCCGATGCCGCGCTCTACGCCGCCAAGCAGAATGGCCGCGCTCGTCTGGTCAGCGCGCCGCTGGACCGGGCCGCTTGAACGGGGCGGCCTGAGCCCCAAGCCCGCTGGCCGTCCGCCTGCCCGTTTGTTCGCTCGCTACCATTGGGCCCTCCTGCCCTCTGGAACACCTTGCCATGCCCACCTCAGTCGACGCCTCGGTCTGCGCCTATTTGCGCAGCCACATTCGCACCGTGCCCGATTGGCCCAGCGCCGGCGTGCAGTTCCGCGACATCACACCTCTGTTGTCCAACCCGCGGGTGTTCCGGGTGCTGATCGACCAGTTCGTGCACCGCTATTTCGACCTCAAGCCCGATGCCATCGCCGGGCTTGATGCGCGCGGTTTCATCATCGGCTCGGTGCTGGCCTATGAGCTGAACATCGGCTTCATCCCCATCCGCAAGAAAGGCAAGCTGCCCTTCACCACGGTGGAAGAAACCTATGAGCTGGAATACGGCAGCGCCACGGTCGAGATGCACACCGACGCGGTGCGCCCGGGCGAGCGTGTGGTGCTGATCGACGACCTGATCGCCACTGGCGGCACCATGGGCGCCGGCGCCAAGCTGCTGCAGCGCCTGGGTGCCGAAGTGGTGGAGTGCGGCGCCATCGTCGACCTGCCCGAGCTGGGCGGCTCGGCCCAGTTGCGGGCGGCGGGGCTGCCCTTGTTCACGCTCGTTGATTTCGCTGGCCACTAAAAAGCTCCGCAGCGAGGGACAATCGCGCCATGGCCAAACCCATTCCCCGTCTCAGCGCTGAAGAAATCAAGCGCGTCATCGCCACCGCCTGGACCGACCAACCGCCCTACAGCAAGGTGCTGATGGAGCATGGGCTCGGCCAGGGCGAGCTGGTGCAGCTGATGAAACGCGAGCTGACCTCGACCGCCTACAAGATGTGGGCCGCCCAAGGCAAGAGCGCCAAGGCGCCGACGCGCAAGGCCCAGTGGCCTTACGGCAAGTAAACCAGCAGTCTCAGCCTCGACCGGCTGGTGCCGGCGGGTCCAGCGGGAACTTGGTGCAGCCCAGCCGGGTCGAGATGTCGCGGCTGGCGGCTGTCAGCATGGCGATGATCTCCGGCGCCTTCTCCTCGTCGTAGCGGAAGGTCGGGAAGGAGATGCTCATGCCCGCGATCGGCTGATTCAGCCGGTCGAAGATGGGGATGCCCAGGCAGCGGATGTGGTCGTCGAACTCTTCGCGGTCTTCGCCGTAACCCTGGGCGCGCACCCGCTCCAGCTCGGCCAGATAGGGGTCGCGCTCGACGATGGTCTTGTCGCGGAAGCGCTTGAACTCGGCGCCGTCCAGGATGCGATCGCGCCGCTCCGGGTGTTCCCAGGCCAGCAGCACCTTGCCGATGGCGGTGCAGTGCAAGGGCGCGCGGCGGCCGACCTTGGAATACATGCCCAGGGTGTGGCGCGAGTCGATCTTGTGCACATAGATGATCTCGCTGTCGATCAAGGTGCCCAGGTGAACCGTCTCGCCGGTCTTGTCGGCCAGCATTTGCATATGGTGCTTGGCCAGGTCCACCAGGTCAGGGTACTGCAGCGCCTTGGCGCCCAGCTCGAAGGCCTTCATGCTCAGGCCGTAGCGTTCGCTGTCGGCCTGCTGACGCACATAGCCCAGGGTCATCATGGTCTGCAGAAAACGGTAGACCGTGGCCTTGGGCATGGCCAGGCGCACCGACAGCTCGGAGATGCCGGTCTCGCTGCGCTCGGACAGGGCTTGCAGGATGGCAAACACCTTGAGCACCGCGGCCACCGATTCGGGCTGCTTGCCGCCGCTGTCGACTGAGTCGTCATCCATTGTTTTGTTTTCCACGGGCTGGTGTTTCATTTGAAGTGGATTGTCCACGGCTTGGCGTTTGCGCTCTACCGGGCTAGCCCGGCCCCGGTGTGAAGCCGTGTCTCGTTCTGCTCGGCTGGCAAATCCTGGTTGCGGTGTTCGAACAGGCGGTTGGCTGCGTCGCCCTCGGTCTGGTGCGGCCGGCGTGCGGTGGAGGGGCCCCAGACGCCATCGCGCCGGGCGTGGATATGGGCGCCGATGCGGCTCTCGCGCACCACGGCCAGGCCATTCGGTGACGAGGGGCCGGCGCGCCACTCGCCCTTGGCCACGCCCTGGTCCCAGGCGCGGCCGAGCCAGACGCTGCCCGGCGCCAGGCCGGCTTCGGCCAGGAAGCGGCTGTCCTGCACGATGAAGCCGATGGTCTCGTTCGCCGCCGTGCTCGACGCCAGCACGATGCCGCCCTCGCCCGGCGTGCGCCGCCCGGCGCGGCTGAGCACGGTGCAGCGCTCCAGCAGCAGGCGGGCATCGCCGAAGATGAAATCCACATCGCCGGCGATCAGGCTGTCATGGACCCAGACGCGGCTCAAGCCCTCAACCTGACGGCGGCTGGCATAGAAGGTGTCCTGATGGCCCCAGAGCTGAACCCGATCCAGCTCGATGCGGTCACCCCGCGTCATCAAGGCCACGGCCTGGGCGCCGCCGCCCTCGCCCACCTCGGGCGGATAGCCCTGGCCGGCGCGCACGCCGTCCATGGCGCTGTTGACGATGCTGAGATGGCGCAGCGTCACCTCGTCGCTGAACACGGCCACGCTGGCGCTGCCGGCCGTGCCGTGGCGGGGTGCGCTGCTGGCTGGAAAGCAGGGTGAGGCGCTGCCGGCTTCGCGCGGCTGGGCGGCAAAGCGGCCGGCCACCAGGCGCACCTCGCCGGGTTCTCCGCCAGCGCCGTAGATCGTCAGCGGCGGCTTGTCGTGGATGCAGACGTTCTCGACGTAGCGGCCTGGCGCCAGGCGGATGAAGTAACGCGCCGGTGCAACGCCCACCGGCGCAGCGCTGCGCGAGGGCAGGGCATCAATGGCCGCTTGCAGGCTGCGGTGGCTGCCGCTGCCGTCGGCCGCCACGCTGAAATGGGCGGTCAGCTCGGCGAGTGGCGGCGCCGCTGCGGGCTGCCAATCCGCGAGGAGCGCAGCGCGGGTCTGCAGCCGGGCCTGGGCCTCGCTGAGCTGCGGGCGCAGGGCGGGGCTGGCCTGCCCGTTTCCCGGGTGAACGGCGAAAAAAATCAGAGCCAGTGCTGCAGCACCGCGCGCCGAGAACAAGACGCTCACTCCAGATCGGCCAAGTAGAGCGCCGGCTCGCCCTCAGCGTCCGAGCTGAACAGCACCTGGCGCTGGTCGGGCGTGAACGAAGGGTGCGGGTGGGTGACCTGGCGGTTGCCCTTGTGCACGCGCCAGGAGCTGTTGTGCCGGGCGATGGGCCGGGTGCTTCCGGCGCGCAGGTCGAAGAGGTGGAGGAAGGGGTCGTTCTGGATCTCGTGGCCGCGCGTGTTGGCCACATCGGTGGGCGTGCCGCTGCCGTCGCCCACCAGCAGGCTGCCGTCGCCATTGCTCATCAGGTGCGAGCAGGGCGGCATGGCGCTGAGGCGGCGGCTTTCTAGCGTCACCGGGTCGAGCGAGCAGATCCAGCGGTCCGTCTGACCTTCGAGGTAGGAGACAAACATCATGGACGAGCCATCGGGCACCCAGAACTCGTGCGTGATGCTTTCCCCCGGTTCGTGCTTGCGGCCGCAGCGCAGGCCGCTGCCGTCCTCGTTGATGAACCAGATGCGGGCGTCGATCAGGTCGTGCGGGCCCTCGTGGCAGAAGGCCACGGTGTGGTCGTCGAAGGGGCGGTACTGCGGGTGGCCGAGCCAGCCCTTCTTCTCGAGGATCACCTGGCGCTCGCCGGTGGCCAGGTCGATGCGGAACAGGCGGCAGCGCGGCTGCGCGTGGTACATCTGGTGGAACTTCTGCCAGTCGGACAAGGGGAACCAATCGTCGGCATGGATCTCGATGCCCACCATCTGCGTGCAGGCGCTGTTGGACACCCAGGTGCCGTAGCCGACCCAGCCCTGGGGCACGGTGTAGACCACCTCTTCGCTGAGGTCGCCCAGGTCCAGGCGGATCAGCTGGCGCTCGGCGCGCACGAAGTAGAGGTGGCGGTCATCGGGGCTGAGGAAGCCGCCGAAGGTGTTTTCACCCGCGCCATCGCTGAGCTGGGTGGCGACCTGGCTTTGCAGGTCCAGCAGGTGGTAGTTCCAGTCCGTGCCCGGGCCGAACTCGGCGCCGAAGATCAGGCGCTGGCCGTCATTGGTGAAGCACTTTTGGTAGAAGTAGTTGCGATGGCAGGTGATGTCGGTCGGTGTCAGGCGGGTGACGCGGCCGCCCTCGCTCGCGCTCAGGCGCAGCTGGGGGCAGTCGGTGAAGTGGAGCTGGCGTTCGGTGCGTTTCATCGGGGTCGTTCCAGGCAGGGGCGGGGTCACTTGATGCGCTGCAGCAGGGCATTGCCCTCGGTGATCAGGCGGCGCGCGGCGTCTTCGTCGCCGGTCTTGCCGTAGGCGATGGTCTCGAACACCTCGCGCATGAATTTGTGCAGGCGGGCATGTTCGAACAAGGGCGCCGGCAGGGCGATCTGGCCGGCTGCGCGCTGCTGGCGGATCTGCTCATGCGCTTGCAGCTCCAGCGGTGGCAGCTTCTTGGCAGCCAGCAGCACCTCGACCTGGGCCTTGGCCACGGGCACGCCGCGGGTGCGGCCCAGAATCAGCGCCGCCTCGCGGCTGGTCAGCAGATAACTGAGCAGCTCGGCGGCCAGCGCGGCATTCTTGCTGTTGCGGCCCACGGCCAACATCACAGTGGGGCGGCCGAACATGCCGCTGTTCTTGGCGCCGGGCAAGGTCGGGTAGTCACCCAGCACCAGGCGCTGCTTCTTGTCCAGCGTGGCGGCGCGCAGGCCGATCACCGAATCCCAGGTGTAGTTGCCGGCCCAGTTGCCGACCACCCAGTCCTGCTGCTGCTCGGTGGCCTTGTCGGCGCCGCCCAGGCTGGCGCGCAGCTTCAGCGGCGTGGCGACATGGCCGTCCACCAGGCGGCGGTAGGTGCGCACCCAGTCCAGGGCGGCGGCGAAATCCATGGCCACGCGCGGCGAGGCCGGGTCCACATAGGGCGTGCCATGCTTTTGCTGCACATAGCTTTGCGACAGCAGCATCATGTCGTAGAGCTCGCCGTCCAGCGGGTAGGCCTGCGGGCCCAGGCGTGCGCGCATCAGGGCGCCGGCGGCGAAGAGCTCGTCCCAGGTCTTGGGCAGGGGCATATTGGCGCGATCAAACGCCGCCTGGTTCCAGAGCAGCACGCGGGCGCTGTAGCTGACCGGCAGGGCGTTCAGGTGGCCGGCCACCATGCCGGTCTGCACGTCTTCGGCTTCGAACTGGTCCAGGGCCAGGTGCTGGCGCTGCTGCAGCAGGTCGGCAAAGCCATTGCCGCGCTTGGAGAACATGGCCAGCCAGGCCCAGTTGATCTGCATGAGGTCGGGCTCGGAGCCGCCGGCGATCTGGGTCGTCAGGCGCTCCAGATAACCGTTGAAACCCATGTACTCGCACTTGATCTTGACGCCCGGGTGCGCGGCCTCGAAAGCGGCCACGGCCTTGAGCGTGGCCTCATGCCGGCTGGCGCCGCCCCACCAGGCGAAGCGCAGCACGGTCGGAGCGCCTGTGCTGGCGCTGCCTTCCGGCCCGGTGGGCGAGCAGCCCGGCAGCAGGCTGCTGGCGGCACCGGCCATGCCGGCGGCCAGCACCGTTCGCCGTTGCAGCAGGGCGGGCTTCACAGCAGCAGGTTCGCGCCGGTGTCGGCGTCGAACAGGTGGGCGCAGGCCATCTGCAGATGAAAGAGGTGGCTGTCGCCGCGTTGCTTCTCGGCCAGGCCGTTGAGCTGGTCGGCCGGAACGCGCGCGGTCAGCGGCTGATCACCGATGGACAGGTGCACGAAGACTTCGCTGCCCATATGCTCCATGAAACGCAGCGTGGCCGGCACGGCCAGGCTGTCGCCTTGCGGCCGGGCCTGGGCGCTGATGTGCTCGGGCCGCAGGCCGAACTTGATGGCGGCGCCACGGCCGTGCAGCTTGGCGGCTTTGGCGGGAGGCAGCGGCAGGCGCTGGCCGCCGAGCAGCACGGTCAGGCCCTCTGCGCCGGACACTTGCTGCAGCTGGGCCTCGAGGATGTTCATCTCGGGTGAGCCGATGAAGCTGGCCACAAAGGCATTGGCCGGGCGGTCGTAGAGCGCGGTGGGTGTGTCCACCTGCTGGATCACGCCGTCCTTGAGCACGCAGATGCGCTGGCCCATGGTCATGGCCTCGACCTGGTCATGGGTCACGTAGATGACGGTGGCCGGCTGGCCCGATTCGCGCAAGGTGCGGTGCAGCTCGGTCAGGCGCACGCGCATGGAGGCGCGCAGTTTCGCGTCGAGGTTGGAGAGCGGCTCGTCGAAGAGAAAGACCTCGGGCTTCTTGACGATGGCGCGGCCCACGGCCACGCGCTGGGCCTGGCCACCGGAGAGCTGCTTGGGGTAGCGGTCCAGCAGATGCTCCATCTCCAGCAGCTGGGCGGCCTGGCGCACGCGCTGGTCAACCTCGGCCTTGGGCGTGCCCGCCAGCTTGAGGCCGAAGGCCAGGTTGTCGTACACCTTCATATGCGGGTAGAGCGCATAGTTCTGGAACACCATGGCGATGCCGCGCTGCTTGGGCGCCAGATCGTTGACGCGCCGGCCGCCAATCTGCAGCTCGCCGCCCGAGATGGTTTCCAGGCCGGCGATCATGCGCAGCAGCGTGGACTTGGCGCAGCCCGAGGGCCCGACAAAGACCATGAACTCGCCGTCCTGCACTTCCAAGTCCACGCCATGCACGGCCTTGAAGCCATTGGGGTAGACCTTCTCGATTTTCTTCAGGCTCAGGTGGGCCACTTGTTTGTCTCCAGTTCGCTCACGACGGCTCTTTGGCCATCGAAGGAAATGCAACCACAGAGGCGCAGAGGCACAGAGGAGTCCGCTCTGAGCTTTCTCTGTGACTCCGTGCCTCTGTGGTTGCCTTTTGTTTTCATCAGCCCTTCACCCCACTCGAAGTCGCCCCTTCGATGAAGTGCTTCTGCGCCAGGAAGAACACCGTCACCGAGGGCACCAGGGCCAGCACGGAGATGGCGATGACGCTGGCCCACTCGACCTCTTCGGTGGCGCCGATGCTCATCTTCAGTGCCAGCGAGACCGGGTACTTTTCGACCGTGGAGAGGTAGATCAGCGGGCCCATGAAATCGTTCATGGTCCAGATGAACTGGAAGACGATGACCGAGATGATGGCCGGCTTGAGCAGGGGCACGATGATGTGCCAGAGCAGCTGCAGGGCGTTGCAGCCGTCGATCTGCGCGGCCTCTTCCATGTCACGCGGGATGCCGCGCAGGAACTGCACCAGCATGAAGACGAAGAAGGTGTCGGTGGCAAAGGCCGAGGGCACGATCAGGGGCAGGTAGGAATCCAGCCAGCCCAGCTCCTTGAACACCAGGTACTGCGGCAGGCGCAGGATGATGAGGGGCAGCATCATGGTGCCCACCATCACCGAGAACAGCAGCTTCTTGCCCCAGAACTCGAAGCGGGCAAAGGCGTAGGCGACCAGCACGCAGGAGATCACCGTCACGAGGATGCGCGGGATGGTGATCAGAAAGCTGTTCAGAAAGTAGGTGGCGAAGGTGTACTCGGTGCTGGTCTTCCAGCCCTTGGCGTAGGCGCCGAAATCAAAGCGGGCCGGCCAGAAGCCGATCTCGGTGTAGATCTCGGTGTTGCTCTTGAATGAAGCGCCGACCAGCCAGAGCAGCGGGTAGAGCATGACGATGGCCACGGCGCCCAGGGCCAGATAGCGCAGCCAGGGCCGGCCGCGCTCGCGCACCAGGATCAGTTCGGAGGCGCCGCTCATCGCTTGCTCTCCTTCTCGCCGGCGTAGAACACCCAGTAGCGCGAGCTCCAGAAGGACAGTCCGCTCAAGGCCGCCACCAGGGCGAACAGCACCCAGCTCAGCGCCGCGCCGTAGCCCAGATTGAAGAAGCGGAAGCTCTGGTCGTAGATGTAGAGCGCCAGCACATAGGTGGAGCTCAGCGGCCCGCCCTCGGTGATCATGTAGGGGCCGTTGAACTCCTGGAAGGCGTGCACCATCTGCATGATCATGTTGAAGAAGATCACCGGCGTGATCAGGGGCACGGTGATGCGGAAGAACTGCTGGCGCTTGCTGGCGCCGTCGCATTCAGCGGCCTCGTAGAGCGCGATCGGCACGTTCTGCAGCGCCGCCAGAAAGATCACCATGGCCGAGCCGAACTGCCAGGTGAAGAGCAGCACGATGGTCCACATCGAGAAGTGCTCGTCGGCCAGCCAGGAGATCGGCTCGATGCCGAACTTGCCCAGGGCGATATTGACCAGGCCATGCTGGGAAAAGATGAAGCGCCAGAGCACGGCCACCGCGATCGAGCCGCCCAGGATGGAGGGCAGGTAGAAGGCCGAGCGGAAGAAGTTGATGCCGCGCATGCGGAAGTTCAGCACATGGGCGATGAAGAGCGCGAAGCCCACGCGCAGCGGCACGGCCAGCAGGGCGAACAGCAGGGTCACACCCAGCGATTTGCGGAACAGCGGGTCCTGCGTGGCCAGCTCGCGGTAGTTGTCCAGGCCGACGAACTCGGGCGGGTTGATGATGTCGTACTGGGTGAAGCTGAGCGCCAGGCTCATCACGAAGGGAAACAGCTTGAACAGCAGCACGCCCAGCACAAATGGCAGGACGAACAGAAAGCCCAGCTTCTTGTTCTCATACATACGCAGCCACTCCGTGACCCTAGGGATATAAAACGTGGAGCCGTGATTGGAGGCTGATTGCTTTTCGTAGCGAGCGCTTGTCAGGCTAGGCGGACGGAGCGTAGGGACCGGAACGTACTTGGTGTACGTGAGGATCCCGAAGCGACGGCCAACGACGCATGGCAAGCGCGCAGTAGAAAAGCAGTCCAGCTCAGCGGGCGAGCCAGCCGCCGTCGACTGCGACGGTATAACCGTTGACATAGTCGGAGGCTTTGGACGCGAGAAACACCACCGGCCCGGCCAGATCCTCGGGCAGGCCCCAACGGCCGGCGGGGATGCGCTCCAGGATGGCGGCGCTGCGGCCTTCGTCGGCGCGCAGCGGCGCGGTGTTGTTGGTGGCCATGTATCCGGGCGCGATGGCATTGACGTTGATGCCGTGGTTGGCCCATTCATTGGCCATGGCCCGGGTGATGCCCATGACTGCGCTCTTGGAGGCGGTGTAGGAGGGCACGCGCACGCCGCCCTGGTAGGACAGCATGGAGGCGACATTGATGATCTTGCCGCCGCTGCCCTGGGCGATGAAACAGCGCGCCACGGCTTGCGAGAAGAAGAACACCGACTTCAGGTTGAGGTCGATGACATCGTCCCAGTCGGCTTCGCTGAACTTGATGGCGTCTTCGCGGCGGATGATGCCGGCGTTGTTGACCAGGATGTCGACGCGGCCGGTCAGGCTCTTGGCCTGAATGAGCAGGCCGTCGATGCAGCCGATGTCGCTGAGATTGGCGCGCAGGTCGAGGAAGCGGCGGCCGGTGGCTTCGACCTGGGCGCGCGTGTCGACCGGGTCGGTGACGTTGACGCCGACGATGTCGGCACCGGCTTCGGCCAGCGCCACGGCCATGCCCTGGCCCAGGCCGGTGTTGCAGCCGGAGACGATGGCCACGCGGCCCTGCAGTTGAAATTGATCGAGGATCATGAGGTGCTTTCGTGAGGGGTGGACCCGTGGGTCGGTCGATGTCGCGTGGGTCCGCTCAACGCAGCGCAGTCATGGGCACATGGTCCATGTCCTTGAAGACCTGGTTTTCGCCCACCATGCCCCAGATGAAGGTGTAGGCCTGGGTGCCGACGCCGGAGTGGATGCTCCAACTTGGGCTGATCACCGCCTGCTCGTTGCGCACCACCAGGTGCCGGGTCTGGCTGGGTTCGCCCATCATGTGGAAGACGGCGGCGTTCTCGTTCATGTCGAAGTAGAAGTACACCTCCATGCGCCGGTCGTGCGTGTGGCAGGGCATGGTGTTCCACAGGCTGCCGGGCTCCAGCTGGGTCATGCCCATCAGCAGCTGGCAGGTGGGCAGCACATCGGGCACCAGGAATTTGTAGATGGTGCGGCGGTTGCTGGTCTCGGGCGCGCCAAGGGTCTCGGGCGAGGCCTCGGCCAGCGTCACCTTGCGGTGCGGGTAAGCGGTGTGGGCCGGCGCGCAGTTGAAGTAGAGCTTGGCCGGTTGCGCAGGGTCCACGCTGCTGAAGGCCAGCTCGCGGGCGCCCTGGCCCACGTACAAGGCCTCGCGCGGGCCGATCTCGAAGACCTGGTCATCGACGCTGACGCGGGCGGCACCGCCGATATTGATCAGGCCCAGCTCGCGGCGCTGCAGGAAGAAATCGGTGCCGGTGTGCTTACCCAGCTCGGGCGCGAAACGCACGGCCTGGCCGACCGGCATGATGCCGCCGACGATGATGCGGTCGATCTGGCTGTAGGTCAGCGTGACCTGGTCGGGCTGGAACAGGTCCTGGACCAGGAAATGGCGGCGCAGGCCCTCGGTGTCCAGGGTTCGTGCGTGTTCGCTGTGGATGGGTTGGCGGATGTCCATGGCTGGGGTCCTAGCGGTCGGGCGGGAGGCCGGCGAAGCCGCGCGCGTCAGGCGGCGGTCGGGGTGCGGGGGGGTTGGCAAGCCCAGGCAGAAGGCCTGTGGCGCTGCGAATGGGTGCAAGCCTAACGCAGCTCAGGACTTTCCCGGAATTATGGTTTCTATTTAGTGAACCGCTGTTTCATTTATTTGGCGGAACGCTATAGTCTGAACCATCGATGCGTGAAACGGCCGTTTGCGCCGCAGCAGGAGACATCCCCGATGAGCACACCGTACTTCGACAACGCCAGCAGCGCCTGGACCGAGCTGGGCGATGGCATCCGCCGCAAGATCGTGGGCCACACGCCGGAGCTGATGTCGGTGCTGGTGCAGTTCGACCAGGGCGCCATCGGCAGCGTCCATGCCCATGATGCGCATGACCAGATCGCTTTTGTGGTCAGCGGCTCTTTCGAAGCCGATGTGGCCGGCATCAAGAAGATTCTGCGCGTCGGTGATGCCTTCACCGCGCCGCGCCTGACCCCGCATGGTGTGGTGGCCCTGGAGGCCGGCAGCACCTTGCTCGACCAGTTTTCCCCGCCTCGGCAGGACTACCTCTAAACAGGCCAGCTCCCCTGCCACCGGAGGCGGCCGCACTGCAGCGGCCGCCCCGGCTCTCCCGATGTAGCGGTGCCCTGCGTGCGCCCTCCAAGCCTGAACCGAACCGGCCAAGCCGCACAGACGGCGCCGGGTCGTGCGAAACCCGCATCAGAGCGTCAGCCGGCCCCGACCGAGCGACGCCGCCCCAAACCATTGGAGACAAGCCATGACCTCGCGCCCCGCTTCGACGCAGACGCCCCAATTCACCTGCCGCCGCAGCCTGCTTTCGCTCGCCTCGCTGGCTGCCCTGAGCACCCTGGCCGCCGGCGCCCAGGCGCAGAGCGCGCCGCCAGCGGCCACACAAGCAGCCCCGGCTGCGCCGTCCAAGGCCAGCCTGGACGCCGTCACCGTCACCGGCCTGCGCGCTTCGCTGGAAAGTGCACTGCGCGCCAAGCGTGATGACAACAGCATCGTCGATGTCATCAAGGCCGAGGACATGGGCAAGTTCCCCGACACCAACCTGGCCGAATCGCTGCAGCGCGTGCCCGGCGTGGTGATCGACCGCGACGCCGGCGAGGGCCGCAACATCACGGTGCGCGGCCTGGGCCAGGATTTCACCCGCGTGCGCATCAATGGCATCGAGGGTCTGGCCACCACCGGCGGCACCGACAGCTCGGGCGGCGCCAACCGCTCGCGCGGCTTTGACTTCAATGTCTTCGCCTCCGAGCTGTTCAATTCGCTGACCGTGCGCAAGAGCAGCTCCGCCGATGTGGACGAAGGCTCGCTCGGTGCCACGGTGGACCTGCAAACCACCCGGCCTTTCGACCTGAAGGGCTTCACCGGCATGGTCTCGCTCAAGGGTGGCTACAACGACCTGTCCGGCAAGACCACGCCGCGCGCCGCCTTCCTGCTGTCCAACACCTTTGCCGACAACAAGCTGGGCGTGCTGATCTCGGGCGCCTACTCGCAGCGCAAGGTGCTGGAAGAAGGCTTCAGCACCGTGCGCTGGGACAACGGCCCCTCCTCCGGCGGCTGGTGCGCCCCACAGGGCGTGACGCCCGCCAACCCGACGAACTCGACCGCCACCACCTGCGGCCCGGCCGCTCAGGGCGTGCTGCGCCTGCCCAACACCGCCGCCAATATCGCGACCTACAACGAGGCCAGCAAGGCCGAGAACTTCCACCCCCGCCTGCCCCGTTACGGCCGCCTGACCCATGACCAGGACCGCCTGGGTGTGACCGCCGCCGTGCAGTTCAAGCCGGCCGACGGCACCTTGCTGACCCTGGACCTGCTCTACTCCAAGCTCGACGCCACCCGCCAGGAAGACTTCCTGGAAGTGATCTCTTTCAGCCGCAACGCCGGCCAGGGCGGCAAGCCGCAGACCAGCGTGGTCTCGGCCAGCTATGCGCCCAACGGCGCGTTGCTCAAGGGCGTGTTCAACGGCGTGGATGTGCGCGCCGAGTCGCGTTTCGACGAGCTCTCCACCACCTTCACCCAGCCCACCCTGACCCTGGAGCAGGACTTTGGCGAGCATGTGCGCCTGACCGCCCGCGCTGGCCGCGCCACCAGCAAGTTCCGCAATCCGGTGCAGACCACCACCACGCTGGACGCGCTCAATGTCAACGGCTACAGCATCGACTTCAGCGCCGACGACCGCGCCCCGGCCATCAGCTACCCCTTCGACCCCACGCAGGCCGGCGGCGCCCTGACCCTGGTCGGTGTGCCGGTGGCCAGCAGCGGCACCCAGGCCGGCACCATCACCAACACCACCAGCAGCGAGATCCGCATCCGCCCGCAAGGTGCCAGCAACACCAACGATGTGTTCCACCTGGACCTGGCCTGGGACGTGCTGCCCAACAAGCTCATGCTCAAGGGCGGTGTGGACTACAAGAAGTACAGCTTCGACTCCTACGAGTTCCGCCGCGTCAACCAGAACGACACCATCTTCCCGGTGCCGGCCGGCAGCACGGTGGCCAGCCTGACGACCAGCCTGACCGGTTTCGGCAAGGGCCAGAACCTGCCCGCGGGCACGGCAACCAGCTGGGTCATCCCCAATCTGGCCGCCATCGCCCAGGCCTACGACATCTATTGCAACTGCATCAAGAGTGGCCCGGCCGGCGGCCCCGGTGACTTCACGCTTTCGTCCATCACCAACGGCAATGCGCGCGGCAACAACCGCAGCGTCACCGAGAAAGACGAGGCGGCCTTCTTCCAGCTGGACTTCAACACCCGCCTCGGTGACATCCCGGTGCGCGGCAATGTCGGCACCCGCTACGTCAAGACCCGACTCGCGGCCACCGGCTACCAGGCCACCAGCGGCGGCACCGCCGTGACCGTGGACCATCTCTACGACGACCTGCTGCCCGCCGCCAATCTGGCCGCGACGCTGAGCAAGGACGTGATCGTGCGCTTCGCCGCGGCCAAGGTCATGGCCCGGCCGCAGCTGGGCAATCTGAGCCCGGGCGGTACCGTGTCTACCACCGGCACCTTGTCGGTCACCAGCGGCAACCCCCTGCTCAAGCCCTTCCGTGCCACCACCTTCGATTCCAGCATCGAGTGGTACTTCGCCAAGAACGCCTTCCTGGGCCTGGGCCTGTTCCAGAAGAACATCAGCACCTACATCCAGAGCATCCGCAACAACGTCCCGTTCAAGCAGACCGGCCTGCCCATGAGCCTGCTGCCGAGCAACTTCACCGGCGACGAGGTCTTCCAGGTCACCGCCCCCATCAACACCGACGGCGGCAAGCTGCAGGGCTTCGAACTCAACTACCAGCAGCCTTTCACCTTCCTGCCCGGCTGGGGCAAGAACTTCGGCGCCCTGCTGAACTACACCTATGTGAAGAGCAAGATCGAGTACGTGGTCTCGCCCACCAGCACGGCCACCATCACCGACGACTTGATCAACCTCTCGCCCAAGTCCTGGAACGCCACGCTGTACTACGACGACGGCGCCTTCAGCGCCCGCATCTCGGGCTCGCAGCGCTCCGGCTTCGTCACCCGGGTGCCGGGCCAGAACAACAACGATGTCGAGGGCAAGAACAAGACCTTCAACGTCGATGTGTCCCTGAGCTACAAGTTCAACGACAAGCTGGAAGTGACCCTGGAAGGCGTCAATCTGACCAACCAGGCCAACGACCAGTTCATCAGCCGGGCGCGCGACAGCGTGGTGGTCAACAACGTCACCGGCCGCGAGTTCATGTTCGGGGCGCGCTACAGGTTCTGAGCATGCTTCGTCATGTCATCGGAACCCTGTGCCTGATGGCGTCCGTCGCTCACGCAGCAGCACCCACCGTGCTGCTCGTGGGTGACAGCACCATGGCGCCGCAAACCGGTTACGGTGATGCCTTGTGCCAGCGTCTTGAGCCGGCTTCGCTTTGCCTGAATCTGGGGCGCGGCGGGCGCAGCACGCTCAGCTATCGGGCCGAAGGGCTGTGGGCGCGTGCGCTGGCGCGGGTCAGCGCTCGGCCAGCCGGCACGCCCGCCCATGTGCTGATCCAGTTTGGCCACAACGACCAAGCAGGCAAGCCGGGTCGCTCCACCGATCTGGCCCGCGAGTACCCGGCCAACCTGACACGCTTCATTCAGGATCTGCGTGCCGTTCAGGCCCAGCCGGTCCTGGTGACGCCGCTGACGCGTCGCCAGTTCAAGGCCGGCGTGCTGCAGGATGATCTGCAGCCCTGGGCAGAGGCGATGCGCACCGTGGCCCGAGAGCAGCAAGTACCCTTGGTGGACCTGCACAATCTCAGCATGGCCGCCGTACGCGAGCTGGGCAGCACGGCAGCGGATGCGCTGGCGCAGGCGGCCCCGGGGCAACCCGCTTTTGACCACACCCATCTGGGCCCCCGTGGCGCCTGCCTGTTCGCCGAGCTGCTGTCGCGCGAACTGGCCGCACAGCTGCCAGCCCTGGATCTTCCGCGCAGCGCGCAGCCAGACTGCGCAGAGCTTTCTCCCCCTTCGGCAGAGTCCACGCCCGCCGCAGCGCCCGCTCCCTTGCACAGGGCAAGTTTTCAGCATGCGGGCTGGGCCGTCGGGACCTTGGGTGGACGGGGCGGACGCATCATCAAGGTCACCACGCTGAATCAAAGTGGACCCGGATCGCTGCGAGCGGCCCTGGAGTCCGAAGGACCGCGCATCGTGGTGTTCGAAGTCGGCGGCGTCATCGACCTGCAAGGGAACGCGCTCGAGATCCGCCATCCCTTCGTGACACTGGCCGGCCAGACGGCGCCCGAGCCAGGCATCACCCTCATCAAGGGCGAGCTGAACATCCGCAGCCATGACGTGATGATTCAGCACCTCAGCGTGCGACCCGGTGCCTACGGTCGTGCGAAACGCAGCGGCGCCGACCACGACGGCATTTCCACCCATGCCGGCGCGCACCAGGTGATCGTCGACCACTGCAGCTTTTCCTGGGCCACGGACGAAAACCTGTCGGTCGGCGGGCCACGCTTCGAAGGCGCTGACCCGGTCGCCTGGCGCCGCGCCACCTCGCACGAGATCACCTACAGCAACAACCTGATCTTCGAGGGCCTGGCCGACAGCGTGCACCCCAAGGGCGAGCACTCCAAGGGCAGCCTGGTGCATGACAACGCCACAGGCGTTCTGCTGCTCGGCAATATCTACGCCAGCAATCGTGAGCGCAACGCCTTGTTCAAGGGCGGCGTGTATGCCGCGATGGTCAACAACCTGATCTACAACCCGGGCGCCAAGGCCGTGCACTACAACCTTGTTGCGCACGAATGGTTGAACCGACCCTATCAGACAGGCAAGCTGGCCTTGGTGGGCAATGCCTTGCGCTACGGGCCAGACACGCCGGCCGGCACACCGCTGTTCAGCCTGGGTGGGCACGGGGACATCGAGTTGCACCTGGCGGACAACATCGCGATGGATATGAACGGCAACAGCGTGGCGCTGACCGGGCGCTACACCTCGGGCTCAGCCCGTCTGCTGGTCGCCGGCAGTGCCGAGCGCCCGGCCTATCTGCCGCCACGGCTGAGCGCCTTGCCGGCCTCGCAGTTGGAGGACCACATCTTGCTGACGGCAGGCGCCCGCCCTTGGAACCGCGACCCCATCGACTTCAAGCTGCTGTCGGATGTGGCCGAGGGGCGGGGCCGCATCATCGACAGCGAAACCGAGTCGAGCGGCTACCCCCGCTATCCCGCGACCATGCGTGCCTTCGACCCGGCGGCCTGGCAGTTGCAGGACATGAGCCCCAAGGCCGGCTGGGATTCCCTGTTTTCCAAGAGCAAGCCATGAGCAAAGGCGTGGATGTCCGCGGTGTGAGCTCAGTTCATGGCGCAGGTATTGACACTTGAAGAGGAGACCGATCGTGTTCCCACTACGTCCTGCGCCAGCATCGCGCTTGTGTCGCGCGAAGCGCCGCCTGCGGCAAGGCGTTTTCGTGCTTGCCTTGGCAACGCTTTGTGCCGAGGCAGGTGCTGCAGTCATTGGCAGCAACCCACCGGCTCCGCCCTTGAACCAGGAGCGCGTGGCTGGCTTGGCGGAGCCTGCTCGGCAAGCCTGGGTCGACTATTTGGCCGCCTCGGCCCGACAGCGCCAGACGGACCGCGCAGTCCTGGCTGCTGAACGAAGTGCGGGGCACGCCATACCCGCTCCGCCGGGCTCGGGCAAAAGCGAAGCCAGCATGCCGCTGGATCGCCCGTCCGCCTGGTATGCCAGCGCCGAGGCATTGCGGGTCGCAGACAATATCGTGAGCTTTCAGACGCCCGCCGGCGGCTGGGGCAAGAATCAGCCGCGCGACCAGCCGCCGCGTCAGCCGGGCCAAGCTTTTGTGGCCAGCAATGCGTCGGCTTTTGCGCAGGCGGGTGATTTTGACGCGCAGCATGAGCATGAATGGAGTTATGTCGGCACCATCGACAACGACGCGACTCTGACGGAAATCCGTTTCTTGGCGCGGGTGCAGGCAGCTCTGCCCGCAACGGCGTCTGCGGCTTATCGAGCTGCGTCCATCAAAGGCCTGCAGTACCTGTTGAGCGCCCAGTTTCCGAACGGTGGCTGGCCGCAGGTCTGGCCTCTGCAGGGCGGCTATCACGATGCCATCACCCTCAACGATGACGCGATGGTGGGCGTCGCCAGCCTGCTCGGGGATGTCGCCGCCGCACTCAGCCCTTTCGACTTCGTGCCACCGGACTTGCGAAGCCGGGCTGCGGTGGCGCAGCAGCGCGCCAGCCGCCTGCTGGTCGAGCTGCAGGTGCGCGTGGATGGGCGCCGTCTGCTGTGGGCGCAGCAGCACGACGGACTCAGTTTGCTGCCCGTCTCGGCGCGCAACTATGAGCCGCCCGCGCTGAGCAGCTCCGAAAGCGCCAGCGTCCTGATCTACCTGATGCGCCTGCCCCATCCCGATGCCGACACTGTTGCGGCTGTGGAGGCGGCGGTCCAGACCTTGCGAGAGTTGGAAATCTTCGATCAGGTCTGGGATCGACCTGCCGGCACGACGGTGCGCGGTCTTCGTCGGCATCCCGGCGCTCGCCATCTTTGGGCTCGCTACTACGATGCCCGGACCTTGAAACCGGTCTTCGGAGACCGCGACAAGTCTCTGCACGACGATGTGGCTGGAATCAGCCCCGAGCGTCGCAATGGCTACGCCTGGTTCGTGACCTCGCCCCGGGGGGCACTCCAGGCCTATGAGAGTTGGGCTCATCGTCTGCCCGAGCGGCCTGCTAGCGCATCTCGGTCGGATGCAGCGAAGCCCTCCCAGTGAGTCGCAAGGGAAATTCGGATCAGCTCGCCCTGGGGCATATGGGACGTGGGCTTGGCCATGGCGCCCTATGCCTTGAGCCCGGCCGCCGCCGAGTGAGACGCCGCAGACGTGGCAAGGGCTAGGCAGCCCAGGCCGCTCATGCTCTGTGCCACCGCCTCGTCGAGCGGCGTGTGCGGCTCTTCGCCGAGCAGGGCGCACAGCCGGGCGTTGTCCAGGCGCACGGGCTGGCGCCAGAGGTAGCGCATCTCCTGCATCTCGCGCAGCGTGGCCACAAAAGGCGCCAGCATGCGCATCAGCCACCAGGGAAAGGCGCGCAGCCGCGGCTGCGGCAGGCCGTGCTGTGCCATCACGCGCTGGATGGCCTCGCCCATCTGGCGCCCGTCGGCATCCCAGTGGCCGGCCATGTGAAAGCTTGCAAAAGCCGGCAGCTCAGCGCGCCGCTGCACCAGGGCCACCATGGTGCGCGCCACATCGGGCAGAAAGGCCCACTGGTGGCCCACGCCCGGCGTGGCCGGCAGCAGCACGCGCGAGGGTGGCCGGCCCGGTTGGATCAAGCCCTGCGAAAACCAGTTGTTGCCCGGCTGCGGGCCGAAGAAATCGCCAGCGCGCACGATCAGCACCTGGCAGGGGCGCTCGGCAGCCTCGTTCGTGGCTGCTTGCAGGCGCCGCTCCATCTCCACGCGGATGGCACCCTTGCGGCTGGGCGGCTGCTGCGGCGTGTCCTCGCGCAGCGGCATCGGTGCGTCCGGCGCGTAGTTGTAGACCGTGCCCGGCAGTAGCAGGCAAGCGCCCTGCTCGCACGCCGCGGCGATGCTCGCGTCCAGCATGGGCAGCACCAGCTCGGCCCAGCGCAGGTAGCCGGGCGGGTTGACGGCATGCACGATCAGCTGGCAGCCCTGGGCGGCCTGGCGCACGGCTGCGCCGTCCAGCGCATCGCCGCGCTGCCAGGCGATGCCGCTGCGGGCCTGGGCCGCGCTGGGCGGCTCGCGTTTGAGGCCGCGCACCTGCCAGCCGGCGGCCAGCAGCTGGCGGGCCACCTCGCCGCCGATGCCGCCGCTGGCGCCCAGGACCAGGGCCGTGCCGGTGTTTGTGAAGGGAGTGACGGAGGTGGGGGTGTGTGCGCTGTTCATGGCCGCCAGTCTCGGCCGGCCAGGCCGCGCGCGGAACTGCCGACGATGTGCCAGCGGCTATACAGTTCTGCATGGACTCCAAGAACAAAGATCCCGAAAGCAGCGCCAGCAACAAGCCCGGCAAGGACATCGGCTGGGAGCTGTACCGCACCTTCCTCGGCGTCTTGCAGGAGGGCTCGCAATCGGGCGCCGCTCGCGCCCTGGGCCTGGCCCAGCCAACCGTGGGCCGGCATATCGAAGCGCTGGAGCAGGCCCTGGGCCTGCCGCTCTTCACCCGCTCGCAGCAAGGCCTGTTGCCCACCGAGGCGGCTCTGAGCCTGCGCGAAGGCGCCGAGGCCATGGCCCACCAGGCGGCGTCGCTGCAGCGTTTGGCACAAGAGCGCCAGCTCGGCGCCCAGGGCCAGCTGCGCGGCGTGGTGCGGGTGACGGCCAGCGAGGTCATGGGCGTGGAAGTGCTGCCGCCCATCCTGGCCCGGCTGGCGCAAGACGAGCCCGGCCTGGTGATCGAGCTGGTGCTGAGCAACCGCATGCAGGATCTGCTGCAGCGCGAGGCCGACATCGCTGTGCGCATGACCGCGCCCACGCAGGAGCAGCTGATCGCGCGCCGCCTGGGCACGTTGGAGCTGGGCCTGTTCGCCCGCAGCGACTACCTGGACCGCGCCGGCCGCCCGGTCACGCTGGAGGATCTGGCTGCGCACCGCCTGGTCGGCTATGACCAGGAAACGCCCTTCATCCGTGCCGCCCGCCAGGGCTTCCCGAGCTGGCGCCGCGAGGCCTTTGCCCTGCGCAGCGACAGCGATCTGGCCCAGCTGGCCTTGCTGCGCGCCGGCGCCGGACTCGGCGTCTGCCAGGTTGCCTTGGCGCGGCGCAGCCCGGGTTTGGAGCGCGTGCTGCCCGAGCAGCTCAGCCTGCCGCTGGAAACCTGGCTGGCCATGCACGAAGACCTGCGCCAAAGCCTGGCCTGCAAGCGCGTGTTCGAGGCCCTGGCCGAGGGCTTGAGTGAAATGATGGCGGCACCGGCCTGACGGGGCCGCCCCAAATCGCGGAAAATGCCGGCATCCAGCCCCGCCCGGGGCCTTTTGTTTTTTGACGATTGCTGCTGCCATGACCGACACCGCCGCTCCCACCGACCGCCCTGCCATTCCCGACCACCTGTCCATCGACCCGCGCAGCCCGCACCACGATGCCGCCGTGTTCCAGCACGACATCGGCATCCGCCTGAACGGCAAGGAGCGCTTCGATGTGGCCGAGTACTGCATCAGCGAAGGCTGGGTCAAGGTGCCGGCCGGCCGCACCGTGGACCGCAAGGGCAACCCGGTGATGATCAAGCTCAAGGGCACGGTCGAAGCTTTCTACAGCTGAAGCCCCGCCCGAGCCTGCCCCTGCCAGGCCGCGCGCTGCCCGCATGCTGGACCCCGCGTATTTTTCTGCCGCGCAGATTTTTGGTTATGTCGCCTTCGCTTGCGGCGTGGCCTGTTTTGCGCAGACCGACGATCGCCGCTTCAAGGTCTTCATGGCCCTGGAGTGTTTCGCCTATGTGCTGCACTTCTGGCTGCTCGGCCAATCTACCGCTGTTGCCAGCAGCCTGGTATCGCTGGGCCGCTCGCTGGCCTCGCTGCGCAGCCGCTCGCCCTGGGTGGGCCTGGGCTTCATTGGCCTGAGTGCGGGCCTGGGCCTGTGGCTGCAGCAGGGCTGGCTCTCGCTGCTGCCGATTGCCGCCTCCTGCATCGGCACGACGGCGCTGTTTTTCTTGAGCGGGCTGCGCATGCGCCTGCTGATGCTGCTGGGCACCTTGCTCTGGTTGGTCAACAACCTGGTGGTGGGCTCGGTGGGCGGCAGCTTGCTCGAAGCCACCATCGCCCTGACCAACAGCTGGACGCTGTGGCGGCTCTGGCGCCGCCCGCCGGAGGCCGCTCAGGCCACGTGAGCTTTAACCCGATTCAGCGCCCGCGGCGGAACAGCGAGGCCCAGCCGGCGCGTGGGCTCATGTCATCCAGATTCCAGGCCTCGGGCTGAAACGCCTGCTTGCTGGGCGCGTAGCGCGGGTAGCCGCTGGCGTTCTGCAGCTCGCTGTCGATGATCTGGCCACGACCTTCGGCCACATCGGACAGCAGCTTGAAATCAATCGGGTCGCGGTCCCAGGGCCGGGCGCCCACGGCCAGGGGCAGCTCCGCCTCCAGGCGCCGTGCCGGCAGGATGCGGCTCAGCGGCAGATCGGCGGGCAGCTCGGGCGCTTGCAGCTGCAGGATGCGCGCCTGGCCGGCGCTGTAGATGCCGGTCTGGGCCACGGCGGCGCCGTACTCGTCCACCGCCAGGTTGTCGTGCAGGAACAGCGCCACATCGCCGTGGCCGCCGAGCGCGAACAAGGGCGTGTTGGGCCGCGTGTCCGGCCCCTGGCGGTAGGCATTGCCGATCAGGCTGATGCGGCCGGTCTGCCAGGGGTGGGGCGCCCACTCATGCGCGACCAGGTTGTAGTGCACCGCCTTGTTGCCGGGGTTGTAGATCAGGTTGTTGACCATGGCCGCCTGCACGCCGCCTTTGAACAAGGCATTGCGCTCGCGGTTGGAGGCGTAGAGATTGGCGTAGAGCAGGATGCCGCTGGCGTTGTCGTGCACCAGGGTGCCCTTGGAATGCTCGCCCTTCTCGTGCACCGAATAGCCCAGGCCTTCGTAGATCAGGTTGTGGCTGTAGGTGATGGCGTGCGAGGTGTTGCGGCGCCAGTCCTCGGGCGTGGCGCCCTCGAAACGCGGGCCGCCGACCGACAGGTTTTCGTCCGTGGCCCAAGACAGGCTGCAGTGGTCGACGATGACGTGGTGGGCCGCGCCCTGGGTGGAGATGCCGTCTTGGTCGGCTCCGCTTTTCTTGGCGCGGCCGAACTCGCCGGGCCGGAACATCAGGTGCTGGACGATCACCTGGTGGGTGGCGATATTGGTCTCGCCCTTGATCACGGTGATGCCGGGTTTGGGGGCGGTCTGGCCGGCGATGGTCAGGTAAGGGTGGCGGATGTTGATGGTCTGGCCGGCCAGGTCGATGACGCCGCCGACCTCAAACACCACGATGCGCGGCCCCTCGGCCTCCAGCGCTTCGCGCAGCGAGCCGGGGCCGGATTCGTTGAGGTTGCTGACCCGAAGGATGCGCCCGCCGCGGCCGCCCACGGTGCCGGCGGCCCAGCCTTGCACACTGATGCCGGCAGGGTCCAGCTGGGGCGTTGGTGGGCCCTCGGCGCTGGCGCTGAAAGACAAGGCCAGCAGGCAGACGCTGGCAAGCAGGTGTCGACGACGCATGGCGGTACTCATGACTGGGGCTGCAGCAGATCGGCCATCAGCGCCGGCTCGATCAAGGCGCCGCGGTGCTGGATCACGCGCGCGGCCAGGCGGTTGCCGAAGCGGGCCGATTCCAGCGCCGGGCGGCCACGCAGGCGCTGGCTCAGATAGCCGCCGGCAAAGGAGTCGCCGGCCGCGGTGGTGTCGACCACGCGCTCGACGCGCTCGGTGGCGGCTGCCTGCCAGTCCGGGGCGCCGGCTTCGGGCGCGCGCACCAAGGTGGGGTCGGCGCCGCGCTTGATCAGCAGCTCGCGCGGGGCCAGGTCTTGCGCGGCGGCCACCGCCTCGGCCAGGCTGGGCAGTTCGAACAGGGCCTGGTGGTCGTCGGCGGTGATCAGGCCCACGCTGGCCAGGTCCAGGGCGCGGCGGAAGACGGCCTGCGCCTCGGCGCGGCTGGCCCAGAGCCGCGGCCGGTAGTTGTTGTCGAACACCACCATGGCGCCTCGCGCCCGCAGCGCCTTCATCAAGGCAAACACGCGCTCGCGCCCGGCCGGCGGCAGGATGGCCAGGCTGATGCCGCTCAGGTAAAACAAGTCCCAGTCGGCGGTCTGGTCCTCCAAAGGTGTGCGCTCGCTCTCAAAGTAAGCCTTGGCTGCGCTGGTGTCGCGCCAGTAGTTGAAGCTGCGCTCGCCGCGCGCATCGACCTCGATCATGTAAAGCCCTGGCATGCGGCCGGGAATCTGGCGCACCAGATCCAGGGCCAGGCCTTCGGCCGCCCAGCGCTCCATCAGGCCACGGCTGAGGCCGTCCTCGCCCAGGCCGGTGGCGTAGTGCACGGTGTAGGGCGCGGCGGCCTCGGCCTCGTTCTGGCCTGGGTCCGCAGCACAGCGCGCCAGATAGACGGCCGTGTTCAGGGTGTCGCCGCCAAAGCCTTGTTGCAGCGCGCCAAAGGCCGGGCCGACCAGCTCCAGCATGCATTCACCGAGCACCGCCACCTGCTTTGTTGAAGCTACCCTCATGGAATCCCTTAGTGATTTGGAACGCTGTTTCGTTATTCTATTTGCGAGCGAACGAATTTCGAAACAAGGGCTGACCCTGATGCGCCGAGGCTGAGGCCGCGTGCGTGCCGGGGCAGACCCTCCCCCACTCGCCCGGAGACGCCCCCCATGTTTTGCCCCCGCTTCAAGATCCTGCCCGCCGCCGCCCTGCTGGCCCTGGCGCTGAGCCAGCCGGCCGCCCAGGCACTGACCCTGCGCGCCGCCGATGTGCACAACAGCAATGAGTACCCGACCGTGCTGGCGCTCAAGCGCATGGGCGAGCTGCTGGAGCAGCGCAGCGCCGGGCGCATCAAGCTCAAGGTCTTCAACAAGGGCGCTCTGGGCACCGAGAAGGAAACCATCGACCAGCTCAAGATCGGCGCGCTCGAGCTGACCCGCGTGCACATCAGCCCCATGAACGCCATCTGCCCGCAGACCCAGGTGCCGACCATGCCCTTCTTGTTCCGCTCGGTGGCGCAGATGCGCCGCGCGCTGGACGGCCCGGCCGGCGAGGAGATCCTGCGTGCCTGCGAGCCGCAGGGCTTCATCGGCCTGGCTTTCTACGACAGCGGTGCCCGCTCCATCTATGCCCGCAAGCCGATCAAGAATCCGGCCGATGCCAAGGGCTTGAAGATCCGCGTGCCGCAGTCGGACCTCTGGGTGGCGGTGGCCGCGGCCCTGGGCGCCAATGCCACGCCCATGCCGGTGGGCGAGGTCTACACCGGGCTCAAGACCGGCCTGGTCGATGCCGCCGAGAACAACCTGCCCTCGTTTGAAGGCTTCAAGCATTTCGAGGCGGTCAAGTTCTACTCCCGCACCGAGCATTCCATGGCGCCCGAGCTGCTGCTGATGAGCAAAAAGGTCTACGACGGCCTGCCGCCGGCCGACCAGCAGCTGATCCGCGCCGCGGCCAAGGAATCGGTCGCTTTCCAGCGCCTGCGCTGGGACGAGCAGGAGGCGAAATCGCTGGCGATGGTGAAAGCCGGTGGCGCGCAGATCGTTGACGTGGACAAGAGCGCCTTCCAGGCTGTGATGCCGCCGGTCTACGCCCGCTTCATGAACACGCCGGAGCTGCAGCGCCTGGTCAAGACCCTGCGGGAGACACCGTGAACGCCCCCGCATTCACGCGCTTGTGCGCCGCCCTGTCCAAGCTGGCGCTGGTGTCCGCCGTGGTCTGCCTGATCGCGGTGCTGCTGTGCGTGCAGTTGCAGGTGGTGGGCCGTTATGTCTTCAACGACACGCCCACCTGGACCGAGGGCCTGGCCATGCTGCTGGTGCTTTATGTCACGGCCTTTGGCGTGGCCGTGGGCGTGCGCGATGCCGGCCACATCGGCCTGGAGTCCTTGCTGGTGCTGCTGCCCGAGCGCTGGCGCTTGCGCCTGGAGCTGCTGGTCCATGCCCTGGTGGCGGGCTTTGGCGCGCTGATGGCGCAGTCGGGCTGGGTCTGGACGCAGCTGAAATGGAGCGAGCCCAAGCCCATGTTGGGCGTGCCCGAGGGCCTGGACTACCTGCCGCTGCTGATTGCCGGCGTGCTGATCGTGCTGTTCTCGCTGGAGCATATGCGTGCGCTCTGGCGCGGTGAGGCGGTGCGCCCGTCCTGGTACTGAACCCAGCGCAGCACGCCGCCTGGCGAAGCCTGCCCCCTTTTGATTCACAAGGAATTGATGCGATGGAACTCTGGGTTCTGGGCCTGAGCTTTGCCCTCTTGCTGCTGCTGGGCGTGCCGGTGGCTTTTGCCATCGGCCTGTCCTCGGTGGCCACCATGCTGGCGGCCGATCTGCCACTGGCCCTGGTCTTTCAGAAGATGGTCGGTGGCATGCAGGTCTTCTCCTTCCTGGCCATTCCCTTCTTCGTGTTCGCCGGCGAGCTGATGCTCTACGGCGGCATTGCCGACCGCATCGTGCGCTTCGCCAACAGCCTGATCGGCCATGTGCGCGGCGGTTTGGGCATGAGCAATGTGCTGGGTTGCACCTTGTTCGGCGGGGTGGCGGGTTCGCCGCTGGCCGATGTCTCGGCCATGGGCTCGGTGATGATTCCGCTGATGAAGAAGGAGGGCTACCACGCCGATTACGCGGTCAATGTGACCACGCATGCGGCCCTGGTCGGCGCCCTGATGCCGACCTCGCACAACCTCATCATCTTCGTGCTGGCCGCATCGGGCATCGCCTCGGTCAGCGTCTTCGGCCTGATCCTGGCGGCCTTGATCCCGGCCCTGCTGCTGACCCTGGCCAATCTGGCCGCGGCCTACGGTGTGGCCGTGCGGCGCGGCTATCCCACGCATGGCGCCTTCCCGGGCTGGGCGGCGGTGGGCCGCGCTTTTGTCGGCGCCCTGCCGGGCCTGTTGGTGGTGGTGATCATCCTGGCCGGCATCCTCAGCGGTGTCTTCACCGCCACCGAGTCGGCCGCCACGGCGGTGTTCTGGGCCCTGGGGGTGACGGTCTTCGTCTACCGCTCGCTGAGCTGGCAGAACTTCCTCAAGGCCTGCGCCAAAGCCTGCAAGACCACGGGCGTGGTGCTGCTGCTGATCGGCATCTCCTCGGCCTTCGGCTACTTCATGGCCTTGTACGAGGTGCCGCAGCGCACCGGTGAGCTGATGCAAAGCGTCAGCCAGAGCCCCTGGGTGATCTTTCTGATGGTCAACCTGCTGCTCTTCGTGCTCGGCACCTTCCTGGACATGGCGGCCACCATCCTGATCTGCACGCCGATCTTTCTGCCCATCTGCCAGCAGTACGGCATGGACCCGCTGCAGTTCGGCATCCTGATGCTGATCAACTGCGCCCTGGGCCTGAACACGCCCCCGGTCGGCAGCACCCAGTTCGTCGGCTGCGCCATCGGCGGCATCTCGGTCGGCCAGGTCATGCGCTCGATCTGGCCCTTCTACGGCGCCTTGCTGGCCACGCTGGCGCTGGTGACCTTTGTGCCGGCGATCTCGCTTTGGCTGCCGGCGCTGATGAAGTGAGCGGGCCCCTCACTTGCCGATGCAAAACTTGCTGAAGATCTCGCCGAGCAAGTCGTCCGCCGAGAAGGCCCCGGTGATTTCGCCCAGGGCGTCGTGGGCCAGCCGCAATTCTTCGGCCAGCAGGTCCAGCGCCGGCGGCTGCTGGTGGGCCACGGCCTGGGCCATGTCCAGATGTTCCCGTGTGCGGCGCAGGGCCTGCACATGGCGCTCGCGGGCGATGTAGAGGCCTTCGGGCGTGGCTTGCCAGCCGACCTGCTGCAGCAGGCGCTGGCGCAGGGCTTGTAGGCCGGCGCCGGACTTGGCAGAGAGGCTCAGCGCGCCCTCGGGCACCGGCACGGCATTCGGCGCATCGCTCTTGTTGAACACTTGCAGGATGCGCTCGGCTGACACGTTAGCAAGACGGGCTGAGATCAAGCGGTCCTCGGCCTCGTAGTCGGCCTGGCCGACGCGGGTCAGGTCGTGCAGGAAGAGGATCACATCGGCATCGGCAATCGCCTCCCAGCTGCGCGCCACGCCGATGCGTTCGACCTCGTCCTCGGTGTCGCGCAGGCCGGCGGTGTCGCTGATGTGCAGGGGCACACCTTCGATCTGTATGGTCTGGCTGACCTTGTCGCGCGTGGTGCCCGGGATGGGCGTGACGATGGCCAGCTCGGCGCCGGCCAGGGCGTTCAGCAGCGAGCTCTTGCCCACATTGGGTTGGCCGGCCAGCACCACCTTGATGCCCTCGCGCAGCAAGGCGCCCTGGCGGGTGCGGTCCAGCACGGCGTCCAGGCGCTGCTGCAGCCGGCTCAGGCGGCCGAGTGCATCGGCCTGCTGCAGGAAATCGATCTCTTCTTCCGGGAAGTCCAGGGTCGCCTCGACCAGCATGCGCAGCTTGATCAGGGCGTCGCGCAGCTCGCCCACCTCGCCCGAGAGCGCGCCGCCCAGCGCCCGGCTGGCGCTGCGGGCCGCGGCCTCGGTGCTGGCGTCGATCAGGTCGCTGACGGCCTCGGCCTGGGCCAGGTCCAGCTTGCCATTGAGAAAGGCGCGCTGGGTGAACTCACCCGGCTCGGCCAGGCGCAGGGCCAAGCCCTGTTCACGCCCCGCTTCCAGGCAGCGCGCCAGCAAGAGTTGCAGCACCACCGGGCCACCGTGGGCCTGCAGCTCCAGCACATGCTCGCCGGTGTAGGAATGTGGCGCCGGGAACAGCAAGGCCAGGCCCTGGTCGATGGCCGCACCGGCCGCGTCGCGAAAAGGCAGGTAGGTGGCCTCGCGCGCCTTCAGTGCCTTGCCGCAGACGGCGGCCACCAAGGGGGTCAGGTCTTGCGGGGACGAGACCCGAACGATGCCAACGGCGCCTCGACCGGGTGCGGTGGCGATGGCGGCAATGGGGTCGTGGTGGCGGGAGAGCATGCTGAATTATCGGTGGCCTGTACCAAGCGAAGACGCCGGCGTTGCTTTGTGCAACGTCGGCGTCAAGTCTTCAGTATGTGGCGCGGGGGAGGCCGGGGCCCAGCGCTCGCGTGAGCCTGGATCTCGGGCCTGGGTCCATCGTCCGGAGTCGGCGATGAAACTCTGCCCCGCATGATCGGATTGGAGGCCTGTCTCGCGCAAGAAAAAAGCCCCCAGCTATGGGGTAGCTGGGGGCTTCGTGAACTATTGCAAGTGTCGGGCACTTGCGAGCGGCTGCGGCAGATCTAGTTCTGCACGCCCAGCTGCTTGTTGATCACCCATTGCTGGGCGATCGACAGGATGTTGTTGGTCAGCCAGTACAGCACCAGGCCCGAGGGGAAGATGAAGAACATGAAGCTGAAGGCCAGCGGCATGATCCACATCATCTTGGCCTGCATCGGGTCCGGCGGGGTCGGGTTCAGCCAGACCTGGAACAGGCTGGAGGCCGTCATCAGCAGGGGCAGGATGAAGTAGGGGTCCTTGGCGGACAGGTCAACGATCCAGCCCAGCCAGGGCGCGCCACGCATTTCCACGGTGGACAGCAGCACCCAGTACAGGCCCATGAAGAAGGGCATCTGCAAGAAGATGGGCAGGCAACCGCCGATGGGGTTGACCTTCTCCTCGCGGTAGATCTTCATCATCTCCTGCTGCATCTGCTGCGGCTTGTCCTTCAGGCGCTCGCGCATTTCCTGAATCTTGGGGCCGACGGCCTTCATCTTGGCCATGCTGCGGTAGGCGCTGGCGTTCAGCCAGTAGAAGGCGATCTTCAGCAGCACCACCAAGGCGATGATGGCCCAGCCCCAGTTGCCCAAGATGGAGTGCAGCTTTTCCAGCAGCCAGAACAGGGGCTTGGCCAGGATGGCGAAGATGCCGTAGTCCTTCACCAGCTCCAAGCCCGGGGCCAGAGCGGCGAGCTTGTTTTCTTCCTGCGGGCCGACAAACAGCTGATCCAGCTTGGTGGCGGTGGCGCCCGGTGCCAGCTGGGGCAGGGTGAAGACCATGCCGACGGCGTACTGCTCGGGAGCGGCGCCCTTGACCTTGTTGACGAAGAACTCGCGCGGCGCGGCTTCGTTGTGCAGCCAGGCGCTGGCGAAGTAATGCTGGACCATGGCCACCCAACCGTCATTGGCGGTCTTTTCGTGGTCGGTCTTGCCCTTCTCGATGTCCTTGAACTCGAACTTCTGGAACTTGTTCTTGTCGTTGTAGATCGCCGGGCCGGTGAAGGTGCCGGTGAAGGCCGTACCGCCGGGGCCGGCCACGCCGTCGCGCACCAGCTGCACATAGACCTGCGGGGTCAGCGGGGCCGCGCCCTTGTTGATGACCTCGTGCTTGACGCCGATGACGTAGTCGCCGCGCTTGAAGCTGTAGGTCTTCACATAGACGACGCCGCCGACTTCGGCCGACTCCAGGCGCACCAGCAGCTCGTTGGCGCCATCGGCCAGCTTGCGCTCGGGGGTGGTCACCGTCATCAGCGTGTTGTGCGTGGGCAGCTGTTCGCCGCGCGTGCCGACCAGGCCGGTCTGGGCCTTGTAGCTTTGCGTGGCCGCGTCCATCAGCACGATGGGCTTGGGCTCGACCTTGGGCTTGTCCTTCAGGCCCACGGCTTGCAGCAGCGGGTCGAACAGGCCGGGCTCGGGCGAAGCCAGGTACTTGGGCAGCTCGACATGGGTGACATCACCGCCCTGGGTGTCCAGGGTGATGGTCATGACATCGGTGCTGATGTTCAGCTTCTCGCTGCGGGCGGCGACGGGCGCACCCGGCACGGCCGTGGCGCCAGCGGCCAGGCCCGCGGCTGCGGGCACACCCGGCTGCGCGGCCGAACCGGCGGCGGCCACCGGCTTGGCGGCCGGCGGGCTGAACATCGACGGATGTCCGTTGTGCTTTTGCCAGCCGTCCCAGAGCAGGACGAGGGACATGGTGAACACCACCCACAGGACGGTGCGGCGAATATCAGTCATGAGGAGGCTTCTGATTGGGTGGAATTGCGGGGGGAAGGGGAAGGCGAATTCGGCGCGCACAGCCCGAGTCGGCTGAACAGCGCAGGCGGATTGTCAGGCACAGCGTCATGGCCGCCGGCACACAAAGGGTGGCAGCGCAACAGACGGTGCAGGGTCAGATAGCTGCCAGCGGCGGCGCCATGGCGCTGCAAGGCCTCGATCGAGTAGACCGAACAAGTCGGCTCGAAACGGCAGGCGCTGCCCAGCCAGGGGCTCAACAGCAGGCGGTAGCCACGCACCAGGCCGACCAAGGCGCGCTGCGCAATCGAAGGGGCGGCGGGGTCGTGGGCCATGGCGGCTGGCAGGAATGCGGCAGCCGCTCAGGGCTGAGCCGGCGTGTTGCGTGGCAACAGGCGGTTCAGCAACTGGGCGAGTTCGGCGTGCGCAGCAGCGCGCAGCGCATCGGAGGCGGCGCTGGGGAACTGCTTGCGATCAAAAGGCGTGCGCAAACGCACCACCCACAGACCCGGCGGCAAAAGCGGCTGGTCGGCAAAGGCGGCGCGGATTTGGCGCTTCAGCAGGGAGCGCGTGACGGAGCGGCGGGCATGGCGTTTGGGCACGATGACCCCCAACCACTGGCCGTCCGGCAGTGCTTCATCCACAGGGCTGTGGGCTTCTTGTGCATCGCCTGTTGATAACTTGCCTGCAGCGGTGGATAAGACCTTGGCAGGCAGGCTCGGCGAGGCCGACAGATGGTGCACGGCGAAGTGACTGCTGCGCACGCGGCTGGGGCGACCCAGCACGCGTTCAAAGTCGGCCGATCGCACGATGCGGCCGATCATGATTCAGGAAGAAAGAACCTGAATTAGACAGCCAGACGCTTGCGGCCCTTGGCGCGGCGCGCGGCGATGACGGCACGGCCACCGCGGGTCTTCATGCGGACCAGGAAGCCATGGGTGCGGGCGCGACGGGTCTTGGATGCTTGGTAAGTACGTTTCATGATGGAGGCCTCTTGAGAAGGTCTAAGGTCGTCGGATGACGCTTTAGCTGTGGTTGGCGATCAATCGCCGGGTGCAAAACGAGTTGCGGATTGCACCTCAAGCGTCGGCTGGCTCAGGGCTGGTGCTCTGCAGGGCGATGGATCGCCCGGCGGGTTACAGCTCTTTCACCAACAGCCACTGATGTGTGCCGCGCCGGGGCGCCGCTCATGCGTTGGCAACATCGAAACCCTGTGCCGCCAGCGGACCTGTGTACAAGTCGCGCCGCCGGTGGCAGAAATTCGATGCTGCGTTCATTGCCAAGTTCGGCCAAAGCCGAAGTCAGCCATTGTCGCAAGGATGATTGCCTGGCGCCGGGTATGGGCTCACGGTTTTCGGATCCGCTGCTGTGGCTGGCATTTATGCAATGCCGCTCGCCAAGGCAGCAGGCCCAAGGAATGTGCCCACCTATGCACCAAACACCCGACCCAAGGTCCGCAGCGTCCGGAAAACCCGCGATTACACCAAAGAATGCGGCCGCGGTCAATGCCCGGGCATTTGCTAGCGGGGTTTACCGGGGATTGACCGCGCCGAAAAATCTGTGGATAACCTTGGATCCGGCGGCCTTGAACCCGTACAATCTGGCCGCTCTAGAACAAGTTTTCCACAATGAGCGCAGACATGTTTGGCGCTGAGGGCATGAGCCCGCAGCCGGTGCCGGAGCAGGGCTTTGACCAGGGGTTCGACCTCTGGCAGCGCGGCTGCGAGAGGCTGGCCGCCGAGTTGCCCGAGCAACAATTCAACACCTGGATCCGCCCCTTGCCGCCCGCCGTGGTGGCCGATGGCGCGGGTGCCGAAGGCCTGGTCGTCTCCCTGCGGGTGCCCAACCGCTTCAAGCTGGATTGGATCCGCAACCAGTACGCCGGCCGCATCGAATCCATCCTCAGCGAACTCGCCGGCAAGCCGGCGCGCCTGGAGCTGGCCCTGGCCGCCCGCGAACCGATGGCGCCCATGGGCCGCCCGGCCACTTTGAGCTCGCCGTCCAGCCCGGCCATCTCGGTCGGCCAGGTGCTGCACAACGGCCTGCGCCCGGTTTCCCACCCGGCCGACCCGCGCCCTGACTCCCGCAGCGCCGCGGCCGGCGCGTCGCCCGCCCAGGCACAGCAGGCGGCCATGCCGGCTGCCAACCTGCCGCCGAGCGCCAGCCGCCACCGCATCAACAGCGCGTTGACCTTTGACAACCTCGTGCCCGGCCGTGCCAACCAGATGGCTCGCACCGCCGCCCTGCACGTGGCCGGCGCTCCGGGTGCCATGTACAACCCGCTGTTCATCTACGGCGGCGTTGGCCTGGGCAAGACCCATCTGATCCACGCCGTGGGCAATGCCTTGCTCAAGGACAAGCCCGATGCGCGCGTGCTCTACCTGCACGCTGAGCAGTTCATCTCCGACGTGGTGAAGAATTACCAGCGCAAGACTTTTGACGAGCTCAAGGCCAAGTACCACTCGCTCGACCTGCTGCTGATCGACGATGTGCAGTTCTTCGCCGGCAAGGAGCGCACGCAGGAGGAGTTCTTCAACGCCTTCGAGGCCCTGCTGGCCAAGCGCGCCCACATCATCATGACCAGCGACACCTACCCCAAGGGTCTGGCCGATATCGATGAGCGCCTGACCAGCCGCTTCGACGCCGGCCTGACGGTGGCCATCGAGCCGCCCGAGCTGGAAATGCGCGTCGCCATCTTGATCAAGAAGGCCGAGGCTGAAGCCACGCCCATGCCCGAGGACGTCGCCTTCTTCATCGCCAAGAACGTGCGCGCCAATGTGCGCGAGCTGGAAGGCGCCCTGCGCAAGGTGCTGGCCTACAGCCGCTTCAGCCACAAGGAAATCAACATCCAGCTGGCGCGCGAGGCGCTGAAAGACCTGCTCTCGATCCAGAACCGGCAGATCTCGGTGGAGAACATCCAGAAGACCGTGGCCGATTTCTACAAGATCAAGATCGCCGACATGTACAGCAAGAAGCGCCCCGCCAGCATCGCCCGGCCGCGCCAGATTGCCATGTACCTGGCCAAGGAGCTCACGCAAAAGAGCCTGCCCGAGATCGGCGAGCTGTTCGGCGGCCGCGACCACACCACCGTGCTGCACGCCGTGCGCAAGATCGGCGGCGAGCGCCAGAAGAACACCGAGCTGAACCAGCAGCTCCACGTGCTCGAGCAGACCTTGAAGGGTTGAAAAACCGCCGGGAGCGGCCAGCTCTTCAGGGCCCAGCCCCTCCCGGTGCGCCCACTGTGCAAAGACAGGGTTCCCACCCCCGGGAAACACCCCATTCCTGGGTCAAAATGCGGGTTGTTTCCGCGCGCGCGGTCTGAATGAAGCGTGCCCGTGGACTTGGGTTTGATCTCAGCGCCGCTGAACAGACCGACGTACGAACAAATAAGCAAGTAAGCAAACAAGCGACAGAGCGAGGTTGACATGATTGTGTTGAAAGCCACCCAGGACAAGGTGCTGAGCGCCCTGCAGGCGGTCGCCGGCATTGTGGAGCGGCGCCACACCCTGCCCATCCTCGCCAATGTGCTGATCCGCAAGACCGGCGGCCAGCTGGAGCTGACCACCTCCGACCTGGAGATCCAGGTCCGCACCTCGGCCGAACTCGGCGGCGACGCCGGCGACTTCAGCACCACGGTCGGCGCCCGCAAGCTGATCGACATCCTGCGCTCCATGCCCGCGGACCAGACCGTCTCGCTGACAGCCAACGGCTCCAAGCTGACCCTGCAAGGCGGCAAAAGCCGTTTCACCCTGCAGACCTTGCCGTCCGACGACTTCCCCCTGGTCCAGGAAGCGGCCGACTTCGGCCCCGCCTTTGCCGTGCCGCAGAAGACGCTCAAGCACCTGATCAACCAGGTGCACTTCTCCATGGCCGTGCATGACATCCGTTACTACCTGAACGGCATCCTGTTCGTCGCCGAAGGCAAGAACCTGACCCTGGTCGCCACCGACGGCCACCGCCTCGCCCTGGCCCAGGCCGAGCTGGAAACGGAAATTCCCAAGCAGGAAGTCATCCTGCCGCGCAAGACCGTGCTGGAGCTGATGCGCTTGCTGAAGGACGGCGCCAAGGCCGACAAGGGTGGCGAGGGCGAAGAAGCCCCGATCGAGATGCGCTTTGCCGGCAACCAGGCCAAGTTCAGCTTCTCGGGCATGGAGTTCGTGACCAAGCTGGTCGAGGGCAAGTTCCCCGACTACAACCGCGTCATCCCCAAGAACCACAAGTTCAACGTCACCCTGGGCCGCCTGCAACTGCTGTCCAGCCTGCAGCGCGCCGCCATCCTGACCAGCGAGAAGTTCAAGGCCGTGCGCCTGTCCTTCGAGCCGGGCCTGCTGAGCATCGCCTCCAGCAACGCCGAGCAGGAAGAAGCCAAGGAAGAAATCGAAATCGATTACGGCGGCGACCTGATCGAAACCGGCTTCAACGTGACCTACCTGATGGACGCGCTGCAGAACATGAGCCAAGACATGGTCAGCATCGACCTGAACGACAGCTCCGCCAGCGCCCTGATCACCATCCCCGAGCAGACCGGCTTCAAGTACGTGGTCATGCCGATGCGAATCTAAGCCACGGCGAGAAATTCAACAGCGGGCGTGGGCTTTGAAAGCCCAGCCCGCTTCAGTGCTTTTAAGGGGCGGTATTTTTGCCCCGTGAGTGAGAGAGAGAGTTCCCGATGAGTGATGTGCCGAGCAACGAAACAAACCCCGAAGGCCTGACCGACAAGCAGCAGGCTGCCGCCGATGCGGACGTGAGCTCTGGCGCGGTCTACGGCGCCGATTCCATCCAGATCCTCGAAGGCCTGGAAGCCGTGCGCAAGCGCCCCGGCATGTACATCGGTGACACCTCCGACGGCACCGGCCTGCACCACCTGGTCTTCGAAGTGGTGGACAACTCCATCGACGAATCCCTGGCCGGCCATTGCGACGACATCGTCGTCACCATCCACACCGACAACTCCATCAGCGTCAGCGACAACGGCCGGGGCATCCCCACCGATGTGAAGATGGACGACAAGCACGAGCCCAAGCGCAGTGCCGCCGAAATTGCACTGACCGAGCTGCACGCCGGCGGCAAGTTCAACCAGAACAGCTACAAGGTCTCGGGCGGCCTGCACGGCGTGGGCGTGTCCTGCGTCAACGGCCTGTCCAAGAGCCTGCGCCTGACTGTGCGCCGCGACGGCAAGATCCACCAGCTGGAGTTCAAGCAAGGCGTGCCGCAAGACCGCGTGCTGGAAATGCGCGAGGGCTTCGAAGTCAGCCCCATGAAGATCGTCGGCGACACCGACAAGCGCGGCACCGAAGTCCACTTCGTGCCCGACACCGAGATCTTCCAGACCAACAACGAGTTCCACTACGACATCCTGGCCAAGCGCCTGCGCGAACTCAGCTTCCTGAACAACGGCGTCAAGATCCGCCTGGTCGACGAGCGCAACAACAAGGAAGACAACTTCGCCTATGCCGGTGGCGTGAAGGGCTTTGTTGAGTTCATCAACAAGGGCAAGAACACCCTGCACCCGACCATCTTCCACGCCCAGGGCGACAAGATCAGCGAGAACGGCACCAACGTTGGCGTCGAAGTCTCCATGCAGTGGAACGAGAGCTACAACGAAAACGTGCTCTGCTTCACCAACAACATCCCGCAGCGCGACGGCGGCACCCACCTGACCGGCCTGCGCGCCGCCATGACCCGGGTGCTCAACAAGTACATCGCCGACAATGACCTGGCCAAGAAGGCCAAGGTCGAAGTGGCCGGTGATGACATGCGCGAAGGCCTGGCCTGCGTGGTGAGCGTCAAGGTGCCCGAGCCCAAGTTCAGCTCGCAGACCAAGGACAAGCTGGTGTCCAGCGAAGTGCGCGCCCCGGTGGAAGACATCGTCAGCCGACTGCTGACCGACTTCCTGCTCGAGAACCCGATCGACGCCAAGATGATCTGCGGCAAGATCCTCGACGCCGCCCGCGCCCGCGAAGCCGCCCGCAAGGCCCGCGAAATGACCCGCCGCAAGGGCGTGCTCGACGGCCTGGGCCTGCCCGGCAAGCTGGCCGACTGCCAGGAAAAAGACCCCGCCCTGTGCGAGATCTACATCGTGGAGGGTGACTCCGCCGGTGGCTCCGCCAAGCAAGGGCGCGACCGCAAGTTCCAGGCCATCCTGCCGCTGCGCGGCAAGATCCTGAACGTCGAGAAAGCGCGTTATGAAAAGCTGCTCACCAGCAACGAAATCCTGACGCTGATCACCGCACTGGGCACCGGCATTGGCCGCGGCGCCGGCAGTGACGACTTCAACCCCGACAAGCTCCGCTACCACCGCATCATCATCATGACCGACGCGGACGTGGACGGCGCCCACATCCGCACCCTGCTGCTGACCTTCTTCTACCGCCAGATGCCCGAGCTCTGCGAGCGCGGCCACATCTACATCGCCCAGCCGCCGCTCTACAAGGTCAAGGTCGGCAAGCATGAGCAGTACCTGAAAGACGGCCACGAGCTCGACGGCTTCCTGCTCAAGATCGCCATGCAAGACGCCCACCTGCACACCGGCATCGGTGACCAGGTGCTCAGCGGCGAGGCCCTGGAAACCCTGGCCCGCCAGTACGTGGCCGCCGAAAGCGTGATCACCCGCCTGTCCAACTGGATGGACTTTGAAGCGCTGCGCGTGCTGTCCGGTGGCCTGGCCATCAACCTCGACAGCAAGGAAGCCTCGGAAGCCGCCGCCGCCGCCATGCAGGCCGCCCTGCACCAGGCCGAAGTCAGCAGCGAATACGACGAACGCAGCGACAAGCACCTGCTGCGCATCAGCCGCAAGCAACACGGCAACACCCGCTCCAGCATCATCAATGCCGACTTCGTGCACAGCGCCGACTACGAAGTGCTCAGCACCGCCGGCACCTCCTTCAAGGCCTTGATGGCCGAAGGCGCCACCGTGCGCAAGGGCGAGGGCGAAAAGGCCAAGGAAGCGAAAATTAGCGACTTCCGCGCTGCCATGGCCTGGCTGATGGGCCAAGCCGAGAACTCTGTGGGCCGCCAGCGCTATAAAGGCTTGGGTGAAATGAACCCAGAGCAGCTCTGGGAAACGACGATGGACCCGAATGTTCGCCGCCTGCTGCGCGTGCAGATCGATGACGCCATCGAAGCCGACCGCGTGTTCACCATGCTGATGGGCGACGAGGTCGAGCCACGCAGGGATTTCATTGAAACCAACGCTCTTCGTGCTGGGAATATTGACGTTTGATGTTCCTGAGCTGACGTAGGCCGCCGAATTAGTTGCGACTCGCGCCACTCGTTTGCGACTGGCGGGAGTTAGTTGTTGCGACTGGCCTATTGCTTACTTGGCAGTAAGGGCAGGGCAAAGTCGGTAAGAAACGATTTGTCTTAGGCGTGGCGCGCACTTCAAGCCCTGCTGGCCAGTGCAGCGGGCTTTCTTCCTGTGATGTACAGACTAGACCGTTCTAGGTTGAGTCAACATTGAGGGTGTTGCTGCGCTCAGCGTTTTGTTGGGCGAAATTGGATTCAAGGAATGAAGGCAGCTTCGCGTCGTCGGACTTGATTCTCGCAATCCGACAATGGGCATAAGCGGCGACTCTGGGCTAGCGCTGCACCGATGAAAGCGCCATCGGTGCTGCCAGTCCGCCGCACATGTGTGCGGCTCCGTGAGTTCTACGGTCAATAAAGCGCAAGCAGCGCGCCTCTCTTGGCGCGAGTCAGGGCCACATACAACAGCTGGCGTTGATTGCCGCCTTCGACGACCGCTTCTGCAAACGAACTCGGTGCAACAACCGCGACGCAATCAAACTCCAAGCCCTTGGCTCGGTGCATCGTCGAAAGATGGACCACGCCGCGCGCATCGGTGTGGTTGGTCTGGGCCGTGATGGCGACCGTTTGAACGCCCTTGGCCTGTAGCTGCTGCGCCAGGGCGTCACGCACCTTCTCGCTAGGCGCTACGACGCAGTAGGTCAACTCGGCCCCAGCGCCCTCAGCCGAACGCCATTGTTCCAAGAAGGCGGCGACCTCTGCGTAGGCCCCTTCCAGCCCTTCGACGGAAACGACCTTCGGAACCGGTCCGTGGGATAGTGACCGGTACCGCCGGGTCTCATCGTGCCCATCGTCTAGGTCATCGACTTCGATGCCTTCAAGCAGCGCAACCGCCTGTCGCCGAATCTCGTCCGTCGTCCGATAGTTGATATAGAGCTTCTTCGAGCGGCCCCGAATATCAATGCCGCACCGACTCATCGCAGCCTTGTTGCGACTGTAGATGCGCTGGTGCCCATCACCGACGAAGAACAAGTCATTAGGGCCCAACGGAACCATTGCTCTGAGCAGCTTCAACGCCTGGGGACCAAAGTCCTGGGTTTCATCAATAACTATCGAGCTGTAGGGCGCGGCAAAGTCCGCCTCCGCAGACAAGAGCGCCGCGACTTCGCGATAGGCGTCATCGACCGCCTTGAGCTTGCGCGAAGCAAGTTGGCCTCGGTACTCCTCGAACACCGGCCACACAGCATCGCGCTTAGAGCGACTCAGAATCACCCCGCGCCCGGTGCGACGCGCGGTGCGGTACTCATCTAGCGTGGTGATTCCAAGGGCGAGCACGACCTGCTCAAGCTCTTGCTCGTAGAAATTGTCTGGCAGGTCGAGGCTTGTATCGCGGACTGCCAACGCAGCCTGCCAAGCCTGGACTGCGCCTTCTTGCTTCCGGTCGTAAACAATTCGCTGTTCGAGCTTTCTACTCCGCATGAAGGTGTTGACCCATGCGTCAAGATTTCGAACCTCCAGCTTCTCGAGCGTTGCGGAGCTACACAGTGTTTTGAGGTTTTGCTCGATGTCGCCTGCCAGGTTTCGAGTGAAGGTCGTGAACAGCACCTTCTGCCCGTCCTTGGTACGGTTCTCGGCCAACCACTTCGCCCTGTGCATGGCGAGGACGGTCTTGCCGGTCCCCGCGCCGCCAAGCACCCGGACAGGGCCACTGCGGTCGCCTACGGCGAGCCTCTGCTGGGTGGGGTGGAGGAACACCCGCCATTGCGCCAGGGGCGCGTTCAGAATCGCTGCCAATGTCTCATCGTCGCTGACCACGACGAAGCGTGATTGAGACTCCGGCGTGGCCAGCGCAGCCGCGAAGTCTTCGAGGTCTACGACCTTGTCGACGCGCGTCTCCCGAGCATTCAGAACCTGGCTGACCGTATCACCAGCTGCCACCAGGAACAGACCCTCGTAAGCCTCCACTGGAAGCTGTGGCTGCACGGCATCCAGTTCGGCATCCGACCGGACACCCTTCACCAGGGGCAGCAGGTCCTCTGGTACGCCAAGGCTCATCAGCTCCCTATCCTGCAGGTCCGCAAACAACGGTGCCGCCGTCGGCGCAGGCGCCGGGACAGCGGATGCCTGATGAGAGGTCTCAGCGACCGCTTCCGCCTCGGCCGCTTCAGTCAGCTGCTCCAGGCTCACCAGCTGCATCGCACCGGTTACTGGGTTGATGGCGAGCTTACGGTTCTCCGCCCAGCGGTAGGCCGAGTCGTGGTGGTCTACGTAAAGCAGCACATAGACGTCGCCCGATGACGGCTTGAACACGATGCCCCGCCAGTCTCCATCAATGCGCACCGACTTCAGGTTCGGGTCCCTAGCCCCGTTGATGTTTTCGTAATTGATGCCTGAGCTTCTCGGGTCCGACTGGAACTTCACCGCCCACTTCATCACTTTCGTGTGAACGCTGGAAGGGAGTTTGGACAGCTGGATGAGGAAGTCGTTGCTCAGCGCAACCTTTGGTTCTAGGCTCATCGTTTCAATCCTTGTTCATTGGGCTCAGCCCGAGGTGTTGAGCAACTGCTCCCGCCCAATCAGTACCTGCAATTTGGCCAAGAGCCTCATCCAGCAACACCGCTGTCCAGCCCTGAGAGACCCACGCATCCAACAGGTCAGCCTGGTCGTCGCGCAGTACAGCGAGTTTCTCGGCGACCCAACAAAGCTCAGCGTCGGCCAACACCTTCCCGTTCGCGTCAGCCAATTCCAGGCCAACTTCAGGAAGTTCTGCACCAGCCTTGGCAAGTGAGCGCAGTCCATCCTGCAGCGGCGTCAGTGTCTGCTTCAAGACGGCATCCCATGCTGCGCCCAAGCCATCAGGCTGCGCTGATGTTGCAGACTGAGTTTGAGAGGCTCCACTGAGCACGTGGAACGCCCCTTCGTCGAGGCCCGAGGAAGTAACCAGCCAAATGCCAGGCAAGGTCTGGCTCGTGTTGAACACGTGCAACCACTGCCTCCACGCGAGATGCAGCTCCTCCTCATTTTCGGCGGCTACATCGTCAAGGACCAGCACGCCAGGCGCCGACCAATGGTCAGCAACATCCGCCCCTGCCTTCGCCATGTCGAGCGGCCAAGCACCAAAGTGCAGGCACCTGCCGCCGGCCTTTGCGACGCTAGGCGCAAATTCCTTGCCGCTCGCCAGAGCATGGTCCGGCAGCCGATGCTTCCATTGCCCCAAGGTCACATCACACGCGCTGCGCTCCTGCGGGTTGTGGGGGACCATCAAGAAACCCAGCCAAAGCGCGTTGCGTTGAAGCTGCAGTACCGCCTTGTCCACCATCTCGCTATCGACAGGTGTCGCGAGCCAGGCGAGCAGCCGTGCCACCGCATGGTGGGTGAAAGCCTGCTCCTGCGCGCGCGGAACCCCTGGCGGTGCAATGCTCCCGTTGTGTCGCGACATGGTGACCAGCGGCGAGTCCAGGTCCGTGTTCAGGTCGCCCTTGAGCGCCGTCGAAACATCGTTGTGGGTCACCGACCAAACCCAGAACTTTCCGCTCGTAGCCAGTGCACTGCGCTTGAGCGCATCGGCTCCCAATGAGCCCTTGTGATACGCCCACCCATCGCAAAACACTGCAATTGGCCGGCGACTGCTGGACGCAGACCAAGGCCAGATAACGAAGTCAGGCTTGCTGGCGACTGCGACGCCATCGTCCGGTCCAACATCGCGCTGAGGCTCAATCTTGTAACGCTGGCCGCCCACCTCGAGGACGTAGCCGGACTTCCCATGCACGATGTCCTGCACCAGCTTGGTCAGCGGAACGCTGCCCACTCCGCCCAGCCGCTTGAGGCTCTCGATGAAACGCGCTTCGAGCACCGAGTCGAAGTTGGGGTTGATGTAAATGTCCGAAATGGTCTTCACTCGCTCCAGCTGGCCTAGAGACCCAACCAGCTCGGTCAACACGGCCTTAGCGTTGTCGCGCGATACCAGCTCCATGTTCCTGCCCAGGCGATATTGGTAGACGCAGCGGTAACAGCCGTCTTTGTCGGGGTCCTGGTTACACGGACACGCCGTTACAGCCTGCAAGGCCATGGTCAGCACATCACTCAGAGTGCTTGCGTCATGGGCGAGGAGCTGGTGCAGGTATCCAGTGCCGCCAGGTACTGAATCGAACAGCATCACGTAATGCCGCCGGGGCCCACCGTTCTTGCCTGGCTCATCCTGAAGCACCATCCGAAGATGGTCCACCTTGCCGCCGAAGCGCTTCTTCAGACCCAGCTGAACGGCCGCCATGAAAGACTGCACGACGCGCTCATCGACTCCGTTTTTTGTATAGGGCACAAGGATTCGCAAGGCCTCCGATTCGAACTCCCGGTACAGATACAGACATTCGAGGATGTTGGCCGGGTCGTCGTTTCCATGCTTGGGGCAATCGAAGCTGTGGTTCTGCTCCGCCGCATCGCCATTGCGCTTAGGCGCCTTCTGCACCTTGCCGCAATGGCGGCATAGTCGGAAGCCGGGACGGCCGGACTCCTTGTCCGCGACCTTGAATGACTCTCCGGGCTTGCTCAACTCGCCGAAGTTGACGTCGCGGAAAGTAACGCGTGAGATGAACTCGAAGCCGAACGGCAGCTCACCGGTGTTGATTTGCCAGGCCTCACGCACGTTCTGCGGCAAGAAGTCAGCCATCAGCTGCCGTACGTAGTACTTTGGCTCCCGGTCGTCCGCGCTATCGTCAATGCGAACCTCGGCATCGTTGCTGTTGGCAATAGCTTGCTTGAAGCGCAGCAGGGTTCGGCGCTGGGCTGAATCCGACCACATCGCGTCACCGCAGCGCGGGCAGGCCATGTGCACATCAGCCTCCAGCGTCAGGTTCTGCATGTGGTGGCACGACGGACAGAAGCGCCAATCATCCGTGCTAGCCAGACTCATGTTGACCTGGTCCACCTCCACGCGGCGCTGGTTTGCGTAGAACCGGTTCTCCGGCGCGAACTCCGACAGTGCGGACTGCGCTGGTCGCTCGTACTTCAGCGTGGTCAGAGTGACGTAGGCGCCCTGGCCAGGTTCGTCATTCCCTCGCTTGCGCCACAAGACCGACTTGAGCTCGACACCCGACTCCGGGAACGCATAGTTCGGAATCAATCCGGCATCGGTCAGGGTGTTCAGTAGGTCGCGACCATTGATTTCCTTGATGAGTTCGAGCAGCTTGTCCCGTTCACGCAGCAGGTTGCTGAGCTCCTCCTTGGTAGCGTCATCCTGCGGCTTCTGCAGTACGCGGGCTTTCGCCTTGTCGAGTTCGTCCTTGCGCTTCTTGTAGCTTTGGCGTTCGTCCACGAGCTCTTGCAACGACTTCATCAGCCGGATGCGCAAGCCGTCAGCCTCGCCCTGCCCCTGCATGAAGTCCAAAAGCCGGCCGCGCACCACATCGTCAATGTCGCCTGCCAGCATCTTGCAGAAGCCTTGGAACAGGCGGTCTTCGTGTTGCACCACGTAGTCGCAGAAGACGCGAGGGAAGCGTTCCGCTTTGGCTTGCTCCATCGCATCCAGCGCCTGAGAGGTCTTCTCGGGCAGGGCATTCGCGCTGGTCAAACTCGCAACCCAATCGTCCATGCAGAAGGCGAATAGCTGACGGCGCAGCACCTCAGCTGCTTGTAGGAATATGCCCGGCGGCGACACTTCGCCAGACATCATTTCCTGCGTCTCGGCGAAGAAGTAGAGGTCGTGCGGGCTGTTGCCGTCGGCCAGCGTCGTGGTCATCGCATTGCCATCCCGACGACCGGCTCGGCCTACGCGCTGCAGAAAGCTTGCTTGATTCGGTGGAACCGAACACAACAGCACCGACGACAGGTCGCCGATGTCCACGCCCATCTCGAGCGTGGGGGTCGCCGACAGTAGGTTTTCAAACCAGGGCCTGGGCTGCTTGCTCTTGAAGCGACTCTCCAGCGCCTCCCTGACAGGGCGCTCCAGAAGTCCAGTGTGCTCGGCGGCAATAACGCGTCGCAGGTCACCACGGCTGAAACGCTGCGCCCACCAACCGGCAGCGTCGCCGACCAGTACCTCGTACCGGAACTCAGGCGCATCAAGGCATGGCATTCCCAGCAGCAGCTCCGCGTAGCTGCGTGGCACCGTCATGCGGCGTTTGCTCCCCTCGGTCGCGATGAACGCCAGCTCGGTATGAAGCTCCAGCGACTCAGGATTCAACGACCAAGTGTCGCCCTGGTGGTGCGGCGTCTTGATGACCATCCCCCGGCCGAGCATCGCGTTCAGTGCCTCGACATACATATCGGCAGCCATCCCCTTACCGAGCAGCGTTTGACCTCCCAGCGCCGCATGTGCCCAGCGGTCAAACCACGTCGCGCGCCTCTGATTACGCAGCTTGTCGAAGTCACGCTGAGCCCCCAGAGTGAGGAAAACAGGCCTGGGCGTACTCTGACCCATGGACGGCAGCCACTCACGACGCCCGCCAGTCTCACGGAGTGCATACACGTTTCCATCCCCGGCATAGCTGCCAAGCTCGGCGTGCATGACCGCGCCACGGCGCCGCAAGTGCATCAGGAAACCCCAGAGCCACCGCGCCACTGTTCGCTGCTCCAAACCTTTGGCTCCGAACTGCTCGTGGTATGCCGGTAGCAGCTCTTCAGCCAATTTGTCCACTGCTTGCCACGGCACACACAGGACGGCTTTGCCAATCCGCTCCAGAGTCCGCCCCCGCTGGCTTTGATACGTGAACTCCGTGTAGACCTGCCACAGGAATCGCTTCCTGACCTTGGCCGGCAGCTTGCTGTGAGCTGGCAGTTGCAGGTGCTTTGGCAGCTCCACCGACCAGTCGTGCTGCCAGGTCATGTTCGGCGCGATGAACTCGGAGACCAACTCCTCCGCAGAAAGGTGAAGCACCGAGCCCGGGGTGGCGAAGCGTTTCTCCACCTCGTCCAGAAAGGTCGACCAATGCATCACCGGCTGATTGAGCTCGTCCAGCACGTGAGCCAGTGCGGTACGCACGTTGTTCAGCCAGGTGCGCGCCCCAAAGAAGCCTGCACGGTGCGCGGCATCCTGCACCGAGTCAGAAAAGGCGATGAGCTTCTTGTCGTCGTTGAATACGCTGGCCCAACTGCTTTCGACCACCTGCGAACCCAAGGTGGCGTTCCGCGCGCCCAGCAGCAGCAGGGAGTCCGTCTCGCCACATGCCGGGCAGGCGTTGTCATGCAAGGTGAACTGCGCCTGGCCTCGAGTCTGCGACTTCTGGGCGATGACCCGGAATACGTTTAGCAGCTCCTGATGCCCGCATGCCAGGCAAGCGTCCTGCGCCTGCTGCAAGGTGCCGCAGGCCACGCACACGCGCTCAGAAACACCCTCAACGTGACTGCGCTGGATACTCTCGGCGGCATAGAGCCGAGTCGCCTCGGGCCGACGGGAGAACCAGGTGTTGTAAATCTCGTCCAGCTGGGTCGACACCTTGCTGCTGCCTTGAACCAGCCGCGACAGCCAGCCCGTTGTGCGGCACTGGTTGCACTGAACCATCGGCAGGTACACGCCATCGCGCTCGCCGGGCAGGTCGCGCTCACTGCGCAGTCGCGTGCCCTCCGGCGAGACACTGAGCTTGCCGACCATGCGGCGCAACTCGCGAACCCAAAGCTGCATGCGCAGGGTAACCAGGGGCTGCCGGTTTTCACGTAGCGCCCAGGCTACCAACACCAACAAGGCATCCAGCACCTGGCAGACCTGGGCTTGGCTGGCAGCAGGCATGTGACGGGCAAATGCGTCCGTCAGTTCCCGATAGCTGACCACTCCCCCCTTCGACAGCTTGAGCAGGTTCACGAACAGCTGGTGCTGCTTCAGCAGTGCACCCAGTGCCTGTCGCCACGCCGGGTCACTGACGTCGGAGGGCTGCTGCTCGTCGGGGAAGAACAGCCTGAACCAAGCCTGGACTGCCTGCTCTGGTGTTGCATAGAGGCCTGCGTCTAGGTGCGCCCCCAACTCCGGCCGGAAGGCGAACATGAAGTTCACGGGTGCGTCTTCCAGGAAGGCCCCGACCGTCTGTCGGCTTTCGGTCACCACCGATTGCACATCAAACGGCACGCCGAAAACCTGGCGCGCGTAATCGCGCAGCGGCTTGGTATCGGTGGCTCCACCAAGCGTCGCAGAGGTACCAGCACAGATGAGGTGCTGGTCCGGCGTCTGCAGGCGCGCTCTCAGGCGGCGTAGCAGCAGGGCTAAGTCCGTGCCTTGTGCGCCGTCGAAGGTATGCAGCTCATCGACCACGACGTAGCGCAACGTGGTCGGCGCGTTCTGCCCCCAGAGCTGCCGGTCCTTGGGCCGCAGCATCAGGTAGTCCAGCATCTTGTAGTTGGTCAACAAGATGTCCGGCGGGTGCTTGCGTAAGGTCTCCCGGTCGGTAATGACGGAGGTCGCTGTCATGACCGCCCCTTCGCCAGGCGCCGAAGCCTGGCCGCCCACATAAAGCCCTACCCGCAAGCCCGCAAAAGCGGGCGTAGCCGCGACAAGCTCGGCGATGCGGCGTGCCTGGTCCGAAGCCAGTGCATTCATCGGGTAGATGACCAGCGCCTTGACCCCGGTTTCCTTCGCCGCTTTTGCCCGCGAACAGTGGTCCAGCACGGGATACAGGAAGCACTCCGTCTTGCCGCTGCCAGTCCCTGTGGCCACCAGTGTGCTGAGCCCCAGCCGCTGGCTCGACAAGCGCTCCCATGCGCGCTCTTGGTGACTGAATCCGGGGAATGTCGTCTCAAATCCCGAGAAGAAGGCCCGTCCAGCACTACCCACGCTGAATGGCAGGCCAACTTGGACGAAAGGGCCCTTCAGCCAGGCCTCCTCGTCCTCCACGAACCGCGTCATCAACCCATGCGTAAACGAGTCGGCGGGCTCAAATGCGGAAATCAGGAACTGCTTCAGCCCAGTCTGGATATCACGTGCTAGTAGGGAGGGCAGCATCAGGCCATCATCCTTTGCGAGTTGGGTTTCATCTTGATTCGACCTCTCATGCCAATTGAGGCTGTTGCCAGGGGCTCTGCCGACCAGTCCACTGCATATTCCACAAGACGAGTGGTCATCACTTGTCCATCACCGCTTCTTCTTGCCACCGGCTGGCGGCGGTGGCCGCCAGCCAAGCTTTTTCTCAACTTCGGCCCAGGTCGCTTGAAGCAACGCGCGCTCCGCGTCAGCCAGCACCCCTTGCCTGAGGTCATCCAGTGGGTACCAGCTACCACTCGGCTCCTGGTAGAAGATGCGGGCATACACATTGCCCGTATGCGATATCCGATGGACCTCATACTTCTCGGAGAGCAGCGTCAGCGCGTGATTCAGGCTCTGGGCATACGGCGTGTCGAAGCCACTAGGCATCTTGACGGTGCTGCCATGCAACTCACAGCGCTCCATTCCCTTCAGCTTCAGCCAGAGCCCACCTCTCTCCATGTCCTCGTCGAGCGGCAAAGTACTCTCTTTACGCTTGACGGGACCAAGCCATACGCGCTCGAAGCGGGTTGTGCCTGGCGGCACTGCCAAGGGGTGCGGTTTGGGCCATTCGCCCACAAGCCCCCCAAAGGTTCCCCGGTCGCTCAAAGCAACCCGCAGTTCCGCTCCTTCGTCGAGGATACGGACGATGGCCTCTTGAGTAACACGCTGTTTGAACCCGTCGTCGGTGATTTGGTCCGCGCTCAAGGTCAGCTCACCAAGCGTGCCTTCCCGCACAGGGACGTCACCACCGTAGAAAAACTCCCAGCGCTCGCCGACGCGTTTAACAGGCACGGTGACCTTGGCGGTCCAATCAGGGTCGAAGAATGAGTTGCTCATAGCGTTTCAGTGGTCGTTGACCGAACCATCTTTGGCATAAATGCAGCGCTCCTCCACCACGGCTCGCCAAGCTGCGCGCGCGGGATACACCAAGGCGTCGTCCTTCAACCGCTCAGCACCCAACTTTTTGAGCGTCGCGACATCCACGTACTTCTCCAGCACGTCGCGCTCTTTCGGCAGGGCATAGCTCTGGCCCTTGTGGCTGTCGAACGAGTGCTGAAGCATGGACTCGACAAACTGGTCAAGCCTTGCCGGGTGTGGGGCTATCGCGTGGAACACCGCCTTGCACTGCCCAGGTACGAGTCGAGCGAAAGCCCAGAGCAAGCTGCCTCCGCTGACCCTTTCCAGGAGCTCACCGTTCGCCGCAGCGCGCTGGATGTTTCGTCCAAAGAGGGCGAGAGCCCGCTTGCGGCTCGCTTCAGGCGCCTTGAGTTGGTATCCCTGTTCGCGTTCGTAGGGAAAAAAGCTCATGACTGCCAAGTCAGCGGCAACAGAGAGGCCGACTTCATCGCCAATGAGCCGTTCTGCCAATGCTTGCGCAGTTGCCTCGTCCAATCGCTGTGCAATCTGTCCGATGGTCCGGCCAGCCGCACTCTCCCCGCGCAGATACCAAACCTCGTTGCGCTCTCTGGCTCGGCGAACGAAAGGCTCACGCTCGACCAGTCTTGCAACGGCAACCGCCAAATCAGTGGAGTCGATGGAGATGTCGGACCCAAGGCCCTCCACCAAGTCGCCAACATTGACAACGAAATCAATGCCGTTCTCAGCATCGAGACCTGCAGCAAGTTCATCTCGCTTGCCTGACTGAATAACGAACTGACGCACCCGAGCCAAGCTCAGGTCTCCAGGCCGTGCGCTGAGCTGCAGCGCAACCAGCAAACGGTCGGGGTGAGCGAGATGCCCTTCCGAGAACACCACGCGGTCATACGTGAATGCGTCGTCGGCTTTGGCTGTCTTAGGGAATAGCCAATGGACCACACGCCGCACTGCCTTCGAATGACGGTATGAATCAATCGCCGCATCGCGCTCGACGATATGCTCTGCGATGACTTCGTCAGACTTCTTGAAGTCCGAACGCGCGCCCGGCCTACGCCCGACGAAGGCCTGCGGCGAGCGACAGAGGAGCTCGTAGACCACAGGCGCCTTGGTCATCAAGCTGGCCAACCCGATGATGTCGGCCAGGTGAATCTCGCCCCTCAACCCAGGTTCGATGGATTGGACGACATCGAAGAGACGAACAACATCGCGCGGGTGCTCAATCAGTTCACTCAAGCCATGGTGAAAGAGTGAGCCGTTGCGCTCATCGCCATTGGGAAAGTACTCGATGAGGGCACCGCCGGGCAACTCATTCAATGCCCTGTTCATCAGCTTCACACGCTGGGGAAATGACAGGGGCGGAACGGGCAAGCGCACCTGCACGACCTTGTCCAGATAGCTCCCCGCATGAGGCACATTCAATTTCTCAAGCGCGGCGCTGATGTACCGCTCGTCCCAGGCCAGCACGTAGCCCACATTGGGAAGGTCGCCTACGGCTTTGACGATGCGCACCATCTCGTAGGCCTCGGCCGGATACAAACGGTCGAGGTCGTCGAGCAGCACCACGATGCGACGCGGGAACTTGCGAAGAGCCGCTTCCAGCGACTTCTTGTGCTCTTCCAAGTCTGGGGTCTTGTAGTCGAAGACCGCCTCGCTGGCATTCCCCATGGACTCCACAACCGACTTCACGATGCTGGCCCAGGGCTCAGCCCCCGGGATGAGCTTCAGGACATCGAATGCCTTGGAGTAGGTCTTCAGCTCCTTGGCAACCCGCTTGCCCTCTTTGGCATGGTCCGTCAACTTCACGGCCTTGGCCATGCTGGCCAGGAACTGGCGCAATAGGGCATCCCGGTCGCCAATCAGCCAGGGATTGAAGTGGACAACGACCGGGCGTTCATCCTTCGAGGCCTCATTCAACAGCTCTTCGACCATCGCCAGCAGCGAGGTCTTGCCGCTGCCCCAAGCGCCCTCCACTGAAACCACCAAACCGTCTGTTGGCGCCACGCGCTGCAAGACCTCGGTCACGCGGGTCGCAAATGCGCGGCGGTCCAGCGCGTCTGCTTTCAGCGCCGAGCCCACTTTCAATGGGTGGTCAAGGCGGAGGTCCGCCGAATCTTCTAGTTCCGCCATGTCTCTCCCTGAGTACTTATGTGGCAATGTTGGGCGAATGATGCCTGCGGCTAGGCCGGGTTCTCCTCGAAAAAGGCCCAGGCGGTGCGGTAGTCGTCCTCGCGGTTGGCACGAGCGAAGGGGGCGACATAACGGCGCTCCACGGTGCGAGGGCCGCCTGGCAGGGTGTCGTCGGTGACCCACTGGGTGATGACGGTGCCATCGGGAACCTTGGGCTGACCGCTCGCTGGCGTGTCGGCATAGGTCCACAGGTCGTCCCAGCCGAGGTTGCCGTCGCGGGTCTTGCCGTCGGGCGTCTGGATGCGGGTTCTGGGCGTCTTGCTACCGCCTTTGCGGGGCAGGCCGACGCCGACAAGGCCCTTGCTGTTGGTGAAGACAATGCGACCGTTGATGTCGTACCAGGTGTCGCGCTCGTAGCCTTGCATCACCGGGAACTGCACGCGGTAGACAAGCAGAAATTCATCGAGTGTCAGGCCCAGGGCCTGGGCTACCAGCACGTCGATTTCTACCAGCGCCATGCGGCGGACGTAGTCGCTACGCAGCGCGCAGTGGCGAGTCCAGGTGCCGGTCAGATTGCGCCAAAAGTCCTGCGGCAGGCGCGGGTTGGCGGGCTGGCTCCACTGCTGCTCGGTGAACTCTAGTTCGTAGACCTGCTCCCAAAGCGGTGCGTAGTAGGTGGTGAGACAGTTCAGAACTACGTAGCGCGCGACCTGTCGAGGCGCGAGCTCAAGCATGGGCAGCAGTGTCCATGTGCCGTGCAAATTGGCTCGACCGGACGTCTTGATGTAGTAGTCACCAATGACCGTAGAGCAAATGACACCAGCCGCCAAGAGTCCTGACAGGTCGCGAAAGGCGTTCCCTTGAACGCCGTGGGCGTGAGCCACTCCAGGCGGAATCAAGACGCCGTTGAGGGTTCTCTCGTTTGCGGCGGGCAGCATTGCCCGAAATGCAAGGCGGTAGAAGTCAGTAACCGGCCTGTGCGTTGTCCCGCCATCGCCAGACCAGCTGACCCGGGGCGTACGTCGCAAGTACTCCGTACGGTCTGCCAAAGGCCGATAGTTCGTGCGTGGCAGGTAGTCGTCAGGAAGGCTCTCCAAGTCGATGACGTCGTAGTGGCCGTTGGCGGTACAGACCTGGCGCGGCGTCTTGTTGTAAGGGTTCGACAGGAAAAAGTGAGGGCCGGACAGCACCAAGTCTTCGGGCTTGGCCGGGAAGGCGTTATCGCCGGGCGGGCGGCGGTTTAGCGTGCCATCGCGCTGCGAGTAGGTCTCGTCGAACATCACTGTCGAGTAGTAGCCGTCGCCCAAGTCCGCCAGCCGCCGCTTCCATGCGGCCAGCTTGGCTAGTACGCTATTCAAGTTCTGCGCATGCAGGGCGGGCAGGCGAGCGCGGCGGGCCAGGGTGCCGGGTTCGTCGTAGAGCTGAGCGAACACGGCCAACGCAGCCTCATCCACACGCACGATGCGTTTTGTGTGGCCAGCAAAGTTCCACTTTCCATCCAACGTCTTGATGCCCCCAACTTCACCGGTGCCATCGTGTTGATAGCAGGCATCGACCGAGGCAGGCGTAAACAGGTTCGCCAGTTGGTCAAATGCCGGAGAGGCAAACTTTTGGCCGTAGATGTTGATGCTGTACTTGGTTTGGTCGTGGACCTCAGCAAAGAGGAACAGTGCGTTAGCGAACTGGAAGTGACCTCTCAGCCGCGAATACACCATCTCACGGAGCGAGCCTCCCTTCGGGTCGTCATACAGCCCTTCCGGGTGCAGTAGCCCGGTCATACCCTGCGGCCCATTAAGTCCCCAGGCCAGCGGGATAAAGCACTTGTACAGATTGGTCTGCACGCCCTTTAGCAGTGGGTAGTTCTGTATGGCATTCAGGAAATTTTGTGCGCCCTCGGCCTCTTCCAGTTCGGCCGTCCAGGCGTCCTGCAACCCAGGGTTACGCGCGAAGGCCTGTTCGCGCGCTCTAGCCAGTTCGGTCGCGCTGAAGTTGCGAATCGCAAACTGAGGGTTGAACTCGCCCAGCACGCCAGCCTCGTTCCATTCCACCCTTAGCCACGGCGGATTCCCCAGAATAAGGTCGAAGCCGCCGCGTTGAATCAGGACATCGGCGAAGCAAAGCTCCCAGTGCATAAAGCGTCGCCGCGACGCGATGCCCTCCACCACTGCTACGCGAGGAAAGTGCTCTCGCAGTTTCTTGATGCGCAACTGCCCGAACCGGTCGTGCAGGTTGGGCTGCTCAGCCGGCTGCTGCAGCGTGAGCTGCACTTCGAACCCCGCCAAGGTGGGCTGCACCTCCGGCACGAGTAACTGAGGCTCATCCGTGGCCGGCATTAGGTCCAGCGTGCCCTGCGGTGCGAGGTCAACGACGTTGCCCTCCAGAATGGCCCCAACCTCCATCCACCAGGCTTCCCGACTCGGCAGTCGCTCGCTTTCGGCGATGGGCCAGAACCACAGCGCGCACCAGTAGTCCATCACCAGTTTCAATCGGCGGAACGGCGTAGCGAGGTCACCGTCCTCGTTCAACAGGCCTTGCTTCCGAACGTCCTCCTTCTGGGCGCGTGAGAGCGGCGAGGCATCACCATCCTGGTCCTTGCGATGCGGCCAGATGTCGAGCGGGTCCTCAGTCTTGGCGCGGTCACGGGCCAGCGCCTGCGTATGCTCCACCCACAGCTCTTCAACCTTGACGCTGAGCTGCTGCAGACGCGCAACCTCGTGCTGCTCCAGCAGCGCATTGAAGGCTTTGCGCCATTTCTTCAGCCGCTCGAAGTCGTCGGGGTAGAGCTTCTTGGCGTCCTTGTCGCCGTAGTCGGCCATGCCCGGGTCGGGCAGCAGGAAGTGCCAGATTTCGTCGGGCCTAAGCGGCTCGGCCAAGGTGACTTTGCGCGGGGGCTCCTCATGCCAAGCGGGCTTGGCGCCCTTGATGACGCTGGTGGCGCGGAACACCTGGCGGCGTGCGCCAATGAGGCTGTTGCCGGCGAAGAGCTGGTAGCCGAACCAGGGCACGCGGGCTGGCCTGAGCGGCAGTGGGTTGCCGTCCTTGTCTTGGGTGGGTTCGCCGTAGATGGCATTCAGCCACAGCGAGACCTCGGCCAACTCCACGGCCACGGGGTTCAAGTCCACGCCGAACACGTTGCGGTCGGCCAGCACCATACGGACCTTTTGCAGCTCCTGCGGGTACTCGTCGTGAGGGATGCGCTTGCCTTCCTCCTGTTGCTTGCGCTCCAGGTAGGCGTCGGCCAGTTGATTCACGGCCTCGTTCAAGAAGGCCGCGCTGCCCATGGCGGGCTCGCAGACGGTGAGGGTGAGGATGTCGTCGGCAGTCTGGACGCGGCCGTTCTCGGGGGCCAGCAACTCCTTGAGCGCGTACTTCACCAGGCACTGGGTGAGCACCTGCGGGGTGTAGTAGCTGGCGCTCTTCTGGCGGTCACGCCCGGCCAAGCGGTAAATGAAGCTGCCCTTGGGATGCATGCGCAGCTTGCGGTGCCCAGCTTCGTTGAGGTCGTAGACCTTTTCGTCGTCCTTGTACTCGTCGATGCGGCTGCGGGGGACGAACCAGGCGTTCTCCAGCAAGTCGGCATCGTTCTCTTTGGCGCGGGACTTGGTGCTGCTGTCGTCGTCCGAATCGCCGTCTTCGTCGCCATCGTCATCGGCTGTTGCGCGGGCTTTCTTCGGGGCAGACTTGACCTCGTAGAGGTCTTCCTCGGCAAAGAAGCCCCGGTAGCTAAGCAAAGCCTCGTACACAGCGCCCAGCTGGTTGATGGACAGCAGCTGGTAGCTGACGCGGCCAGGGCGCTTGCCCTTGACCTTGCTTAGGGAGAGCAGACGGATGACTCGTTGCCAGACCTCATTGGGGAACTGCACCTTGCTGAGCAAGGGCATGGAGCTGTCGTCGAACAGACGGCTGTCCAGCGGGGCGAGAGCAAAGGTGTCTTTGGCGCCTTGAGTGCTGTCGTGCAGTCCGGCTTGTGCGCCCATGCCGTAGCCCTGAGACACAAGCTTGAACAGCCGGCGCAGGGTGGCGTCGAAGTACTTGCCATCGCGAGACTGCGGCGTGGGGAGGGGCTGCTCCTCAAGGTCCCGCAGGCTCTCCAGGCTGTAACCCCGACGGTAGACCTCGCTCTTTTGGATGGGCACGTAACCAAGCTCGGGTCGTGCCTCGATGTAGAACATGAAAAGCAGCCGGTAGACCATGCGCAGGCTCTCCAGACTGAGCTGCGTGGCGTCCAGCTTGTACTGGCCGGTGTAGATGCTCTTCTTGCTGCCGCTGGCCTGTTCGTCCAACTGGCGGGCGGCCTCGTTACCGAGCAGTTCAATGGCCTCGCGCAGCGCGTACTTCAGGCTCTCGCTGACGCTGAAGGCGTTGGCATGGGCGCGTTCGTCCAGGCGCTCTAGCAGGCTGTTGCCTTCCCCAGGCGCCAGGCAGTCCTTGTGCAGCAGCACCGCGCAGGCCTTGAGTGTGTCGGCGTCCTTGCGGTCCAGGATGTCAGCCCAGCTGAAACGCAGCGCGCGGTTGTTGGGCCACTTGTAACGGTCCAGTAGCAGCCAGTCGTCAAGGCCGAGCAGCAGCACGTAACGAGGCGGCTGGTCGGCGCCGAAGACGGCATCAGACAGCAGGTCGGCCCAGGTCTCACCTGCCAGGTCCTTGGGCACGCTACCGCTTCCGTAGTGGAAGGACAGCAGTTGGTGGTCAAGCAGGTCTTCGCCTTCAGCGCCGGGCTGGTAGGCAGGGATGATGGCCAGGCGCTGCCCCTGGACCTGCCACACCGGCAGTGGAGAGCCGGCGACGAACTCTTCGGTGGTCAGCTCTTTGGGCGCTGCCGGGTAAGCAAGCGCCTGCAGCAGGCCAGACTGCATTTGGGCGAACGCGTGCCAGCGTTCGTTGGGTTCGTTCGCACGCTGTACCTGACCACGCAGCGCGAACCAGCGCTGGGCCCAGGACTGCAGACGCTTGGGCGGCGAACGGTACGCGTCGTCGCCTGCATGCTCGGACTCAGCGGCGTCCCAAGCGTCCAGGCGCTCCTTGACGTCGTTCTTGAAGACTTCCGCCAGGTAGTGGTGGCTGTAGAACTCGTTCTCGTTGGTGATGCCGGCGAAGGTTTGAACGGCTTCCAGGACGGGCATGGTCAGGCTCCGGCAGCTTGTGGGTGGCAGACCCCGGCGAGCACCTGAATCCAGGGCTGCGGCTCGGTGGTGAGGGTGTCGCGCACCCACTGGCGGTAGTCGTCGAAGACGCGATTGATTTGCTGGCTGCGCTGCTCGAAGCGACCGCGTTTCACGGTTTCAAGCTGCTTCTCCAGGTCCAGCTGAAGCTGCTCGACCTGACGGCCTTGCAGGCGCTCCAGTTCCGCTAGCGTGCCTTCCAGCCGCTGGCTCAGGTGCGCCGCAAAGGCTTGCTGGCGCTCCAACATGTGCTGATGCATACGTTGCACGGCGGCGGGCAGTGCTTGCTGCATCATGTCCTGGAGCGCTGGCAGGCCGTCGCTGTAACCACGGTTGGGCAGGCCGCCTGCGCGGATGCCAGCCCTGGCGATGAAGACGTCAAAGTCCTCAAGCTGAAAGGCACCTTGGCCGACCCGGCTGGCCACCTGCCATTCAACCAGCAGTGGCTGGCCTTTGCGGTTAGGGACCAGGCTAATCACGATGAATGCCTGCTCGCTCGGGGCGAGCTTCTGGCTTTGCAGTAATGGCGCTGTGTGGCGGCCGAACTGGGTGAGCACGCGGTCACCCAGCCATTCCATGATGGGGTGCTGCGGCCAGAGGTAGTGAAGCTGCGGCCAGGTGTCTTGCTCTTGCCGCGCTTGGCGAGCCGTCTCAATGGCGGCCGCCATGCGCTTGGGGTCGGCACATAGCGAGTAATGGTCGTTGTCGGCCTGGACCTCTCGCGGAAGCTGTTTGAGGCGGTCCTGAAGGTCGCGTGGCGCTGTGAGCGCGATGACCTTTTCACCATCGTGCGGTGTCCACTGACACAAGGTCTGGCCCTGGTTCAGCTGGGTCAACGCAGTCTTGGCGTAGTGGTAGTCACTGTCGAACAGCGAGGCCGGCTCGTTGATTTGCTGGAGGCTGCTGGGGGCGGCCGGCTCCGGCGCAGTGGCTGCGGCGTCGCCTCCACCGAAGAGCTGCATCAGCCAGTCGCCTTCGTTGTCGGAGTCGTCGGTGGCTGCCTGCTCCAGCTTGGCTTCCACTGTTTCGGGGGCCAGGCCCTGGGACATGAAGTCAGAGACCTTCTCGGCCTCCTTCTCAGGGTCGTAGACGTTCAAGAAGGCGGAAGGGTCGCCGAGGTTCAGGTAAGCCTGTTCATCCTTGGCTTGGAGGATTTCAAGAATGCGCAGGTCACCACGAACGCGGTCGGTCACCGTCTCGGTGAACAGGTAGACGATTTGCGGCTGGTGCTTCTGGCCGTAACGGTCCACGCGGCCATTGCGCTGCTGGAAGACCATCAGCGACCATGGCAGGTCGAAGTGAACCAGTCGGTGGCAGAAGTAGTGAAGGTTCAGGCCTTCGCTGGCAACGTCGGAGCAGAGGAGGACGCGGATAGGGTCGTCTAGGCGCCCAAAGCGGTCGACCAGCTCCTGCTGCTCGGTATCGGACATCTGCCCGTGGAGGATGGCGACCTGGTTGGGCTTGAGCTTGAGGTCGGAGATAAGCTGGCGCTCAAGCCAGCGGAGGGTCTCGATGCGCTCGGAGAACACAACGAGGCGGTCGGCCTGGTCTTGGCGGGTCCAGCCGAACGCAGGGTCACGAAGCTGCGCCAGCAAACGCTGGTACTTGCTGAAGGACGCGGCTGAGGAGTCGCCAACGATGGCCTGCAAGGCATCGGCGAAGACGCGCAGGCCATCCACCTCTTGCTGCTCCTCGGGTGTCGCGTTGGGTTTCTCGGTCAGCAGCTTGATGCGCTTCAGGGTTGACTCCAGAGCTGCAGCAGGGCTGGAGAACAGTGCCTTCTGCATACCGACGCGCTGCAGCTCCTGCTGGCGGCCGGCCTTGTGCTGGCCGCCCTGCGTGAAGGGAATCGCCAGCAGCGCTCTGTAGGCCGCTTCTTCGTGCGCGCTTGCAGGCTTACGCAGACGCACCGTGTTGCGCTCCTGGAAGTCGGACTGAACCTGGTCCTTGATGTCCTTCTTGAAGCGGCGGATGACCAGGCCCTTGTTACGGAAGTCGTCCGGGGTGTAATGGTCCGGGTCGGAAATGGCCGTCGGGTCCAGCAGGCTCATCAGGGACGCGAAGCTGCGAGCCGAGCCGTCGTGCGGCGTGGCCGACAGCAGCATCAGGGTGTCGGAGCGGTTGGACAGCAGCCGCGCCAGGCGGGCACGGCGTGACAGGCCGGATTCGCCGGCACGGGCCGCAACGTTGTGGCATTCGTCGATGACGATGATGTCCCACCAGGCGTTCTCAAGATAATTCCTGTACTCCAGGTTGTTCTTGAGGGTGTCGATGGAGATGATGCTGCGGTCGAAGTAGTTGAAGGGGTTGTGGTTAGCAGGGATGCGGTTGCGCACACGGGCCAAGCCCACGGAGTCCAGGCGCACCAGCGGGATGGAGAAGCGGCTCCACCACTCCTTCTGGAACTGGGTGAGCATGGCCTTCTGGGTGACGACCAGGATGCGCTTGCCTCGACCGCGCTGAATCAGCTCGGTGGCAAGGACACCGGCCTCCAGCGTTTTGCCCAGACCTACGGCATCGGCAATGAGGATGCGCGAGCGCGGCTGCCGCAGCGCCTGCAGGGCAGGGTCAAGCTGGTAGGGCACGAGGTTCATGACCCCGCGATGGCCCAGGTGGATGCGCTCGTCGTTGGCGACGCTGCGTCGGCGCATGCTCTCCAGGAACAGCACCGAGGCGTTGTAGGTCGGGCTGGTGTCCGGCTCCAGCTTGGTCTTGGCAGGGTCAAGGACCTCGATAGCGTCTTCCAGCGAGGTCAAGAAGAGCGCTGTTTGCCCTCGGATCAGGTCGGATATGCCGTCGCAGGTCAGCAACCAGCCACCATCGGTCGCCGGGTCTACCCGGCGGACGAGCCATTCTTCATCTCGGATGACCGCTCGGGCACCCGGTGCGATTGGAAGCATCTTGTTGTTCTCCCTGCTTCTATTTCGTTTTGTTTGCGCCAGGCGTCGATTCCCGGCTCGCCTCAGAACCGCCTGCCGTCAGCCCGTGCTGATGGCAGTAGTCGAGTATCAACACCTCCAACATGTTCGAGAGCGTCCGGCGTTCACGCTCAGCGGCAAGGCGGAGCAGTTCTTTCAACTCAGGGGTCATGCGGAGATTGATGGCCTCGCTCTTGCGCTGGTTCATAGTCGCTCCATCTGTACAACGCCTTTACGGTGTACAGAATGTATACGACACTCAAATGTCTAGTAACTGTCCACTGCGCCTGGCTCACCAGACGAGCTAGGACTCAAAACAAACGAACAGGGCAATCAGCGTGTATCGGAGCTCACGCGTAACGGCGGATTGACGAACTACTGCGCGTTACGCGGCTGCGGCATATCCTCACCGCCGAGCGAGCAGTGTCAATGCATGCTCGGCCCAAAGGAGCCAAGCGCTTGCCATTCGTACACCAAGCGCACACTCGTCGAGGCATTCACCCGAGTGCATTGCCAGACAGTTGCTGCGTGCAGTGGGCGATGGGCTTGCGGGGCCTGTTTTGCGGCATCTGCTGCTCTAGCTAACTGGGCCGGTAGCGGCTTTGGGGTTTGCACAGGCGAAATGTCGGCTTCCGAAGCACGTATGGCCATTTTTTGGCCGGGAAGAGAGGGATGCTTCGTGTGCGGATACGACCAAGAAGCCGCTAGCCTGACAAAAAAGAAGGGGCGTGAGAATTGCCTGCAGCACTAGCTCGAGGCGCATAAATTTCAAAAGCTTTGACCGCATAACCATGCTTTGAGTCTTAATTGGACCTCAGGGTCATGTATCCCCGTCAGAGGCTCGCAAGTCAGAAGGCGGGCGCGGAGATTCGAGCTGAATTCAGCGGGGCTATCGTCAAGAATGAGGTAGTCCCGGACCTCTGGGTTTGACTTCAAAAATGATTGGATTGCATTCGACTTGGGTCCATTTGGAACCGATCCAAGAACACGTGAACCGAGTGGCCCGAGGAAATCTTTGAGGTACTCCATCGCGTGAACCTCCCTCCAACTTGAATGGACGGCAAGAAAAACGTTAGGCGCCGGGTCAAGCAGATCCACAAGTGTCGGTAGCCACTCAAACGGCATGCAGGTACCAGGGGCGCCTCCTGCTGGATGAAGCACGCCGTCGAAATCAAGAAACAGCAACTTCATTCCGATTCGTCTCAGATCAGGTCCTATTGATTCAGCCAGCCGTGTCAGCCATGCAGTGGGCCCAGCTTTTGAGCTTTGGCAGCAGCGATCACAGCCGCAGGATCATGCGCAATCAGTTCTCGAGGACGAACGCCACCCAGCTGCGAACTTGCCGACTCGAACCAGGCTGCCAGGCGAAAAGGTGAGTAGCCCTCGAACACACTGAGAACTTCCTTTAGCGCCGGAATCGGCTCACCTGAATCATTGAATGCGTAGCCTGGAAAGAGTCGGCGGCCTTCGTGATCAATAGCAAACAAGAGGCCCTCTCTCAGCCAATCACCGGCCGAGTAAAGGGCATCTGCCGGTTCTGACTTCCACAGGCTCGCGACCCCCTGTGCAGTTAGCCACTTTGCTCCGTTGAGTACGGCTACGACTGTGTGTTGCTCCAGTGTTTCGCGGAGGGCTTCCCGAGTGCCTAAGGGTTGTCCGTCGATCAAATGCTTGTTCATTCTCATGAGAGTCCATCAAGACACTGAAAAGTGAAGTGAGCCAGAAAAAAGTCTGGAGAAGGCCGCGTCGCAAGTTCCATGATGGCTACACAACCAAGCGCTACCAAACACAATTTATCCATCGAGATTGATGGTTATGTGAAACATCTGAGCGAAGAGTTCCGGCTTCAATTGGCTCGCCATGGAGAGCCCCACTCGATAGTTTGCGATGTCATTCGCCACTTTGCTTCTTGCCTGACTTGTATATGACTGATTTCAACTTGGAAGATGCTGGCTTGCAAGCCGCATTCATTGAGTTCCATTTGCTACTCATGTACTTCTTCGCCTGAGCAACCAAAGTCCTCTCGATAGCAGGCAGGTTTTCTGAACAGACCAAGAACACGCCCGGAGATACGGAATGCACCGTACCTTTGAAGCATTGCATCGCTGCGGTTCGTTTCGTTGATTGAACTTTGGGTGAGCGCTGGTGGCCAGCACGCTCTGACCCAACTGCCGAACACGCGGCTGCTCTAGATAGCCCGAAGCGCTCCTGAGTGACCAGGACCATTTTGATCTGTGCCAAGTGCTGATGGCCGTACCTGGCGTGACGGCCATGGCCTTTGGGCCCTTCAGCAGCGCCACTGGCCAGCATTTGCGAAAACTGTCGCCTAGTGATTCCCGATCTCTCAAGCAGTTCATCAAGCGTCCACTTCTCGGATTGACTTGACATGGATTTTTCCGGGACCGGATTTCGCGGCAGCAATGATTCGGTCGACGTTGCGTTCTTCATAACGGCCTATTCATAGGGACCATGCGGGGTTCAGCATGATCGACCATTTAGGTTCGCGTCAGTTGCTGACATGCCTTTCTACCGGATTGGCTTTTTTCCACTGAGCAGGTAACTTTGGCCTTATGAAGGTCCAAAAGAATTTTGCTCTCCCAGATCGTCTTCTTGAGGCGCGGCGTCAACGCGGGCTCTCCCAGGGGGAAGCCGCATCGAATTCAAGAATCAGTCAGTCCATGTTGTGCGCCTTTGAACGCGGCCGTCGGACCCCAGAAAGCCAGGAGGCGCTTCGAAGGCTGTGTGATGCGTACGGCCTGGACGAAGCCGAATGGGACGAAGTCTGGTTCCTCGCTCAACATGACCAGTTGATGTTGTTCATGCAGGGAACCGACCTGGCGCCGGCGGCAGAGTTCATATCCGAAATGCTTAAGACCCATCGAGTGATGAGTTCGGACGAGTGTCGCGGCCTGATGGTGGAAATGAGCGCCATTAGAGATAGTCGACTGCGGACGCAGGATCTAGCTCGCAAGGCCCGACACCAACAGGAAAGGGAGTCCAACATGAGCTAAGAAAAACGGCGAGCTGTCATTGCTGAGCAGCCCGCCGGGAGGTGGTCCTGGGCCGAAGTCCAAAAACCGTGTGCAAGCGAAGTATTGAGGCACGGACCCCTCTCGTCAAGGTTGGATTCGCCACCGACCCCAATTGCTCAGCCCATCTGATCAATCTTGAGTCCATTTTTGGACAACGAGGGGACCACTCATGCCTGTCATTTCTCAACAACCCAACACCGTGGAGCCTGGGCTTCAGGAGTTTCTGAAGCGCGTTGCTCGGCTCCATTCCAATCGGCCTGTCCGGCCTGTCGTAACTCCCTCGGGCAAACGAGCTCGAGGGCATTTCCCTTCGCTCAAGGCGCGTGGCCATGCGCGCTTTGAAAGCCTCCTAGAACAGGACGTGCTCCGTGTGTTCGAGGTGTCATCAACGGTCGTTCGGTTCCAAACGCACCCGGTTGTCCTGGCTCTGCCCGGTGTGCCGGTCAAGCACTACACGCCGGATGTCCAGATCGAGGAGTTGTCTGGCGGCGCGCTCGTCGAAACGAAAGCCACGTACTTCATCAGCAAGCCTGAATCCCGCCGCCAGCTACAGGAGGTCGTGAAGCGCCTGGCTGAGCAGGACCTGCGTCTGGTGCTCATCGACGAGCGGGACGTTCGCCCCGCGGGCTTTCAGGACGAACTCAAGGAACTGTTGCGCCTCCGACCCTGTGTTGGTCACAACCGTCCCAGCATCGATCCAACGACCTGGGATCCTCTTGGGCGCAGCGCTTTTGATCCAGTGCTTGAACGCCGCTGGCGCGCGGCGCAACAGGAGTGCGACCAGCTCCTGCAGCGAGTGATGCGCCGTGATCCCGATGAACTGATTGCTTCTACCCGCTGAGGAGTCAAACATGAATCCATTTTTGAAGGACAAGACGGTTTGGCTTTCCGGTGTCGAGATGCGCGTCGTCCGCCAGTTAGGAGACGAGGAGGTCCAGCTGGAAAACGTGAACTCCGGAGAGCTCGTCAACCACAAGACCTTTAACTTGCTGGAGCAGTACACGAGCGGAGAACTTCTTACAGAAGGCCAGCGGCGGCACTTGCTTCGTACCAGTCAAAAGGTGTCCAGGCCGCCAGCGCGGATGGACCATATGTCAGCGGCGGCGAAGTGTGAGACCCGAAGGAGGATGGACTACCTCATTCGTTTGGAGCGAATGGGTGCTTTCCAAAAATCCCGTTTGGACCTCGTTCAGGACATCAAGATCGTCGCTGCGACCAAAGGTGAAGGCCGTCCACCGCACGTCACGACTATTTACCGATGGAAAGAAAAATACCAGAAGGCCCAGAACGACGTCCGAGCCCTGTTTTGTAGGTTCGACGAACAAGGGGGAAAAGGGCGATCCCGGCTCGACCCTGAGGTCGAGGCCATCATTCACGACAAGATTGAGACAGTGTTCCTCTCCAAGAAGAAAAGCAGCGGTGAAGAAGTTCATAACGCTGTGTTCTTGGAGATCCAGAGACGTAACACCCAGAGGGTTGAGTCCGAGTGGCTGGAAGTGCCTGGATTGCGTACGATCCAGCGCCGTTTGACTGAGATATTTGCATTTGAACTCGCAGTTGCCCGTTTCGGCCAGAAGGAGGCGGAGCGGCGCTTCGCTCATCACCTGGGGGCCCGAGCGGTCGCTCGCATTCTTGAGCTTGTCGAAATCGACCACTCGCCGGTCGACATTCTTGTTACGGACGAAGACGGGCTCGTCATCGGTCGACCAAACATAACTGTCGTTATAGACAGATATTCCCGTTGCGTCCTGGGGTTCCATTTGAGTTTGGTTGGGCACGGAACGCCGGAAGTTTTCGCGGCTCTGCGGCACGCTTTGCTGCCCAAGACCTACCTTAAAGACCGGTATGCCGATCTTTTGCTTGAGTGGGAGTGCTTTGGTTGGTTCGAAGTCTTGCTCATGGACAACGGCCGGGAGTTCCATGCCGAGTCGGTCACTGATGCGTTGCTCAATCTTTCAATTGCCACTGAGTACGCCAAGTCCAAAACGCCGAATGACAAGCCGCATGTCGAACGCTTTCTGAAGACATTCAACTACTCCTTCATCCATCGGCTACCGGGCACGACCCTCGACAAGGTGCATAAGCGCATCGGCTTCAAGGCCGAAGACAGCGCCTGCATGACTCTGACAGAGCTCGACAGGGCAATCCATGTTTGGATCTGTCAGGTCTACCACCTGCGTCCTAATGCCGGCTTGAACGGTCGAGCACCTATGACGGTCTGGCGCGAGGGCGCAAAGGCGTTCCCTCCTCAGCTGAAGGCCAATGCCGAGGACCTGGACATTGAGTTCTCGCAGGTGTGTACGAGCGCCCTTCAGCACTATGGCATCGACTTGAACACCTTTGTCTATGTCTCGCCGCGACTGCTGACGCTGCGACGCATGCTGCCGGAGGGCACTCGAGTCGATGTGAAGTGGCCGGCCCAAGATGCCGGTCATATTTTTGTGTGGGACCGCCTCAACGAGGAGTACTTCAAGGTTGGAAACAAGGACAAAGAGTACGTAGGTCTCACGGTCGAGCAGGCTCAGGTCGCAAAGAAGGCCAAAGCCAAGGCCGATCCGAACAGTCAGCTCGCACAAGCTTCCGCTGAAGCAGTGATTCGCGAGATGGCCGATTCCGCGCTCAAGGACAAGAAGCTCAAGAATCGCCGAAAGGGAACTCGACTGGCCAATGACACCACCGAGGTGTCGCGTAGACCCGCGGCTGCCGCTGAGCGCAGCGATGAGACGAGCATTGAAGCCCCTCTTCAGCCCAACCAGGAGAACGTCACCACTACGACGCCGGAGATTGAGATGGAATGGTCGGAGGCCCTGCCATGAGCGTTCCAGATCTTCATCGAGTCGCGCGATCCATCCGGCAGGCCTTCATCAAGTTTGACCACGTGAACGCCATCCACGGCGTCCTGGCCACGCTTGTCACGACGGACTATGGACAGTGCGAGCCGGACATCGTGTTCGTCGTTGGCGAACCGGGTACGGGCAAGACCTGGCTAATCAAACGCTTTGTCGCCAACTACCCCCGGGAGGACAGCGAGACCGTCACGCGTGTTCCCGTGCTTCTGGTCAATGTCCCTCCAAAGTGCGCCCTCAAGCGCCTTCCTGGGGCCATGTTGCAGGCGCTGGGCTCTCCGCTGTGGAACGTGGGAGACGAGGAGCAGCGCAGCTATCAACTTGAGACCTTGCTGAGGAAGTGCGGAGTTCGTCTGGTCATTCTCAACGAGGCCAATCATCTGGTGGATCGCGGCAAGGAGAAGTCGCACTACCTGCTCGGTGACTGGATCAAGCTGATGTCTGAAAAGACAGGCATTCCGTTTGTTCTAGTCGGAATACCGCGGGTCAAAGTCTTGTTGGGGGTGAATGAGCAACTGGCCGATCGGGTTCGGGAGGTGGTCACGGTTGAGCCCTTCGGGGTTGACCCGCGCTGCAGGAACCAGATGACCACCGCGCTGGGGGCCTTCGATAAGTTGCTGGATGGCGTGAGCAGGATTCCACTCTCGGATCCGGCCAATGCGCAGCGCTTCGCGCTCGCCACGGCGGGCCGGCTTCGTCGGATTCGCCGGGTTCTTGAGGAGGCGGCGCGAGCCGCTGGATCCCTGCCCAAGCCGAAGATCGACCTGCCGCTCCTTGCTGAGGTTTTTCGAACGCATGTCTTCAGCGGGGCGCCGGATCAACGGAATCCATTCGTGCCTGCGAAGTTCGATGGACGCCCTCTGACGGGACCCGGCGAGCCGTACGAGCCCCGTCGCCAAACCAAGGAGGAAGTCGATGCATAAGCTGCTGCAACGACCTCCGATCAAGCATGGGGAGTGGTGGGAAGGCTATGTGGCCCGCATTCTTGTCGAAAACGGCTGCCCGTCGAAAGGCAAGTACTTGCTTGGCAAGCTGGAGCCTCTCGTCACAGCCATGGTGTCTGAGAACATCAAGCGCGGTACCCAGGCAGGAGAGGCGCTAACCGAGGGGATGCGGAGCTTTCAGCAGTACAGGCTGCCCAAGTGGGCAGTGAAGGGGCATGGCGCACCGGCTGCACATTGTCCCGACTGCATGAGGGAGGATCCCTTCATTAGGCTCAGCTGGCGCTTGCCAGCAGTCACACACTGTGAAACTCACAACCGGCCCTTACAGATCAGTTGTGGCGTGTGTGAGAGGCTGGCGTTTCACTGGGACTTGGCTCGCCAGTCTTGTCGCTGTGGTGCACCCTTCGCCGGGCTGCCCAGCGGACCGTCATTGAATGAGATGGCGCCAGTGGCCAGACAAGGTGTTCCTGCTACCGACAGTCAGCGGGAGAGCTGGATCTTCTCGGCTCAACAGGCGGACCGCATTCTGGCTCTCGCCGATGGCAGTTCAAAGTCGGGTCCCAGTCCGATTGCTCTGATGACGTTTGTGGGGCACTTGCTTTCTTGCCTAACGGCGGGCCGCCAGCGCAACAAGCAGGCAACGAAGCGAACCATTGGTGGACTTCTGATGCAACTGGGTGTGTCGGCAACACCCTCAGTGACTTGGATTGAAGAGCTCTGGCTCGCATTGCCTTCGGCGGCCTACTTGAGAAGTGCGCTGAACTTGGTGCTTTGCATGCACCACTCGGAGCAGCTCTCCCCGAGCGAAATGGGCTCCTTGCCGCTCAGGGATTGGGCCGAGACCCTTTGCGGCCTTGGAGCTTCTCCGGCATCGGCTGAACGCCGGGGATGGGTTTCCGCTGGATCCCTGAGGCCAGGCCTTGTCTCGGCCACGTCAGCGGCCAAGCTGGCAGGTGTGCAGGTCAACTACTTCCTGGCTCTCAGGGCTAAAGGGCTTGCCCGTCCAGTACGAACGCTCGAGGTGGGGCTCCGTCAGTATCAGTTCTCTGCTGAGCAAGTTCAGCAATTGAAGCCTCTGCATCGGCGTGATGGCCGAAGCAGAAGTAGCCGATGCTCTGGCATCGAGGGGAATGGTCGGAAGATCCTCGGTAGAGCCGGCGTCATTGACCTTGTGACCGGTCCAGACGGGCGTACTTGGCTTCATCCTTTGAGCCTTCAGGAGCTGTTGACCGAGCTCGATCGTCATGCGGTGTCCGTCGAGCGGATCGACGCTTCGAAGGTCAGTCTCGGGTCCAAGCGTATCTGGCAAAGCCTCTACATCCCAGCGCTCAAGCCACTGTTCACCAAGCTGCGCAATGGTGAGATCAAGTTGTGGACCTGGGGTGATCAGGCAGGGTTGGCGCGCTTTTACGTGGGGCCCGATGCATTGGAGTTTCTCCACCGCGGAAGCGTCGGCAGAGCCGGGGCCTCCTCAGTCCACGGGCGACAACCTGAGCTACCTCTCTTTGGCGGTGAGATGGCCTGGGTGCCGTCTCCCCAGTCCTGGGGGCGGCCTGTGCGTATGGGTTGGGTGCAGAGGCCAAGTCCTCAAGCATTCCAGCTGCCCTTGCAATTGGCTTAGAGGTCGATATGGAGCTACCGCGCATACATGCCGACCTTCTGGTCCGACCGCAACCGAAGCAGGGTGAGAGCCAATGGGGATACTGGCTTCGCATCGCCAATGAAAACGGGCTCCGCAGGCCGCAATGGTTATTGACCCCGGGCGGCCGATGGGCAACGGGCACAACACGCTATTGCTCGGACTGTCTGCGAGCTGAAGAGGCGCTTTGGCGTGAAGACTGGGTAGATCCTCAGTCGTACTGGTGTTTGCAGCACCTCTCTTGGCTCGTCGATACATGCCCGTCTTGTCATCGACGCTTGCAGTGGAGCCGCGTTGGATTTCAGGAATGCCGCTGTGGGCACGATCTGCGATCTATTGATTCGGTCGCCGTTCACCAGCGCATCCAAGCCTGTGTACTCGCAGGTCAGGCTTCACTGACCGAGATCCGAATCCTCGGTGCCTTTGCTCTGTACGGCACAACAGGAAAGCCAGGAAAAAAAGCCAAGCGGACGGAGCTCAGTGAGGTGAAGGCTCAACTCATGGCCGGCGTCGAGCTTGTTGAGTTGTGGCCAAGCAAGTTCGTCGAGGCCTTGGATCGACACCGTTTCGGCGGAGCCAAGGACGGCACTGCTCAACTGCTGACTGAAGCCTTTCCCCGCCTGACCAAGCTGGTCAAGCAGATACCCGAAGGAGCTTGGCGTCAGCGAGTGCAGATTGCCATCGACGGGTATTGCAGCGGGTCTTTGTCCACTTCATCACCCATCGTGGGTCGCAATGCGGTTCTCCGTACCGGCCCGATGACGATCAAGCAGGTTGCAACAACGCTTGGTCGACGTTCTGAAAGCGTGGCGCGTGTTCTCGATCGTCACGGTGACGGGTTATCCGGCACACGCGTGACTGCTCTGGGACGTCGGCGGCGGGTAGTTTCAGAGGTGGACCTGCCGAAGTTGAACTCTCAGTTGAATGAGCCAATCGCCGTCAGGACGGCGGCCCGCTTGATGGCTCTGCCGGCGTCAAGAGTTCGGTCAATGGTGAGTGCCGGGCTGCTGGATGCAGGGGATCAGCGACTCGTTCGCAGCCAAGTTCTGGCTCTTTCCAAGACTCAAATTGCGTTTGAGCTGGAGAACGATGGCTCGCAGGTAGATCCTGTGCCCGTTCAACTGGCACTTCGCAAATGGATCCGCGTGAAGGATACGGCGGCGTTCATACAGGCCTTGCGACAGGGTGAGCTCAAAGCCCATGCGGCGACAGCTTCGAGCGTCATTGGAGACTGGGTGACGTCGGCGATTGATGTCGAAGCATGGGCCAAGAGGCAACGCAATAGAGCCCCAGAGGAGCTCACGCTGAGTGATGCCGCAGCAGCGCTCGGCTTGAAGCACGACGTGGTGCGAGACCTCATTCGCGTGGGCTTGCTCAAAGGGCGACTTGGATCTGCTCGCGGTCGCAGCAACTGGTGTGTGAGCGTAGGGGATGTCGAGGCGTTCAAGTTGCGCTATGTGCCTCTGGCAGTCCTATGCAGAGAAGCCAAAGTTCGATCACGTGATGGCTTGGTATGGGCACGAAGCCAGGGTATTCAAGTCGTCACGGGGCCGGGCGTCGATGGTTCACGGCAGTACTTCGCCCGCAGGCTCAGCCAGTCACAAATCAACCATCAATGCGGGACTGTCCCGCACCGTGTCGAATTCGCCGGCGTGCCTGGCGATGTCTGTGTCGCAGGAAGCGACAAATCAACAGGAGACCATCATGAATAGATTCCTACCCATGAACTAAGGAATCTTCAAGCGCCTCGCGAAGCATCTCAAGCGAGAGCTTGGGCTTTACCACTGCGAGGCGCTGGAACTACTTGCTGAAGCGAGCGGGTTCAGGAATTTTCAGGAGCTCGCGGTCGCTTGTCGTTCACATGAGTCAAACCACGTACCTTCCGTGCTGCAGTACGCTGGCGATGAGGGGTACTACGTTTGGAGCGACCAACTGGAGGCGACTATCGGCTCAGAGGATTTTTATGAAGTTGAGCCCATGATGAGGAGCTGGTACCAATGGATATTCGAGGTCGGCGGCGATCCGGTTGATTGGCCTGAGTACGAAGTCGAAGCCGATCCAACCAAAATGCATCCAGATGAGCCGTTAGCCAATGCATCATTGGACGAAGTGAGTGATGACCTTGAAGTGCGATCGGTGTCGAGCAACGTTCCCGTGGTCGTCGTGACTTATCGGCAACGTCGCCGACTGATTGAGCAAGCTCCGGCCACTACGGAGGCATAGCCAACAGCTTGCCATGTCTCGACGCGAGTCAACCGCTGGCCCTGCAGCTTCAGGTCGGTAAGCGATAAGGTGAAAGCAGAGGGAATGGCAGCCTCTTTCTAGAAGCGCTCGACGTGATGAAACCGCCCGACATGGGCATTGAGCACAGGTGAGAGGCAAGTAGAGCTCGCTGGCTTTCGTTGCTAGTGAGCATTCCCTTGATTCCCAGATGGAGACTTTGATCCATGAACAGTTTTGATCCTTTGGCCTGGTCGCCAGAGTTGCGCCGCGCATTGATCTCAGTACGCCCAGAGTTCTTTGGCCTGCCGGCCGATCAACAAATGCGATATCGCGTGAAATTGCCGAGGCAAGACCGGCAGGCCATCGTCGCAGCACTTCTGGCGGCGTACGGCCACCCTCAGCCGAGCGAAGTGGCGGATCAGGAGTCGAATGGCCACATCGAAGTGCCGCTCCAGAACCGTATCAATGAGTGGCTGCAACCGCTCGTCGGGATCGGCGAAGACACGTTCAGTCTCAACGAGAGCTTCAGACCGGAACAGACGATTCTCGACTTTCCCACGCTTCTGAGCTACGACGAAGATGATCACGAGTTTCAGGAGCAAGCTCGAAAGGAGGTGGATCCGACCCATCTTCAAAGGCCCTATGCCGGTTCACTGAACGCGACGTGGGCCCGTTGCATCATGGGTGAGCGCCTGTGCTACTTGACGCTCTACATGGCTGGGTTACACATTGCCCATGGCATCGAGAAACTTGCTAACAAGGAAGTCGCGCGACTGATTCCTCACCGCTACGTACCCCGCACTGAAAACGGTCGAACTGACGGTGGGTTCATCGAATGGAACCATCGGGTGGAGGCTGGAGGACAAGAATCCTTGCTTGAGGACCTGCAGAGGAAGGTGTGGACCTACACACACGAGCGCGTGCATGAGTTGCAGGCAGAGTTCAACGTGCTCTCGCAGTCGGGCACTTTCTTTGAAGCTGGCCCTGCCCCTGAAGCTTCTGAGGATGAACGGCACCTGCGTATTGTTTTCAGTGACCCACGTGCCCTTGCGCGGGTCCGGTTCACGACCTTCCTGAGCGACTGTCGTGCGATGGAGCGCCCGGCAGAGGAACTGAACTTGATCGAGAGCCGGGAGGCCGCGCGGGTGATTCAGTTCGTCAATGACCGGTACCAAGAATTGCTGAGTACGTTTGACCCCAAGGTCGTGCCGATGCGACGGCGGACCCGAGTTCTGATCCATCCAGGCGCATGGGACGCACTCAATGGCGGCGAGGATCGGTGACGAGTATGCAAATCAAAGACATTCGACCCGAGACCTACACAAAGCAGATAAGTTGCGATCGCTGTGGGCGGTTGGTCGATAGGGATGAAGTGGCCTTTCATGAGTTCGTCTCTATCGATCTGAAAGCTGGCTACGGGTCCGTTTTCGGCGATGGCAATGATGTCCAGATCGACCTATGCCACCATTGCCTACAACTCACTCTCGGGCGTTGGCTATGCATCGTTAAGCCAGGACATCATCGTCATGCTGTCGAGCGCTTCAAGCACCGGCTCGACCCCAAACGGTCTGGCGAAGAGCCTTCGATGGTCGCGGACAACACCCTTGTTGTACCCGAAGACATGCCTGCCCAAGAACGCAACACCGTCGATGCCGAAGGCCCCGATTCCCTGCCGCAGGGAGGGCATGCGGCTAATCCACTCAAGGCTTCGAGTGACTTTTCCGCACCGTGGGCATCACAAGCTATCAGCACTCTGGAACAAGTGAGCGCGGATGCCCGAGTTGTCCTTGCTTTGATCGAAGCCAGAGGCAACCAGGGAATTTGCAGCCTCGCAGACAGAGGCGAACACCCGCTCATCACGAACTTGTGTCGCTCCATCCACGAGCAACTCGAGGCCGCCACTGAATTCAACGAGGCGCTGATTCGGCAACTCATTCGGACCAAAGATCGTCTCGCCGCCGCTCCCAAGACTTTCGCTATCGAGCAGCTTGCCAATGAAGTCTTCGTGTCGGAAGCTGAAGCCTGGAGCTGGCTGCACAGCCCTCATGTGATGCTCGACGACCTGACGCCGCTTCAAGTCGCTGAGACGCCGAGCGGCGCTGAACGCGTCCATGAAATTCTGGTGGCAGTCAAGTATGGCGGTGCTATTTAGGGGCGAACTGGCTAGTCGGCGCCCCTTCTCTCTGAAGCACAGTTGATACGAGCCTTCGTTTGTCTTTGAACTATCCGATGACCTTGCTTCGTGGCGTGGCTTTGGACGGTAGTAAAAGTCGCTCAAGTTCCTGCGCGTCAGTTCGGTGCCGTGGCGATTCAGAGCGGGCCAGGTCGCCTTGCCAAACTCGAACGACTGCCCGGGCGCCTCGAATTGATGGCGTCTCCACTTGTCGTACTGAGACTTTGGCAAGACCTGGCCAAGTCGCTATTGATGCATGGCGCGGGCTACTTACCTTTGCCCGTGTCGACTACACGAGGAAAGCAACCATGATCATTCTTTTGGCCAACGGGCGCGATGCACCGTCGCCGCAGGATCAGCCTCAGGTAGAGGCGCTTTCGTGGCGGATGCTGAAATCGCCAAATGGCGAATTGCATCTGGTCACACTGAGAGACCGAGACATGGACCGCGGCGTGGTTCGGTTGACGTCAGCCATCACATCCATCGACAACAGTGCGCGGGTGGTTACGACATCTTCGGGCAGGCAGTACTCGCTGCAGGGGCCACCCGAAGGCGAGGCGTTAGAACAGCAAGTGCTCTGTGCAGGTGCAGCGCGACTCGGCCTGCCTGAGGCTACTGACGTCAGCGCGTGGGTCTGGAGTCAAATGACCGCACATTGAGCTGCTGCGGTTTTTGTAGACGCTTACCCGAGTTGGGCGATTGAGGAGAATAGGACGAGTACCCGGATTGGGAACATCGCGTCCGCTACCTCCTGAGGGCAGATCGGCTCCTTTGGGTCGATACCGCCAGTTCGCAGTTCGCAGTTCGCAGTTCGCAGTTCGCGAGAGCAGCTGGTGCCCCGCTGCACACCTTGGGTTCTGGCTGGCCCAAGATCGATTTCCGATGAATGTCAGGTCCTGGGGGTGTAGCGGTCACTCATCCATCGAACTGTCCAATGAATGGTGTTGCCGGCAGCGTTCGCTGGGCCGCCAGAAATCACCGGCACCAGGCAGCCTCAAAGAGTCAAAGTGCCGACGATGTTGGTGCTCCGATGGCAACGAGCAACGCGAAATGACAGAAAGTGGCTGATTTAGATGAGCCAGACCGAGGCCCCGGACTCAGCGGACCTGCTCTGGTTTCCACTCCAGCATTGCTTGTTCCCACGCACCCCAGGTGGACTCTGTCACCTCAAGGCTGTGAAGCGCGTCAGCGCGCTCGGTCGCCTCAACGCGCCGCTCAAGAAGCAGTTCGGTTTGCCGCACGATCTTGAGCAAGGTTGCGGTGAATGTGTGACCAGCAGGTTGGTGGACGGTGTGCATGGGGCTCTCCTACAACGATGGCGCTAGCATCCGTCAATGCTTCTTCGGCAACCATCCCACCGGGGTGGGCCCTCTTTTGGGGGAAGGGGCTTATGCACCACATCGCCGCAAGTTCAGTCCCGGCGGCTCGACTCTCCCTCGCCGACCTTGAAGACCGCATTCAAGCGTCCCAACGTATGCCGCCAATTTGGTCTGGTTGGTTTGCACCCGGTGTTCCTGTAGGCGCCCTTACATGGGCGCCTGCGGCGCGAGTGTCTTGCCGGATCATGTCCCCTGTCCCTCTCGCAAGGCGAGGCTAGAGCGGCCAGTACGTTGGCATCGCATGTGCTTCAGCTGAGTATGAGCGCTTCCAAATCTTGGGAGTACTAGGTGCCGAGCAGGTGGCACAGGTTGGCCGCTTTAGGCGGCTCCAGTTGTTCGGGCATCAAGAATGAACGGCAGCCATGTGCGGCGGATTCAACCGGTCGCCGCACCAACGGTTCTTCAAACGGATGGCAGATGCTCGTTCGAGGCCTATTCCGGAGTCTTTCAGCCCAGCATTTCTCTCGGTCGGTTTTGAGCGCGCTAGCAACGGCTTGGATCTCACGATCGCGCCACCGGGACAGATCAGTTCCCTTCGGCAATACAGACGCTAGAGTCCACTCGTGTTCTCGTTCGTGCCGCGCTGCCATGGGCTGTGCTGGTCAGCAAAGAGGACGCTCACTCCGGACTCGCTGGTGAATCGGGTGTGATCCGATAGCTCCTTGCCTCAATCCCAGACCAGTGCGGCCGCACAGCAGTCTGGGTCGAATCCCTCCGGAGGAGTATGCAGAGCGCCAACTCAGCCAGAACTCATCACCACGGGCTTCCGGCAAAGAGATCAAGTGACCTTCAATCTGGATTTCCGCCTAGGTGGTACCGCGGGTCGGAGAGAGGTCAATCCTTGCGTTGTATCCCCAGAGCGCTCACCTCGCCGGCATACACAATGCCTACACAAGCACTTCGCACTGTGGGAGGGAAAAGTGGCTAGTTCCGAAAGCGGAAATCGGTTCAGTGTTGTCTTCGGCGACGGCTCATTTGCGGATGACAGCCCTGAATATGCGATCCAAATAGCACCGGGTGGGCGTAGTTGGAACGACTTTGGTCATCAGCCGCAGGTCGTGATTTCCATTCGAGGCAAGGTTCGTAAGAGCGTGGTGGTCGAAGGTTTTGTCGGCTTCCTTAGCGGCGCCGCAAGTGGCGCGTCGACTCTCGAAGAAGTGCTGGGCGAGGCACCGGGCCTGGTTATTCCAGCAAATCCGGACAAGCATCGGTTCTTCACAATGCTTCGCGATAGCCAAGCCTACAGGACAGTCGTACAGGCGCTTGGTCCGGACGAAGCCTCAGAGGCGTTGCAAGCCGCAAGGGATCTCGTGGCGCTCGGCGAGTTTGACCCAACTGCACAGATTCTTGAGGTTGCCCCGGCAACTGAAGTGTTTGCAATGTCATTTGTTCGAAATACAGAATCGTTCTTCGCCTACAAAAACGCTGGATCAATTCTCAGAGGCTTAGAGACCGAGACCCTCGGGCAACTGTCGGACCGTTTGTCAGTACGGTTTCTTCTACCCGGCCACGAGAATGAGCATCAACTCGATTTCAGGTTCGACCACACAGGCGTATTGCCTAAGCGGATGGCAGTCGTCATTGGGAAGAACGGGGTGGGGAAGAGCCAGACGTTAGGGCGCCTAGCCCGGGCAGCATTGAAGGGAGGAAATGAACTCACGGATGCAAACGGCGTAGGACCGACGATCAGTCGACTGTTAGCTTTCGCCCCAACCAATGAAGCAGAGTCGGTGTTTCCATCTGATCGCCTTAGGCGACCAAGAATCCGATACCACCGCTTCTCGCTCAACCGGTCCAGGCGGTCGAGGCGGAACGAATACGTCGGCGATCTCGTGGTTCAGCTCGCTCGCTCGGACGAGTCTATCGGGGGACTAGACCGATGGACGATTTTTCTCAACTCGATGGCCGCTCTTGGCAATCCTGAAGAGATTTGCTTGCCCAGCAACAACAGTGAGCGGCTGTACGAGCCGATTGTTCGGCTGCGGGATGGAAATGAGGCAGCTTTCTTGCGACGTTTCGCCTCAGTCGAGATGCGTAAGGAGCCAGTGCGGTTGATTGAGACGCAGGGATTGCCGCTCAGCAGCGGGGAGATTTCGTTCGTCAAATTTGCGGCTCAAGTCAGCCTGCACATTGAGAACGGGTCGCTGATCCTGCTTGACGAGCCCGAAACACATCTGCATCCGAACTTCATCAGTAGATTTGTGAAGCTGCTCGATGGCTTGCTGGAGCAAACCGGATCAGTGGCAATCATTGCAACGCACTCCGCGTACTTTGTGCGCGAAGTGTTCACCGAGCAGGTCACAGTGCTTAGGGTGGATGAGAACCGATTTGTCTCTACCGAGAAACCGCGCCTTAGGACATTCGGCTCTGATGTGGGCGAGATCTCGGTTTTTGTTTTTGGTGAAGAGGATCAATCAGCTCATGCAATCGAATTGAAAAGGCGCCTGCTATCGAAAAATCTACCGTGGAGCGAGATCTATCAACAATTCAGCGACGAACTGTCTACCGAGTTCCTTAACGACCTGAGGGCATCGATCGAAGAGCGAGGTGGCTTGTGAACTCACTTTTGGTCCCTGATGTAGACGACCCAGATGCATTGACGGGAGTTGCCAATGACTGGCGTTTGAAGAGTTATCCCAACCTCGTGCCGGTGCTTTCACAGCTAGTTGCCGCATATGCTCAGTATGAGGCGGTGTCGGGAAACGCACTTCTTGTTCAGCATATCGGGCTCACAGATTTGCAGAAGGACTCTCTGCGTAGCCTTTACAAGAGTCCACCGAGAGCTCTTGGATTCATCAAAATGATGCGCGCAGAGCACTCGGACAAGATCTGCCCAATGTGTGGGTCAACTCACCGAGGAACACTGGACCATTTGCTGCCAAAGGACGGTTTTCCGGAGTTTGCTGTCTTCTCGCGCAACCTAGTTCCAGCATGCAACTGCAACGCGAAGCGCTCAACGAGAACTGTTGGTGCGCTCCCGGGGCAACGAGTACTGCACCCCTACTACGACAAGTGCCTGGCCTTGCGGCTGATAGCGGCGCGGTTCGAAGACTTGGGTCGAGTGCCAAAAGTGTCGATCCGACTACGCCTGGCGCCCACCCATCCAGAGTACAGCGCGGTTGCGTTCCATTTGGACGCTGTTATTCACAAGACCGATCTTCAAAGCTTCTTAGCAAACCGGTGGACCAAAATGTGCAGACGTCCGACCGCAATCATTAGGGATTTCCGAACTCGGCCAATTTCTGTCAAGGCATTGCGAAGAACGCTAGTTTCGGAACTGCGCGAACTTGATGAAGAACATGAGGGACGAAACAACTGGAAGTCGGTTTTTGTGGCTGGGTTGCTTGACCGCAACGTGATCTCATGGCTCTATGCGGCCCTAAATCGACCTGAACGGTCCGCCAGTGGACCGCTAATTGACGCTTGACCTCGGGCCGTGAACTCCTGCGAAATTACCTGCTGCGGGTCGCCCAGAAACCCAATGCTGACGACTTCAACCCGTTTGCTTTTCGCCAGTACTCCTGTCCTAGATGCATCGGACCCCCGCGAACTCCTTGCGGCAGCAGTGCGAAAGACAGCCGATCAAACAGCGCGTTCGGCCCGGTGCCTTTCTGCGGCTCTACATTGTGGAAAGTCCGGCCTCCCTGAATCGACTCGGAGCGATTCAAAGGCCCTGCGGTGGGCCTACTGTTGGAATGTTTTCAGAACCTGCTTCAAGCGCTTTCGCCCATCGCTGTTTGTTTCGCGATAGACCTTCAGGGCAAGCGCCAGGAACTGCTGCTCTCCAGGTGACAGCCCAGTTGGCTCACGCTCTGTATCGAGCCAACCTGACTCCTTGCCGCAATGCTGTTCAATCTGCCGTGCTAGCTTGTCACCAATGGGGCGTGCGCCACTCTTGGCCATCGACCATGTTGCGCCGCTCATCTCGACTTTTTTAGCCCAGGTGGATTCAAGCCCCTTGGGCGGATCGCCTGCGGCGATGCGTTCTTCCGCAAAAGTTTGGAAGAGCGCGATGGCGTTGAGTCGGCGGAATGTAGTGATGCTGGACACGGTTGGTGTTGTTAAAACACTTCACATGCATTCTATGTGATCGAATGTGTTGACGGACTCGTGAACACTCTTCACAATTCTTCTATTCGTTGATTTGCCCCAACCCGCCAGATTTCATCATGCTCCGCACCGTCTTCATCGCCAACGCAACACGACCCATGTCGGTCGAGATGGCTTTGTGCGTAGCAGCGGGTCGTCATGAGTTCGCGATGCAGCTCGCACTGAGCCAGCCGCGGCATGACCGATTTGAGGGTGACTCATCGTTGCCGGGAGGAACTTCAGCCTACTGAAGTTCTGACATTCCAGGGATCCATCTCCGATCCCCTGAAGCCCGGTCTCCTGCAGGAACCGGGCTTTTTGTTTGGCTCTTGCGAATCGGATTGATGCCCTCTCGGGTGTGCCCGTGCACAAGCACCGGCCAGCTCGGTGTGCATGTGTGCCAAGCACGTTCTGCAGACGGAGCCGGCATGCAGCGATCTCGGCTACCTTGCCGATATCGCGTGCGGACACAGCCGAGAGTGCATGGCCTCGTTAGCTCAGCGGAGCAGAGCGCCGGTCTACGAAACCGGAGGCCGGAGGTTCGAATCCTCCACGAGGCGCCAGTTTTCATGACTGTCCCGTTGGACTTCCGGTGAGGTCCTCGGCCCTTCAAGCCGAAGAGGCGGGTTCAACTCCCGCACGGGATGCCAAACCCAAGCCTGTCGTCGAGCTCTCGCTTCGATAGGCGCAAACCGGCCGCAAAGATTGGGCGGCGTCGGAACCCGTCACCGACAACCCTTGGGAGCACGACCCGTGTGTGGCGCAAGTGGAAAGCGCAACTGCTTTGGGAGCAGAGGGTTGCAGGTTCGAGTCCTGCTGCACGGACCAGGAATACATGTCGCCATAGCTCAGCTGGAAGAGCGCCGGTCTGTCCAACCGGAGGTCGCGGGGTCAGGACCCGCTGGCGGCGCCAAGTGAAACAAACGCAATGTGCCGAAACGTGTGTTTGGGTGTGGCCGTCGCCTAGCGGCCCAAGGCTCAAGGTTGTGACCCTTGTATCGCCGGCTCGCTCGACGCAACGCGTCGGACGCGCCTGCGGCGCGGGCCGAAGGCCATGTGTGATGCACATGCAATCCGGCCGGCTACCCCCAAGCACATGCCCTGGCGGAAGCTAAATCAGAAGGAGAACTGCTGTGAAGAAGATCAAGAACGAAGCCAGCTTTTGAGGTCATGAGCAAGCGCCGCAAGG
>NZ_JAJIRR010000020.1:0-72005 GCF_025717595.1 Kinneretia sp. DJ1R-11
TCCCGGTTCTTCCCAGAACCTTGTCAGGCAAACTCTTACAAAGCTGTCCCCTTGGCGGGGCGCTGGCCCGGGGAAAGCGTTGTCCCCTCAGGCCGGGCCGGGCAGTGCGCGAACGATGTCACGCCTGCCGGGCCTGACAGGCCAGCGCCGGCTCAGGCGCCGCCCAACAAGGCGTCCAGGCGCGCCAGCTCGGTGCGTGCCACGGGCAAAAGGTCGGGGGCCTCGTCGAGCAGGCTGTCGATGGCGCGGGGCTCCCCCTGGAGCAGATGGCGCAGTGTCTTTTGTGCTTGGGCCGATTTGCCCAGGCCTGAGCAGGCAAAGGCCAGCGTGTACAGGCTGGGGCCGTGATGGGGATGCAGTTCCAGCGCCTGCTTGGCATGCAGCGCTGCTTGGGCCAACTCGCCAGCACTGAGCAGCAAGGCCGCCAAGTCGCTCATCAGATCATGAGAGAGCGGTTCGTTCTGCAAAGCGTCCTTGAGCATGGACATGCCACGCCCGAGTCGTCCTTGCGCCGCTTCGGCAAACGCTGCATTGCGCGCCTGAGCCAGCAGCAGGGCCGCCTCTGGGCTTAGCTCGGCAGGCCGCGCGAGCGGCTGCGCCTCTTGCTGGCCTTGTGTCACGGCCTTCTTTGTTCCTTGCGTCATTGCGTGCATTTCAATCTCCAAGGGGTTGATGCCAAACAGTGCCAGCGCCCGCTTCCCGTGCGCCATCGTTCTCGCTGCCAAAAACGTCGGGTCAGCCACCCGGCCCAGATCCGGCTTGCGGCCAGAGGGCGGGCTGTGCGTGCTGCGGCCTCAGCGGGTGCTGGCTTGAAACTGCGCGGGGCGCGCATTTCGACCGCAATGCTGAGGACTTTAGGCACAGCACCGGCTGCCGTTCGCGAGAAAAGCACAGGCTTGCCGCCTTTTCTCAAAGGCTGTGCCGAGCGCGAGGCGCCGAAAACAAGTCAGAGCGAGGCACCAGGGATGCTCCTCCCGACCGGCACCAGGCCGACCCGCTCTTGTTTCAGCACACAGCTTCTCTACGACGATCTCTACCAAGGATTCGCGCCACCACAGACAGCTCCGCACTCAGCCACTCGATTCATGATCGCAAGCGCTGGGGCCACAGGTACACGATGGACCGCAGGGCAGCCCGGAATTTGCCACCCTGCCCCACCCGCCCAGCACGGGCAGGAAGGGGATCCATCAAACAAGCCAAGGCACCCACCGCTTATCCGGCGATCAAGCCTATTGACAAACAGCGCTCAAGTTCGCTCGGGCGTTGTCCGATACCACTCTCAACGGGTCTGGAAACAGGCGCGTGGTCCGGTAACAAGGCCGCTGGTTGAGCAATCTCGCAAGGGAATGCAGGGCTTCACAGGCTGACTGGCGCCGGGCGGTGTGGATGGAAAAGCGTCAAGGCTTTCATCCGCGTCACAAATGTCGCAAGGCATTTGCCAACACGTCGGCGCTGAGCCGGGAATCTTCGTAGCTGAAACAGGAGCGCATCATGCCCGCAATCATCAATAGCAATATTGCTTCTCTGAACGCGCAACGCAACGTTGCCACTTCACAATCCTCGCTGTCCATTTCCATGCAACGCCTGTCCTCAGGCATGCGTGTGAACTCCGCCAAGGACGACGCCGCCGGCCTGGCCATCGCTGAGCGCATGAGCTCTCAAGTGCGTGGCATGAACGTGGCCGTTCGCAATGCCAACGACGGCATCTCGCTGGCGCAAACGGCTGAAGGCGCACTCGGCAAGGTGGCGGACTCGCTGCAACGCATGCGTGAACTGGGCGTGCAGGCCCGCAATGCCACCAACACCACCCAAGACTTGGACTCGATCGGCAAGGAGTTCAAGGAACTGGGCTCTGAAATCCAGCGGGTGCTGGGCGGCACGACCTTCAACGGCACGGCCATCCTGGGCGCCGGCGCCGGCGCCAAGGACTTCCAGATTGGTGCCAACACCACGGCCAATGACGTCGTTACGGTGACCACCACCGACATGACCGGCAATGGTGACATCACCGCGGTCACCGGCGATGCGATCGACAACACCAAGACGGCTGCGGACCTGAAGACCACCATCGACCAGATCGATACGGCCATCAACACCGTCAGCTCTGAGCGCGCCACCTTGGGTGCCGCCCAGAATCGTTTCGAAGCGGTGATCTCCAACCTGATGGTGTCGGTGGAAAACCAAAGCGCATCGCGCAGCCGCATCTTGGATGCCGACTACGCGACGGAAACCGCCAATCTGAGCCGATCGCAGATCCTGCAACAAGCCGGTACCGCCATGATTGCGCAAGCCAATCAGATGCCGCAGCAAGTCCTGTCGCTTCTTCGATGACCCCGGGCCAGCCTCGCTGGCCCTGAGTACACCCGTCGTCGCAGGAACGGAAAATCTCACCCCTCCAGCACAAGCCCCTTGACGCTGCCCCTCGACCGGGCAGCGTCATTTTTAAGGGCTCTTTTTAAAAAGAAGGCAAGAAAAAATCTTCAAGTGATGCGAGGCAGCGATCGATAACAAAACCAACGGGCCCGAGGAAACAAGGGACACCGTGGTCCGGTCAGCCGGCCGCACGCCCCAGGTCTATCAGCCGGGGTTTGATGGCAGGACGCGGACGGTGCAGACCAGGCGGCGCAAGCGACCTGACTGCTGGCAAGGCGGCCTCTTTCTGGCGGCCTAGTTATCGACCGTATAGACCGGGTTTCCGGAATGTCTTGAACACCGAAAGGATTGAAAATGCCCTCCATCATCAACACCAACGTTGCCTCCCTGAACGCGCAACGTAACGCCTCAAACACACAGCTCTCGCTGGCCACCTCTATGCAGCGCCTGTCGTCCGGCATGCGCGTCAACTCGTCCAAAGACGATGCAGCAGGTCTGGCCATTGCCGAACGCATGCAAGCTCAAGTGCGCGGCATGAATGTCGCCGTGCGCAATGCCAACGACGGCATTTCCTTGGCCCAGACCGCTGAAGGCGCTTTGTCGAAAGTGGGCGATTCGCTGCAACGCATGCGTGAACTGGGCGTGCAGGCTCGCAATGCCACCAACACCACCACCGACCTGGACTCGATCGGCAAGGAGTTCAAGGAACTCGGCGCTGAAATCCAACGCGTGCTGGCCGGCACCACCTTCAACGGCACGGCCATCTTGGGTGGTGGCGCGGGCGCCAAGGATTTCCAGATCGGCGCCAACACCACGGCCAATGACATCGTCACGGTGACCACCACCGATCTCACCGCTGATGCCGACATCACGGCGGTGACCAACGACGCGATTGACAACACCAAGACGGTGGCCGACCTGAAGACCACGATCGACCAAATCGACACGGCCATCAACACGGTCAGCTCGACGCGCGCCACCCTGGGTGCAGCCCAGAACCGCTTCGAGGCCGTGATATCCAATCTGATGGTGTCGGTGGAAAACCAGAGCGCGTCACGCAGCCGCATCATGGATGCGGACTACGCCTCGGAAACCGCCAATCTGAGCCGAGCCCAGATCCTGCAGCAAGCGGGCACGGCCATGGTTTCGCAGGCCAATCAGATGCCCCAGCAAGTGCTGTCTCTGCTGCGCGGTGGCTGAAGCCCCAGGCCCTACAAACTCCATCTGAACTTCGCTCCGCCCCGGGCTAGCCCCGGGCGCGGAGCTTTTTTATGGGCGTGGTTTTGCCCCCTATTCCTGCTTTCAGGAGGCCAGAGACTGCTCAAGAATTTGCACATCGGGATGAGACATTTTTTGCATCACCCGACGTCCGGACCCAAGCTGACCCCAACGCCATGACGGCCAGCTTGATCAGACCGGGCGAGTTGCCGGGACAGCATCAAGTTCAGGCTTGAAGCCAACCCGAATGACACGCCGGCCTGGCCGGGAGTTGCCGGATTCTGTAGGAGTTCTCAAATGCCGCAAACCATCAACACAAACATTGCCTCGCTGAATGCGCAGCGCAATCTGAATATGTCGCAGGGCTCATTGGCCGTGTCCATGCAGCGACTATCCTCGGGTATGCGAGTCAACTCCGCCAAGGACGACGCCGCGGGCCTGGCCATCGCCGAGCGCATGCATGCCCAGGTCCGAGGCATGAACGTCGCCATCCGCAATGCCAATGACGGCATCTCGCTGGCGCAGACGGCTGAAGGCGCCTTGTCCAAAGTGGGCGACACCTTGCAACGCATGCGAGAACTGTCCGTTCAGTCCCGCAACGCCACCAACACCACCACCGACCTCGATTCCATCGGCAAGGAATTCGGTGAATTGGCCTTGGAAATTGGGCGCGTGCTGGCCGGCACCACCTTCAACGGCAAAAAGATTCTCGGCGCCGACGCGGTCACGCCGCAGGAATTCCAGGTTGGCCCCAACACCGGCGCGGAAGACACCATCACGGTGACCACCTCCGACATGACCGCGGACCCGACCATCACGGCAGTGACCGCCGCCGTCATCGGCAATGCCTCGACCACCGCCGACCTCAAGATCATCATCGATGACATCGACACCGCGCTGAACACGGTCAGCAGCCAGCGCGCGACCTTGGGTGCCTCGCAGAATCGTTTCGAAGCGGTGATCTCCAATCTGCAGGTCTCGGTGGAGAACCAGAGCGCAGCGCGCAGCCGCATCATGGATGCTGACTATGCGGCAGAAACCTCCAACCTCAGCCGCACTCAGATCCTGCAACAGGCCGGCAATGCGATGGTGGCCCAGGCCAACCAGTTGCCGCAGCAGGTGCTGAGCTTGCTGCGCGGCGGTTGATCCATCCGCGGCCGGCCCTGAGGCCAGCTCCGCGGGCGTCAATTCAGCACTCAAGTCCAGGAACAACCGGCCGATACCGCCTTTGCGTATCGGCCTTTTTGTCTAGCCCCCGCGAACCTTCGCCGCTTTGAGAACAAGACACGGTCGCGGAACCATCGCAAGCCACAGGGAGCCCCATCATGGCAGCCATCACCTCCGCCGGCATTGGCAGCGGCCTCGACATCGAGTCCTTGATCACCAAGCTGGTTGCAGTGGAACGCCAACCGATCAGCACGCTCAAGACCGCCACCGATGGGCTGAAGACCCAGCTCTCGGCCTATGGCAAGGTGCAAAGCAGCTTGTCGGCTCTGCGCGACGCGGCCGCCAAGCTGACCAACCCTGAAACCTGGGGGGCCGGCCTGGGCACGTCCAGCGACAGCAACAGCATCACAGTGACACCGGGCAGCGGCGCTGCGGCCGGCAAAGTTTCAGTGTCGGTCAGCCGCTTGGCCACTGCCCAGTCCGTGTCCACCAGCTACCAACCGAGCACCGGGCCGATCGGTCAGGGCACCTTGACCATCGAGCTCGGCACTTGGAATGCCGACCAAACCGGCTTCGACCCCAAGGCCGGTGCCAGCGCCATCAGCATCGACATCAGCGACGGCAGCAATTCGCTTGCCCAGATTCGCGACAAGATCAATGCCGCCAAAGCCGGCGTACAGGCTTCCATCGTCACCGACCAAGGTGGCTCGCGCCTGGTGATGCGCTCCACCGAAACCGGGGTCAGCAACGGCTTCCGCGTCGCCGTGGTCGACGGTGACGGACTGCTCGACGGCCAGGGCCTGGATGCGCTGTCCTTCGACCCGCGCAGCCCTGAGCTGTCCAAAACCACACAGAACCAGGCAGCCGGCAATGCTCTGGCCAAGCTCAATGGTCTGGATATCGAGTCCGAGACCAACACGCTCAAGGAGTCCATTGACGGCTTGACCATCAACCTGCTCAAGACCACCACGAGCGAAGTCACGCTGAATATCGCGTCGGACAAAGAGGCCATCAAGAAGGCCATCAATGACTTCAGCACTGCCTACAACTCGGTGGCCAGCTTGCTGCGCGACCAGACCAAGTACGACCAGGCCAACAAAACCGCTGGGGCCCTGCAGGGCGAGGGCTCGGTGCTCAGCGTGCAGTCTGGGCTGCGCGGCGTCAGCGGCGGATCCACCACTCTGGGTGGCAAATTCAGTCGCCTGTCCGACCTGGGCCTGGACCCCAGTGCCGACGGCACGATCAAGGTCAACACGGCCAAGCTGGAAACCTCCATGGCCGACCTGGACAGCATCAAACAGCTGTTCATGGGTGTTGACAGCAGCAATGCCGAGAACAACGGCCTGGCCCAGCGCATGCGTAAATTCGCCGACCTGGCCCTGGGCATCGACAGCAGCCTGAGCACCCGGCAAAAAGGCTTGCAGGACCGCATCACCGGCAATGGACTGCAGAGCTCCAAGCTGGAGGACAAGGCCACACTGACCGAAACCCGCTTGCGCGCTCGCTACACCGCGCTCGATGTGCAGATGGGCAAGCTGAACAATCTGTCCAGCTATGTGAGCCAGCAGATGGCCATGCTGAACAAGTAGATCCAGGCCTGAGCGCGCGGCCTGCTGCTCAAACCACCCCGCTGTCACGGCGGCGGCTTCACCAGAGGCCGCCGCCGTTTTCCTTTGCAGGCCACTGCGCCAGCAAGCACTCGGGCCGCAGCTGCGTCATATTTCGCGCTTTTGGCAAGGCCGCGTCTGCAGAGGCGCAGAGCCGCGCAGGACACTCAAGTTCGCCGGCCCGGGGTCGAAAACAAGTCAACAAGACCCCCTGAGAAAGCTCCCCATGTACGGTAACGCCTCTTCCCCGTTTGCATCCAGGACCCAGCGCGCCTCGATGTACCGCAAGGTGGGCCTGGAAACCGACGTCCAGAGTGCCAGCCCCCATCGCTTGGTGAGCATGCTGTTCGACGGCATCTTCGACGCCATGAATCAAGCCCTGGTGGCCATCGCCAGCAACAACACAGCGCAAAAGAACAACTCACTGTGCCGTGCAGTTCGCATCCTGGACGAGGGACTGAAGTCCACCCTGAACCTGGAGGCCGGACCGCTGGCCCAAGACCTCGGTGACCTCTACGCCTATCTGTGCATGCGCCTGACCCAGGCCAATCTGCATGGCGACAGCGCCCGCATCGAAGAATGCCAACGCCTGCTAACGCCGGTGCGCGATGCCTGGAACGCAATCGCGCAGTCGCCTGAAGTCCAGCGGGCTGCTTGACCGACACAGCCGTACGCCCTGCCCCCATCCCCCTGCATCTTCCGGAACTTGTGATGAACACCCAACTTCTGAGCTACTACGAAGCCATCGAGCAAGCCAGCGCCGACATGCTCTCGGCCGCCCGCACCGGCAACTGGGACGAAGTCGTCAAGCTCGAGGGCGCTTGCGTCCTGTTGATTTCCCAGCTCAAACATGCGGCCGGCAACGAAAAGCTGGCGCCCGAGGAAAGCCGACTGAAGACGCGCATCATGCAGCGCATCCTGCTCAACGACGCAGAGATCCGCCACCTGGCCGAGCCCTGGTTGGACGATCTGGACCAAGTCCTGACCGGCAAGAGCAAGACCTTGCACTGAGTCCGCCGGTCTAACCACAGCTTGGGGCCGAATTGAGTGCCCCGGGCAGCACGAATCTCGCATGAGCCATTCAACGCCCTCCACCACGCCCGACCCGGCCACTCCAGCCGACTCGGGCGATTTTCGTATTCAGGCGCCGGGAGAAATCCTGACCCTGCTGCGCCGCCTGCAGAGCGAGCGCAGCCACCTGATCCTCAGCAATGCCGCGGGTCTGAGCGTGCAGAGCAGCCTGTGCAGTGTGGACGCGGCCTCGGGCCGACTGCTCCTGGATTTACCCGCAGCCGGCAGCCCCTTGCCCGCGCTGCTGGGCGCCGAAGAGCTCACCGCGGTCGCCTATCTGGACCAGATCCGCCTGCAGTTCGAGGTCGAGGGCTTGCTGCTGGTGCAGCCCGACGCACCAACAGAGAACAGCGGCCAGGCCGTGATGCAGGCCAGCTTTCCTTTGGTGCTCTACCGCTTCCAGCGGCGCCAGGCCTTCCGAGTTCGCCCCAACGGGCGAACGCCGCAAGCCCGTTTCAGCTTGCCGACCGGCTCCGGCGAGTTGCTGAGCCTGCGCGTGCTCGACCTCAGCCTGGGCGGTCTGGCCCTGCAGCTGCCGGCCGGGCAAGACGCCCCGGCGGCCGGCTCCTTGCTGAGCGGCGTTCTGGTGGAGTTGGACCGCCACACCCGGCTGACGGCCGATTTGCGCCTGCAGCACGCCCGCCCACAGGACGACGGCAGCCAGCAACTGGGCTTGCTGTTCGAAAAGCTCGACCCCATGGCCACACGCGATTTGCAGTACTACATCGAACAAGTGCAAAAAACCGCCCGCTTGCTGCGCAAGCCGGCCGCCGCATGAACGGCAAATTGCAACACCAGCGCCAGCAAGCGGGCTTCACCTTGCTGGAAGCGGCCGTGGTCATGGCCGTGCTGGCCGTCATCATGACGGTGGCCGTGCCCAATTACCGCGGCCATCTACAGCGCCAGCAGCTGCGCGAAGCGGCCAACAGCCTGTTGGTGGACCTGCGCAATGCGCGCGAAATGAGTGTCAGCCAACGCACGCCGATGTTCGTCAGCTTCCATCGCGGGCCGAACTGGTGCTGGGGCGTCAGCCAGGGCATGCCCTGCGACTGCGGCCCGACCGTGGCCGGCAGCGCCAAGGCCGTGGACCCGGCGACCGGGCGGCCCAAGGCCTGTAGCTTGACGCGATACAAGGGCAGCGAATTTCCTGATGTGACCATGGACAGCGCCGCGGACGCCGAATTCGAACCCACCCTGGGACAGGCGCAAAAGCATGGCAGCACCGCCTTCCGCAGCGGGCGGGATCAGAAGCTGCAAGTCGACCTCAATGCCATGGGGCGGGCCCAGATCTGCGGGCCGGCGACGAGCTCGGCCACGCCTTGCTGAGTTTCCAGGCGCTTCGCTGAAGACGACGAGGCGAGCACTTCGCAGCGTCGCCCCGCACCGGCAAGTCGAGCAGTTCGCTCAGACCTGCATATTCATGATTTCAGAGTAGGCAGAGACCAGACGGTTGCGCACCTGCAAGGTGGCTTGAAAACCGATCTGGGCCTTCTGCATGGCCACCATGGTCTCTTCCAGGCTGACCGTGGGGTTGTCCAGCTGAACCTCACGCTGCAAGCGCGAGGCTTCGTTCTGCGACTGGCTGACTCCCTTCATCGCCTGCGCCATGGCATCGCCAAAACTGGCGCCGCCGGTCGCCTTGGCCTTGGACAGCGGCTCGCCATTGATGTTCAGACCAGCGCGCGCGGTGGCCTGGGCGAAATCAAACGGTCTGAGCTTCAGTTCCATGGGGGACTCCATCCACGCTCGCGACCAAAGGCGGTGCCTCAGCCGGAGCGATAGACCGAACTGTAGGCAAAGACCGAGGCGCTGAAGGAGGGAACTGCGCTCGGTTCTTCGGCCTGTTCCCGGCTTTCTTTAGGGGGCAAATCCGAATAATTCACTCCATCGGCAAGGCCTGTAGGACGCCGTGAAAAACCTCACGGCAGCGAAGCACAACCGCCTTCTTCCCAGCATTCATCTACAGAACCGCAGCCCACCAGCCCGCCCCGCCCCATGGATAACGCCCTCAGCCCCGCCGCCAACACCCTGCCCATGGTGACGCCCGAGCCTGCCAGCTTCGGCGCCCGCCTGGCAGCCCTGCCGGTGCGTAACAAGCTGATGATGGGCGGCGGTCTGGCCATGCTGGCGGCCGCCGTGCTGGCCATCACCCTGTGGTCCAACCAAGGCGACTACCGGCCGGTCTTCACCGGCCTGTCCGACAAGGACGGCGGCGCCGTCATCGCCCAGCTGGCCACGCTCAATGTGCCTTACCGCCACGAGCCCGGCGGCATCATTTTGGTGCCAGCCGCGCAGGTCTATGACGTGCGCATGAAGCTGGCCTCGGCCGGCCTGCCCAAGGGCAGCAGCGTCGGCTTCGAGCTGATGGACAAGAGCTCGATCGGCCAAACCCAATTCAATGAGCGCCTGAATTTTCAGCGCGGTCTGGAAGGCGAGCTGACTCGCACCATCACCGCCCTGGCCGACGTGGCCGATGCGCGAGTCCATCTCGCCATGCCCGAGCAGAACGGCTTCTTCCGCGAACAGCAAAAGCCCAGCGCCTCGGTCATGCTGACCTTGCGCGGTGGCCGCTCGCTTGACCGCGCCCAGATCGCCGGCATCGTGCATTTGGTTTCGGCCAGCGTGCCGGGTCTGTCGGCCAAGGCGGTCAGCGTGCTGGACCAGACCGGTGCCTTGCTGTCGACCAGCCCTGAAGTCAGCAATGGCCTGGACAGCCAGCAGCTGCAATACAAGCAGCAGATCGAATCCAACTTCAACAAGCGCATCTACGAACTGCTGGAACCGGTGGTGGGCCGCGGCAATCTGCGTGCGACCGTCACTGCCGATCTCGACTTCAACCAGGTTGAAAGCACCGCTGAAGAGTACAAGCCCAACCGCGGCCAGGGCACCACGGCCGCCATTCGCAGCGCCCAAACCAACGAATCGACCAATGGTGCGGCCCAGCCCCCAACCGGTGTGCCGGGTGCCGCTGCCAATCAGCCACAAGCCCCGGCCACGGCGCCCATCGAAGGCGAGGCCGCACCTCTGCAGGCTACAGGCGGCGCCGGCAACAACAGCACCAAGCGCGACTCGGTCACCAACTACGAGCTGGACAAAACAGTGCGCGTGGTGCGCAACGCCACGGGCAATGTGCGCCGTTTGAACGCCGCCGTGGTCATCAACCACCGCCCCAACACCGATCCCAAATCCAAGGTCGCCAACATTCCGGTGCCCCAGGAAGAGCTGGACAAGCTCACGGCGCTGGTCAAGGAGACCATGGGCTTCAACCAGGACCGCGGTGATTCGCTCAAGATCATCAGCGCGCCCTTCTTGCAAGAAAAGCATGAAGAGCTGGACCTGCCCCTGTGGAAGCAGCCCTTTGTGCTGGATCTGCTGCGCACCGCAGCCGTGCCCCTGGCCCTGGTGCTGGTGGCTTTGATCGCGGTTTTCGGCATGGTGCGCCCGGCCATCAAGGCGGCCAACCCGCCCCCGCCCGAGGCCAGCGACACCGCCTCACAGCTCGACGCCGTGGTGGACGACGACAACGAACTGCCCGCCCTGGGCGCCGATGGCGCACTGCCGGCCTTGAGCGGTCCCGTGGCCAACGAGAAGCTGGAACGTGCCCGCCTGCTGGCCCGAGAGAACCCGATTGCCGTGGCCAACATCATGCGCAATTGGATCAATGGCGAGGTCGAGTGATTTGCCTCGCCCGCTTAGCCGCCCTCCTCAACGAATGACCACCGAGCCCGACCATGGATGACAAAGGAGTAGAGGACGCTGCCATCTTGCTGATGTCCCTCGGCGAGGAGGAAGCGTCCGAAGTCTTCAAGCATCTGGCCCCGAAAGAGGTGCAGAAGCTGGGCGAGACCATTGCCAAGCTCAAGGTCGTGGGCCGAGAGAAGGTCGAGCAGGTGCTGACCCGCTTCGACAAGGTGGCCGAGACCCAGAGCACGCTGGTGTCGGACACCGACGAGTATGTGCGCCAGGTGCTGCGCAAGGCCCTGGGCGAGGACAAGGCCAATCTGCTGCTGGACCGCATCCTGCAAGGCAGCGATGTGTCTTCGATCGAAAGCCTGAAATGGATGGACGCCGCCTCGGTGGCCGAACTGCTGCGCAACGAACACCCACAGATCATTGCCGCCATCCTGGCCCACCTGGACTTTGATCAGACCAGCTCGGTGCTGCGTGTCTTCACCGAACGCCAGCGCAACGAGGTGTTGGTGCGCATCGCCACGCTGGACGGCATTCAGCCGATGGCGCTGAAGGACCTGAACGAGGTCATGAGCCAGGTGCTGGCCGGCGGCGAACGCATGCGCAAGTCCTCGCTGGGCGGCGTCAAGACCGCGGCCGAAATCATCAATATGTTGGGCTCCAGCGTGGAAGCCTCGGTACTGGACTACATCCGCGAAGCCGACGCCGATCTGGCCCAGAAGATCATGGACAACATGTTCACCTTCGACGATCTGGACAAGATCGACGACAAGGGCATCCAGGCCGTGCTCAAGGAAGTGCAGAGCGAATCCCTGGTCGTGGCCCTCAAGGGCGCCAGCGCAGAACTGCGCGAGAAGATCCTGCGCAATATGTCGAGCCGTGCGGCAGAGACTCTGCGCGAAGACCTGGACTCGCGCGGCCCAGTGCGCTTGTCCGAGGTCGAAGGCGAGCAGAAGGAAATGCTCAAGATCGTGCGCCGTCTGGTGGACGAAGGCACCATCGTGCTGGCCGGTGGCGGCGACGACCAATTCGTTTGAGGCGATTGAGTCATGACCCCTCGCCCACCCCGTCAAGTTCCACCGCCGCCGCGCGACCCCTCGCAGCCGGCGCGCACCAGCAGCTACAGCCGTTTCATCCCGCGCGAGGAAGTGCAGAGCTTCGCTGCCTGGAACCCCGATGCCTTCCAAGGCGCCATGAACGCACAGCGTGCGCCCATCAGCGCGCCCGCTCCGGCACCCAGCCAGCAGGCAGCGCCCGAGCCAGCACCGCCGCCCCAGCCTGACTTGCAGGAACAGCTGCATGCTGCCCGCCAATCCGGCTACCAGGACGGTTACCGCGACGGCATGGCCGCGCTCGATGCCTTCAAGAAAAGCTTCGCCCAGCAGATGAGCGCTCAGCTGGGCCAGCTGGTGCAGAACTTCGACGCCGACTTCCGCGCCCTCGAAGACGAGATGGCGGCCACCCTGGCCCGCTGCGCCGTCGAGCTGGCCCGCCAGGTGGTGCGCAGCGAGATCACCCAGCGCCCCGAACACATCGCCAAGGTCGCGCATGACGCGGTCGAGGCCCTGCAGCTGTCGGCCCGCCATGTGCGGGTGCGCGTCAACCCGAGCGACTACCCGCTGGTGCAAGAAGGCGCTGGCGAGGAGCTGCGCGCCCGCGAGGCCCAGCTCCTGCCCGACCCGGACGTGCCGCGTGGCGGCTGCCGGGTGGATTCCGACATCAGCAGCGTCGACGCCAGCCTGGCCTCTCGCTGGCAACAAGCGGCCGCCGCCATGGGGCAGGCCTCGCTGTGGGAAGACCGCCGCACCGGCCGCAGCGACGGCGACGCGGGCAGCAGCAGCAGCAGCAGCAACTCGCAGGAGGCCTTGTGATGGCCGACTTCGACACCGAGCAAGACGAACTGAACGCCGCAGCCGGCAGCCGCCAAGGCCGCTGGCAGCAGTACCTGAGCAATCTGCAGGAATTCGCCGGCAACAGTCTGCCGCTGGAGTCTCAGGGCAAGCTGGTGCGTGTGGCCGGCCTGGTGCTGGAAGCGACCGGGGTCAAGGTGCCGGTCGGCTCGGTCTGCGAAATCCACATGCCCAGCTCGTCAATGAATCCGCAGCGCGGCCAGCGCCCGGTCAATGCCGAGGTGGTGGGCTTCTCGGGCGACCGCGCCTACCTGATGCCAACCGACGAGATCCAGGGTTTGTCCAGCGGTGCCATGGTCGTGCCGCGCGCCCTGCCCTTGATGGGTCCGAAGCTGGGCCAACCTCTGCACCCCTGGCGCCGCAATGAAGACCGCGGCCTGCACCTGCCCATGGGCCAAGGCCTGCTGGGTCGCGTGGTCGATTCACACGGCCACCCGCTGGACCGCCGCGGCCCCCTGCAGATGACCCATGCCGAGCCCATGGTGCGCCGCCCCATCAACGCCATGGACCGCGACCCGGTGCGCAGCGCCCTGGACACCGGCGTGCGCGCCATCAACACCATGCTGACCGTGGGCCGCGGCCAGCGACTGGGCCTGTTCGCCGGTACCGGCGTCGGCAAATCGGTGCTGCTGGGCATGATGGCCCGCTACACCCAGGCCGATGTCATCGTCGTCGGCCTGATTGGCGAGCGCGGCCGGGAAGTGAAGGAATTCATCGAGGACATCCTCGGCGAGGACGGCCTGCAGCGCTCGGTCGTCGTGGCCGCGCCGGCCGACGCCCCGCCCCTGGTGCGCATGCAAGGCGCCCACTACGCCACGGCGATTGCCGAGAACTTCCGCGACCAAGGCCTGCATGTGCTGCTGCTGATGGACTCGCTGACCCGCTACGCCATGGCCCAGCGGGAGATCGCCTTGGCCATCGGCGAGCCGCCGGCCACCAAGGGCTACCCGCCGAGCTGCTTCGCCAAGCTGCCGCAGCTGGTCGAGCGCAGCGGCAACGGGCTGCCGGGCGAAGGCTCGATCACGGCCTTCTACACCGTGCTCAGCGAAGGCGACGACCAGCAAGATCCGATCGCCGACGCAGCACGAGGGATTCTGGACGGCCACATCGTGCTGAGCCGCGAACTGGCCGAGGCCGGCCATTACCCGGCCATCGACATCGAGCGCTCGATCTCTCGGGTGATGACCAATGTGGCTCCCCAAAGCCATATCGACGCCGCACGCCGCTGCCGCCAGCTGCTCGCCAAATACAACAAGGCCCGCGACCTGATCCAGTTGGGTGCATATGCCCCCGGGCATGACCATGAACTGGACCTGGCCGTGCGCCTTCACCCCGACATCAGCCGCCTGCTACAGCAGGACATGCACAGCCCGGCCTTGCTGGCCGACAGCGTTCGCCAGCTGTCAGCCGTCATCAAGGACGCCTGAATTCTGCCGATACACCAGGGGTCCGCGCCGGACCACTTTGACTTACCGAGGATCGCTTCATGAGCAGTTCAAGCAATCTCCAAGTGTTGAGCATCCTGCTCGAACGCGCCGAAGCCGAGCGTGACGAAGGCTTGCGTCAGTTCCAGGAAGCCCAGGCCCGCGCCGACAAAGCGCGCGCGCAGCATGGCGATCTGGCCCAGTACCGCAGCGACTACCAGCTGCGCTGGAGCCAGCAGTTCGCCCGCCAGGGCACCATGGACATCGTCGCCTGCTACCAGAGTTTCGGCGGCCGCCTCAACGAAGCCATCACCAGCCAGAGCAATCTGGCCCAGTTCGCCGACCAGCGCGTGGTCACGGCTCGCGAGCGCCTGCAAGGCTTGGAGATGCGCGTCGCTTCGGTGCGCAAGCTGCTGGAGCGCCGCCGCCTGGAGATCAGCCGCTCCGCCCAGCGCCAGGACCAAAAGGCCACCGATGAACAAGCCTCGCGCAGCGCCTATGCAGGCGGCAATCCCTTCATGCGCCTGAGTGCCTGAGGCCTGCTGGAAGACCCACATGAACACCCCACTGCAAAATCAGCTCTTGCGCGGCGGCAACTCCGGCAGCGGCAGCGCTGAAGTCCTGCGCGCCGCTTCGGCCACCGCGCGCCAGGCTCAGCCCGCTTTGCTCGGCGCCGATGACACCGCGCTGCATTTCAAACGCATGCTCAGCGAATACAAGCAGAGCGAGCCAACAGCGGCTCCAACGCCCCATGCCGCCCCATCGAACTCGGGCTCATCACAGCCCGGCTCGGTTTCTGCACGCAAGGACGCTGCCGCTCCGAGCCCTGCGACGAAGCAAGAAGACAAGATGACCCAGGATGCCCGGCTGCAGACCCGCCGAATCCAGGCCAGAGCCAACGATCAGGCGCAAAATGCGAAAGCCGAGGGCGGCAAGCCAGCCGCGGCGAGCCTGCAGAATCCATCCCATGCGCCTGGTGCCACAGGGGCGGCCGTTGAAGGTCAGGTGGCCGAGGAAGACCAGCCGGTCTGCCCGACAGAAGACACGCAGCTGAATACCTCGCAGGTTCTAGACTTCGCTCAGCTGCGCCCTAGAGCCCAAGAAACCGGCGGGCACATGGAGCCTAGCGACCATCCTCTTGCTGGTGGCAAGCCCGAGCGCCGCGCGCGCTCGCAAGACTCAGCCGATGCCTCGGTGGCGTTGGCGGCCCTGCAGACTGGCGCGGTCGTCAGAACTGAAACCGAGGCCGGTGATGCGCCTGAAGGAGATGCAGACCCGTCAGCCCAGCCCCCAGGGCCACTGCAACTGAATCGCCAGGCCGCGACCACGCTGACCCCGGCGACCGGGCCAGGCGAGCCTCTGACTCCCGCCTCGCGTGCGTCACCGATTGGTGAATCTGCAAGCGGGCCAAAGGCTTCACGTTCGCTTGAGCTGGGACGTCTCGATCGCAGCGCGGGCTCGGAACGCGGCCGCGCCGAACCCTCATCGGCAGTCGCCGAGTCGCCCGCCTTCAGCACAGCAGCGCCAGGTCAGCTGAGCGGCAGCGAAGCAGTGAGCAGCTTTGCGCAAGAGCTTCGCGGTGCGCTGACGGCTTCAGTGCCCGCGGGTACGACAAGCGCAGCGGACACAAGCCATGGTCTCGACCGTTTTGAATCGACCAGCAGAAATGCCGGCGAACCGACGACTTTCAGTATGACGCAAGGCCTGCACGAAGCCAGTTTCGCGCCTGAGTTGGGTGCCCGACTCAGTGTGCTGGCCGCCGACGGCGTACAAGAGGCTCAGCTGCACCTGAACCCGGCCGAAATGGGACCGGTGGCCATTCAGATCGTGCTCGAAGGCCAACAGGCCCAAATTTCCTTCCATGCCGAACATGCCGAGACACGCCAGGTCCTGGAACAAGGGCTGCCTGACTTGGCTGCAGCGCTGCGCGACGCTGGGCTGACACTGAGCGGCGGCGGCGTGTTTGAACAAGCGCGCGGCCGATCGGGCCAAGAGCAGGCCGGCGGTAAGGACGAGGCCAGCCGCGCCAAGTCGGCGCGGTCCATCACGCTGAATGACGCATCCGCCAGCCTGGCCGGGGTCACAACTTCAGCACGTCGCAGCCAGGGCGTGCTTGATTTGTACGCATGAAACGTGACCATAACCCAGCACCGAAATGACGAGCGCCGGTCCGCCTTTTCTTCCCTTGAGGCTGCAGGCGTGGCGTCAATAATCAGCTTCAATTCGTACCCAATGGCGAACGTTTTCGCAATGCCCGCGATCACGTGAGCAATGGGACGCTGAAGAACACAGGAGTCCCTATGGCTACACCAGCCGCTGCACCCGCCGAGGCCCCCAAGGGGGGTGGCAACAAGAAGTTGATCATCATCATCGCGGCCGTGCTCGTGCTGGTTCTGGGCGGCGGTGGCGCAGCCCTGCTCTTGATGAAAAAGAAGCCTCCAGCCGATGACGAGGAAGGCGGCGACGCCGCAGCCGCCCACCAGGAAGCACCGGCCCATGCTCCGCCTAAGCCCGGCACGCCGCCGGTGTTTGTGCCGCTCGACCCGTTCACGGTCAATCTCTCGGACAAGGATGTGGACCGCTTTGCACAAGTTGGCATCACCTTGGAGGTGTTGGACGCTCACACCGCTGACCAGATCAAGGCCTACTTGCCAGCCATCCGAAGCAATGTGTTGATGGTGCTGTCACACAAGACCTCGGTGGAATTGCTAACCCGCGAGGGCAAGGAAAAGCTGGCCAAGGAAGTGCTGCGCGAATCGGTGCGGCCCATGGGGATCGAACTTGACGACGAGGACGAACACGAGGAAGACCCCGCGCCCAAGAAGAAAAAGAAGAAGAAAAAGCCGGCCGTGGTCAGCCCCATCACCCAGGTCTTGTTCTCCACCTTCATCGTCCAGTGAGCCCGCTGTTGAAGCACATCGGTGATTCGCCATGAATCAACAAATCCTCTCTCAAGACGAAGTTGATGCCCTGTTGCAGGGCATCACCGGCGAGAGCCAAAAGCTCGACGCCGAAGAGGAGCAGGTAGGCGGCATACGCGACTACAACCTGGCCAGCCAGGAACGGATCGTCCGTGGGCGAATGCCCACGATGGAAATCATCAACGAACGCTTCGCGCGCAACATCCGCGTCGGCCTGTTCAACTTCATCCGCAAGAGCCCGGAAGTGGCCATCGGCGGCATCAAAGTGCAGAAGTACAGCGCCTTCCTGCGCGAGATCGTGGTGCCCACCAACTTCAACATCGTCTCGGTCAAGCCGCTGCGTGGCTCCGGGCTGATCGTCTGTGATCCGACCTTGGTGTTCGCCGTCATCGACTCCTTGTTCGGCGGCATCGGCAAGTTCCACGCACGCATCGAAGGCCGGGATTTCTCGGCCACCGAGCAACGTGTGATCCTGCGTCTGGTCGAGGTCATCACGGCCGAGTACCACAAGGCCTGGAAAGGCATCTATCCGCTGGAGCTGGAGTACCAACGCTCGGAGATGCAGCCCCAGTTCGCCAACATCGCCACGCCGAGCGAGATCGTGGTCTCCACCTCGTTCACACTAGAAATCGGCGAGACCAGCGGTACGGTCTACTTCTGCATCCCCTACGCGACGCTGGAGCCGATTCGCGACGTGCTGTACTCGACCACGGTGGGCGATTCAACCGAGCCCGACCGTCGCTGGGTCAATCTGCTCAAGCACCAAATCCAGGCCGCACAGGTGGAGCTGGTGGCCGAGCTGGGTACGGCGCCGGCGACCGTGGAACAACTGCTGGCCTTCAAGCCCGGCGACTTTATCGAGCTGGACCTGGAAACCATGATCAAGGCCAAGATCGACGGCGTGCCCATCTACGACTGCCACTACGGCACCTCGAACGGCAAGTACGCGATCAAAGTGGAAGAAATGCTGACCAGCCCTGACCAGGGTTGGCTGGGAGCACGCAATGTCACCTGATACCCCATCGACCGACGAACAAGACGCCATGGCCGCTGAATGGGCGGCCGCCCTGGCGGAGTCCAAACCGGCTGAAGTCGCCGAAGAAGTGTCAGCGCCCAGCGAGCAGGTCGCGCCGGCCAGCTTCGCCAATTTCTCGCCCACGCCGAGCAATCTGCCCAGCGGCGACATCAACATGATCCTGGACATTCCCGTCCAGCTGACCGTGGAACTGGGCCGCACCCGCATTCCAATCAAAAACATCCTGCAACTGGCGCAAGGCTCGGTGGTGGAGCTCGATGCTCTGGCCGGTGAGCCTATGGACGTGCTGGTGAACGGTTACTTGATCGCACAAGGAGAGGTGGTGGTGGTGAACGACAAGTTCGGCATCCGCCTGACCGACATCGTCACACCATCCGAGCGCATGCGGCGCCTCTCGAAAGCCTGAGTTCCCGGGGCAAGACCCGGCACTTCGGGGCGCATCCGCGCCCTGCCTTGGCCCACAATCAGGGCCATGAACTCTTCGCCTCTGCTGCCCTTGCTCTGGTTTCTGGCCATTCTGTGCCTGATCCCCCTGGCCCTATGGCTGCTCAAGCGCACGCCACTGGGCGGCGCCGGCAGCCAGACCCAGGGCGTGATGCGCCTGGTCGCACACCTGCCCATCGCACCGAATCAGCGTCTGCTGACCGTAGAAGTCGGTCAAGGTGAAGACCGGCGTTGGCTGGTACTCGGCGTGACCGGGCAACAGATCAGCACCCTGCATGTGATGCCGCCACAGGCTGAAGCCCCCAGCGCGACCGGTCTGCATTCGCTTGCTAACGGCAGTTTTGCACAGCAACTGGGCGCACGCCTGCGCGGACAGCAGGCAAGCCCAGCGAGCAGCGAGGGAGGCCGCAATGCAAACTGAAGCCAGGCTCGCACGTGCCGCTTGGCTGGCTGGCAGCTTGCTCTGGCTTGGCTCCGCCTGGGCACAGCCGAGCACCCCGCCGGCCACCATCCCGCTGCTGCTGGGCCAAGGTGCCAGTGGGGGTAGTTTCTCGGTCCCAATCCAGACCTTGCTTTTCTTCACGGCGCTGGGTTTCCTGCCAGCAGTGCTGCTGATGATGACCGGCTTCACCCGCATCGTCATCGTCCTGTCCTTGATGCGCCAGGCTCTGGGCACCCAGGCGGCGCCACCCAATCAGGTGATCGTCGGACTGTCTTTGTTCCTGACCTTCTTTGTGATGAGTCCGACCTTGGACAAGGTCTATGCCGAGGCCTGGCAGCCCTACAGCGCCGGTCAGATGCCTTTTGAAGAAGCGCTGAAGAAGGCCGAACCGCCCATGCGCAGCTTCATGCTGAAGCAAACGCGCCAGGCCGATGTCTCGCTGTTCGCGCGCCTGGCCAAGCTCGATGAAAGCGTCAAAGCCGAGGACGTTCCTTTCAAAGTGCTGGTACCCGCCTTCGTCACCAGTGAACTGAAGAGTGCGTTTCAGATTGCCTTTCTGATTTTCATCCCCTTTCTGGTCATCGACATGATCGTCAGCAGCGTGCTGATGAGTCTGGGCATGATGATGCTGTCCCCGGTGCTGGTCGCTCTGCCCTTCAAGCTCATGCTATTTGTGCTGGCGGACGGTTGGAACCTGTTGCTGGGCTCGCTGGCGGCCTCCTTTGTCACCTGAAGGTATCGGAACCCCTCATGGACGCACAACAAGTCTTCACCTTCGGCCAGCAAGGCCTCTACATCCTCATGCTGGTGGCGGCACCGGTTCTGCTGACCGTGCTGGCCGTGGGCGTGCTGGTCAGCGTGTTTCAAGCCGCGACGCAAATCAATGAGTCGACCCTGAGCTTTGTGCCCAAAGTGGTAGCGGCCGTAGTGGTGCTGTCCATCACCGGCCCCTGGATGGTGACCACCCTGGTCGAATACATCCAGCGAACGCTGAAGACCATCCCGCAAGTGGTCAGCTGATGTTCTCCGTCACGGAGGCACAGCTGCTGGAATGGTTGAATCCGCTGCTTTGGCCTTTCATACGGACGCTGGCCCTGTTCGCCGGCATGCCCATCTTCAGCCAGCGCAATGTCCCGGCTCGAGTCAAGGTAGGCTTGGCCTTGTTCATATCACTGGCCGCCCAGCCCTCCTTGCCGCCGATGCCATTGGCCCCCCTGGACTCCCTGCCTATGCTGCTGCTTCTGTTGGCGCAGCAAATGCTGATCGGGCTGTCCATGGGCTTTGCCGTACGTCTGGTGTTTGCGTCGCTGGAATTCGCCGGCGAGTTGATCGGCTTGCAAATGGGCCTCAACTACGCCGGCTTCTTTGATCCCGCGACCGGCAGCCAGGGCACCGCCAGCGCCCGTTTCTTTGGCAGCATGGTGGCCTTTCTGTTCATTGCGATCAACGGCCATTTGCTGCTGATCAATGCCTTGATCCAGAGTTTCCACGCTTTCCCCGTTGGCGACGAGCCCTTCCACTTCCTGCGCGTGGCAACACCCCAGGTCTGGGGCGCGGAGATCTTCCGCATCGGCCTTTGGATTGCCCTGCCCTTGATCACGATGTTGATGTTCGTGAACCTGGTGCTGGGTGTGATCTCGCGCGTCGCGCCGCAAATCGGCGTGTTCTCGGTCGGCTTCCCGCTGACGGTGAGCATCGGCCTGATCGGCATGGTCGCCACCCTGCCGCTGATGCAAACGCCATTCACGGTGGCGCTGGAGCGTTTGTTGGCGGCCTTCACCTGATACGCATTTGCGCTGCTGGTGCCCAGGACGGGACTTGAACCCGTACGACCGTGAGGTCGGCGGATTTTAAGTCCGCCACCGTTGACAAAAATGACTACGAGATTCATTACAAATCAATCACTTAAGATTCATTTTGATCCGTTTGAACCCGATAAAATTGACAGTGTTTTGTCAAAATTGACACAGCCACTCCGTCCCTCACCTCCGTCAGTTCAGGAAATTCTCTCAAATAGCCTGCCCGTTGCTCCCTCGCAACACATATGCCTGAGGCTGCCCGTCCTGCCCCATGAGGGGCCTGCTGTTGGACGCACTCAGAAAGGAGATTTGCTCGGAACTGGGTAGGCCGGCCGCGTTTAACCGTTAAACGCGCTCTGGTTACCAAAAAATTCCGGAGGGCCGCCGTTCATGCACCTGCACGCCGAGTCGGAATCAGAACTCTGGCCAGGCGGCGTAGATAGATGCTTAGTTTTTCGTGGAGACGAGCATCCTTGGTTCAGTTCAGCGGATCACAGTGCACATCTCCCCCAAAAAGTAGGACCTCCTTTGGTGGATAGATAGCAGCGCGACTGACGCCGAAACTTCTTGCATCAAAGGAGTCAATCATGCACACACCTTCAGATCAACAGTTGACCATTGCTAGCAGTGCACATGCTGTCCTTGCACGCTTTATGAATGCCACCACTTCGCTGCTTCTGCGGCGAGCACCAGCCATTCGGGGCTTGGAGGTGACGGAGTCAACATGGGACGACTGGGAGGCGGCTGTGTCGGCCAGCAGCCCCAACTCTCTAGGCGGCAGCACCCCAAAATCCACCTAGCCTAGCTTACGAAGCAAATCCCGTCTTAGCGCATGGTGGAAGTGACGCAGACCGGGAATCCGGGCAGCGGCGCCCTCAGACCGTTACCAAAATTCTGCTGCCGACTACGAAAGCTACTTGGGGCCGACAGTTACAAGGCGCAGCATCTGCTGGGTTCTTAGCATCATTTTGCTAACTTCCTGTGTTTGAGTTTTGCAACTGGTCAACCTGAATCTGGAACCTCTTTCGCTGCTCCCCTGCCATCGTAGGGTTTCGGCAAAGTGCGGCACCAAACCAAGTCAAAAGTCTCTCATTCCCGATGAATCGAACAGGATCCCCCTCCGCTTCAGCTAAAAAACTCGCATCTGCCTCTGGTGGCGGGTCATTGGCATAGTGCGCCTTAAGGCGCTGGGCCATCCATGTAACACCTAGCGCACCTAGCGCTCGGTCGGGAATCAAGTCAACTACCGGCGCACCAGTGGCTTCATCAATTCGCAAAATTCGTTTCTTAAATCCGCGTATGGAGGTTGGCACTTTAGAAGCCCCCGCGAGTTTTGAATAACTTCGGGAGTCAGGATTCGGAAATCCTGGGCTCCGATCTTTTCGTGGGTCACTCCAATTGAATTTTTGACTCATGGCTATTTTTTAAACCTCAGACATCCTGACAGGAATGAAACTAAACGCCATTCTTTACAGCCTTAATATCCAGTAAATTTATCTGATCAATCTTATCTTTATGAATAACTATGGTCAGTTTTGCCGGATGCTTAAATCGCATTTCGCTAATTCTGAAGGTCCAGAGCATTATCTTAAGCAGGTCCTCGTCAGATATGTTTCTGTGACCCTTTATTCGGGTGATCCCAGAACCAAACACTGCTGTCGAAACACTCTTTAACGCGTAGACGCTGTTCACTCGATCCCAAAAATTTATCATAAATTCCAAATACTCGGGCATCGTAAGAAATGCCCGGTTTTGGTCGTCGAACTTCGAGAACGCCGTCAGCAAAAAATCTTTGTAGACGCAGATGGTGCCGAGCCGATATTTCTTCTTCTTGCCCTGCTGTCTGGATAAATTCTCTTCAATGGGCTCATCAACATTGAAGCCGTAGCTATCTATGTGCTTATCCAAATCCTCAACAGGCACGTCAAGATGCTTTGTTATGAAGATACCGTTGATGGATCGGTCGCTGATAATTTTATTATCAACCCGGGTATCAAAGTATTCATTGAACGCTATGACTTTCAATCCCTCCTGTTGAAAAATATCCCCAACCGTTACTAGAACATCACTGCCTTCCACATTGATACTGATGCTATTTAGCCGATTCGACCAGACCCATATTCCGATATAGCAAAACGCGAGCACACCCAGAAGCGTAAGCGCAGCCCAAGGCTTATACGTGGGAGGGATATCAAAGAAAATTACAGTAAGGGAGACAGCTCCGCTGATGACAGATGTCATCTGGAGAAATAGCTTTCCAATACGCTTATCTAGAAAACCAACTTTTGACATCCATTTCCTCCTACAGATTTAATTGCCATTATGTCTTATACCAGTAATAGTCAGGATTGCACTTTGTGGCAATCATGAAGCCGGTATTACTGAGTGCATCTCTGATTGCCACCTTTACCATTGGGACATGCAGCGTAGGAACCTTGCTCATAGAGTCACGAAATATTGGAAGCCTGTCCCATAGACTCTTAACTGGCTGCTTTAATGATCCATTGGCAAGAAGACTTTCTTTGGAGTCATATTCTGGGTAGATCACTATCACGGGCAACCCTTGGTCGTTGATGCCATAGTCGATCTCCTCCCTTACGGCTCTTGAGTTTGCAGTTGTCGAGCTAAGAACGAGCACGATGTTCTTCGAATTGCGAAGCCGCTCCCGAAGCCTAGGCTTTAACGTTGTCTCCCAATCACTGCCATCGCGAACACTGTATGTAGTGGCGTGCGAGTCAGCGAATGGAAACGAAGTATCTGCCCCTTTCCACATACGCAAGGTGTTGTAGTAGCAAAAGTCTCTCGTCGCATGCGCACCCAACGAACTGGGATTGAACGGCTCTGCAACATAGAAGGCCGTGTAGTTACCGTTTCTGGAAGCCAATTTTTTCTCCGTGATTGATTGCGCTCAAGTAAACCACATAAAGATGTCAGAAGAGAAACACGAGTGGCACCGACGTAAAGCATGCCGTCGTTGAACTTGAGTCCAGGGACTACGCCGACGCTGCCCGGAATGCCGTCATTCGCACCTGTTGCATTGGGAGTTGACCTCGATACAAGGGCTTGGGTAACAGCTACAACAAACGCCAACACCAAAAATTCTCCGATTTTTTCAACGTCAGCCAAATTTATTGTCTATACAAAAAGCCGGTTTCCGGTTTTTAATAGGACAAAGAATGCTAGCAATGAAAGATTCGCACATTTGCAACAGCAGTACAGAGCCCACTTCTACACAGAGCGCGCCGCTTTTGATCAGATTGATCCGAGACGCCGCTCGGCGCGAGGGTCGGACGATTGAACAAATCGCTGCGGAGCTTGGCGTTACGCCCGGATACCTTCATCAGCTCAGCAGCGGAATCAAGCGAGTTGAGAATGTCGGCATGGACTTTGTGCAGTCTGCAGCCCAATTGCTGCAACTACCGCCTGTCATCGTGATGATGCTTTCAGGGACCATTCGGCCAATCGATTGGCTAGCGCCAGATGAGCAGTATCTTGTCGCGGAGCGAATTCGCGCACTTGATATGCGGAACGATCCAACTTGGTCTATGCCTCGACCGTTCTCGGGCGATGCTATTGATCCAAGTTTGCGGGCAGCAGAACTATGCATGTACGAAGCTTTCAAAGGGTGCTCCCGCACTGCAAACGGTGCGCCGCCTAGGTTGCTTTCGAACATTTATCGTTTGCTTCTGCGCGTGGGACTCGATCAACTGAGTGACACCGATTTAGAAGCCACGCTTCGTTAACTATTTAAAGGGCGCACCCAGTGCGCCTTTTTTTTCTGCGCCAACTTTCAGCCATCGCGTCATTTGCTGCAGGCCACGTAAGCAAAACTAGTTTAGGTACGGGGTAATCACTAACCCAAACAATTGCGTTTTGCCCCAAAGCGGTGACCTAACGCCCTAGCCCGCTCAGTCCTCGAACGCCCGGTTCTTGAACTTCAACTGATCGCAGTTCTCACGCGCGGCCCGCTGGACACCATCGTCGAAGCCATTTGGTGACTCGGCCTCGATCTCGACGGAGATTCGCACTTTCACACCAGGCTTCTGGGTGAACAGCATGAGCACCTCCTCGGCAACATCCGAAAACTGCAACTTGGCTCTGACAGGATCGAGCTCCACGGAGCCAAAGAACATCGTCTTTTTGGCCGATGCTGCGCCGCCACCCGAACCCGTACCTGTACCCGATTCGGAACCAGTCGCACCGCCACCGCCCGAGCCTCCTGATCCCCCACCCGTGCCGGTCGAGGTCGTAGAAGTTCCGCCTGTGGTTTCGCCCTTGGACTCGCCTCCGGCGCCTGTGCTTCCCGCCTCCTTCTCCTTGGTCGCTGCCGCTCGCTCCGCAGCCTCCTCCGCAAGCTTGGCTGCAAACGCTGCCGCAGCTCTGGGCTCGATCAGCAGCAATGCATCATCAAGAATCGGGGTCGTGCTCTGCGCAAAATTGAAACCTTGGAATCGGCCTTCCTCGCGCCCGTAAGCAATGCCAAAGAAGTCGCGGGAGGCCGCGCCTGCGGCAATGGTGGCTCTCAAATTATCGGCTTCGCGCAGCCTCGGCAGATAGAGGTAGCAGCAGGTTTTCTGCCACGTTTCCAAGGCACCGACCGCCGTCGCGTCGTCCTTCCAGAACCACGTTTGCAGCATCTTGGTCAAATGGATCGGTGCCCACTCGGTGATCAGGAGCTCATGTTCCTTGAGTACCCTCTCAATCTCCTCGGTGCGGTTCACAGCAGTCGGATTGATCTGGAAATGGTCCCACTGAAGCTCGCCAATGCCCTTGCCGGGTTTAGCCTCCTGCAAGGGCGCCAGCAACCACTTGAAGGTCTCGCGCACCATCCGCCCCAAAGCCTCATTGGCAATTTCAAGGCTCTTCGATGCTTGCTTCGTCTGATGCCCGTCGAGATTGATTCGCCCTTCCTTCACGTCATCGACGATGGACTTCCACGCAAGAAGTGACGTTAAGCGTGTTTAAGCCGCTCCAAGTAGCCGGCCTCTTGGACCTCGGGCGGAAAGTCGCCCGCGTTGGCTGTGTAGTAGTCAGCGTAGGCCCGGCACACCTCCTCGGCGGCAAGCCTGTCTGACACATTGGCAAACAAGCGCCTACGGACAATCTCAAAGGCCTCTTCCGTTGCCACAGGCTTCCAAAGGGCCTGCACGCGGCCGAAGTAGTGCTCCAAGGCCCGCAAAGCTTTCACGCCCTGCTGGCTGCCTGCCTCCCTGTCAGAGAACGGCAGCGAGGCCAACAGGATCGCGTTGGGCACGCCCTTCAAGGCTTCAGTGAGCGACTGGATGAACGAGAGCTGCGTGTCATAGGTGCCGCCCGAGAGTGTCTTGCCCTCCTCGAACTGCGACACATAACGGACCAACTCGTCCATCAGGATGATGCAAGGCGCGCTGCCGCCAATGATGTCGGCCAGCACGCTTTTTCCCGGAGCCGTCCCGTCGCGGTCAGCTTCCGAAAGCTTCGCGAAGGCGGCCTCTCCCCCCAACTGCCAAGCCATCTCGCCCCAAATCGTTTTGACGGTGGTCTTGCCATACACACGCGGCTTGCTCGCGAGGTCCAGCAAGTCCACACCATCGAGCACTGCCACGCGCGCCCTAGGCAGTTCGGTGATGCCCGCTGCATCCAAGATCGGAGGAATGCCCTGCATATTGCTTGCGGGTGTCGCCCCCTTGGCGAGGTGGTAGACGGCCAACAGCGTGTGGGTCTTGCCGCCACCGAAAGCGGTCTGCAACTGCACGACCGGGTCGCCGCCCTTGCCCGCCAGCCGCTTGACGACGGAGTCGAGCAAGAGGCGCATGCCTTCGGTGATGAAGGTCCGCTGAAAGAACAAGGCCGCGTCCTGATACTCGTCGGTCGCGATGCCTTGATGCACCTTGGAAATATCGGCGGCGAACTCGGCTTGTTGGAAGGTGCCCTTCAAGACATCTTCGTGGGGGACGGCGATTTCGCGCCAAGGTTTCAGACTCATTGTTTTTCTCCCTTATTCCTCGATAGACATTTGCGAGCCGTAGTGGCCCTTCTCATGCGACGCAGCTTCGATGCCTGTCCAAGAGGTAATCAGCTCGTTGTAAGCTCGCGCGTCCTCGGCCCAGCCCTTGCGCTCGCAAAGGGTGTAAAGCCGATATCCCAAGTTGCGAATTGGCTCAGCCCTTTGTGGCATGCCCGCGAGCAACGCGCCCGCGACGGACTCGCCGCTGCTTCGCAGCGCGCGAATCAACTGATGCAGCGCTTCCCAAACGGGCGTGTTGTTGTCGTTCTCAGGCGACCATACGGAGTCATACTCCGCGGGCTTCAACAGCCTCACTTTCCCCGATCCAGCTTCGACGACGCCTGCTTCGCGAACATGGTCCACCGAAGTGCCCTTGGCACGGGCGAGTACATCCGCTTTACCAAACTCAACAGACCAGCGCCGCAAAACATAGCCGACAAGGGCGGCCCTTGCCTTGATACGCAAAACACCCTCAACCATGCCGTAGTCTGCCTCGACGGCACTGGGCCATGAGATGTTCGGGTGCGGGACCAACTCTAGGTCCACGATCCGAGCCCATTGTTCGTCGGCGCTCAACTGCTCATGCTGCTGCACTTCGCTTTCGATCAGCTGAGCCTTTGTCAGCCGCGTGAGTACGAAATCGCCAAATCGAGCCTTGTCACGGTCGAACGCTCGGATGTGCCAGCGAAGCCCGTTGTCTGCCAACGCAACCGGCACCAGATCGCGACATGTTTCGCCGGAAGACAGGGATAAATAGTTGACTCGTACTGCCTTCTTAGCAACCAAGGCTCGGGTGATGGTGGCAAGCACATCCAAGTTCGGCTTTATCAGTTGACCCGGCCCTTCACACGGCGCTGTTTGGCGCAGCTTTAGATCGAGGCCATCACCAAAGCCTTGCAACAGCCAGGCCAGGACTCGTTCTGTCGAAAAAGGGAATACCGGACTAAAGGAATCGGACGGCCGATAACACCGCCCAGCCACGTCGTAATCAAGATTGGCCGGGGCGATATCGCGATAAGAGCTCAAGTCCCGTGAAGCAGCCGCGGGCTTCACGCCAAAACGAGCTTCGATGTCCCCTCGCCGCAGCTCACCCGCAAAGAAAGCGCGCAATTCAAGAAACGCAAGGCGTTCGCGCTGTGCCTGCGGCACATCCATTGGTACGGCCAAGCTGTCCTTTCCCATGCTGATTGCCCGCTAGAAGATGTTGAATAAGATCAGAAAGACGATACCACACTCATCATCTTGATCAGGTCAAGCTCGTCTAAATAGACCGCCCCACTACCCCAACAACGGCTCAAGCACGCCGAGGAAAGCACCTGAGTCGCTCACCAATTTGACGCTAATGTGCGCAACTTACCGATTAGTTTCAGTTCTAGCTTCTCACGACGGTGACGTAAATTGGTATTAATTTTACTTCCTTTGGCTAGTCAGTCATATCGAGTTACTTGAGCACTTTCCTTGATTCTTCCATCGCTTTATCTACTTCTAGCCTAAGCTGTCTTGTTTTACTTTGCAGGTCGTTGAATTTTGCTTCCGAGTTTCTGGAGCGTTCTATTTTTATTTCATTTGACAGCTCAGTCGAAACTTCAAAAGTTTCACCCATCCATATAACTCTTGTGTGTGTGTCATATGCGTCTGCGATATAAACAGAAAGTTCTTCCACGCCTTTAATTTCAGCTACAGAACCAAGAAATCTGGCTAGTTCCGCTGCATCTGTAATGTCAGTATCTAGGTCTATAGCCGCGTATGCATGATTTTCCATGAATTCCGTACTTAGCCTGCTTCTCACGTCGAACTTTGTTCCTTGCAGTAGCTCTGCTATTTCGCTTGCGATACGTTGCACGTGTAGTGACTTCAACCCGAGTTGGTTTATCTTAATGTTTAAGCCGTGTTCATTTGTGATGTAAGTTTGTGCAGCCATTTTAATTTCCTTTGTTAGTTAAATTTTCATGAAAGCATTTTTTCGCTTCCACGATACGTATAGATAACAACTTCCAGAAATTGCCAGTGTTCACCAGAATTTACAAACTGTTACAATTTAAAATTTAGGCGTAAAAAAACCCGCGCAAGACGGGCTCTATTCTTTTCATAGTGCTTTGCAGTCAATTGTAGAGTACTGTATTTGACTGTAGCTGCGCCAGTAACTGCAAACACGCGTTGTATTTTCTACCGCCTGTTTTCATGCCCACAATCCCTGTTGGTCTACGTCCGCTGTTTGACGGATACGTTACCCGCGCAAGATTTATATCACCGCGGTCTACTCGCATAACTATTTCTCGTGTTCGGCCAGTCCATTTCCAGGATTCATTTAGCACGGCGTCAATCGAGCTGATTTTTTTCAACAGTCTTTCTCGAAGATCAGCAGCGGGCATAAGATCCACAGGAATCAGCCTTTGCTCATTGATATTTTGCATATTTAACTGGCTATTTCGCATGTCGTCTGCCACCTCTGCGCGAGATTTGATCTGCATTTCATATCGTGACCAGTTAATTGCAACTGCAGATTTGTCAGTAAAAATAAAGTACTCCCACTCTTCGTTTTCTAAGCTGATTTTCTGCAATTCCGAAGAGCAGTATTCTTGGCAGTAATCTGCGATCTGCTCAAGCGGACGCCCGAATAACTCAACCTCGATTCGTTGTGCATAGGTACTCATTTTAAAGCTACCATTTTTTCGGCTTCCAGATCAGGCCAATAAATTACAACGCCTCGTCCCATAGAATCAATTTTTCCAATTTCTTTTATTCCCCACAGCGTTGCTAGCTGTACCGCCTCGTATATTTCGTCGCTGTCTATTGATATCGCGACACATTTTTCACCGTACATTCCTCGTCCGGAATAGTCGCAGATAAAATCTGCTTCCAGCTCGTCTGCAATGTGCTCTACGATGTCTATCTTGTTTTGCATTCTAAAATTCCTTCATTGGTTGGTTGGTTGGTGTTTATGACGGCTTAGTTTTTCGCCCTCATGTCATGTATAGGTAGCAATTTCCAGAAATCACATGCTTTTGCATGAATTTATAAATTTTTACAATTTAAGTTCCAAGCGTAAAAATGCCCGCATCAGCGGGCTTCGTCGGTTTCTGTTTTTACTTTTATTTTTATTTTTCGAAGATAGCGATCTCGTAAGCTGCAGCTTTTCTCGCTAAAGAAGAAAGATTCGCAGCTATGTACAACGCTGCGCCTCGCGCAGTTCGCGGACTGTCATAGCTAGAGACTAACGTTACTGAGTAACCTGAACCTTCAAGATTTTCTGAGCCAACAGCGAATCGCCAATCATTGCAGTTGTCTTCGAAAATATGCAGATTGATAGATTGTGCGCGTAGTGCGTTGTTGACGCTTTCACGAGTGCAGCGCTTTGGCAAGTTAAGATTTTTTGTCATTTTTAATACCTTGGTGTTGGTTGGTAGATGTGATGCTCTCCTGCTCTCACTATATGTATAGATAGCAATTTCCAGAAATTGCCAGCTTCCGCAAGAATCTACAAATTACTACAATTAAGTAGGATTACCAGTCTTCGCCAGACTTTTTGCCAGACTTCGTCAGTCTCAACCTGGGTTTATCCGCTCGATCACCCTGACCCTTTTGGTTCATTGGGCATTTGTGTTGAGTTGCTATACGTTTTTATCAGCAACTCCTTCTTTTTTGCTTCATGTCTCAATCTAACCTCGTTCACATTGAGCGACGTCAGTCGGCCCTAAGGCTTCTCGGCAACTACGGTCCTCAGCGCCTGATAGAAATAGCGGGATTCCTATTCCCCGTGCCCTCATCCGTCGCTACTGCAGCTGAGCAAACTCGACGTGTTCTAGTTACTCTAGAACGAGACAAACTTATAATTCGTCGTCCAAATCCTCTGAGCGGATTCACGTTCGTTCTGACAAGAGCTGGACGTGATGTCGCACGGTCTCTTGGTGCTGACCAAGCAACAGACGGATATGACAGCGCGACTGCGGGTGTTCTTGCACTGCATCGTTCACTGGGGACCTGCTTCGGCGCGTATCTACTCGCGCGGTCATGCAGTGGCAGCGAGTTTTACAACGAATTTCAGCTACAGCATCGCTATTTGCCAGCTGACATTCAAGCCGTCATACAGTTTCTTCGGGTAGAGCTCGGCAAAATTCCTGACTGCGTTTTCAAATTTACTCGACAGGGCTGCAGGCCCGTTTACTATCCCGTCGAAGTTGAAAATGGCTATAAAAAATCCGCGCCAATCCGAATTTTTTTACGTCGATTTTATTCAAAACTGACAAATGCGCCGCCCGAGCTCGATATTCGTCTTCCATTATGGATTTGTTCGAGTAAAGAAGTCGCGCGATACACATATTCAATGACTGATAGAGAGCCAGTTTTCGCCAGCCTTCGAGGGCTATCTCCATTTGAGATAGCTCGATATCAGCCCTCTTGATTTGTTATCCGGTGTTGATAGCCCACAACACCGGATACAACACCGAATTCGAGCTGCTGTGCTACATCTCCGGGGGTACTTTTGCTTAAACCGCCTAGGGGCGGCCGCAAAATTCGGCCTGCACGGCCTCACCCCCTATCCCCGCGCCGCCGCGGCACTTCGTGCCGAGGCTAACCGCCCTTTTTCACCTCCAGAGCCCCATTCGGGCCTCTCTTCGGTGACGTGTCCCGCCGCTCTGCGGCAGGCACTAAAAACGGCGGTTAGCCTCGGCCCTGCGGCCAAGGCGGCGGGGAGCTCAGGCGCTCCCCCATTTCGGCTGCGCTCTGTCCGCTAGGGCGGCCAGCTCTTGCTCTGACCCGCGTTCGCGGATCAGAGGGTCTCGACTGTCGTCTCGCCACCCTCACGGCGCCCCCTCCCGGTCGACGGGGCCAGGCGAAGCCTGGCCTCTCCGGGCTGGACGCCCTTCGACTGCTTCCGCAGCCTATTTAGATGCACTTCCAGCCAACGCACTTTCAACAGTTGAAAGTGCCCGCTGCAGTTAGCTTTCGTCAAATGCCTTCACCAATTTTCAACGGTTGAAATCTAGTCGACGCCCCTACAGCTTCGCCCTAGTTGCATCACTTTTCACTCTAACGAAACACTCGGCCAGTCTGCATCGGCGGAGAGAATTTTGACGTCGCCATTGTGTTTTTGTAAAAATCTAGGCGAGTACAGTATTTTTTGAGTGTGGAGAATAAATGAGCTCCGCCCCTGCTTTTCAAAGCGCGAAGATCCTTGTTTCAAGAATCCAATGTTCTCTAACTTCGAACATGCATTTATTAGTTCGCGACGATAACCCGAAAAACTGGTCTTCGATGCATTTGAAAATTCCAGAAGTTGCGCTACATCACGAGAATGATGCTGGGGATAGCCGCATAAATATAGAAATAGCCACCTTGCCAGCTTTGCTCTCCCGTCGATCTTGGCTCTCATAATCATGTCGACAGGCCCCCATGCTTTAAAGCCGTTCACAAACATCTGAGCGAACCGGTTGTCGACTACAAAATGCATTTCATACGGCTTTGAATTGCCTCCCGTTCTGCAGTCCCGGAGAATGCTCCATCTCCCACTATTCTTTAAATCTCGGGCGTTTAGACAGATGAAGTGATGGGCTGTCAGTCGTTTAAACTGGTCCTGTAGCGACTGCGCACTCTGGCTGTTAAAGGAGCGGCCAAGCATGCGCAAGATTTGCCATGTCGATACGCTTATAACTGTCTCGCTGCGGCCATCAGCCAGGGACAAAGCTGCCATCAGCACGTCTGCTTCTTCAACGCTTAGACCGTTACCTGAAACTCGCAGTTCATAGCTTTCACCGCCAATATCCACATCAGCGACAAACCGCTGTAGCCACGGTCGTTCGGGGTAATACGCTGGAAACATTCTTTGAAGTGACGCCCGTAGCATCGGCACGTTGCCTTCAGCGGCCCGCGGTAAGAATAGAGTCCCATCAACCAAATGCGGAAATTCACGCTCAGGAACTCTCGGAGTGACCCGATCTAGTAAATCTGAGTGCCATGAGTTCTTGCGTTGCAGTTTATACTCAAGTTGATTGATCGTTTCTGTGCTTCTTATCAGCTCAGTGATACCAGACGCTATAGCGCCCGCTTTAATTGATCGTAGGTCTTCGAGTAGTTGTTTGTCTCTGCGTAAGCTTGCTTGACTCATGTTTTTAGTTGAAAGGGGCTGCACACGTCCTTCGAAGCAGATTGGTTAGGTGCATTCGAAAAGATTGGGTACTGTATAGAAGCGCCCTCTAGTCAGTTTATGCATCACAAAGCCAAATGACCGCTTTCGCTATTTACGCATAAAATCTCGCTCTTTCAACGCAATAAACTCGCTCTTTCAACATCAACATGGCTTGGATACGGCATGGATAATGGCATCGGCGATCTTCATAAGAATAAATACTACGAAGAATTTACTGTAGGCCGACAAAGCCTCTTTACGGAGTCTTTAGGTACCACGATTTCGGTTTGCAGCGGACCGCAACTTTGTCGTTGAGTTGTCTAGTCACAAAGAGTCTTTTCGGTCCAAATTTCAGCCGGGATGCTAGCGCATGGCGCAGGCTCTATCGTCTCGACGCAAACTGGAGAGCCAAAACTATGATTCCCAACGACTCGGGCACCGATGCCCGAGTCGCAGTGCGAATTTCAGCCCACCGCGGCCACCTGTTTCAGGGGACGCGGACAGTGTTTTGCGCTGGACAAGTTTTTTCGGACACAGCGATAAGTTGTTTGATTGCCGATTGCTGCCCGAAGGCATTGGGTGGCAAGTTGCCCAGTTTGGAATGCAGTCGCACGCTGTTGTAGAAGCCAACGATGTAGTCGGCGATGTCCGTCAGGGACTCAGCGTGGTTGGCGTAGTCGCGCTGCCAAACGCGCTCCGTCTTGAGGCTCAAGAAGAAGCGTTATTGCCTCAATTCGTTGAGTGACTCAAGCCGAAAGCTCAGGGAGTACCCGGCCGACGACTGCACGGGGTGAGCCTGCAGGTGCATCCTGCAATGCTCTGAACGACAAGGAGCTCGACCTTCGCGCAATGGCGCGGGACATCGAGCAGCCCGGCGCGTTTTGTGCCTTAAACGTCTCTTCGAGCTCGAAATGGCCCGAAATCAAATCGCTCTGGGACGAGCTGTTCCAGCTTTGCCAATACAGGATCGGTGAACGAATCAGTCATGGCAGCGAAGTTCTGTGCTGCAGCGACATCTTTCGAAGCCGCTTTTGCGGCGCGGCCCAGGTGAAGCGAAGAGCCTAGTTTGACCGGGGACAGCTTCAGTTGTTCATCGATCAGATTTTTAAAGCTGCCGTCTGACGGTGAGTGCTGGGTTGTCATTGCAGTCTCCTTTGGATGCCCAATGTTCAGCCATTTTGGGTTCACGTGCCAGCTCGTGTCTATTTCGAGCCGCTCGGTCGACGAGCAAGCTTGTTGGGCGGTGGTTGCGCGGCTCACCAACTTGCTCGGTCCGTTAGGCAGCTTTCAAGTGCGAGCGAGAAATAGCCAGAGACCACAAGACCCTGATCGAGCACGGCAATCACATCCTGTCCGAGTTGCCCTGCGTCGCCACAGATGAGACAAGCGCAGGCTGAACGTTCTCCAGGGGCCCTATTTACACATTGCCAAAGCGGGCTGACAGCTCGCTCATGACCCAGTCGGTCTCGGGTGCAGTGATGTCCCACCCTTTCGACGGAATGCTATGCGCCACCCGACTGAGCAGTTCGCTCGCCGTCCAGGTCGGCTGTTCACGAAGTTTTCTAGCGCAGTACGAGTACAGCTGTTCGACTAGATCGACGCAGATCTCGTATCGCTCTCGCGTTTCGGCATCGGTGAACTCGCCGACGTAACGCCCGTCAACATGACGTATTGCGACTTTCGGCTGCACTCCAGCCACAGCACTTATGTCACGTCTCGTGGGAAAGTTCGCTGGGATACTCATCTGCGTCATTTAGTAGCTCTATCATTGAAAAAACCGTCAACCATTGACCGTACTATCGAGCGGGGCCCCAGTTGCTTGCTATGTTCAGCAATCAGGTGTCCTCGGGAGACGGTATTGGCGAACCCGCATCCATTAGCGCTTGCTCCAACGCAACATCTCGGTGAAATTTCTCCATCCGCTCTAGTAGCGGAAGATGACTGACCTCGGCCAGGTGCGTATATCCCATGAGCGACTGCGGCGATTTGTGTCCGGTTATCTGCATGATCTCTGGGATCGTCAATTTGTTGTTCAGTTCGTTGAACTCGAACAACCGACTAACGAACTCGTGCCGGAAGGCATTTGGCGTAAACCCCTTGAACAATGCATTTTTCTTTCGAATCGCATCGAGAGGTGATCTGTACACGTAAGGCTGTTCAGCTCCTGTCTCTCGTTTGATTGACGGGAACACTAAGTCCAGGCCGCCCCGACCAGCCTTGTGTTCTAGTTCGTAATAGTCCCACAGCGCCCGCGCTGTGGATTCTGTCAACGATTTCGTGAGATTTATTTGCTCATCACTAGCCGCGTTTTTAGTGTCGACGATGTTGATCAGTCGTTTTTTCATCTGAACATCGCGCCATCTCAGTCTCGCGATCTCTGAGGGTCGGGCGCCGGTCGACGCCATCACCAGAAAAAACGTATAGGCCCTGATGCCCGTTTTTCTCAAATTCTGCAATTCGGACAACATCAAGTCCTTGACGTTTTCTGAGACCCGAATGTTCTTGCTCGACTTAGATTTGAGTTTCAGTCTTTGAACAGGCGTGTCAATCAGATATTTTCTGTCTACTGCGTAGTTGAAAACGCTGCCTGCTGCGCGGATGACGAGCCTGACATGTGTGTCGCTCGTCTTTTTTCCGCGCTGCGTGATCGAGGCCTTGAGCTCGTCTCGATAGTCCCTGAGGTCTGCGCTGTTGATTGCCGAAATCGCCCTTTCTTTGAATCTGGGGATGCAGTACGTCCTGATGCGCTGCCCTTCTGTGCGCTGGGTGTCTGGGCGGAGGGATCTGAATTCGGCGGATTTTAGGTACTCCAGCGCCACCTCCTCGAATGTCCTGATTTTTGCGCCCGCGCCGGCTATCTCTGCATCTCGCAGTGCCTGCCTAACTTGATCCTCAGCGCCGTCGGCCCAGGTCTTCGCTGCGAACTCAGTTTCGAACGTTCGGCTTGGCACGACTGCGCCGCGTACGCGCACTCTTGCCAGGAATTTTCCAGTTTTTAGTTGCGTGACTGACGACACAACGACTCCCGTTGACACTCGATTCAAGAATTTTGTGTCAATCCAGTCCGCTGCGTCAATTCTAGCCGGCAGCAAAGTCGTGACTTACATCCCGTAAGTCCTTGATTTGCTTATGATTTGCAATGGTGCCCAGGACGGGACTTGAACCCGTACGACCGTGAGGTCGGCGGATTTTAAGTCCGCTGCGTCTACCAATTTCACCACCCGGGCGGCGGTCAGGCCGAGCATTATCGCTGCGTCTGCTCACGCGAATGCACGATGCCTGCGGAATGCAAAAAGGGAAGCCTGGTGGCTTCCCTTTTGCAAATCTGGAGCGGGTAACGAGGCTCGAACTCGTGACCTCAACCTTGGCAAGGTTGCGCTCTACCAACTGAGCTACACCCGCATTTTTCGGATCTGCGCCAAACAAGCCGCAAACCCGTTGGTAGGGTTGAAAACAAATCTGGAGCGGGTAACGAGGCTCGAACTCGTGACCTCAACCTTGGCAAGGTTGCGCTCTACCAACTGAGCTACACCCGCATCGCTTTCTTCAAACAACACGCAAGCGCGCCGTTTTCGGAACCGATGAAACTGCGTCCATCTTGTTTCCATTTCGATGACGCCGGAACTTTTTAAGCACCGTAATCAACGAAGTCTTGCATTCTATACCGAATATTCAACTCTCGGCAAGTTCCACTGAAGAATTTTCAAACTTTCGACGACGGAACTCGGCACCACTTTACTTGCGATCGACTCAGGTCGGGCGTGCGGTTTGCCTCCGCCCTCGCAATGCCCACAAGAATTCTGGCGCTCCGGCCAAAACAGAAAAGGGAAACCATCAGGCTTCCCTCTTTCCGATTCCAACGGCGCTTCGAATTTTTCAAGCTTGAAAATTCGGCCAATCGCCTGTCTGGAGCGGGTAACGAGGCTCGAACTCGTGACCTCAACCTTGGCAAGGTTGCGCTCTACCAACTGAGCTACACCCGCATGTGCACATCAAATTTTGGAGGCGCGATCCAGAGTCGAACTGGACTAACCGGATTTGCAATCCGGGGCATAACCGCTTTGCTATCGCGCCAAACTCGTTTACTTCATCAATTGAAACCGAAATTCCGACTGATTAAAAAAGGGAAGCCGGGGCCTCCCTTTTTGCGAATCGCCTCATGCAAGCATGATTGGATTCTTGTATTTCTGGAGCGGGTAACGAGGCTCGAACTCGTGACCTCAACCTTGGCAAGGTTGCGCTCTACCAACTGAGCTACACCCGCATCTCGCCTCGACACTGGAAATTTCAACTGTCTCCAGCCGAATCACCGTTGCGTCGAAGCTCAGATTCTAAACCACTTTTCGAGTCGGCTGCAAGCCCCTGCACGGAAGTGATCGTTCCGACGGAGCTTGCATTTCCCTCAGTGTGTCGCGGCCGGCGCTGCCACTAACGCTTCGGCCTTGGCCGCTGCGGCGGGTTCTTCATCCGGCAGAGGCACCGGCATGGACTCCAGCGCCACCTCCAGCACCCGGTCGATCCAGCGCACTGGCACGATCTCGAGCTGGTTTTTGACGTTCTCAGGAATGTCCTGCAAGTCCTTGACGTTCTCTTCCGGGATCATCACGGTCTTGATGCCGCCACGGTGGGCCGCCAGCAGCTTTTCCTTCAAACCGCCGATGGCCGTGACTTCTCCGCGCAAGGTGATTTCACCGGTCATTGCCACGTCGGCACGTACCGGAATGCCGGTCAAGGCCGAGACGAAGGCCGTAGTCATGGCCGCACCTGCGCTCGGGCCGTCCTTGGGCGTCGCGCCATCAGGCACGTGCACGTGCACATCACGCTTCTCGAAAAGCTCGTCCTTGATGCCCAACAAGCGCGCGCGTGAACGCACCACCGTACGAGCCGCCTCGACGGATTCCTTCATCACATCGCCCAACGAACCGGTACGGATGATGTTGCCCTTGCCCGGCATGGCCGTGGCTTCGATCGTCAGCAGATCGCCGCCCACCTCAGTCCAGGCCAGACCAACCACTTGGCCGACCTGGTTCTTCTTCTCGGCGCGACCGAAGTCGTACTTGCGCACACCCAGAAAGTCATTGAGGTTGTCCTCGGTGACGACGGCCTTGCCTTCAAAGGTTTTGAGCGCAATGCCCTTCACCACCTTGCGGCAGATCTTTGACACTTCGCGCTCCAGCGAACGCACACCGGCTTCCCGGGTGTAGTAGCGGATGATGCCGCGAATGGCGGATTCGGTGACTTCCATCTCCTCTTCCTTGACGCCATTGTTCTTGCACTGCTTGGGCAGCAGGTAGCGCTGGGCGATGTTGACCTTCTCGTCTTCGGTGTAACCCGAGAGGCGGATCACTTCCATCCGGTCCAGCAGCGCCGGCGGGATGTTCATCGAGTTGGAAGTGGCGATGAACATCACATCGGACAGATCGAAATCGACCTCGACATAGTGATCGCCGAAGGTGTGGTTCTGCTCCGGATCCAGCACTTCAAGAAGGGCCGAGGACGGGTCGCCACGGAAATCCATGCCCAACTTGTCGATCTCGTCGAGCAAGAAGAGCGGATTGCGCGTGCCAACCTTGGACAGGCTCTGCAGCACCTTGCCCGGCATAGACCCGATGTAGGTGCGACGGTGACCACGAATCTCGGCTTCGTCGCGCACGCCACCCAAGGCCATGCGGACGAATTTGCGGCCAGTGGCGCGAGCCACCGACTGACCCAGCGAAGTCTTGCCCACACCCGGAGGGCCGACCAGGCACAGAATCGGCGCCTTGACCTTGTCCACGCGCTGCTGCACGGCGAGGTACTCGACGATGCGATCCTTGACCTTGTCCAGACCGTAATGGTCTTCGTTCAACACATCGACGGCATTGGACAAATCGAACTTGATCTTGGTCTTCTTGCTCCAAGGCAGATTGACCAGGGTCTCGATGTAGTTGCGCACCACAGTGGCCTCGGCCGACATGGGCGACATCAGCTTGAGCTTCTTCAGCTCGCCGTCGGCCTTCTTGCGCGCTTCCTTGGGCATGCGAGCAGCCTGGATCTTTTTGTCCAGCTCCTCCAGGTCAGCGCCCTCTTCGCCGTCGCCGAGTTCCTTCTGGATGGCCTTGACCTGCTCGTTCAGGTAGTACTCGCGCTGGCTCTTCTCCATCTGGCGCTTGACGCGACCGCGGATGCGCTTTTCCACCTGCAGGATGTCGACTTCATGCTCAAGCAGATCGAGCAAAGTTTCCAGACGCTTGCCCACCTCGGCCAGGTCCAGCACCGACTGCTTGGCGTCCAGCTTGAGCGGCAGATGGGCGGCGATGGTATCGGCCAGACGGCCGGCATCATCGATGCCAGCGATCGAGGTCAGGATCTCCGGCGGAATCTTCTTATTCAGCTTGACGTACTGGTCAAACTGCTGAGTCACCGCCCGGCGCAGAGCTTCAACCTCGGGCTTGAGGTCGGTCTCGGGCGGAATAGGCAGGACCTCGGCGACAAAGTGCTCTTCCCCGTCGGTGATGGACTGGGTGGTGGCGCGCTGCAGGCCTTCGACCAGCACCTTGACGGTGCCATCGGGCAGCTTGAGCATTTGCAGGATGCTGGAGACACAACCCACTTCGAACATATCGTCCGACTTGGGCTCATCCTTGCCGGCAGCCTTCTGGGCCACCAACATGATCTGACGGCCGGCTTCCATCGCGGCTTCCAGGGCCTTGATGGACTTGGGGCGACCCACGAAGAGCGGGATCACCATATGCGGGAACACGACCACATCGCGCAAAGGCAACAGTGGCAGGGTGATCGGTTCCGCAGGCAAAACAGGATGACCGGACATGAAAACCTCTCTTTCTCAGACCCAGATGCGGTCCAAGATCAGTATTGCAAGATGCCTGGGGAATGGAACTGGCCCTTCAACGCGGCCAGTTCTCTCGTGTCGATTCAACTTCAGGCGCTGGCCTTGGCCTGCTCGCGATACACCAGCAAGGGCTTGGCCCCTTCGTCAATGTTGTGCTCGTCCAGCACCACTTTGGCCACACCGTCCAGGGCGGGCAGCTCGAACATCGTGTCGATCAGCGACAGCTCCATGATGGAGCGCAGACCACGCGCTCCGATCTTGCGGGCCAGTGCCTTGCGTGCAATTGCAGTCAAGGCCGAAGGGCGCACTTCCAGCTCGACGCCGTCCATGGCGAACAGCTGCTGGTACTGCTTGAGCAAGGCGTTCTTGGGCTCGGTCAGGATTTGCACCAGCGCGTCCTCGGTCAGCTCGCCCAGGGTGGCGACCACCGGCAGGCGACCGACCAGTTCAGGAATGATGCCGAACTTGATCAGATCCTCTGGCTCGACTTCGCGGAACAGTTCGGCCGCACGGCGGTCGGTCTTGCTCTGCACCGAAGCGCCAAAGCCGATACCGGACTTTTCCGATCGGTTCTGAATGACCTTTTCCAGGCCATCAAAAGCGCCACCGCAGATGAACAAGATGTTGGTCGTGTCGATCTGCAAGAAGTCTTGATTCGGGTGCTTGCGGCCGCCTTGCGGAGGCACGGAAGCCATGGTGCCTTCGACCAGCTTCAGCAAGGCTTGCTGAACGCCTTCACCCGACACATCGCGTGTGATCGACGGGTTGTCGGCCTTGCGGCTGATCTTGTCGATTTCGTCGATGTAGACGATGCCGCGCTGGGCGCGCTCGACGTCGTAATTGCAGTTCTGCAGCAGCTTCTGGATGATGTTCTCGACGTCCTCACCCACATAGCCCGCTTCGGTCAGCGTGGTCGCGTCGGCGATGACGAAGGGCACATTCAGCAAGCGGGCCAAGGTCTGAGCCAACAAGGTCTTGCCCGAGCCGGTGGGGCCGATCAAGAGGATGTTGCTCTTGGACAGCTCGACTGTGTCCTTGGTCCCGGCCATATGGCGCAGGCGCTTGTAGTGGTTGTAAACCGCGACGGACAAGGTGCGCTTGGCAACGTCCTGGCCAATCACATACTGATCGAGGCTGGCCTTGATCTCGCTGGGCACCGGCAGATCGGATTTGCTGGCGCGCGCCTGCGGCGTGTCGGCCGGCACTTCGTCGCGGACGATGTCATTGCAGAGCTCGATGCACTCGTCGCAAATGAACACCGATGGGCCAGCGATCAGCTTCTTCACCTCATGCTGGCTCTTGCCGCAGAAGGAGCAGTACAGGACTTTTTCGCTGGAATTGCCTTTTTTCTCGGCCATGGATCTGCTTGTCTTTCAGGCGTGAATGCCTGCAGTGATGATAGTTCAAACGGACAAGGGGCCCTTTTCTGGATAAGGGCCCCCTAGTGCCGTCAATTGGGCCCGGGTTCAGGCCGCAAGCGAGCGGATGCTCAGGCGCGTTTTTCCACCACCTGGTCGATCAGGCCGTAGGCCTGCGCTTCGGCCGCGGACATGTAGTAGTCACGCTCGGTGTCGTTCTGAATCTTTTCCAGGCTCTGGCCCGAACGTTCGGCCAGGATGCGATTGAGTTGCTCGCGGGTCTTGAGGATCTCGCGGGCGTGGATCTCGATGTCGGTGGCCTGGCCTTGCGTGCCACCCAGCGGCTGATGGATCATGACCTTGGCGTTCGGCAAGGCCATGCGCTTGCCCTTGGCGCCTGCGGCCAGCAGGAAGGCACCCATGCTCGCTGCCATGCCCATGCACAGGGTCGACACCTGCGGCTTGATGAACTGCATGGTGTCGAAGATGGACATGCCGGCCGAGACGCTGCCGCCAGGCGAGTTGATGTAGAGGAAGATGTCCTTGTCCGGGTTCTCGCTCTCCAGGAACAGCATCTGCGCCACCACCAGATTGGCCACCGCATCATTCACCGGGCCGACCAGGAAGATGATGCGCTCGCGCAGCAGGCGGCTGTAGATGTCGTAGGCACGCTCACCGCGGCCCGATTGTTCGATGACGATGGGCACCATGCCCAGGTTGTTGATTTCCAGCGCGCTCATGGGTGTTCTTCCTCTGAAAAATGTCTCGATCGAACTTCTTGCGAACTACCAACTAGGTATGGGGCCTGATTATGTGGTCGCAAGGCAAAGCCCTGAAAAAATGAAAAAAGGCGCCGGCCTTGCGGTACGGCGCCTTTCCGGCAGGTGCTGCGAACGGGATCAGTTAGCAGCCGTGGCCATCAGCTCGTCGAAAGGCAAGGCCTTCTCGCTGACCTTGGCCTTGGCCAACACGAAGTCGGTGACGTTGTTCTCAACGACCACCGCTTCCACTTCGGCCAGACGGTTGCGGTCGCTCAGGTACCAGCGCACCACTTCAGCGGGCTTTTCGTAGCTCTGAGCCAACTCTTCGATGTGCGCTTGCAGCTGCTCGGGTTTGGCTTGCAGATTGTTGGCGCGCACCAGCTCGGCCACCACCAAACCCAGGCGCACGCGGCGCTCGGCTTGGGGCTTGAAGCTTTCTTCGGGGATCGGGGCCTTGTCGGCATCCTTCACGCCACGCTTCTTAAGGTCTTCGCGGGCCGCGGCCACCAGGCGCTCGGCTTCGCCGGAAACCAGGGCATTGGGCACGTCGAGTTCGGCGCTGGCCACCAGAGCGTCCATGACGGCGCCCTTGTTGCGAGCCAGCACGCGGAACTTCACTTCGCGCTCGAGGTTCTTCTTGATGTCAGCGCGCAGGCCGTCCACCGAAGCTTCACCGATGCCCAGGGACTTGGCAAAGGCTTCGTTCACTTCCGGCAGGTGCTGGGTTTCGATCTTCTTGACCGTCACCAGGAAGTCGGCTTCCTTGCCGGCCACGTCCTTGCCGTGATAGTCCTCGGGGAAGGCCAGGGGGAAAGTCTTGGACTCGCCCACCTTCATGCCGCGCACGGCCTTCTCGAAGGCTTCCAGCATCTGGCCTTCGCCGATGATGAATTGGAAACCGTCGGCCTTGCCGCCGGCGAAAGGCTCGCCATCCAGCTTGCCTTCGAAGTCGATGGTGACACGGTCGCCATCGGTCGCGGCTTCAGCGGCGGCGCGCTGGGCAAAGGTACGGCGCTGCTTGCGCAGGATGTCGACGGTTTTGTCGATCGCTTCGTCGGTCACTTCGCTGGCGACGCGCTCGATGTCGGCGGCCGACAGGTCACCCAGCTTGACTTCCGGGTAGACCTCGAAGGTGGCGTCGAAAGCCATTTGGCCTTCAGGCGACTCTTCCTTCTGGGCGATCTTGGGAGCGCCGGCGACGCGCAGCTGCGCTTCGTTGGCGGCAACCGAGAAGGCCTCGCCCAGCTTGTCGTTCATGACTTCGTACTGGACGGAGTAGCCATAACGCTGAGCGACCACGCTCATCGGCACCTTGCCGGGGCGGAAGCCATCGGCCTTGACGGTGCGGGCCAGTTTCTTGAGACGGTTCTCGACTTCGCTGTTGATGTCAGCGGCCGCCAGCGTGAGCGTGATGCGGCGTTCGAGCTTTTCGAGGGTTTCGACGGTGACAGCCATTTTTGACTCAGTACAAAGTTATCTGGTGCGCGGGGCCGGACTCGAACCGGCACGCCGGTGAAGGCGTCAGGACCTAAACCTGGTGCGTCTACCAATTTCGCCACCCGCGCTAAGTGGATTCAAGCCTGCTTGACAAAATTCCTGTCGGAATTCGGCCGCACAAGCCCGTGGCATTTCGGCAAACCGTGGATTGTAGCCAATTGGAGAGCCAAAAATTGAGCTCAAGGAAAACCCCCGGTCGGAGGCCTCCTTACGAACTCAGTGGAAGTGAGCGTTGAGGACGCTGTTCAGCTCAAAGTTGCGAGTGGCCTGGCTCGGGCCGGCGCACGCGGAACCAGGCCGCGTACATGGCCGGCAGCGCCAGCAGGGTCAGGGCCGTGGCGACGATCAAGCCACCCATGATGGCCACCGCCATCGGCCCCCAGAACACGCTGCGCGACAACGGCACCATGGCCAGCACAGCCGCCGCGGCCGTCAGCACGATGGGCCGGAAACGTCGCACCGCTGACTCGACGATGGCGTTCCAGGCCGGCACGCCGCGCGCCCGGTCCTGCTCGATCTGATCGATCAAGATGACCGAGTTGCGCATGATCATGCCCATCAGCGCGATCACGCCCAACAAAGCTACAAAGCCAAACGGCTTGTCGAGGAGCAGCAGCGCCGCCGCCACGCCGGCAATGCCCAGCGGACCGGTCAGGAACACAAGCATGGAGCGCGAGAAGCTCTGCAACTGCAGCATCAGCAAGGTGAAGGTGATGAACAGCATCACCGGCACACCGGCCGCAATCGAGCCCTGGCCCTTGCTGCTCTCCTCCACCGCACCGGCCACCGAAATGTTGTAGCCCGGCGGCATCTTGGCTTGCAAAGCCTGCAGCTGCGGCCATATCTGGGCGCTGACGGTGGCACCCTGCATGCCTTCGGTGACATCGCCCTGCACCGTCACCGCATAGGCCCGGCCCTGACGAGCCAGCACGCCTGGCTCCCACTCAAAGCCGACCTTTGCGATCTGCGTCAGCGGCACCGAGCGACCGGTGCCGGTCATGACATAGGCATTGCCGATGTCAGTGATGGCATTGCGCTCTTCCAGAGGCGGTCGCAGCACGATGTCCACCAGCTTGTCCCCTTCGCGGTACTGGCCGATGGTGGTACCCGAGAGCAAGGTACGTGAGCCCTGCGCCAAGCTCTGGCTGGTGACGCCAAGCGCACGCGCCTTGTCCTGATCCACATCGAGCTTGAGCACCTTGATGGACTCACGCCAGTTGTCGTTGACGCCGCGCATATGCGGGTTGGCGCGAACAATATCTTTGGCCTGGTCGGCCCAGTAACGCACCTGCTCGACCTTTTCGCCCGAAACGCGGAACTGCACCGGATAGGCCACCGGTGGCCCATTGGGCAGGAGCTTCACGCGGGCCCGCACTTCGGGGAACTCGCTGGCGAGCAGCTCCGGCAGGCGCTTGCGCAAGGCCTCGCGCTCTTTCATGCCCTTGGGCAGGACGATGGCTTGACTGACCGCCGGGTCGGGGAACACCACATCCATGGGCAAATAGAAACGCGGCACGCCGGAACCGATCCAGGTGCTGACGGTAGCCACGCCCGCCTCCTTCATCAGGCGAGCCTCAAACCGTTGCGCCACAGCCTGAGTCTGCTGGATCGTCGAACCCTCGGGCAGGGTCATGTCGACCAAGATCTCCGGCCGGCTGGAATCGGGGAAGAACTGTTGCTGCACCCGCGTCATGCCGAACAGACCGAGCGCGAACACCAGCACCGTCGCGCCAATCGTCAGCCAGCGGTGTTGCACACACCAGCCCACTGCCGTGCGGAAGCGGCTGTAGAAAGGCGTGTCGAACATCTCATGCCCCTGGCCTTCCTTGGCTGGATGGGTGCGCAGCAAGAGTGCGCCGAGATAGGGAACAAAATAGACCGAGACGAACCAGGAAATCATCAGCGCCGCGGCGGTGACCGCAAAGATGGCGAAGGTGTATTCCCCGGTCACCGATTTGGCCAGGCCGATGGGCAGGAAGCCGACGGCGGTGATCAAGGTGCCGGTCAGCATGGGCATGGCCGTCGCGTCATAGGCGAAGGTGGCGGCATGCATCTTGTCGCAGCCTTCCTCCAACTTGCGCACCATCATCTCGACGGCAATGATGGCGTCGTCCACCAGCAAGCCGAGCGCGATGATCAGCGAGCCCAGCGAAATCTTGTGCAGGCCCACGCTCCAATAGAACATGGTCACAAAGGTGATGGCCAGCACCAGCGGGATGGTGATCGCCACGACCAAGCCCGGCCAGATGTCCACGCGCAGCGGCCGCGTGTGCAGACCCAGGGCGATGAAGCTGACCGCCAGTACGATCACCACCGCCTCCAGCAGCACCTGCACAAACTCATTGACCGAGCGTGTCACGGCCTGCGGCTGATCTTGCACTTGCACCAACTCGATGCCGGCCGGCAGGGTCTTGCGGATGGCTGCCGTGGTCTTCTGCAAGGCCTTGCCCATGGCGACGATGTCGCCACCCTTGCCCATGGACACGCCCAGGGCAATCACGTCCTTGCCCTGATGGCGCACCATCACCGACGGTGGGTCGGCATAGCCGCGCCGCACCTCCGCAATGTCCGACAAGCGCAGCGTGCTCGCTTGGCCGGTCACCGGATTGATCGCGCGGATGGCGAAGTCCTTGAGCGCCTGCACCGAATTGAACTGGCCGCCAATGCGGATCTGCAAATTGCCGGCCCCGGCGTTGAGCACGCCGCCACCCTCGACCGCGTTCTGCGCGCCGAGCTGATTGATGACCTGACCGAAGTCCAGGCCGAGGTTGGCCAGACGCTTTTGCGAAACCTCGATAAAGACCTTCTCGGGCTGGGCACCGAAGGTCTCAACCTTGGTCACATCGGGCACACGCAAGAGCTGCGAGCGCACCCGCTCTGCGTACTCGCGCAGTTCCTCGGGTGTGAAACCGTCTGCCGATAGCGCGAAGATCGAGCCGTAGACGTCACCGAACTCGTCATTGAAGAAGGGCCCGTACACCCCCTGAGGCAAGGTGCCGCGCATATCGCCCAGGCGCTTGCGAACCTGGTACCAGACCTCGGGCACATCCTTGGCCGCCGAGTCGTCCTTAAGCTGGAAGACCGTCAGCGACTCGCCCGGCTTGGTGCTGCTGAGGATCTTGTCGCCCAGCGGCACTTCCTGCAGGGTCTTCTCGATCTTGTCGGTCACCTGCTCGGCCATCTGCTGGGCCGTGGCGCCAGGCCAGAAGGCTTGCACCACCATCACGCGGAAGGTGAACGGCGGGTCCTCATCCTGGCCCAGCTGGAAATAGGCGGCAAAGCCCATGACCATGAGCACGATCATCAGATAGCGGGTCAGCGCCGGGTGCTCCAGCGCCCAGCGCGACATATTGAAATGGCGACCGGCGGTCGCGGGAGCTTGCTCGTGAGGGCTCATGCGGCTGGCTCCGGATCAGCGCGAAGCCGCGGCAGCAGGTGCAGGCGCAACTGCAGGAAGCGCTGGCCCCTGCTCGAAACGCCTGACTTTCTGGCCTGCCTTGAGCACATGCACACCCGCCACCACCACCTCTTGCCCCGGCTGAAGGCCTGCGGCCACCAGCACCTCGTTGCCATCCGCTCCGCCCACCTGGACGGGCTGCTGCTTGACTGTCATCGACGCGGCATCGAGCACCCAGACCGAAGTTTGGCCCTGGGTCTGCAGCACGGCCGACAGTGGCAGCTTGATGGCCTGAGCCACCCGCGGCGAAGCCAACAGGACCGCCGCGGTCTGGCCGATGCGTGCGTCGAGCTTGCCGGCGTCGGCCTTGATCAGAAAGGTACGGGTCACTGGATCGGTGGCTGCCGCCACCTCGCGCAGGCTGATGGGCCGCGCCTCGGCGACCGCTTGCGCGCCGGGCTTGACGTCGCTCCAGAGTCGCACCGTCAGGCCGCCGGCCAGGGCTGCGCCCTCGCGCAGACGGCCCAGCTGGTCCTCGGGCACAGAAAACACCACATCGCGAGGCCCTTCATGGGCCAACTGCAAGACCGGCGTGCCGGCCCCTACCACCATGCCGGGCTCGACAAAGACGGCCGTTACCACACCGGCGGCATCGGCGGTCAGTTGGGCGTAGCCGACCTGGTTGTTCTGCGCCTCGGACTGGGTGCGCGCCTGCTCCAGCTGCGCCTGCGCCGCCTTGAAGGCCAGGTCGCGCCGCTCCAGTTCGGCGGCGCTGATGAATCCCTGCTGTTGCAACTCAATGAAACGCTTCAGTTCGGCGCCGAGCTGATCGCGATTGGCCCGCGCAGCCTGCAGCCCGGCCTTGGCCGCCTGCTGACCCAGGACCAAGTCCTGCGGATCCAGCACAGCCAGCACCTGGCCCGCCTGGACGCGATCGCCAACATTGACCTTGCGGCCGAGCAATTTGCCGCCGACGCGGAAGGACAGTCGTGTTTCGGTGCGGGCGCGGATCTCTCCGGCGAACTCATGAACTTGCCCGCTGGTCCCCGCCTGCAAGATCAGGGTGCGAACCGCACGTTCAGGCTCGGGCGCGGCTTCTTGTTTGCTGCAGGCGCCTAGCAGCGCCAGCAAGGCGACAGCACAGGCCTGGCTGGTACGGCGGCTAAGGAGATGGGGCATGAATGACCTCGAATTGGGCTTCACCATCGGTCGCGCGCTAGATCAGCGGCACGGCCGGCTCGCGGTGAGCACGTAGCAAAAGAACAGAGCGGACGGGCAGATTCGCCGTAACTGGCCAAACGGTCAGCAATGTAGGGAAGCGACTCTGCACTGTCAAACCGATGAAAGCGGTGCAATCCGGCCCGTCTTGCTGCCGACGAGGCTGAACGCACCCACAATCCTGGCCGTGAGCATAGAACACTACGAAAACTTTCCTGTTGCTTCCTGGCTGTGCCCGCCGCATTTGCGCCCGGCCATTGCAGCGATCTACCACTTCGCCCGCAGCGCCGATGACTTGGCCGACGAAGGTGATGCCTCGACCGCGCAGCGCCAGCAGGACCTGCAGGACTACCGCGCCGACCTTGCCGCCATGCTGGACGGCCGGGCCGGATCGGGCCGCTGGGAGCGCACCGTGTTCGCCGGGCTGGCGCGCGTCATGCCTCAATATCGGCTGCCGGCGCCGCTGCTGAATGATTTGATCTCCGCCTTTGAGCAGGATCTGGTCAAGACTTCGTATGCCGACCGCCCCGAACTGATGGACTACTGCAGCCGCTCGGCCAACCCGATCGGACGGCTGCTGCTGCACCTGTACGGCATCGCCGACCCGCTCGCGCTGCAGCGCTCTGACGCCATTTGCAGCAGCCTGCAACTGATCAACTTCTGGCAGGACTTCAGCCGCGACGGCCCACGAGGCAGGCTTTATGTGCCCGCGAGCGACTTGCGTCGCCATGGTCTGAGCGGCGCCGACATCCTGGCCTGCCACGACAGCAGCGCCGCCCGGCAGTTGATCGCCGAGCTCTGCGACTGGGCCGAGGCCCTGATGCTGCAGGGCGCGCCCCTGGTGCACCAGATACCCGGGCGCGCCGGCTGGGAGTTGCGCGCGGTGGTACAAGGCGGCCTGCGCATTCTTGCGAAAATCCGCGCCATGCATCACGCCAGCCTTCTTCAACGCCCCGCATTGGGCCCGCTCGACGCCCCCGCTCTGCTCTGGGCCTGCCTGCGCATGGGCCGCAGCCGCACTTTGAACCTGGCCGCCACGGCCCAGACCGAGCGCGAGGTCCGCCTGTGAACCCCGAGCAATACGTGCAGGACAAGGCCGCCAAGAGCGGCTCCAGTTTCTATTACGCCTTCCTGTTTCTGCCCCCAGAGCGTCGCGCCGCCATCACCGCCTTCTATGCCTTCTGCCGCGAGGTGGACGATGTGGTGGACGAAATCGAGGATCTGGGCGTGGCATCGACCAAGCTGGCTTGGTGGCGCAAGGAAACCGCCAGCGCCTTCGCCGGCCAGCCCCAGCATCCGGTGATGAAGGCCTTGATGCCGCATTGCGCGGCCTTCGATATTCGCCTGGAACACCTGAACGCCGTCATCGAAGGCTGCCAGATGGACCTGGAACAGACCCGCTATCTCGACTACCCCGGCCTACAGCGCTACTGCCATTTGGTGGCCGGCGTCGTCGGCGAAGTCGCCTCGGGGATCTTCGGCCGCAGCCAGCCCGAGACCATCGCCTATGCCCACAAACTGGGCCAGGCCATGCAGCTGACCAACATCATTCGCGACGTCGGCGATGATGCCCGGCGTGGCCGCATCTACCTGCCGATCTCGGAGCTGCAGCAGTTTGACGTCAAGGCCCATGAGATCCTGCTGCGCAAAAGCCCCTGGGGCTACAGCGATCGCTTCACGGCCTTGATGAAATTCCAGGCCGAGCGCGCGCACCGCCTGTACGACGAAGCCTTTGCCCTGCTGCCTGACGTGGACCGCAAGGCACAGAAGACCGGCCTCATGATGGCCAATATCTACCGCGCCTTGCTGCGCGAGATCGAAGCCGAGAACTTCCGCGTGCTGGAGCAACGCATCTCGCTGACGCCGCTGCGCAAGCTTTGGCTGGCCATGCGGACCAATTGGCTGGGCCGCTGATGCCCGCGCAGCCATTCGGGCTGCGCGTGGCCGTGGTGGGCGGCGGCTGGGCCGGACTGGCGGCCGGCGTGCGCGCCTGCGAAGCGGGCCACCGGGTTCAACTCTTTGACATGGCCAGCCAGCTCGGTGGCCGAGCCCGCAGCCTGCCGCCAGACGACGCCGGTCTGCGCCTGGACAACGGCCAGCACATCCTGATCGGCGCCTACCGGCGCAGCCTGGCTCTGATGCTCCAGCTGGGCGTGGCGCCCGAGGCCGCCTTGCTGCGCCTGCCCCTGCGCCTGCGCTACCCCCAGCATGAAGGCCTGCGCCTGCCGCCCGGCGCGGCCATGCCGGCCTTTGTGCGCGGTGTGCTGGCCTGCCAGCGCTGGTCCTGGCGAGCACGGCTGGGTCTGCTGAGCGCCGCGACAGGCTGGATGCTGCGAGGGTTTCGCTGCGCCCCCGAGCTCAGCGTGGCCCAGCTGTGCCGGGGCCTGCCTCAGCAAATCAAGGACGAACTGATCGATCCACTCTGCGTCGCGGCCCTGAACACGCCGGCCGCGCAGGCCAGCGCCAGCGTGTTCCTGCGTGTGCTGCACGATGCCCTGTTCAGCGGCCCCGGCAGCTCCGACCTGCTGCTGCCGCGACGGCCGCTGAGCGAACTGCTGGCCGAGCCGGCGCAAACTTGGTTGCAGACCCACGGTGCGGAGCTGCGGCTCGGCCACCGGGTGCAGTCCCTGGTACCGGGAGCCAAAGGCGGCTGGCTCGTGGAGGGTGCGGCCTTCGACCGCGTCATCCTCGCCTGCAGCGCGGCCGAAGCCGCCCGTTTGACCGCCCCGCTCGCACCGGGCTGGAGCGCGCAGGTGGCGGCGCTGAAGTATGAGCCCATCATCACGGTCTACCTCCAGCACCCCGGCCCCGCCTGGCCTTCCCCCATGTTGGCCCTGCAGGAAGGGCCGCAAGCGCCGGCCCAGTTTGCGTTTGACTTGGGGCAGCTATGCGCCGAAGCCGCTGGCCGCTCGGCCTGGGTGATCAGCGGCGCCGCACCCTGGGTTGAGCGCGGCCTGGAAGCCGCCGCTGAAGCCGTAAGGAGACAAGCCCAGCGAGAGCTGGACTGGGCCCAGCCCCCCGAGCTGATCCGCGTGCTGGCTGAGAAACGCGCAACCTTTGCCTGCAGCCCGGGCCTGCAGCGCCCGCCCGCAGCGATTGCCCCTGGCCTGTGGGCGGCCGGGGACTATGTCGCGGGGCCCTATCCAGCCACCCTCGAAGGGGCTGTGCTGGCGGGTGAGTTCGCAGCGGCAAATCTGTAGCCGACTGCCTTCTTCAAAGCTTCAGAACGGTGGCGCAAAGGGCGCTGCAGGGCTAGAACGGCGGCGCAAAAGGCGCCGCCAGAGGCTCCCCCACAAACACCCCCTGCCCTGGCCAAGCCACGCTATGCCAATAGGCTTCCAGCGCACTCAAGCCCTGGGCATAGCTGAGCAACAGAATCTGCGGATGCGGGAACTTCTGCAGGTGGTTGCAAGGCTCGCTGACCGTGCCATAGCTGGCGGTAGCGCCGGACTCCAGCCAATCCAGCGCACTCATTTGCTCCTGCGGGCTGTTGCGCTCCAGCAGGCCGCCGAAGGAGGTGAGATGGTCGGCCAGAGCACCGGGCAACCAGTCGATCCGATCCAGGCCTTCCACGCGCGCCAAACCGGTCGCCATCAACAAGGCACGCGGCAGGAGGGCGGGCAAGGCCTCGCTGGACTCCCGGCGCGCTTCCAGTCCCAAGGCCCGGATGGTGCTGGCCGGGGGGAACAAGACCGAACGCACGCTGCGCGCCGCATCGGGGGTGCTGACGAAATAGGCATTCGCTGGCACGAAGGATGGCAGGCTGTGGTCGGCGGCGATGCCGCGCTCTATCAAGGCCTGGGCGCTCTCGACCGAGCGTGCGGCCAAGAGCATGGACGGGCGCAGGCCCAGGTCGGTGAAAGGCTTGCGGCCCTGGTAGTTGAAATACGGCGAAGGCCGGCTCGGGGCGCAGCTCTGCTTGCAGATTTCAGGCTGAAAGCCCAGCGCCAAGGCCGAGGTGATGGAGTTGCACTCCACAGCGTAAGGTTGGCTCCATGCCATCGCCAGCGCCTGCACCTGTGGACCCATGCGCTGGCGCACGCTGGCCTGCAGACTCTCGAACTCGGCCAGACTCAAACTCGCACGCAAGGGCAGCTGCACGCGCAAGATATGAGCATCGGGAATGCCGCGTCGGCGAGCGTAGTACTGGCCCACGGCCACGGAGTACGGATCGTTGGTGTTGATCAGCAGGCCCAGGTCGGCCGCGGTCAGGCGGCCCTGCAGCTTGGGCAGGCGCAACCAGCTTGACACCGGAGCCACCCGGGCCGGCGCGCTGGTGGCCGAATTGACGCTTGAATGAGCTGGGGAACTCCCTGCCGAGCTGGCGGGCGGCTGCTGCGGCCCGGCTGCGGGCGGCGCATTCATCAGCTCCGAAGAGGGCGCCACCGTTTGGGCCTGTACCGCCAGCGCGAGCGACAGGCTTGCAAGCGCCACGCCCAGCCATTGCACGATGCGAACTGCCGGCGCTGTTGCGCAAGCGAAACCATCTCGTGAGCTGAATCTACTTTTCGCAATGCAAAACAAAGTGAAACCCCGCACAATCACCGCATGAAGAATAAAGAAGCTCAAACGCCTGCCATCCAGGTGCTGGAGCGCACCTTCGCGCTGCTCGATGTTCTGGCCAGCCACCAAGATCCGGTTTCATTGAAAGAGATCGCCGAAACCACCGGTCTGCACCCGTCCACCGCGCACCGGATTCTGAACGACCTCGCCATCGGGCGCTTCGTCGACCGCCCCGAGGCCGGCAGCTACCGCCTCGGCATGCGCATGTTGGAACTGGGCAACTTGGTCAAGGCCCGACTCGATGTGCGCGATGCGGCGCTCGGACCCATGCGCGAACTGCACAAGTTCACCCACCAACCAGTCAATCTTTCGGTGCGCCAGGGCGACGAAATTGTCTACATAGAACGCACTTACAGCGAACGCTCGGGCATGCAGGTGGTGCGAGCGGTGGGTGGCCGCGCTCCGCTGCACCTGACCTCGGTGGGCAAGCTCTTTCTGGCCAGCGACGACCCCACGCGCGTGCGTGCCTATGCTACCCGCACGGGCCTGGCCGGCCACACGCGCAACAGCCTCACGGAAATCGGCGCGCTGGAGCGCGAGTTGGCGCTGATCCGTCAGCGCGGCCTGTCACGCGACGACGAAGAACTGGAGCTCGGCGTGCGCTGCATGGCCGCGGGGATCTATGACGACCAGGCCAAGCTGGTCGCCGGCCTGTCCATCTCAGCCCCAGCCGACCGCCTGGAAGAAAGCTGGCTGGCACGCCTCAAGGAAACGGCAGCGCAGATCTCCGCGTCACTGGGTTTTCGCGGCTGATTCAGCCACCTAGCGACTATCGAAAAGACATGAAAAAACGCGCTCCTTGAGCGCGTTTTTTCTTTCGGTGACCAGACAGCCACGCAAGTGCCTGACTCAGATCGTCGGCTTGACGTTCACCGCCGCAGCGCTCGGATTGCTATTGATCCACTTGCGCACGCGCTCGGCATCGGCAATTCGCGTGTATTTGCCGGTGGAATCGAGGAAGACCATGATCAGCTTGCGGCCAGCCATGCGCGCCTGCATAACCAAGCAACGGCCGGCCTCATTGATAAAACCGGTCTTCTGCAAACCGATGTCCCAGGCAGGGTTGCTGACCAAAGCATTGGTGCTGTGATATTGCAGCTGACGGCGACCCAAGGCCACTTGATATTCCTTGGAAGTGGACAGCTCACGCAGCAAAGGCACCTCGTGCGCCACTTTGACCAGCGCCGCCAGATCCTTGGCGCTTGACTGATTGCGGCTGGACAAGCCAGTCGGCTCCACATAGTGAGTGTCGGTCATGCCCAAAGCCTGTGCCTTGGCATTCATGGCGGTGACAAAGGTCGCCAGACCGCCGGGGTAGTACCGACCCAGCGCATTGGCCGCGCGGTTCTCAGAAGACATCAGGGCCAGATGCAGCATCTCGCCGCGAGTCAGCGTAGCGCCGACCGTCAGGCGCGAGCGCGTGTACTTTTCAGAGTCGACGTCCTCATCACTGATCGTCAACTTTTCATCCAGTGGCTGCCCGGCTTCAACCACCAACAGCGCCGTCATCAGCTTGGTGATGGAAGCGATCGGCAGCACGGCCTGGGAGTTCTTGGCGAACAAGACTTCATTGGTGTCTTGATCCAGAACCAGGGCCACGCTGGATTTGAGCTTCAGCGCATCTTCCACGCTGTGCAGACCGTAGAGCTGGCCGAATGTGGGTTTGGCCGCCACTTCAGCGACGGCAGCGCGAGCAGCCACCGGGGCCTTGCCCGTACGAACGCGCAGGGCCGCTTTGGGCTGAGCCTTGCCGCCAGACTTAAGCTGGGCCGCCTTAGCCGCCTTGTTCAGATAGGTGCTGCGCGCAGCCGGCTTGGCGGCGCGCGCATTCTTGGCCACCGGTGCTTTTTGTGCCGCGGCAGCGCTGGTCAGCGGGGCGCTACCCAGGAAACCCGCCACGACCAAGGCCAGGCTGGCGGAAAAATGCGTCAACTGCTTCGAGAATCTATTGTTCAAACCGGGCCCCCAACAACTGTCTTGCAGTTTAGGTGAAAGGAAAAATACACGCAAGATCAATCGCTTAGCGCTGACTCTTCAAGCTGAACTTGGATGCCCTCGAAATGCAGGTACCAGGCCCGGGGCCACGGGCCTGGTGCGCCCGCTCAACCCTGCGCGGCCACCCGCTCGGTCTTGCTCTGCAGCTTGTTCAGCGCACTCAAATATGCCTTGGCCGAGGCCACGACGATATCGGGATCAGCCCCGACACCATTGACCACCCGCCCGGCATGTTGCAGGCGCACAGTCACCTCGCCCTGCGATTCTGTGCTGCCGCTGGTGATCGCATTGACCGAATAGAGCACCATCTCGGCGCCACTTTGAACCTGGGATTCGATGGCGCGCAACACCGCGTCGACCGGCCCATTGCCATCACTCTCGGCGCGATGCTCTTGTGAGCCGGCAGCGAACACCACGCTGGCGTGCGGCTTCTCGCCCATCTCCGAGCGCTGGGACATGGCCACCAGTCGGAAATGCTCGTGCTCGGAGGTGACCGACTCGTCCATCACCAGGGCGATGATGTCTTCGTCGAAGATTTCATTCTTGCGGTCGGCCAGATCCTTGAAGCGCACGAAGGCGGCATTGACTTCCGCCTCGGACTCCAGAGCAATGCCCAACTCTTGCAGGCGCTGCTTGAAGGCATTGCGGCCGCTGAGCTTGCCCAGCACGATCTTGTTGGCACTCCAGCCCACGTCTTCGGCGCGCATGATTTCATAGGTGTCGCGCGCCTTGAGCACGCCGTCCTGATGGATGCCGGACGCATGGGCGAAGGCATTGGCACCGACCACGGCCTTGTTGGGCTGGACCACGAAACCAGTGGTTTGCGAGACCAGGCGCGAGGCGGCGACGATATGGCTGGCGTCGATATTGCAGTCCAGCCCGAAATAGTCACGGCGGGTCTTGACTGCCATCACCACCTCTTCGAGAGAGCAATTGCCGGCCCGTTCGCCCAGGCCATTGATGGTGCACTCGATCTGGCGCGCGCCACCGATCTTCACGCCAGCCAAGGAGTTGGCCACCGCCATGCCCAAGTCGTTGTGGCAATGCACGGACCAGATCGCCTGATCCGAGTTGGACACGCGCTCGCGCAGAGTCTTGATGAAGTTGCCGTAGAGCTCGGGAATGGCGTAGCCCACGGTGTCCGGGATGTTGATGGTGCGCGCGCCTTCCTTGATGACCGCCTCGACCACCCGAGCCAAGAAGTCAGGGTCGGAACGGTAGCCATCTTCCGGCGAGAACTCGACGTCATCGGTAACATTGCGAGCGAAACGCACCGCCTGAATCGCCTGCTCCAGCACCTGCTCGCGCGTCATTCGCAGCTTCTTCTCCATATGGAGCTCGCTGGTAGCGATGAAGGTGTGAATGCGTGAGCGCGCCGCACCCTTGAGCGCCTCGGCGGCGCGAGCGATGTCGCGGTCATTGGCGCGAGCCAGGGAGCAGATGGTGCTTTCACGCACGGCATCTGCAATGGCCTTGACGGCCTCGAAATCGCCATTGGACGAAGCCGCAAACCCGGCCTCGATCACGTCCACCCGCAGACGCTCAAGCTGACGCGCAATGCGTAGCTTCTCGTCCTTCGTCATCGAAGCGCCGGGCGATTGCTCGCCGTCGCGCAGGGTGGTGTCGAAGATGATCAGCTGGTCAGCCATGAGGGTCTCCATGTGGCTTGGGTTGATGAAACAAACGAACTGCGAAAACAAAACGGCCCGCGAAGCAGAAGCTTGGCGGGCCGGTGTGATGTGCGAAAACTGTTCTGTGAAGACGTGCGCGATCAGCGGGCCCGAGGCTCGATGGCTAGTAGCAGCGCGAACGCAGTCGTCTTCAACATGGCTTGCAATATAGCACGCGAAACCGGGGCCACTCAGTCGTGCAAGCCCTTTTCATCGGGCTCGTCCGTCGACGTGGCGATCACGCTGACCGGTTTGCCTTTCATGCGCTTGTAGCCATACACCACATAGCCCGAGAGGCCATAGACGCAGAACAAGCCGAACAGCACGCGCGGCGGGTCAATATTGATAACGGCAATCCCGAGCGCAATCGCGACGATGACAATGAAGGGCACCGAACGCTTGAAGCTGACGTCCTTGAAGCTGTAGAACGGCGCATTGGTCACCATGGTCAGGCCGGCATAGAGCGTGAAGCCGAAGGCCACCCAGGCCAGGGAGGGCGTGCTGTGAATGGCCTTGTAGCCGGCATCATCCATCACCCAGACCAGGCCCATGACCAAGGCTGCCGCGGCGGGGCTGGGCACGCCCTGGAAGAAGCGCTTGTCGACCACTGCGATATTGGTGTTGAAGCGCGCCAGACGCAGAGCTGCCCCGGCCATATAGACGAAAGCCGCAAACCATCCCCATTTACCCAGGCCGGACAGAGCCCAGATGTAGAGGATCAGCGCCGGCGCAGCGCCGAAGGACACCATGTCGGAGAGGCTGTCCATCTGCTCGCCAAAGGTGCTTTGGGTGTTTGTCATGCGCGCCACACGGCCGTCCAGGCTGTCCAGCACCATGGCCGAAAAAATGCCGTAGGCCGATTGCTCGAAGCGCCCATTCATCGCCATGACGATGGCGTAAAAGCCACTGAACAAAGCCGCGAGGGTAAAGAGATTGGGCAGGATATAGATGCCCTTGCGGCGCGGACGCACAGGCTCGTGCACCTCGATGTCGTCATCGTCGGGCAAGGCCGCGGGCATGGGATTCTTGGGATCGGTCATGGGGCGCAAGGATACAACAGGGACCGGAGGCAAAAAAGCCGCGAACAGGTCGCGGCTTTGCGGCTTAGAGCGCTCAGCCAGTCCACACAAGATGTGGACTGGCCTTCGGATGGCGTCGGACAGCGCACAGGCGCTGTCCTCGGTCCATCCTCAGTTCTTGGACTGATCGACCAGGCGGTTCTTCTTGATCCAAGGCATCATGGCGCGCAGCTTCTCGCCCACTTGCTCGATCGGATGCTCGGCCGTCAGGCGGCGGCGGCTCAGCAGGGTCGGTGCACCGGCCTTGTTTTCCAGAATGAAGCTCTTGGCGTACTCGCCGGTCTGGATGTCCTTCAGGCACTGACGCATGGCGTTCTTGGTTGCCTCGGTCACCACACGCGGGCCAGTCACGTACTCACCGTACTCGGCGTTGTTGGAGATCGAATAGTTCATGTTGGCGATACCGCCTTCATAAATCAGGTCGACGATCAGCTTCAGTTCGTGCAGGCACTCGAAGTAGGCCATCTCGGGCGCGTAGCCGGCTTCGGTCAGGGTTTCAAAGCCAGCCTTGATCAGCTCCACAGCGCCGCCGCACAGCACGGCTTGTTCGCCGAACAGATCGGTCTCGGTCTCTTCGCGGAAGTTGGTCTCGATGATGCCGGCCTTGCCGCCGCCGTTGGCGGAGGCATAGCTCAGGGCCAGATCGCGGGCGCGGCCGGTCTTGTCGGCGTACACAGCGATCAGGTGGGGCACGCCGCCACCCTGGGTGTAGGTGCCGCGCACGGTGTGGCCCGGGGCCTTGGGCGCGACCATCCAGACATCCAGATCAGCGCGCGGCGTGACCTGGCCGTAGTGCACATTGAAGCCGTGAGCGAAGGCCAGCGAAGCGCCGGGCTTGATGTTGGGCTCAACTTCGTTCTTGTAGACCTCGGCGATCTGCTCGTCGGGCAGCAGGATCATGACCACATCGGCGGCCTTCACGGCCTCAGCGATTTCGGCCACCTTCAGGCCGGCGTTCTCGGCCTTGGCCCAGGACGCGCCGCTGCGGCGCAGACCGACGGTGACCTTGACGCCGCTGTCGTTCAGGTTCTGTGCATGGGCATGGCCTTGTGAGCCGTAGCCGATGATGGTGACGTTCTTGCCCTTGATGAGGCTGAGGTCGGCGTCCTTGTCATAAAAAACGTTCATGTCGGTCTCCAGAAAAATTCAGTGAATCGGTCGAAAAAAGAGGGGTGGGTACTGCCAGATGGGTCTGATGAAATCGGGCGTCATCTACAGGCGCAGAATGCGCTCGCCGCGGCCGATGCCGCTGGTGCCGGTGCGCACCGTTTCCAGGATGGACGCGCGGTCGATCGCACCGATGAAGGCGTCGAGCTTGCTGGCATCACCGGTCAGCTCGATGGTGTAGGTCTTCTCGGTCACATCGATGATGCGGCCGCGGAAGATGTCGGCGGTCCGCTTCATCTCTTCGCGCTCCTTGCCGACCGCGCGCACCTTGATGAGCATGAGTTCGCGCTCGGTGTAATTGCCTTCGGTCAGGTCCACGACCTTGACCACTTCGATCAGGCGGTTCAGGTGCTTGGTGATCTGCTCGATCACCTCGTCCGAACCGGTGGTGACGATGGTCATGCGCGACAGCGAGGCATCCTCGGTCGGCGCCACGGTCAGGCTCTCAATGTTGTAGCCGCGGGCGGAGAACAGGGCGACGACGCGCGACAGCGCGCCCGGCTCGTTCTCGATGAGCAGTGCAATGATGTGTTTCATGGGTGTGGTCTCGTCCTTCGCGCTCTTCAAACCGGCGGCGGTAACCGACGGCTCTTGGCCACGCTCTTCGATGGATGGAAACAGGTGCGAGGCTTGGGCGGAGTGCTGCGGGCGAGGCCTTTGACATCAGCGTGGTAACGCTGACGCCCAGGCCCTGCCCTCAAGCACTCACAGGTCCTCGGATCCCAGGCGCATTTCCGAAATACCCTTGCCCGCCTGGACCATGGGCCAGACGTTCTCGGTCGGATCGGTGCGGATGTCGAGAAAGACCGTGCGATCCTTCAAGCGCATGGCTTCGCGCAGCGCGCCTTCGACATCACCAGGCTTTTCGACCAGCAGGCCGACATGGCCGTAGGCCTCGGCCAGCTTGACGAAATCGGGCAGCGCTTCCATATAGCTGTGGGAGTAGCGCTTGCCGTAGTCGAGCTCCTGCCACTGACGCACCATGCCGAGGTAGCGGTTGTTCAAGGCGACGATCTTGACCGGCGTCTTGTACTGCTGGCAGGTGGACAGCTCCTGGATGCACATCTGGATGCTGCCCTCGCCGGTGACACAGAACACGTCCGACTCCGGCTTGGCCAGCTTGATGCCCATGGCGTAGGGCAGGCCCACGCCCATGGTGCCGAGGCCGCCGGAGTTGATCCAGCGGCGCGGTTCTTCGAAGCGGTAGTACTGAGCCGCCCACATCTGATGCTGACCCACATCGGAGGTGATGTAAGCATCTCGATCCTTGGTCAGATTCCACAAGGTCTCAACCACCATCTGCGGCTTGATGACTTCGGTGGACGGCTTGTAGACCAGGCAATCGCGTCGACGCCATTCATTGATCTGGCTCCACCAGGCATTGATGGAAGCCGCATCGGGCTTGGCCTGCGCCTCCTTGATCTGGAAGATCAGCTCTTGCAGCACGTCCTTGACGTCACCGACGATGGGGATGTCCACGCGCACACGCTTGGAGATCGAGGACGGGTCGATGTCCACATGGATGATCTTGCGCTCGACCTGGGCGAAGTGCTTGGGGTTGCCGATCACGCGGTCATCGAAACGAGCGCCCACGGCCAGCAGCACATCGCAGTGCTGCATGGTCATATTGGCTTCGTAGGTGCCGTGCATGCCCAGCATGCCCAGGAACTTGGGGTCACTCGCGGGAATGGCGCCCAAGCCCATCAAGGTGTTGGTGCAGGGGTAGCCCAGCAGATTGACCAGCTCACGCAGCTCGGCCGAGGACTCGCCCAAAATGACGCCGCCGCCCGAGTAGATGTAGGGGCGTTTGGCCTGCAACAAGAGCTGCACCGCCTTGCGGATCTGGCCCGAATGGCCCTTGCGCGCAGGGTTGTAGGAGCGCATCTCCACATGCTTGGGGTATTCGAAGGCAGCGCCCAGCTTGGCCATGGAGACATCCTTGGGGATGTCCACCACCACCGGGCCGGGCCGGCCTGTGCGGGCGATGTGGAAGGCCTTCTTCATCGTCATGGCCAGATCGCGCACATCCTTGACCAGGAAGTTGTGCTTGACGATGGGCCGAGTGATCCCGACGGTGTCACATTCCTGGAATGCATCCAGGCCGATCGCCGGCGTAGGCACCTGGCCGGTCACGATCACCATGGGGATCGAGTCCATATAGGCCGTGGCGATGCCGGTGATGGCATTGGTCACGCCCGGACCCGAGGTCACCAGGGCCACGCCGACATCGCCGGTGGCGCGGGCATAGCCGTCGGCGGCATGCACGGCAGCCTGCTCATGGCGAACCAGAACGTGTTGGATGGTTTCCTGTTTGTACAGTGCGTCGTAGATGTACAGCACCGCGCCGCCGGGATAGCCCCAAAGGAATTGAACACCTTCGGCCTGCAGGCAGCGAACCAGGATCTCGGAACCATTAAGTTCCGACAAGGAGGGGGAATTTGAGGAGTGAGGCTGCGTACGACCATCCGAGGCCGCAACGCGCTTGACTTCCGCGCTAGACATGTCCATTTCGAACCTTTGTGAATTTCTCTAACGAAAAACCATCGGTGTCCCTTCTCGCACCCTTGTGAGGTGGACTCGGAACCTGCGCGATCAAAAAACTTGGCACCCGGGTCGGGCAAGCCAGTCTGAGACCAGTGACTTCATTGTGCGAAGCAGCATTATGCACCGACTTGGGAGCGCCTTCGTCGACTTGCCTGCCTAGACCGCCGCCGCCGCGCCACGCAATGCGATACTTCGCGCTGTTTTGCCAGTCCGGGCTTGCCGCCCTCCCCCTCCTTGGCCACCGACAAAGAACTCAACGATTTCCTGCGCAGCGTCGACCAACGCGCGTTCAAGCGCACCGCCTACATGGTGCGTGACGACGATGCCGCGCTGGACATCGTCCAAGACGCCATGATCCGCCTGGCCGAGAAGTACTTCGACCGCCCGGCGGCCGAACTGCCGCTGTTGTTCCAACGCATCCTGTCCAACGCCACCATGGATTACTTCCGGCGCAAAAAGGTGCGCAATGGGGTGATGCAGAACATGTCGGACTTCGAAGGCAGCGGCGAAGACGGCGACTTTGACCTGTTGGAAATGCTGGAAGGCCAGGATGGAGCACTTGGCGCCTTGAGCGCCGCGGACGAGGTCTCACGGGCCCAGATCTTGCAGGTCATTGACGCGGAAGTGGCGGAACTGCCGGCGCGTCAACGGGAAGCCTTCCTGCTGCGTTACTGGGAGGAACTGGATGTCGCGGAGACCGCCAGCGTCATGGGATGCTCGGAAGGCAGTGTTAAAACTCACTGCTCCCGAGCCACACATGCATTGGCAAAATCGCTGAAGGCCAAGGGAATCACACTATGAACACGTCGAAGCACTCACAGTTTGCGCAAGAGCTGGACGCCCGCGTGGCACGTTTCGGCCTGCGCGTGGCCGCTGGCTTGAGCGAACGCAGCCAGGCCTTGCCGGCTGATGTCAACGAACGTCTGCGTTTCGCCCGCGAGCAGGCCATGCTCAAGGCGCGCGAGGCGCGTGCCGCGCAAGCGGAGCTGGCCCCCAGCACCCGCGTGGTGCGCGCGGGCGCCGCCCTGGCCCTTTTTGGGGGCGCGAGTTCGCCGCGCTGGCTGAAGTTCGCCTCGCTGATGCCACTGTGCATGCTGGTGCTGGGCCTGGCGCTGATCCAGCATGGCCAGTTCTACGAACAAATCTTGGCTGCTGCTGAGGTGGACACCGCCTTGCTGGCCGACAACCTGCCACCCTCGGCCTACAGCGACCCGGGCTTCTCTGAATTCTTGAGCGACGAGCAAGACTGACGGATGCGCACCTTGGTTTCTCTGAAAAGCGCGTCCGTCCGACCTGAACTCGCCATCCTCTGCCGCGACATGGCCGCGGCTGTCCTGTTGAGCTTTGGCGCATCGGCCGTGCTCGCGCAAGCCCTGCCCGCCGACGCTGCCAGCGCAACTCTGCCGGTCACAGCCGCCCTGCCAGCAGCGAGCGCCGTGCCCGCCCCCAAAGCCCTAGCCCCAGCACAAGCCGCGTCTGCAGCCAAACGCAACACTGCCCCCATCCTGGGTGCCGGCACCGCTTTGCTGCCGCCGGCCTGGCAAGGCCTGAGCGCCACGCAAAAGAAAATCCTCGCCCCGCTCGAGCGCGACTGGGACGGCCTGGACGCCGGGCGCAAGAGCAAGTGGCTGGAAGTCGCCCAGCGCTTCCCGGCCTTGCCGGCGGAAGAGCAAGCGCGCATGCAAGAACGCATGCGCGACTGGACCCGCCTCAGCGCAGCCGAGCGCCAGCTAGCACGAGCCGGCTTTCAAGCTGCCGCCCAACAGCTGAACCCAGGCGACCGCCAAGCCAAATGGGAGGCCTACCAGGCCCTGCCGCCCGAAAAGCGTCAACAGCTGGCCGACAAGGCCGCCAAGAAACAGGCCCCGAAAAAAGTCGGCGTGCCGACGGCGGCGGCCATCGAGAGCCAGAACAAGTCCAATCTAGTGCCGGCTCTGCCCAAGAACCTGTCGGTCAAGCCGGTGGCTCCGTCGCTGCTGCAAGCCAAGCCCGGGGTCAGCACCGTGCTGATCACACAAACGGCGCTGCGCCCGAGCCACCAGAAAGTAGGCCAGACCAAGGTCTGGGCTGACCCCAATCTGGTCGACAGCAAGACCTTGCTGCCCAAGCGACAAGCGGCCACCAGCACGCCCATTCCGACTCCTGCCGCCCCAGCCGCTTCAGCCTCTTGACTCATGAGCGACTCTGATTCCTCGACACCCGCATTGCCGCGGGCGCCTGGCTTGGCGCGACGCCTGGCAGCCTTCATGTACGAGGGCATTCTGCTGTTCGCCGTGGCCATGGCGACCGGCCTCGTCTATTCCCCGCTGGCCCAGCAGCGCCACGCTCTTGAGCACCGAAGCGGCTTGATGCTGGCTCTGGCCTGCAGCTTCGGCGCCTACTTCGTCTACTTCTGGAGCCGCAGCGGCCAAACCCTGCCGATGAAGACTTGGCACATCCGTGTGCTGCGCCTCGATGGCCAGCCCCTGAGCGTGGGCCAGGCCTTGCTGCGCTATGTCTTGAGCTTCGCCTGGTGGCTACTGCCCGTGATGGCCGCGCTGCAGATGCGCCAACATGGCCTGGGCTTTGGTGCCATTAGCGTGGTGGGCCTGCTCGGCCTGCTGGGCTATGCCGCGCTGAGCCGGGTGCTGCCTGGCGGGCAGTTCCTGCATGATGTGATCGGCCGCACCCAGCTGATCACCCAGGTACCCACGAAAAAATCCAAGTGAGCACCCCGAGATGAGCAACCCGCACAAGGGCCGTACCGGCATCGACCGCATCATCCATGCGGCCGGCTATTCCATGTCCGGCCTGAAGGCGGCCTACACCGAGGAAAGTGCGTTTCGCCAGGAGGTCTGGCTGCTGATCCTGGCCACGCCGGCCGCCTTCTGGTTGGGCGAGGGCTGGGTGCAGGTGTCGCTGCTGCTGGGCTCGCTGCTGCTGGTGCTGATCGTCGAGTTGCTGAACTCAGGCATCGAGGCCGCGATCGACCGCGTGTCCTTCGAGATCCACGATCTGTCCAAACGGGCCAAGGATCTGGCCAGTGCCGCTGTGCTGCTGGCCCTGCTGCTGTGCGTCGGCGTCTGGGGCGCGGCCTTGTGGCACCGTTTCGTCGTTTGACCCAGCGCTGCCGCGCGCCTCACGGCGGCCACGGCGCGGATCACTGACGAGACAACTCAGACCGCGGCTTCGTCGGTCTCACCGGTGCGGATGCGCACCACCTGCTCGACCGGGGTGACAAAGATCTTGCCGTCGCCGATCTTGCCGGTCTTGGCGGCCTTGAGGATGGCGTCGATGCAGCGCTCCACATCTTCATCCTTGACCACCACCTCCACCTTCACCTTGGGCAGGAAGTCCACCACGTACTCGGCGCCGCGGTAGAGCTCGGTGTGGCCCTTCTGCCGGCCAAAGCCCTTGACTTCGGTGACGGTCAAGCCCGATGCGCCCACCTCGGCCAGCGATTCGCGGACTTCGTCCAGCTTGAATGGCTTGATGATGGCAGTGATCTGCTTCATGGACGGATGCTCCTGGAAAGATGGGGACCTGAGGATTTAAGCACGGAACTTCGAGGTAATCGGATAGCGCCAATCCCGCCCGAAAGCGCGATGGGTGATGCGAATGCCAATGGGCGCCTGACGTCGCTTGTATTCGTTGATCTTGATCAGCCGGGTCACACGCTCGACATCGGCCGGATCAAAGCCCGCCGCGACGATCTCGGCCAGAGACTGATCCTCTTCCATATAGCGGGCGAGGATGGCATCCAGCACCTCATAGGGCGGCAGGCTGTCCTGGTCCTTCTGATCGGGGCGCAGCTCGGCCGAGGGCGGCCGGGTGATGATGCGTTCGGGGATGATGGGGCCAACCGTGCCATCGGCACGCCGCGTGGGCTTCTCGTTACGCCAGCGCGCCAGGCGGAAGACCAAGGTCTTGGCAACGTCCTTGATGACGGCAAAGCCACCGGCCATATCGCCGTAAAGCGTGCAGTAGCCGGTCGCCATTTCGCTCTTGTTGCCGGTGGTCAGCACGATGGAGCCGAACTTGTTGGACAGCGCCATCAGCAGGGTGCCGCGAATGCGAGCCTGGATGTTTTCCTCGGTCGCGTCCAGCGGCAAGCCCTGAAACTCGTCAGCCAGGCTGGTGTTGAAAGCCTCGAACATGGGCACGATGGATTTTTCGTCGTAGCGCACACCCAGGCGCTCCGCCATGTCGCGGGCGTCGATCCAGGAAATATCCGCCGTGTAGGGCGAAGGCATCATCACCGTGCGCACCTTGTCGGCACCCAGCGCATCGACCGCAATAGCCAACACCAGGGCCGAATCGATGCCGCCGGACAGGCCGATCAAAGCCCCCGGGAATCCGTTCTTGTCGATGTAGTCGCGCACGCCGATGACCAGCGCGCCCCAGGCTTGGGCCTCCAGCTCCGGCAGGGGCAAGACCTGACCCTGGACGTGACCCTGGGCATCCAGTTCGATCAGCAGCAGATCCTCTTCGAACATGGCTGCCCGCGCAGCGAGCTGGCCCTGGGCGTCGAGCGCGAACGACGCACCATCAAACACCACCTCGTCCTGCCCACCCACCAGATGAGCGTAGAGCAAGGGCAAGCCCACATCGGCCACCCGCTCGGCCATGCGCGCTTCGCGCTCAGCCACCTTACCCAGATGGAAGGGAGAGGCATTCAGCACGCATAGCACCTGGGCGCCGGCCGCCTTGGCGGCGCGGGCAGGTTCGTCGAACCAGGCGTCTTCGCAGATGTTCAAGCCAAAACGCAGACCGCCGACGTCAAAGACCAGAGGCGCCTCGCCCGCATCACGACCCGAGACGAAATAGCGCCGTTCGTCAAAGACCTGGTAATTGGGCAGCTCGCGCTTGGCATAGCTGCGCCAGACCTGTCCCCCTGCCAGCACTGAGGCCGCATTGAAGCGCGCCGGCACGGCCCAGCTCTTGGACCTAAGATCCACCTCACCCTCGCGTTGCAGTGGATGACCGACAACGACATGCAGGCCCAAGCAATCGGCCAGTTCGCTGGCGATCCACTGCAGCTGCTCATGGCAGGCCTGCATGAATGCAGGCCGCAGCAACAGATCTTCGGGCGGATAGCCGCACAGGCTCAGTTCGGGGGTCAGCAAGAGCTGGGCGCCGGACTCATGGGCGCGGCGCGCGAACTCGACAATCTTTTTGGCGTTGCCCGCGAGATCACCGACGGTGACATTGATTTGCGCAAGCGCGACTTTCACGGACATGGGCCTCACACAGATGAAAACTAGCTCGGCCGATTATGTCATCCGGGTCCATTCCGACCTGCAGGAGCTGCCTCTCGACGCCTGGAATGCCTTGCTGGCCGGGCAGGCCCAAGCCACGCCTTTCATGCGCCTGGAATACCTGCAAGCGCTGCAGCAATCGGGCAGCGCCACGGCCGCAACCGGTTGGCAAGCGCAGTTTCTGAGCGTCTGGCAGGGCGAACGCTTGATCGCGGCCTGCCCGGCCTATTTGAAAAGCCACTCCTACGGCGAATACGTGTTCGACTGGGCCTGGGCCGATGCCTACCAACGCCACGGCCTGGACTACTACCCCAAGCTGCTGGTGGGCGTGCCCTTCACCCCGGTGCCCGGCGCTCGACTGCTGGCCGCGGACGAGTCCGCGCGGCAACTGCTCCTGGATGCGCTGCTGACTCTGGCGCGCCAACAATCGCTGTCCTCTGCGCACATCCTGTTCGCGAACGAAGCGGAGCAGACGGCGGCAAGCGCGGGCGGCTGGATGACGCGCAGCGGCGTGCAGTTCCATTGGAGCAATCGCCTTGAGACGCCCTACCGAGACTTCGAGGACTTCCTCGCCTCGCTGCAGCGCGAGAAGCGCAAGAAGATCCAGCAAGAGCAGCGCAAGGTGCGCGAGGCCGGCGTGAGCTTCGAAGCACGCCAGGGCACGGAGATCCAAGAGGCGGATTGGGATTTCTTCTACCGCTGCTACCAGCTGACCTACCGCGCCCATCACAGCCAACCCTATCTGACTCGTGACTTCTTTCGGCTCATGGCCCAGTGCATGCCCGAACACTGGCTGCTGTTCATCGCCCGGCTCGAGGGGCAGGCGGTGGCCGCCTCACTGATCGCGCTGGACCCCAAGCAGCACGTGGCGTTTGGACGTTACTGGGGTGCGACCGAATCCATCTCCTGCCTGCACTTCGAAGCCTGCTACTACCAGCCCTTGCGCTGGTGCATCGCCCAGGGCTACAAGCGCTTCGAGGGTGGCGCGCAAGGCGAGCACAAGATGGCGCGGGGCCTGATGCCGGTCAGCACCGGCTCCAGCCACTGGCTGGCGCACCCGGATTTCAGCCAGGCGGTGGCGGAATTCCTTGGGCGCGAGGGGCAAGCCATGCATGCCTATGTCAACGAGCTGGAATCGCACCAGCCTTTCAAGCCCAGCTGAGCCCCGCCCGGCGCTTGCCGTCCTCAAGGGCCAAGAAAAAAGCGCCGGCACAGGTCTGTGCGGGCGCTTTTGCGGCTGCGGGCTGAGCGCACCGATGCTGAGGACCAAGCCTCAGCCTGAACAACCTCAGGCCTTGGCCTGAGCCTTGGCGTAGTTCTCGATGCCAGTCAGAATTTCAGCCTTGGCGGCTTCAGGGCCTTCCCAGCCTTGCACCTTGACCCACTTGCCTGGCTCCAGGTCCTTGTAGTGCTCGAAGAAGTGCTGAATGGCGTTCAGGCGCATCTTGTTCACGTCTTCGGGTTTTTGCCAGTGGGTGTACATCGGCAGGATTTTTTCGATGGGTACGGCCAGCAGCTTGGCGTCGCCGCCTGCTTCGTCTTCCATCTTCAGCACACCCACCGCGCGGCAGGTCACCACCACACCTGGGGTCAGCGGGTACGGTGTCACCACCAGCACATCCACCGGGTCGCCGTCATCCGACAGGGTCTGCGGGATGTAGCCGTAGTTGCAGGGGTAGTGCATGGCCGTGGTCATGAAACGGTCCACAAACATGGCACCGGTTTCCTTGTCGACCTCGTACTTGATCGGGTCGGCGTTCATCGGAATTTCGATGATGACGTTGAACTGTTCGGGCGCCTTGGCGCCGGGGGTGACGTTGTGCAGGCTCATGATTCTCTTGGTCTAACGCGAGGGGAAACCCGGATTCTAAGGGCTGCGCTTACACCGCCGTGACAGCGGTGGCGCAAGCTGCAACACCAGCGCTTGCAGCACACCGCTGGGTCTGGGCGTCAGCGCATCGTTTACCCGCAAACACTGGGTAAACACCCAGAGCGCTCGATTGCTTTACGCAAAGCCCATCCCGTAGCATCAAATGCAGCGACCTGAGCCGCCACCGTGCAGGTCTGGCGTAGGGGCATCGAGGCGCATTCCGATTTGGCAGTAACACCAACAGGAGACCCGTTCATGACGACCCAATTGGCGCTGTACTTCGCGCTGGCCTGCGGCATTGCCGCAGTCTTGTATGGATTCATTCAAAGAAGCTGGATCCTGAGCCAGGACGCAGGCAATCCGCGCATGCAGGAAATTGCATCCGCCATCCAACAAGGTGCTGCAGCCTATCTGGCAAGGCAATACAAGACGATCGCCGTGGTGGGCATCGTTCTGGCCATCCTGATCGCTGTCTTCCTCGACAACATCACGGCGGTCGGATTTGTACTCGGCGCCGTACTGTCCGGGGCCTGCGGCTTCATCGGCATGAATGTATCGGTTCGCGCCAATGTACGCACTGCACAAGCCGCCACCAAAGGGATAGGCCCGGCATTGGACGTGGCCTTTAAAGGCGGAGCCATCACCGGCATGCTGGTCGTTGGCCTGGGATTGCTTGGCGTCAGCCTGTTTTTCTGGTTCCTGAGTGGCGGAGAAAACGTAGACCCGGCCACCCTCAAACCCCTGCTCGGCTTTGCCTTCGGATCCTCGCTGATTTCAATCTTTGCCCGCCTCGGCGGCGGCATCTTTACCAAGGGCGCCGATGTCGGTGCAGACCTGGTGGGCAAAGTCGAAGCAGGCATCCCCGAGGATGACCCGCGCAACCCGGCCGTCATTGCCGACAACGTGGGCGACAACGTCGGCGACTGCGCAGGCATGGCCGCCGATTTGTTCGAGACTTATGCCGTCACCTTGATCGCCACCATGGCACTTGGCGCGTTGGTCGTCAAAGTTGCAGCCATGCAAGCCGTGCTGTACCCCCTGCTGCTGGGCGGCGTGTCCATCATCGCGTCCATCATTGGCTGCAGCTTTGTCAAAGCTTCACCAAGCATGAAGAATGTCATGCCGGCACTTTACAAGGGACTGGCCGTTGCCGGCGTGCTGTCGCTGATCGCCTTCTACTTCGTCACCAATGCCGTCATGCCCGACGACGCACTAGGTGCAGACACCCGCCTGCGCCTGTTTGGCGCTTGCGCTGTGGGCCTGATTCTGACGGCAGCCTTGGTGTGGATCACCGAGTTCTACACCGGCACCCAGTACTCACCCGTCAAGCACATTGCCCAAGCGTCGACAACGGGCCACGGTACCAACATCATTGCCGGCCTGGGGGTGTCGATGCGCTCCACAGCTTGGCCCGTGCTCTTTGTTTGTGCCGCGATCCTGGCGGCCTACCACCTGGGCGGTCTCTATGGGATCGCCATTGCCGCCACCTCCATGCTGAGCATGGCTGGCATTGTGGTTGCACTCGATGCCTATGGCCCCATCACCGACAACGCGGGCGGCATTGCGGAAATGGCAGAACTGCCAGCGAGCGTGCGCGATGTGACGGACCCCTTGGATGCGGTTGGCAACACCACCAAGGCTGTGACGAAAGGTTATGCAATCGGTTCCGCTGGTTTGGCCGCACTCGTGCTGTTTGCGGACTACACCCACTCTCTCGAGAGCCGCGGCCTGAGCGTCAGCTTCGATCTCAGTGACCCAAAGGTCATCGTCGGCCTCTTCATCGGCGGACTGATTCCCTACCTGTTCGGCGCTATGGCCATGGAAGCCGTGGGACGTGCGGCTGGCGCCGTGGTCGTGGAGGTGCGCCGCCAGTTCCGAGACATCAAGGGCATCATGGATGGCAGCGGCAAGCCCGAATACGGTACGGCCGTTGACATGCTGACAACAGCCGCCATCAAGGAAATGATCGTTCCTTCCTTGCTGCCTGTAGTCGTGCCCGTGCTGGTGGGCTTGCTGCTGGGCCCCGCTGCCCTAGGCGGCCTCCTGATGGGCACAATCGTCACCGGCCTGTTCGTTGCAATCTCTATGTGCACTGGAGGTGGCGCGTGGGACAACGCGAAGAAATACATAGAAGACGGGCACCATGGTGGCAAGGGCTCAGAGGCTCACAAAGCCGCAGTCACGGGTGACACGGTCGGTGACCCATACAAGGACACCGCCGGTCCGGCCGTCAACCCACTGATTAAAATCATCAATATCGTTGCCTTGCTGATCGTGCCTTTGCTTCCTCTGCCGACCAACGGCGGGGCATCTCATGCAGCGCCCACTGCGGTCAGCGCAGGAGCGTCTACCGAGCAGGCAAGCAATCCAGCAGCCACGGCAGTCTTGAGTGCTCCCGCAGTTGCAGCAAGTCAGACAGCCTCACAGCCGTAAGCCTCCACTACCTTTCATTTGAAGAGTGCAGAGTAGGCTGAGCAACAAATCTCCGCCTCACATCCGGGTTAGCCCCGACATAAAACAGCCCCGCACGGGGCTGTTTCCTTTTTCCGAAGTTGTCCTGAGGCGCCACAATCAAGCCGTTGCCCAGCTCACATTTTCAACCCGATGCCATGAACAATTCAGCGCTTTCAAGGCATGGCCTGGAACGTCGCCACGCTCAGTTGCAAGAGCTCCAGCGCTATTTGCAAACACAGGAGTCTGAGTTTCATGAACTGCATTCACAGCTCACTGCGTTCGTCGACCGTTACGCTGCCACTCTAGGAAGCGCCTATCTAGAACTCGACGCCCTTGAATCGCAGTTGCACACTGCAACGCAATACTTGGCCGATGCGTTGCGCCGCAACGGCATAGATGCACGGACCCCGCGAGCACCGCAGGCGACCGCCCTGCCATCTATTCCCAAGCTCCCCGCGGCCGCGCCGCTACCAGCGGAACCGACCAATGGATGCATCGACCTGCCGCCCCCGAGCTTAAAGACCCTGTATCGCCGCGCTGCGATGCGCCTTCACCCGGATTTCGCCAGCAATGAACACGAACGGCAGCGGCGAGAACAAGCCATGATGCTGGTCAATGAAGCCTATGCGGCAGAACGGCGCGGTCAACTGGAGGCGCTCCTGTTGGCCAATGGCGAGGATCCGGTCAAGGTCACTGGTGGAAATGCCGACGCGCTTCGAAACTGGTTGTCGCGCTGCGAAAGCTCTGTACAAGGCCGCCTGCGCGTCGTCCAAGCTCACTTGATTGCGCTGCAAGCCCACCCCATGCACCAACTCTGGCAAGCTATCCGCCGAGCTGAAACTATTGGATTGGACCCCTTCAGTGTGATGATCCAGCGATTGCAAAGCCAAATCAGCGAGCGCCGCCAGGAGCTCTACATTGGCCAACGACTCCAACCCGAACCAGGCTTGGCCGAAGACTTTCTGCGCCGCCGAATCGAAAGAATGGGGGCCAGCATAGGAAGCATCTAGCCAGATCAGTGCAAGTGCAGTGGCACCTATGAATTCCAATCAACGGAATCTTGCCCTCCGCGGGCGAAGAAACCAGATTGCAATGGCGGACCTGTCAAACCCGTAAAGCAAAACGCCCCCGATTCTTTCGAACCGGGG